>JBAVPE010000121.1:0-249688 GCA_049692775.1 Anaerocolumna sp. | reverse complement strand
GCTATTTACACCAGTGCTGTGTTGTCATCAATCGGCGTAGGAACCGCTACGCCTCATTCCTCCGCCTTGCCCTGGCTCAAATATCAGTCACTGATATTAAGCATTATTTATGCAATGCAGTACTAGTACAACGTATTTAAATTAACTGGATCATTAAACTTGTCTGAGTTTCCATATGCAATCATCAAAAAGCCTCGATCCCGCTACATCTACGTTTTTTGAAAATCACCTATGAAAACTAATCCTGCGTTTTCTGACCAGTTATTTAGAATACGTTATACTAGTACATCGGTGATTAAGTTCTGCATAGTTTAGCGCAGGATATTTTTTCGGGAGTGCTGTTTCAAAAACGCAGGCGTAATGGTGTTACGCCGAGGCTTTTGAAATAGTGCTATTGAGAAAATAGACAAGCTTAAATAGCAAAAACTTAGTCAC
Source organism: Anaerocolumna sp. (assembly GCA_049692775.1). Taxonomy (GTDB): domain Bacteria; phylum Bacillota; class Clostridia; order Lachnospirales; family Lachnospiraceae; genus Anaerocolumna. The sequence goes on along the minus strand of JBAVPE010000121.1, from coordinate 249,253 downwards.
CGATGTACTAGTTTTGGTGGTCATAAGCAACTATTTCGCAATGATACTTCCTGGTCAAGTTAGCTCTTAACTTATTTTTACTTCGCCAGCAAGAATTTTTTTATAATCTTCATAATTTCTCTTCAATAATTCCGGTGTATCCAGTCCATATGGACATAGGGATTTACACTTTCCGCATTCAAGACATTCTTCGACTTTCTTCATCATTTCCTGACTCTTTGGTGTCAGTTGATTTTCAGAAGGGGAACGTCTGATTAAAAGTGACATCCTTGCACAGGTATTGATTTGTATCCCAACCGGACAAGGCATGCAATATCCACAGCCCCTGCAGAAGGCACCAATCAGTTCCTTTTTCTCCTGTTCAATAAATGCTCTTTTTTCGCTTGTCAACAGCGGCGGGTTATCTATATAACTTAAAAATTCATCCAATTCGGTTTCCCGTTGGATACCCCAGATTGGCAGCACATTATCATACTGTGACATATATGCATATGCAGCAGCAGAGTCTGTTATCAATCCTCCTGATAATGCTTTCATGGCAATGAATCCCATGTTTGCCCGGTTGCATTTTTCGACCAGTTCAAGTTCTTTTTCTGAGGATAAATAACTAAAGGGATATTGAAGAGTTTCATAGAGCCCAGAATCAATACATTCATGTGCAATGCCTAGTTTATGATTCGTTAAACCTATATGTCTGATTTTGCCTTGCTTTTTAGCCTCCAGCATGCATTCATACATTCCGGAACCGTCACCTGGTTTATAACAGACACTTGGCCAGTGAAACTGATAAATATCAATATAATCGGTCTTTAAGATTGTTAAAGAAGTCTCTAAATCGTTCCAGAATTTCTCCGGTGTATCGGAATGAGTCTTTGTAGCAATGACTATCTTATCCCGCTTTCCCTCAAATGCCCGTCCGAGCTTCTCCTCACTATCTGAGTACATACGTGAAGTATCAAAGAAAGTAATACCTCCCTCATATGCTTTTCTTAAAATAGTGACTGCGGTATCCATATCCAATCTTTGAATCGGAAGTGCTCCAAATGCATTACGGTCAGATATAATTCCCGTACTTCCCAATGTAATTTGTGCCATCGATAAATCCTCCTTTATTAATGATTACTTTTTAATGTTTTTTCTTTTAAATCTACCGATTATTCGTATCATTCAATTTTATAATTCAATCGATCTGCAGTTGTTTTCATTTCTTCATTCTTCTAACCAAGAGTGCTTTTCTAACTATTTTACCTCCTTTCGCCGAGGTTTTTGAAACAGTGCTATCGAGAAAATGGACAAGCTTAAATAGCAGAAACTTAGTCACCGATGTACTAGCAATATTATAACATTTGGAGCTAACTACAAGTCAAGCTGATTTAAGATAAATGATAATTGTATAAATAAATCTATAATAGATATATAATCCACTATCAGCCCTAATCAATATTACATTGCCATAAAGTAAATTGTAGCATCTTTTTAAGCGTGGAATATAATGAATATAATCTATAAGAAAGGAAGTAAAATTTTGGCTATCAAGATTTTTATAGATCAAGGTCACAATCCTAGTGGGAATTTTAACAGCGGCGCTGAAGGTAATGGAGTTTTCGAATCAGAAATAAATTATCAGGTAGGTATCTACTTACAAAACTTATTAAATGCTGATCCAAGATTTGAAGTTCGTGTATCAAGGCCAACCCCTACTACTATTCTCGGTACGACCAATGCTACCAGTTTGCAGGAAAGAGTGCGTATGGCAAATGAATGGCCTGCAGATTACTTTATAAGCATTCATTGTAATTCTAATCCTAACCCTGCAATCAACGGAACTGAGGTATATATCTATCGAACCAATACTCAGGCAAATTGGCTGGCAATTCAAGTTTTAAATGGAATTACCCAAAACGTCGGAACCAAAAACAACGGAGTTCGGGTTAATCCCTCTCTCTATGTATTAAGAAGAACAAATATGCCTTCAATTTTAACTGAATTAGCATATGTGACTAATAATTCAGATGCAGAAAAACTACGGGATAATCAATATGGATTTGCATATGGAATTTATCAGGGTATATTGAATTATTTTGGATTTACTTAAGAATTTCTTTGCTAAAATTTAGCTGTTAAATTTAGCTGTTAAATTTAGAAAGCAGAAGAAGTGAAAAGTAAATACCACTTCTTCTGCTTTTATTTATCGTCTATTTTTAACGTTATTTGATCATTTCATAATTGATAATAATTTATCAACCCCTGCTTTTGTGGTTTTATTATTAAAGAAATCATAACGGAAGAATACAAACCCATCTACTAAACCGGTATCCCTGCTGTATTCAACCTGTTCTTTCAGTTCATCTACATTGTTTTTCCAATCTGACTCCAAACTTGAACCTGCTTTATACGTCGCTATACCTACATACATTTTAACGGTAGAACTGGTTCTGAATGATAACCACTTATCCAAAGTTTTATCAAAAGGATAAGATTTATTGGAAAATGTCCAGTAAATCTGAGGACAGATATAATCAATATATTTATCGGAGGATAACCATGTTTTATAATCTACATAGTATCCTAAATTACTGGTTAACGAATTGTAAAAACCTCCAGGACTTATACCGAATTGAACAGAAGAATCAATTTTTTTGATGGAAGCATAAATGTTCTTTACTAAAGTATTTACATTATTTCGTCTCCAGTCTGCGATGGATAAAGCTGTTTTGTTATTGGTTTTACACTCTGATACATAAGTTTTATACTCAGCCGAATCGAAATTATTAGCATAATTACTTCCTAAAGAAGGATAGAAATAATCATCAAAGTGAATACCATCCACATCATAATTCTTCACAATTTCTTTTACTCCGTTGGTAATCAGTGTCTGTACTTCTTTTGATGCCGGATTATAATATAGATTCCCGGCATAGGATAATACATTTCGGTTATTTGTTTTATCTTTATCATCATGCCATACCCTGGCCGGATTATCTTTCGATAACTGGGAATAATCCGTGCTTGCAGTCGTAACACGATAAGGATTAAGCCATGCATGGAATTGAAGTCCTCTTTCATGAGCCGCTTCAACCATATACTCAAGTGGATCAAAACCGGGATCTACACCCTGAGTACCGGATGCATATTTAGACCAAGGGAAATAGGAAGAATTATACATTGCGTCTCCAAATGGTCTTACCTGAACTACTACAGCGTTCATATTCATTTTAACTACATTATCAAACATCGTATCAATTGCAGATTTAAAACTTGCTTCAGTAAATCCACCTTTACCATAATTCATATATTCCAGGTAAGAAATCCACACAGCTTTAAATTCTAATTCTACACTTGCAGTCTGGATTATTTGATTACCGGCTGTATCTACAGCCAGGACGCTGTAATCACCGGATGAGGTAACAATGAATTTTCCATCTTCCGTAACATCCTTTGCTGTATCCCACTTTGCGGAAGTTAAGTCAGTCACTTTTCCTTTTAGATATTTAATACTTAAAATACCGGAGGTGGTATCTTTTGCATTATATGTAATAGTAGCTTTCTGATTGATAACTGAATAATTTAAGGAAAGCGTTGGTTTCGCTATATCAATATTTGTCACTGCTACCGTTAATAAAGATTGATTTCCTACATTATCCGTAACCATAACCGTATATTTGCCATTTTTACTTACTTTAAAACTGCCTTTTCCATTGGTATCAAGTTTAACTAATGTGGGTGATTGACTTTGGTCAGTTGTCACAAAATCGGCAGCCGTTTTTATACCTGTAAGATATTTCACATCCTGAACACCTGATCCGTCATCTGTTACGGTTAAATTAACAGTAACGGGATTTTTAGTCGGTTTTGTTGTACTTAAGGCAGACACTGCAATTGGTGAGGTTTTATCAATATTTTCAACCGTCACTGTTTTTAATATTTTATTTCCTGCGGTATCTTCTACTAAAAAAGTAAAAGTGTTATTGGTTTTTACAGTAAGTTTACCGCTATATTGAAAATTATAAATTTCTTTTGTTATTGCAGTCTCTGCTAAATTGATACTTTTTCCGGCCTTTAAAAAATCGGCTTCTGTCTTTTGTCCGATAAGATATTTTAAACTTTGAATACCTAATCCCTTTTCACCTATGATGAATGATAAAGATACATTTCCGTTTGTTATATCTTTTGTACTTTTTGTTATTTTAAGAGCTGGTTTTGTTGTATCAATATTTGAAATGGTGATTTTCTTTAATTCATCGTTTCCTGCTTTATCTACGGTATAGAAGGAATATGTACCATTTTGGGTAACGGTTACGCTATATATATTTTTTGTATTTAATTTAATTGATTTTCCAGATTTTTTAAAATAACTGGCAGTTTTACTTCCTGTGGCCCACTTTAAGGTTTTTATTCCGGAAGCTTTTACTTCTATATTAATTGATTTATTAGTGGGTTCTTTAGTATCAGCTTTTAAGGAAATAGTTGGATTTGTTTTATCCTGTGCCGCATCAACATGGACAGAACCAAAAAGGAATATTCCTGCTATTATAAATATTATAAAACCCGATAATCTTTGCATATTACTCGTTTTCATCATTTGTCTCAAATCCTTCCAGAAGCTTATATGATTTTTCCTTATAGCACCAATCATTAATTATACGCTCCTTATTTATTCATAATTTGGTAACGATTCAGTCACAACGTTTCTTACGAACCGATAAAAGCCTGCCAGGCAAAATTTCAAACTAATTTATCAGGATAAATTTATTTGAGTTTTGGTGACAGGCTTTTCTTCTACTTATCTTCCAGTAGGATAAGCACTGAATACATCACATAAGGTATCATAGATTGCTTCTGCTGATTGTTCCTGGAAATCTGGATCAACCATTAAAGCAAGATCGCTTGAATTAGACATAAATCCTAATTCAACCAATATCGCAGGTACCGTATTAGCACGGCATACTGCCAGACTCTTATCACTTATATATCTTTTATCCGTTCCGATCATATATGGTATTGTATTTAAAAACATATTCGCTAGGATTTTACTGTTTAATCCATTCTCAGTTGTAGCTTTATTAGAACCTGTATAATAAATTTCAGTTCCTTTTGGGGATGAACTATTATTTGCATTCATATGAAGACTTACAAATAAATCGGCTCCTACTTTATCCGCAAAAGCTGCTCTTTCATATAAATCAACTTTGGTATCATCATATCTGGAATAGTAAGCTTTAATTTCAGACCCTTCCGCATTAAAATACTTCTGGGTTAATTGGTACATAATTTTAAAGTTTATATCCTTTTCATTGATTGTAACACCATTTAATTTACGCATTGCCCCCGGATCCGTTCCGCCGTGTCCGGCATCCAACACAACAATATTTTTGTATATATCTGTAGGGTTACCAAGGACAATTCCGACACTTCCATCCAAATCCTTTAATTTATACCCTTGAAGTTTGTTTGTGCATATTGTTATTTCTGTCATAGAATCTTCATAACTGACGGATACATCACTTACAACGCTATCGGAAGTACTTATAGGATTGTTATTGTAAAAATCTGTATAATCCCCAGGTATTCTGATAATAATCTGATTTTTATAATAAAGGTCTTCCGTGGTAACTTCAGAATAAAATACCTCATCCGGTAAATTAAACTGCAAGGCATAATCTGAATCTGAAATTACAGTTGGACTATCATTATTAAAAGTGATTAAATACGTATTATCAGCCGCTGTAACAGTATATGCAGCTGAGTCAGCCCTTTCTATTATAATACTGGTCATATTGGGTGACTCACTGGTACTCTGTACAGATTGTAAGGAATTTAAGGCAGTGTTTAAATAATTTTCTCCTACCCCATTAACCGTATTGGTCATTTGTAAATATATAAAATTTCCATCTTCAGTTAAATTAACATCAGGGGCTTTCAATCCGGTTATTTTAACATATTCATTACCCGATATAATACCGGCTTCTATATTCGTTAAATAATTTGGATATAAGGTAACATATAAGGTGCATTTATCATCAGATAAAGATAATTCATAACTGGTATCCGGACTTAATAAATTAAAATTAATATCCGCAGTCAAATCTGTAAAATTTGCAGAAGTATCAATGGTATTGATTAAATTACTGTTAAAATTATAATTGCCATTGTTTATACTGGAATTGTTAATGTGTAAATTCAATATCTGATCCTGTAAAGTTAAAGTTGATTTACTAAAAGGCGCAGAAGCATGTATGGAATAGACTTCATAATTATCCTCCGTTGCAGATTCCTTATCTATGGAATCAATATCGGATGAAAAGGAGGTGTCTTCGGAAACTTCTATCGTATCAGTCAGACTGCTCACCTTGTTATATTCATCCGCGAGATTGGTTCCCAGTTCCCAATTTAAGGATATCGCATCCGGCAGGGGATCACCACCGAGTTCTGGTCCGTCTTCTTCATCCTGAGTCTCTTCATCTTCCGGTGGTCTGGTAGTAATTACTGAAGTTCTGGCAGAATTATCCCAAGTATAATCATAGCCCAGAAAAGAAGCGGCAAAGCTGCCTGGTACCATTACAGCGGATTCATTGGTATCTTTATTCTTAACAAGTAAAGGAGCAGTATCCATCGTTCGGGCTTTACCGTTAACGGTTGCAGTTTTGCTTCCCATTGTTAGTATAACAACAGTATCTTCCAGTTTCATTGTCAATACCTTCGTACTACTGTTATAATAATAATCTGCTCCGATGGAGGACGTACTAAATACCTTCCAGGCACGAATTAAAGCCGTATTGTCAATGATTATACTCGGCATTGTACCCAGGTTAATAGAATCTCCATCAACGGTAACTTTACCCTGAGTACCGGTATAAGTAACGTCTTTGTTATTATAATTTAAATGCAGACCCGATGTAATGGCAGCTGTTGAAGTTGTACTGTTCCAGTCATATTTAAAACCAAATGTCTCAGCTACATATCTGGCCGGCACTAACAGCTTAGTTACCTTCCGGTCCTTAAATTGAACTTTCATAGGGGCTACGCTTAAATTGACCGTTTTACCATTCAGGGTTGCTTTTTTACTGCCTGCTGTTAATACTAAAGTTATACCATTCTTGGATAAGGCCAATACACCTTTAGCATCGTTATATTTATAGTTTAACTTTATAGCTGATTTTACAAATACATCATTAAAGGAAGCCAGCGAAGTACCATTAATTAAAATACCCGGTGTATTTCTCATATTGATGGCTGATCCATTATAAGTATATTTAACCTGTTTATCTGTATACGTTACATTTTGTTTCGTCCCATAATAATATAAATTAAGCTTAGTCGCAGCTAAAGCACTCGTAACCGGCAGACATACCAGTATAATTGCTAAAATCAACAAATATTTAAAATTGTTACATTTCCTAAACATATTTAAATCATCCTTTTGTATTTTGTCATTACTTTATAATAGCATAAAAATCAGACTGCCGGCGGTATGCTGCCTATCAGCACCCGTATAACAAATGTATATAATATCATGCTATCCGCTTCATAGATTGATAAGTTGCAGTAGTATTACATATTAAAGGATTTCCATTCCTTCTTCACGACATAATATGACTGCTGTAAGCAGACGTATTATTTTTTATGCTTTCAATTAACAGTTTTCTCTTTTGTGCTTTATAAAATTTTGTTTCGTTTCTCTTTTGTTTCAAATATAACTTATCACACCTCCCATCAGTAATTCCATACATTGTTACATCATTTCTTTGTTCATATTTACTATTACACTTGATACAATTCTTACAATACTGTTAAATAGTGTTAAAACTATGTCATTTTATTGTTAATTTTCAATTATATGGTCAGATTTATAATTTTATGTTATAATTGTAATAATTATGAAGTTATTGAAAGGGAGATGGAAATGGCTGAACATACCTATCACGACAAAAAGAATATTGAAAATACATTACGGTTGCGGGATATCATAGCTGAACTGCCCCGCTTTTGCGGTGATTTTTTCCGGGGTATTGAACCAACTACTTCTTCGCTGACCAGAATCGCCTATGCTTATGACTTGAGGGTGTTTTTTCAATTTTTATATAATTCCAATCCGTCGTTTAAGAATAAACCGATCCGTGATTTAAAAGTGGAAGTTTTGGATCAGATTAAACCAATCGATATAGAGGAATATTTGGAATATCTCTCCTTTTACAAAAAGGATGAGCTGGAACATATCAATCAGGAAAATGGGAAAAAAAGAAAATTAATTTCTTTGAGGAGCTTTTATAATTATTATTTTAAAAAGGAATTAATAAAATTCAATCCAGCTGCGCTTGTTGATATTCCAAAGCTTCATCAAAAAGAGATCATACGGTTGGATATTGATGAAGTAGCAAAAATGCTGGATCAGGTTGAAACTGGTGAAAATATGACAAAAACCCAGCAGAAATATCATGAAAAGACCAAGGTAAGGGATCTGGCTATCATTACTCTTCTGCTGGGTACCGGGATTCGTGTCAGTGAATGCGTCGGTCTTGATTTAAATGATGTGGACTTTAATAATGTTGGAATTAAAATAAGACGTAAGGGTGGATATGAGTCCATCATCTATTTCGGTGAAGAAGTGGAGGAAGCTTTAGAAAATTATTTATTGGAGCGGGAAGCCATAATACCCGCCACCGAAAGTGAGGACGCCCTATTCTTATCCATCCAGAAAAAACGTATCAGTGTTAAAGCTATTGAAAACCTGGTTAAAAAATATGCCGGATTAGTTACCAGACTTAAAACGATTACACCCCATAAATTAAGAAGCACCTATGGTACAAGTCTGTACCGGGAAACCGGGGATATTTATCTGGTTGCCGATGTTCTCGGACATAAAGACGTAAATACGACCAAAAAACACTATGCTGCCATTGAAGATTCCAGACGCAGAAGTGCGGCAAATAAGGTTAAACTTAGGGAAAAATAATTAAAATAAAACTAAATCAAAATACAATGTAAACTATTTTAGATTTTTCGGTCATAAAATCATTTTATGTACAAATAGGGTATGTCACGGTTAAACTGAGTAAAATTATCCGATATGCCCTTTCTCCAATACTAATTGACATTTTTGCAGTCTATTTCCGTCCGATATTTCATATGTCATGTTTTCATTATGCCGTATGAAAACTGCCGTTGGATGTTATTGCAATTGCAATTTTTAAGTGCTTCTTCCGTCATTCTCCTCCTTCGTAAAATTAGAACTAATCCGGAATATGATGAGTTGTTCATTTAAACTATTGTCTTTATTCAATTCGCTGTTCATATTTAATCCGTATAAAAAGCTACACCATCTGTCTCATAGCAATTGACAAACCTGTCACGAAGCATTTCGGGTTTACCTTCCACTTTCTTATCCATTACTTTACCTGCCCCTATATAAAGCTGTTTTAGAATTTCCGGTTTTACGATAAGCTCATTATGTGATGAATATATTAGGTCAAAGGCTTCAAGCAACCCTTGGAGTTTTAACATGCTTGCACGAAAAGCATCAAAGTTTCGTCCGTTTCCAAACATAAAAATTTTGCCTGTCTGAATACTGTCGCCACCTATCAGAAAGCGCTTTTCCCTCTCAAGCAAAGCAATGCTGCCGGGTGTATGACCAGGTATTAGTAAAACCTCAAAACAATAATTGCCAAGGTCAATAATATCACCCTCCCAAATTGGTTTCATAGGTGATGTATTATTATTTTTACTTTTATAGTAGTCAAATTCGCAAGGGTGCATGAAACATCTCTCAAATTGTCCCGCAGCTCATACATGGTCCTGATCTGCATGCGTCATAATTACTGTAATTGGAAGTTTTGTTATAGCCGCTATATATTCTCTTAGATTTCCACCCACACCGGTGTCAATCAGCAATGCCTCTTTCACGCCAACAACCAGAAAGCATCTTACAAAATGCTGCTCAATACAATAAAAACCCTTTGTAATTTCTGTTTTAAAATAATTTAACATGTAAACCTCTCCTTCTTTATTTCATTTACGTTTGGTCAGCCGCAGCCTAATACACCGTTTTGTAAGATTTAAATTAAAAAGTATAAAAAAACCGTTAAAACATAATAACGAGCTGGCAATCATGGCATACGTTAAGTTAGCATCTGCTAATTTGCAATAAATTATATTCGTTCCGATACTGACACCATCGATAATCACGGCATTAATGCTAAGTTCAGTAGCTCGATCAGGAGTAATTACATGCCTGTTTTGCAATTCTACCTGCAAGGGTTGAAATAAATTATTATGCTCAGCATAATTCTTTCTGCTAAGAAACCTTCAAAACCTGTTGATTTCCAAAAAACAATCTTCGAAACAAAATATAGCCCACAGCAAAAAATCATTATTTTTCTGTAATGCAAAACCTGTTTCTATAATTTGCTACTAGAAAATTTCCTGAAACTGTTCTGGCAATTTTTAATCCAAGAAGTAAATCTAGTTCCAGACAAATATAAATATAACTTATCCCAGGTCTTCACGCCATCCACCGTTTTCATCAAATTTTTCTCTTGATATCCATTCATTACAGCCCATCCTAACAATGAAGTAACAAATTCTACTCCATTAGAATTAACAAATCCGGATCCCGCCCCGATTAAGCTAAAGTTCTTACCGCTATCTTCAGAACAGAACAGACCACCGTCAATGGGTCCTGTACCGGCATACAGCGGTATCCAATGAGTTTTGCGTTACTGCCTTCCACCTCCTGGGCATAAGGCATGTATATTTGTAACAGAATAAATATTTTTTGAATAATATTTTCAACGATATGATTCAGTAAATAATTTAGTTGTTTTTTGATTTAACTCATTATATATAATTCATTTGAAATACATGTATTGCTTATAATTAAACAGCAATCCCTTTTCAACTTTAAATTAATATAATTTTGGATATAATGAAACATTTTTCGACAATGATTAATATAATATAATAAGTGATTGCTTATCACTTTAAATTTCATTTAATTTGTGATTAAAATACATCACATTTAATAATTGAACTCTCCAGAAGGAGTTTTTGGGAAATATGAATGTTTGAAATATAATTCAGGAAAGGAAAGTTGAAATGAGTAAAACGAATATTTTATTACAAAGAAAAAAAATACGATTAGTACCTTTTAAAATAAAGGAAATTATACAGAATATTAATGAGGTTCCACAAGGTGTTCAGATGATTCAGGCTCCGGCAATATGGGACAAAAGCAAAAAAGGCGAAGGGGTTGTTATTGCTGTAATCGATACAGGCTGTCAGATAGATCACCCGGATTTAAAGGACAGAATCATTGGGGGAAGGAATTTTACGAAAGATTTTAATGGTGATCCTGATAATTTTTCTGATAATAACGGACATGGGACACATGTTGCAGGAACGATTGCGGCAACAGAAAACAATTCCGGAGTCATGGGTGTTGCACCACTGGCAAAACTTCTGATATTAAAGGTACTCGGCAAGTCAGGAGACGGTAATTATAAAAATATTATAAATGCTATTAATTATGCCATAAAATGGAACGGACCGAATAATGAAAAGGTAAGAATTATATCCATGTCATTAGGTGGGAATACCGATGTACCTAAGTTGCATGAAGCAGTTATAAAAGCAGTTAACAATAATATACTTGTAGTCTGTGCTTCGGGTAATAACGGTGATAATAATGTCAATACAGATGAATTAAATTATCCGGCGGCTTACAATGAAGCAGTCTCCGTAGGTGCCATCGATTTCTTGAAAAGGATCACTAAATATAGTAATTCTAATAATAATGTTGATCTGGTTGCTCCCGGAAATGAAATTATATCAACGTATCTCGAAGGAAAATATGCAAAACTAAGCGGAACTTCTATGGCTACACCACATGTTTCAGGTGCTATGGCATTAATTATTAATATGTGTGAAGCTGAGTTTGGGAGAACCATGACAGAAGCTGAGCTTTATGCTCAGTTAATTAAAAGAACTACCATTCTTGGATTAGACAAACGTAATGAAGGTAATGGAATGTTAGACTTATCCAAAGTATAATAATATAATTATTTTCGGAGGTAGTCATAGAAAGCGCTCTTATATAAGAATATAATTATATAGAATCATGATTATGATTTTAACTTTTCTTATTCTAATAAAACCGGTTGTACTATAATCATCCTTCCTATAAAAATAATACAAATTCATACTTGTCTATATAATTTACAATTAAAATGAACTGATTGATTTATATAGTCAATCAGTTCATTTTAGTTAGAATTTCTGCTTTCTTATTTATGTTAACCTTCTGAATACACATTCAAAGGCTTCCGCATAAAACATTCCGGCCTGACTGCCCCGGTATGCAGCCAAACATTTTATAGCTTCTTTACTTCTTGGATGGGGATAGTCTCTCATAACCCCATTATAGTTCGATAGTGCTTCAATTTTTTTGTTGATGCGTTCCTCTCCAACTTCCACAAAAGTATTGGGATTGAATGGATTCATTGCTTTATTTAAACTCCAATCCGTGGCAGCTGGTACTTCCATGAATAGAAGTTCTTTAATTGGTGTTATGTCATGTTTTCGTTGAAATAATCTCACTGCAGTCTGACAAGCTAGTGATGTATGTAGATGATCATTATTTAAATCAGCCGGATGATGTGTTATTACAATTTCTGCCTTTGTGACATTGATTACATTTTCTATTATTTGAACCAGTCTTAAATGAGGTACTGCATTAAATTCGATATTGGGAAAATCCCCAATAATAACTTTTTTAATTCCCAGTATTTTAGATGAGCTTATGATATTTTCCTTTAATTCTTTTATTATGGGACGGTTCTCTCCTGCACTTATTATACCGGATAAGATACAGACATTCACTTTGTGACCTTCTTTAGCAAGTTTATATAGGGTTGCACCTGCCCCTAACACTTCATCATCCGGATGCGCTACAACTACCAAATAAATCATATCTATACCTCTTTTATAAAACATTATTTTATTTCTTTTTGACGTTTATAAATATCTTATGATTGGACGTTGCAATAAGTTCCTCTCTTTTTATCAGAAGCTTTTAATAAAGTTTTACGACTGGCTATAAACCTGTTTTAAATGACAGGAATCTCGGTACAGGGCAGAAAACCAGACAGACGGATCAGTTTTTCTGCTAATTCAATAATATATACAGGCTGACTTATTAACACCGGACACATTTCCAAAATGTACGGCAACGAACTCTCTTTTACTGACTTTTTTCATACTCTGCAAAATATAGACCAAGCAAAAATATAATGTGTTTGAGATATCTTTGTAACTTCAATTTTTATGCTGCCTCCTTTAATCGTATTGACTAAGTTCTCTTGCTTCATAAAAATAGCCCCGTGAAAATAATGCATCAAATAAGAATTTCTTCCATTGAAACATCATCACACAGAACCATTAAATTTATAATTATAATATTTAATTTATTTATATCAGTGCACAGGTGAGGTTTTCTAACTAGTCCATGATCTTCCCATATGCACCTGAAGGCAGGAAAGAATTACGGTATCATGCATATTCTTAAATAAATACTTTATTTTATGCTATTATTTTTATTCAATTACTCATTCCAATATGCTGATTGTTTTAAATTATGGTTTTTAATATGCCACAATTTTCCCATTAAGTATAACACAAAGGTTTCTAATTTATACATGATTTATTTATATTAAATCCAAACCATGTAATTTATCGCTTAACTGTATAATATGGAACTATAATATAATTTCCTTCATGAATGACATCTGAAGTCAAGCCGTTGCTATTCATTATCTCATCAATATACGAATTCATATCAGTATATTCTTCGGTGATATATTGACTTGCAATGCTCCATAAGGAATCGCCTTTTTCAATTTTAACACTGGTTACTAATTTTTCCCGTGTTGCTGCTCTTTCTGCCGTTACTTTTGTCGTAATAATACTTAAGGAAAGTATCATACTGGTTAATATTATTAAGCCGACAATAATCATATTTTTGTTTCTTTCCATAAATGGTGCTAATTTAGCGTAGATAAGGTCATTTTTCCTTATACCATAATAATATTTGTGCTTCATATAAATACCTCCTTAGATTATCACATATCGAACATATGATACGAACATTTGTTTTCTTTGTTTATGATTATACAAAGCAAACGTTTGTTTGTCAATACCAATTCGGGAAATATTTATGAAATTTAGCGAACATAAGTTTTGCATTCCATGAAAAACTATGTTATAATGAATTAAAATAATGAGGTGAATAAGGTGAAAAAAATAAAATCGTTTTTTTTCACCATCCTGATTTAAATGCATGCCTTGGTATGCAAGGGGAGTTAAGGTGTAAAAAGAAAAGCTTTGTATTCACCGTCCTGTATTTAATGCGTACTGTGCATGTAGTTGGGAGTTTATGGATACTCTCGGAATTAAAATATTCAGTTATTATATAATATAATAGGAGGTTAAGATATGAGTTATGGTAAAATAAGTGCAAAACAAAGAGAAATCTTAGAATATTTAAAATCACAGATAGTTAACAGGGGTTATCCTCCAGCTGTCCGTGAAATATGTGAGGCCGTTAAATTAAAATCAACATCTTCTGTTCATTCCCATCTTGAAACGCTTGAGAAAAACGGTTATATTAGACGAGATCCTTCCAAACCCCGTGCTATTGAAATAATTGATGACGGTTTTAATTTATCCAGAAGAGAAGTTGTAAATGTACCAATTGTTGGGACAATCACAGCTGGGCAGCCGATTCTGGCCGTAGAAAATCTGGATGGTTATTTTCCCATTCCAACGGAATACATGCCAAATGAAGAAACTTTCATGCTTAAGGTAAAGGGAGAAAGTATGATTAATGCCGGTATATTTAATGGTGATAAAATTCTTGTACAAAGACAGTCAACCGCCGTCAATGGTGAAATTGTAGTTGCTCTGATTGATGATTCCGTGACCGTTAAAACATTCTATAAAGAAAAAGGTTATTACCGGTTACAGCCTGAAAATGATACTATGGAGCCTATCATAGTTAATGAATTAAATATATTAGGCAAAGTAATTGGATTATTCCGACTTTTCCAATAATTCAATTCGATACATATTGAACTTTTCATTATATATATAATGTGATTTCAAAACTAAAAGTAAATTTTTAACTAAACTAATTAAAGTTTTATTAATAGCCGCTTTTTTGTTGATCTTCAGCGAATGTTTTTTTCATTTTAAGCTGCCTTACAATTAAAACGGCTATAATATTATATTGGAGTACTCAAACCATAATGTTTTTTGATGACTTTTCATATATCATATTTTCTGTTTTTATACCTGGAAGTATAAAAACAGCCCATGACCAATTACTAAGGATAGGAATCTCCAGCAATTGATACAGGGCTATAATTTAACCGATGGAGGGAAAACAGCAAAATGTATTATTATGCACCCAATTCTTTAAAAAGAAATCCGTTTCTCTGCAGCAGCCACTTATGCATCAAGCTGCGCTTTACTAATTAGTTTACCGTCTCTCCAGATTCTTTCCAAATCATAAAACAAACGGTCTTCTTTTGAGAATATATGAACAACCACATCGCCATAATCCATTAGAATCCAGCTTGCTGAACGAACACCTTCTATTCTTTTTGGTTCATAACCATTCTTTGCCAATACCTGTTGAACATTATCAACTAACGCCTGAACCTGTGATGAGTTGGTACCATTAGCTATAATAAAATAATCTGCGATAACGGTAATGTCACCAATTTCTATAACTTTTATATCTTCTGCTTTTTTCTCATCTAAAGCGGTGTAAGTAATTCTTGCTATCTCTTTCGATATATCCATTTGAATCTCCTTTCAAATATCTGTTTTATTTTATTTAATAGATTTAATTTTGTATCCATTCATTTTTCTTAAGAAATCCGACAGAATTTCGTGTTGATAAGTGCTATGATTTGCGTCAATCAGCATATTATGCGTACATCGGTCCTTAAACCCCAGTAACAGGATAGTTACTAAAATTTTAGTATTCTTTTATAATAATCATATGCATCAACTGTTAATTTATCAATCTCCTGACCTTCTTTTTCTAAATAAAGCAAGGTATTATTAAGTATTTCTAATACTGCCTTTTCTAAATCTGTAAAAGCTAAACGGCGGATAGCATTTAATTCCGGAATCCGTTTACTGGAACGACTTGGCTCAATATAGTCAGCCACAAATATAATCTTCTCCAATAAAGTCATATCAGGCTTACCTGTGGTATGCCAATTGATAGCAGAAAGGATTTCCGGATCCTTAACCCCATATATATGCTCTGTATAATATGCCCCCAGTTTACCGTGAAGTAAAAATCCATTACGGTTTTCAACATCTGTAACCGGAAGATTATATTTCCTGCATTCGTTGATTAACTCCTCGTTTTTCATATCTTTAGCACAATCATGTAATAAACCTGCTAAATTAGCTTTATCTATATCATAACCATACTGAATTGCCAGGGCTAAGCTTATTCCCTGAACCCCCAGGGAATGATAGAGTCTTTTTTTAGTCATTATTTTAGATAACTTTTTTTGTAAAGTATATATATCATAATCCATGGATTCCCTCCCAAACCGGCTGCCTCCTTTGTTTTTGCAAAAAACATTTACTTTAGAACGGGCAGCTTATGCCTCTCTATATAAATCATGTTCTTTGATATAATGAATCACCAAATCAGGAACATAATATCGTATTGTTTTACCGTTTTTTATATTTTGGCGTAGCATTTTAGAGGAAATATCCATATTAGGAGTAGAAAGTAAATGTATCCGTGCTTCAAAAAGGTCCGTTAAATGATTTATTCGATTTATTATTTCCTGCCTGGTTGCATGATCTCTCAAAGCAGCCACAATATGGGTTAATTGAAATATCTGCTCTGTTTTCCACCAATCCTCAATCTGAAATAAGGAATCTGCTCCCATAATAAAATAAAATTCATCATGGGGATAATTTTTATTTAATTCTTCTAAGGTATCCGCTGTATAAGTTATACCGTCCCTTTCCAATTCCATACAGGATAAATCAAAATGAGGATTATCTTTAATTGCCAACTGTATCATCCGGACCCGATGTTCATCACTTAAAATGCTTTCATTGAGTTTATGCGGTGGATTCTTAGAAGGCATAAAAAATACTTTATCAAGATTTAATTCTTCATAAGCACTTTCAGCCAGGATCAGATGGGCGAAATGAATCGGATTAAAGGTTCCACCCATAATTCCTATTTTACTCATTAAGGCCATCTCCTTTCGTTCGCTTAAACCATTACTTGCTTTTTTTCTCTCTTGGAAGTTCAATTTTCTTTTTATCCTTTGATTCCCGGTATAAAACTATTTTCTTACCTATGACTTGTACCACCTCAGAATGAGTTCTTTCCGCAATAATATGTGCGATCTCATTCGGGTCATCCAGGCAGTTTTTTAATACATTTATTTTAATCAGTTCCCTGGCTTGCAGTGCTTCCTCCAATCCCTTTGTAATTTCAGGTGTTAAACTGGATTTACCAACCTGATATATGGGATCAATGGTCATAGCCAAACCCTTTAAATAAGCTCTTTGCTTACTTGTCATCTCTTAATCTCCTTAAAATCTATAATCATTCTTATTTATAATAATCAAAATGAAGTCCATACATTCTTACTGTATCACCTTCCTGAATATTTAGAGTTTCTAATTCTTCCAAAATGCCGTTTTCTTTCAAGAACCGCTGGAAGAATTCAAAACCTTTCTCAGAATCAATATTGGTATAACCAAGCATTCTTTCAATTCTAGGCCCTTCTACAGCAAATGTATGTTCTCCTTCCTGTACAACGGTGTAAGGTTCATTAGTAAAATCAATGTTTTCAGGGGAGAATTCCCGTTCAAATACAACCGGTGCCGTATCAATGGAGTTTAATAATTCCTTCACATAATAAAGAAGTTCTATTACACCTTTTCCGCTAACTGCTGAAATAGGAAACACTTTAATGCCATTAGGTTCAAAAGCATCTTTTAATTTAGCAATAGCCTGTTCTTCTTCTTCACCATAAAGGACATCCAGCTTATTAGCAGCAATTACCTGCGGCCTGTGTGCCAGTTCTTCATTATAGGCTGACAATTCATCATTAATCGTATTAATATCCTCAGTGGGATCTCGTCCTTCTGTAGAAGCAGCATCAACCATATGAATAATGACTTTTGTCCGTTCAATATGTTTTAAAAATTCATGACCTAAGCCAATTCCTTCCGAAGCTCCTTCAATCAATCCCGGTATATCTGCCATTACAAACCCATTATTTCCATCTAAGTCAACCACACCTAAATTAGGATTAAGCGTAGTAAAATGATAATTAGCAATCTTAGGTTTTGCATTGGTTACTCTGGATAATAGCGTTGATTTCCCTACGTTGGGAAATCCGACCAAGCCAACATCTGCAATTACCTTTAACTCTAAGGTAACATTTAATTCTTTAAAGGGTTGTCCCGGTTGAGCATACATCGGTGCCTGCATGGTTGGAGTGGCATAATGCTGATTACCTTTTCCGCCCTTGCCACCGCGCAAAATTACTTCTCTACGGTTTTCATGGGACATATCGGTTATAACCTTACCGGTTTCGGTCTCCTTTATAACAGTTCCTTCAGGAACTTTAATGATAAGATTTTCTCCATCTTTACCGTGACAACGCTTTTTTCCACCATTATCACCGTCTCCGGCACAAAATTTTCGAACAAACCGAAAGTCTGATAATGTATTTAGTCCGTCATCAATTTCAAAGATTAAATCTCCGCCCCTTCCTCCGTCTCCGCCGTCAGGACCACCGGCGGGCACAAATATTTCTTTTCGGAAACTTACGTGACCGTCTCCGCCCTTGCCTGAACGTATATATATTTTAGCACTATCTGCAAACATGACTTAACTCCTATCTGCGTGCTTTAGCACGCATTTAAATCAGGATGGTGAAAAAATACATTTTTCTTACTTTTCACCTTAACTCTAACTTTTCAATTCTTTTATTATAATCGGAATTAGCAAAAAATACAAGAAAAACCACCTTTCCTGCTAGTTTTAACACTAGTACTGCCTTGCGTAAATAACACTTAATTCAGTATCTGCTATTTACACCAGTGCTGCGTTGTCGTCAATCGGCGTAGGAACCGCTACGCCTCATTCAGCCGTCTTGCCCTGGCCAAATATCAGCCACTGATATTAAGCATTATTTATGCAAGGTAGTACTAGTTTCTTCAACCTGGTTTTTTTTATTAATATAACAATAAAATAAACCCCATATTCATGATTTAATCAAGAATTTGGGGTTCATAATCATCTCACATTATTTAGATTCTACAGGATAAACAGAAGCTTGTTTCTTGTCTCTGCCTTTTCTTTCGAACCTGACAACACCGTCTACTAATGCGAATAATGTGTCATCTCCGCCACGTCCAACGTTATTGCCTGGATGAATTTTAGTTCCGCGTTGTCTGTAAAGTATATTACCAGCTAAAACAAATTGTCCGTCAGCTCTTTTCGCGCCTAATCTTTTGGATTCGGAATCCCTACCGTTCTTAGTAGAACCAACACCCTTTTTATGAGCGAAAAATTGAAGGTTCATCTTTAACATAACCTACACCTCCTTGAATTAATGTCTGCAGAATTGATAATCAACCCTGCTAAATCAATTTTATATATTTCTGACCATAATCCTCTTGTATCCCTTGTAAACCAAGAAACAAAGAGTTCAATAATAAACTAGACTCATTACTAAGTTTTGAAACAATCCTGAAATCTATCTCGCCTTTTTTTTCATCTTCCTTTAAATCAAAGGTATCTGATGTAAAATGTTCTATAGAATTCATAGTGTTAATTACCAGAACCGAAACTGCTGCACATACAATATCCTGTCCGCTTTCCGCGAAACCGGCATGTCCTAAGCATCGGAAACCAATAATTTTACTTTCTGCACTCTTATAAACGGATACTTTTATCATATCACTTACCTTTATGGTATCAATTATGCGTTGATTTTTTCAATTTTAACTTTAGTATATGGCTGCCTGTGACCGTTTTTCTTGTGATATCCGGTTTTTCTCTTGTATCTGTAAACGATAATTTTTTTATTTTTACCTTCTTCTACAACTTTTGCTGTAACAGTTGCATTAGCTACGGTTGGGCTTCCTACTACTAATTCACCCTTGTTTACTACAAGAACTTGATCAAATGAAACAGTTTCACCAGCTTCTATACCAAGCTTTTCTACTTTAATGATATCGCCTTCGGTTACTTTGTACTGTTTACCACCTGTTGCTATAATTGCGTACATATGGCACCTCCTATTATCATTACTCGCCAACTATGGTATTCTGTTATTTTTTAAAAATAACGGAATTTCAGAACCTCGTTGTGCGGCACACTAAGATATAGTAGCATATTCGGTATAATTTGTCAATATATATATTATATTTTTTTAATAGGGTGAATGTCGAAGGTTACGGTTCACCGACCTGCTGATTTTTGCAGAGCTGTGAGTAATAACATGTCGAAATACAATAGATAAGGCCTGTATAAGTATATATGGTACACATATCAGTACATGATTTTGAGACACTTCCATAGCTCCAAAGACGATAACGATCGCAGAATATCACACCCTTTAATAATTGCTTGATTTTATGGACACCGGTAAATTTAAGCGTTACTATAAACAGATAACCTGTCTTCTGATATCCTCTCCTTATTTCATCTTTGGAAATACTTTCTCTAATGCAAAATAACATTCATTAAATAATTCCTTAACCGGCTCATATGCTTTAACTGCATCTATATTTGGTTCATGCATGGTATTTATATGTATAAACTGATCTATTGCATTGAAATCTTTATATAATCCTA
This sequence comes from Anaerocolumna sp., assembly GCA_049692775.1. Classification (GTDB taxonomy): domain Bacteria; phylum Bacillota; class Clostridia; order Lachnospirales; family Lachnospiraceae; genus Anaerocolumna. The sequence goes on along the minus strand of JBAVPE010000121.1, from coordinate 228,336 downwards.
CACCTACACCGGCAATAACTGCTGCTCCCATTGAACCTGCTTCTTCTAATATATCCGGAACCACTATCCTTGTATTATAAATATCCGCCATCATTTGCCTCCAAACCGAACCTTTCGCGCCTCCTCCAACAACCGTTATTTCACTAATGTTAACATATTTGCGAAGAATGTCCATAATAATAGACATATTCATCGTAACACCTTCAAGGACGCTTCGGAGTAAATCACCTCTTACATTTTCAGATTTTAGTCCTAAAAATGCACCCTTCGCATCAGCATTCCATCTGGGTGCTCGTTCACCCAATAAATAAGGCAGGAATATTATTCCATTTGAACCAACCGGGCTCTGTTGTATTTGTTCATTCATATATATATATGGCGATATTCCATTTATTTCTGCATCTTGAATTTCCTTTGTACAAATAGTTGATTTTAACCAATTATAAGCACCTCCCGCAGTTTGCATAGTTCCGTTAGGTGCATATAGCCCTGGAATTGCATGCGCCCATGTAACAATACGCATTTTTTCATCAAAAACCGGCTTGTCTGTTGTCGTCGTAATCCATGCAGATGTACCCATACAACTATATGTTTTTCCAACTCTAATCGAGCCAGTTCCAACATTTGCAGCTACACCATCCCCACATCCAAGCACAACTGGAGTTCCAACCACTAATCCCGTATCTTTGGATGCTTTTTCTATTACTCCACCGGCAACAAATGTAGATGGTTTAATTTCCGGTAATTTATCAGGATCTATATCTGCATAGCTTATAAGTTCATCAGACCACTTTAGGTTAAGCAAATCAAAACATGCCATACTGTTTGCATCTGAATACTCTGTATAAAACTTTCCTGTAAGACGTAGCACAATAAAATCTTTTGCATTTAGAACTTTATAGGTCTGTTCATAGATTTCAGGTTCATTATCATGAATCCACATTAATTTCTGCACTCCATAAGAAGCTGTATTTCGATGACCTGTAATATGGTAGAAATCCTGCTGGCTTATGCTTTCTTCTATTTGGGTTGATTGTCTTTGTGCACGTTGATCTGCCCAAATAATAGATTTCCGAAGTGGGTTTCCTCTTTTATCCACGCAAAGGCATCCCATCATTTGTCCACTGAAGCTAATACCCGCGATATCTTTTGGGTCTATTTTAGTAGTATTAAGAAGGTTTCGGCTTGTAATACAAACTGCTTTCCACCAATCTTCGGCATCCTGCTCCGCCCAAACTCCATTTGTATATGTGCCTTCGTAAGTATAAATACTGCTTTTTATTAGTTTGCCATCTTCTGAAAAAAGCGTGGCTTTGTTTCCTGAAGTTCCTAAATCATGAGCTAATATGTATTTACTCACCCTAACTCCCATCTGCGTGCCTCGGTACGCGTACAAATCAGGATGGTGAAAAAATATGTTTTACCGTTTTTTCACCTTATTTTCGCCTAACATTGGTCCAATTACATTTTAATACATTACAACATTTTAATGTTGTGTCATAGTATTATTTAAATGATGCTATAAATTCTATAAATTCTAAAAGGTATTGAATATATCCAATTTATAGCAACTGACATGGATTGCTTTTCTATTTATTATCCGCCATTACATTTATTTCAAATTGATTGCGATCTCCTCTATAACGTGCAATAGAATATTCTATTGGCTCATTATGTATATTATAAGCCACAGAATTAAATAGCAAAATGGGCTTACCACGCTTTATATTTAGGTGATTACTATCATTCGTATTTGCCTCTACTGCTTCTATTAAACGGTTAACTCCATAAACGCTTGTTTCTTCGTGCTCTGATAAAAGAGAATACAACGAAGTGTTATTCAAATCATTTGATAATAAAAAAGAGCAAGATTTAAAAGGAAGATATGTCTCAACAAGAACGACAGGATTTGCATCTGCAAAACGCTTTCTATACAGATAAATCACTTGCTCTCCTTCGTTTAGCTCCAATTTTGTTGCTACAATTTTATTCGCAACTATGATTTTAAATTCTAAAACTTCTGTAGTGGGTTTTTGACCAAGTTTTACTATTTGATCATTAAAGGTCTCCAATTTCTGCACAAAATCCTGATTAGATTTTGGCTTTGATATAAACGTTCCTTTACTTTTGATACGATATAGCCATCCTTCCTGCACCAATTCAGTAATTGCTTGGCGTACCGTAGTTCTGCTAATTTTAAACGATGCACTTAATTCCTTTTCGGTAGGTATCAAACTGCCATCTTCATAATCTCCATTCTTTATTTCATTTACGATTAATTCTTTTAGTTGAAAATATAATGGAATTGGAACCGTTTTATCTAGCCTTTTATTTTCTAAAAACATAATGTGTGACCTCCACTAATTTTTTCATAATAATATCATACTGTATATATATTGCTTTATTATAACATAGTAACGTTTCTATATCAAGTGGAAGATATCTTCCGGATCTGAAAGGTAAATTTGTCTAAGTGTCACCGTTCTTTAAATAAATCCGTTAAAGCTTGGTTTTACACCTCTTTTACCGTATCCAATTCAGTCAGTAACTTAGATAATTCTGTTGTTCTTTAAACGAATCTTTCCGGGAAAAGCATATGATCATTAATGAAATTATTAGTCACACCATATTAGTAATTTATTCGCCTATTCTTCAATCTTAAGCCTGCATAAAGTGGCTGGCATTTCATGGGCAGTATTTACATTATAGTCATCTGTAACACAATCAAAACAAGATACAATAATATTGTCTCCCCAAACACAAGGTTCACCGGGCTGGTCAAGCTCACCGTTAAAACCATCTGTATCAGGACTCTGTGCAATTCTTGTGACTTTTCCGTCTGGATCGATTTTGCCAATTGCATTCGCTGCGAAATCAGCAACATAAATATTACCATGTTTATCAATTGTCATTCCATCTGTTGTTTTTAAATTTTCTGGATCTTTTGCCCAAGATTCTTTGGTTAGGACATTTCCATCCCCATCTAATGTAAGTTTAAATACTTCACCATCACCAAAATTACCAATATAAAGATTTCCTGCTTTATCAAATACAATGCCATCGACACCATATTGACATTGTGGATTTTCTGTCACAAAAGTTGCAATTATATTTTTATCTTCTAAAGTATTGGTGATATGTATATTTTCATCATTTAAATGAAATTTGTATACACAACTCATAAGTTTTCCATTTGGTCCGGGAACTTTTTCTAAAGTACTCTGTGTTACGTATATATATTTACCTTTGATACGTAACCCATTAGGGTGTTCCATATTGTCTGCAACCACAGTAACTTTTTTAATAACAGCTCCATCCATGCGCACACGAATAATACGTCCTTGACGAATCAAATCTTCTCTTCCGGTCCAGCCTTGATTATCAACAATGTAGATATCCCTATCTGGTCCAAATCCAATTCCCATAGCTCTTGCTTCACCTGTTTTCTCATTCAATGGTATATCAAACCATTTCCTGATATTACCTTTTGGGTCAATTCGACACAGGCAACTAGGCAACGATAAATCTGCATAGTTTGGACATGCTAAAATTAAATCTCCATTCTCATCTGGCTCCAATCCATCCGGTGTACATACATAATCAGGTAACTTCATGAATAATTTTGTTGTCTGCATATTAAAATCCTCCATTTCAACTTTTCATTAATAATATAAATCAATATATAGTATATTCTTACTTAACAACGGCACTTCTCGATGTTCTATCAACCGAAACTGCTACAGCGATTAGTACAATAACGCCATAAACAATCTTCTGCCAGAATATGTTGACTCCGATAATATTCATACCATTTTTAATAATTGCAACAATAAATACTCCTAAAATAGTTTTTAAGATATTTCCCTTTCCGCCAATTAGTGATGTTCCACCAAGAACAACAGCTGAAATCACTAGTAATGTAAATGTATCGCCTGCAGTCGGTGCTGCACTTTTTCCTTTAGCCATCAAAAAAATAGCACCAGTTGCAGCACATAATCCATTAATTGCGAACACAATAATTTTGTATTTATCAACTTTGATTCCTGCAATACGCGCTGCTCGCTCATTTCCACCAATCGCATAAACACCACGTCCAAAAGCTGTTCTTGTTATTATAAAATACAATATTAACGATAATAATATAGTAATAATAAGAGGCAATCCAATGGGACCAACATGGATTTTATACCATTCAATACAATGTTGTGACTGCTTGGGCATTGATATTGGGGCATCTGTAATCAATAGTGCCACAGACCCCCAAACTGACATAAACGCTAATGAGGCTATAAATGATGGCACTTTTAACTTAACATGAATAAAACCAAGAATCACTCCTGAAGCTATCCCTGTAAGCATTGTAAGTAAAAATGATATTAATACCGCTATAAATAAATTGCTGCTTTCATTCGTAAGATGAACGATTAAATACAAAACAAGCACATTGGCAACAGAACACATTGCACCAATAGAAAGGTCGATTGATCCTAATATTAATACTGGGGTCATTCCTATAGCCATAATCATTAAGGGGGTAGAATCACTTAATAAATTTACTACATTAACAGAGTTTAAAAAATTCGGTTCCAAAACAGTAAAAATAATAATAAGCAATATAATAACTACAAAGCTGAAATTTTTCAATAGAAACTCTTTCATAGAAGGTTTCTTCTGTAATTCAGTTGTTTCTGTCATTTTTGATTCCTCCTACATCATAATTGTAACGACACTAACCTGGCTTGGTTTATCATCTGCTTTTGCATTAAATTCACCAGTTATCAATCCATCACGCATTACTAATATTCTATTACTTAAGCTGATGCATTCATCTAATGTATCACCAAGTAAGATAATAGATTTTCCCATTGCTACAATATCTCGGATTAATGAATAAATTTCTTCTTTAGCACCAACATCCACACCCCTGGTCGGATGGTTCAATATAAGAATATCTGCCTCTGAGGCAAGAGCTCTGGCAAAAACAACTTTTTGTTGATTGCCGCCAGAGAGTTGTATTAACTGTTCCTCTCTGCCTGTCGTTTTGATTCGCATTTTTTCTATCCAGGAATCAGCTTGCCTATTTATACTTTTTTGGCTGACAATTCCATGTTTTGCTAATTTATTGGCATTTGAAAGCGAAATATTTTCTCCAACCGATAAATTTCGAACGATTCCTTCAAATAATCTTTCCTTAGGTATCATAAGAATGCCTTCATCCAATGCTTGCGAAGGACTTGAATAATTCACTTTTTTATTTTTTACGATAACATTTCCTGAAGTTGCTTTTTCATCACCGCAGATTACAGAACATATCTTCTCTTTACCGGAACCAACTACTCCGCAAATACCTATTATTTCGCCTTTATGCAGTTTAAATGTACAATGCTTGAAATTTCCCCAAAGACCTAAATCGTTGATTTCCAAGACAACTTCTTCCTGAGGTTCAATCTGTTTGTCAAGCTGGTAATATTCTGTTGTTGTCTCACGACCGACCATTGCTTCATATAATTTAGCTTCATTTGCATCTTCTATATTCATGTTACCGGCATCTTCACCATCTTTATATGTATATATTCTGTCAGAAATCTCCAGCACTTCATCCAATCTATGAGATATAAATACAACCGAATGACCTTTTGCGGTTAATTTTCGAACTTCCCTAAATAATCCCTGTACTTCTTCTTCATTTAATACCGAAGTTGGCTCATCCAATAAAATAAGACATTTTCGTTCATCCGATCCAGATTTAGTTAAATTCACAACTTTAGTAATCTCAATCATTTGCCGTGTTGCAAAATTTAAATCGCTTACTTTCTTCTTCGGGTTAATATGCTCACATCCAACCTCGGCCAACACTTTGCTTGCTTCTTCATTCATTTTCTTCCAATTTATTACACCATTTTTCTTAAAATCTTTTTCATGTCCAAAAAAAATATTCTGGGCAACTGACAGGTTGACAATTAATGATTGTTCTTGGAAAACCATACCAATTCCTTCTCTATTAGCTTCCATTGGATCTTTGGGCGCAAATGGATGTTCATGTATGAACATTTCCCCGGATGTCTGTGGCTGTACCCCAATAATGATTTTTAGTAAAGTGGATTTCCCTGCACCGTTTTCACCTATAATGCCAACTACTTCACCTTCAAAAATATCAAGATTTACGCCTTTCAATGCCTGTGTTCCATGAAATGTTTTAATAATATTTTTGGCGCTAAATAATAACTTTTTCTCCATCTTTTTATCCTTCCAGCATTTACTTAGATATAACGGTTGCACCGCGTTTTACAGTTAAAATAACAACAATTAATATAATAATTCCTTGAATTCCCGTTTTGATATTCGGATTAATTCCGAGCATTGTCAGTCCGTTTTCAAGAACCGTCATAATTAGTGTTCCAATAATTGTGTTGATGACGCCCCCTTTCCCGCCGGACAAAGCAGTACCACCTATTATTACCGCAGCCTGTGCAGGAAACATAAGACCTGTTCCTATTGCTGCCTGCCCTTGTCCAAGACGAATTCCACCAAGAACCCCAGCAACGCCAAAGCAAAATCCTGCCAAAGTGAATACCATTATTTTTACCTTATTAACATTTACTCCAACTGCTTTTGGAATTGTTTCATCTGTACCAACTGCATAAATATGTCTGCCTAAAGCGGTAAATTCCTGTATGTATATACACAGAATCAAGACCATAAATGCTACCCATGTAATAAATGGAATACCCATGAAAGAAGCCTTTGAAAGTGATATTAATAGTGGATCTGTAATCGTTGCCGGTTTTGCTCCATAAGATAAATAAGCAATCCCAATACAAACATTCATAAATGCAAATGTCACCATGAAAGAAGGAACTTTCAATTTTACATGTATAAAACCATTTATAAATCCGACTATAACACTTGCCAGAACTGCCAGTAACATACCCCAAAGGCCAAAATTATTTCCAGTACGTGAGTTGAGAACTAATACTGACATAATAGAGCCGGCCATTCCTACCGTACCGTCAATAGACAAATCAATACTTCCAATCATAATTACAAAAGTTAATCCCAATGCTACTACGAGTGGTATTGCCCATTGATTTAAAATTGATACTACATTCTTCAAAGAAGCAAAAGCAGTACTTCTCGCAATTGAAAATATGAAAATAAGTCCAATCAATGCAAAAACCGGTGCCCATTTCATTAACCGTTCTTTCTTATTATCATACTGGATTTTTTCGGCAAACTCTTCTGTAATTGACATCCTTGCACTACTTACTTTCGCCATTTTTTCCTCTCCTATCGTTTTTCAACTAATTTTATCAATCCCCATATTCAAGTAAATCCGGAACGTGCATCTGATTTTAATAAGCACACTTCAGATAGCACGCTCCGCTTATTCCAGCAGACTCTATATCCCTATTGTAATTTACAATCAAAGATCCTCGTAAAATCCATTTCGGGAATATTATCAACATATTTACTAATGTAATCATCTACATTAGCAGAAGTAATTAACGTTGCAGGTGTATTAAATTCCCTATACTCTATAGGGAGTTCTTCCGGATCAATAAGTCCCGTCCATGCAGCGTAACAAATTGCCAAAGTATATCCACACTGTAAGTATCCGTTTGATGAAACAGTCGCAGCGACATCTCCAGATTTAACCGCTTCAACAATATCTGTATTTGCGTCAATTCCTACTACTGCTACTTTTCCTTTTAATCCAGCCTTGTCAAGCGCCTGCAGGGCACCAGTTGCCATGCTATCGCTGGCGCACCAGATACCTTTTACATCTGGGTATTGATTCAACCAAGTCTCAACAAGTGTTAACGCTTCTGAAGTATCCCAATTTGCAGTATCTCTGGCAACAACCTCGATATCAGTGTTCGCCTTCAACACACCGTCCAAACCAATGGTACGATTATTTGAGGAAGTTGTTCCAAGCATTCCTTCTAAAACAAATATTTTTCCTTGACCACCCATTGCAGCAATCAATGCATTTGCAATTATTGCACCATTTGCTTCATCATCAGGGGACGTATGACATACCCAATTAGGATCGTAATCCGTAACGGTTGCATCATCAGGTTTACTCCATGCCGTTCCAACATAACCACCTACATCAGCAATTGCTTCCACCTCTGATGGGGCAACGGCTGATTCATTTGGATCAGCATATATAATTGCAGCGCCATTCGATCTTGCCGCAAACTGTTTAATGTTATCAATCTCAACATCATTAGAACCGCCTGAATCCAGCACCTGCTTCTCATATTTCTGTCCAATGCTGTCTAAATACTCACAGAATAGATCCATCCCTTCACTAATAGTTGTTAAATAAGGATTAGAAAGTCCTCGAATAGAGCATCCAACATAAAGTGTTGTGTCTAATTTATCTTGCGGAATTTTGCTCGCATCAATTTTAAAATTTGCCCAATCATAATCCGACTTAACTTTAGAAGCTTCTGGCGTTGATGAGGCTTCTGAGGATTCTGATGTTGATGAGGATTCTGATGTTTTTGTACTGGAACTGCATCCAGTGATTAATACTGTAATTAATGTAATTGATAACAATACTGATGTTACTTTTCTTAACTTCATATCTTTTTTCCTCCCAATGTTCTTTGTTTTTATAATGTCACTACATTGATACGTAACTACATTTATAATATACTACGTTGAATAACTAGTGTCAATACATTTTTAATAAATAATCTCTATATTAATAAACTTTTTATTACAGTATTTAATCATTCAATACATTGTCTCATAATAATTCTATCATTATTCCTAAATTATTTTAAATTATCGCTATCTTTTTTGTCGTTTTTCTGTTACAGTATATATGTAATTACATAGTATCATTAATACATTCGTCTTCATGCTTCATATAAGTATTGCAGCTATGATTATAGAATGTAAACAATGTTTATTTTTTAAGGAGGTAATACGTAATGAAAACATTAGTTATTAACAAAGACAAATCATTAGAGATTAAAGAAGTTCCAAAACCAAAAATCACAGCAACGCAAGCTCTCGTCAAAACAATTGCATGTGGCATGTGTGGAAGTGATGTGAAGTTAATTCATCAGGGTTTCAAGGGTTACCCTACATCTGCATATCCGCTTATGCTTGGTCACGAGGGTGTTGGTGAAGTTATTGAAATTGGATCAGATGTAAAAGGATTAAAACCTGGTGATAAAGTATTTCTTCCGTTTGTAGACCCCGACAAAGAACTTTTTGATGATTTAAATTCGGCTTGGGGTGCGCTTAGTGAATATGCTGTTGTCCATGATCTCCTTGCTTATGAACAAGGTAAGGCTCCAGCTGTCGCTTATGCACAAACAATATTAGATCCTGAATTAGATCCGGTTGATGCTGTTATGCTGATTACATTTCGAGAAGTATTGAGTAACATCAAATATTTTGGAGTAGCCCCAAAAGATTCCATAGTTATTTATGGTTGCGGTCCGGTAGGCTTAACATTTATTAAGTTTTTAAGTTTATTAGGTGTAAAAGAAATTATAGCAATTGACATTTTTGATGAAAAGCTTCAAACCGCAGGCAGCTACGGTGCAACTAAATTAATTAATAGCAAAACGCAAAATGACATTGAGGCAATACGCAGGATTTATCCCAATGGCGTAGATTTCGTTTTAGATGCTATTGGTGGCACTGCATTTGTTATTAACCAAGCATTTGCTTTAATTAAAGACCGCGGTGCAATTCTATGTTATGGCGTTCAGGAAAAAGAAGAATTTACGCTTGATTTCAGTAAGGCAGATTATAATTGGCGTCTAATCTTTCAACAAATGCCGCGAAAAGACCAAGAAGGTGCTGTCACCCAACAAATTATGGAATGGATTAATTCTGGTCAACTGGTTGTCAAAGATTTTATTTCAGATTATTTCGAGTTTGATGATTCAGTTAATGCATATACACAGTTATTAAATCGTAAGGTCATGAAGAAAGGTATTATTAAATTTTAATCTCTGACCAAGGGTATAATCTTTTTGTGAGATATTTTGTAGCAGCATACTTATATTTTACATCAATAGCCAGGCTTTTCGAAGTCTGGCTATTGTATTTTAGGTACGAAAAAGGAGCTGCGCACTAATTACTTAGTGCGACAGCCCCTTCTCTTTTTACTCTACTTGACAAAGAATGCTTTAACCTATTAAAATATTAAAAGTCAAAATTATCAGGGTCATCCATAAATCTGTGATTTTTGTTCAGCAAATCTATCAAAGACATGTCATCGCCTGATAATTCAAAATCAAATACTTCTTTATTAGAGATAATTCGTTCTTTATGTACCGACTTTGGAATTACAATTACACCTCTTTGTAAATCCCAGCGAATAACAATCTGTGCCGGAGTTTTTTTATATTTTTCCGCTATAACACATACTGTTTCATTCTGCAGAAGATTACCCCGACTACTTCCAAGTGGGCTGTACGCCTCTAGTGCAATTCCTTTCGACTCACAGTATGTTTTCAATTCATTCTGATTTAAAAGCGGATGTGATTCCACTTGGTTTACAGCCGGAACAATATTCCACACTTTCTCCAGTTGCTCTAAATGATGTATTTGAAAATTAGAAACACCTATCGCTTTTGCTCTTCCCGAACGATAAATCTCTTCTACTAATTTCCAAGATTTTTCAAAACAATCCACCGGCCAATGAACAAGGTATAAATCAACATAATTTGTTCTTAAATCCTTTAAACTTTTCTCGAAAGCTTCCATCTCTCTGCCTTGACGCATATCTTCATTCCAAAGTTTTGTAGTTAAAAAAATATCTTCTCTTGCTACGCCGCTCTCTTCCATACCAATTCCAACACTTGCTTCGTTTTCATAAATAGTTGCTGTATCTAAATGACGATATCCAGCTTCCAGTGCCCATTTTACTGAATTGATTGTTTCATCTCCCGATACCGCCTGGAATACACCGAAACCAAGCATGGGAATTTCCACTCCATTATTGAATTTTTTAATAGTATTAATTGTCATCATTTTTTCTCCTTTTTGACTTATGAAACTGGAACATTTGTCTTTTTATTATATTATTTCTTATTTACTACAAACTCACATTCTTTATCTAAAAGCACTTCAACTAAGTTGCGAATAGAAAAACCAGCCATATTATCGGCAGCCTCTTTTGTATGCGCTCCTGTATGTGGTGTTGCAACTACATTATCCAGTTTTAGTAGTTTTGAATTTTCAGGAGGTTCTTTTTCAAAAACATCCACCCCCATTCCACCAAGCATTCCTTTACTTAAAGCTTCATAGGCAGCTTCCTCATCTATAATTCCACCTCTTGAAGTATTAATAATTATAGCAGAGTTTTTCATTTGGCGAATTGCTTCACGGTCAATCAGGTGTTTTGTATCACTATTCAATGGCAGATGTAAGCTAATAACATCCGATTCTCGGATTACCTCTTCAAAAGTAGCTACTATAATATTATTTTCTTCGCAATAGCTCTTATCAGTATACGAATCATAGCTTATTACCTTCATGGAAAAACCCTGTGCACATTTTGCCACCACTTTTCCAATGGCCCCAAGCCCAATAATGCCCATTGTCTTTCCCGCTAATTCAATGCCCATAGAACGAACCCATTTCCCATCCCTGGTCATCCTATCTAAATAGGGGATTTTTCTGGCAACAGAAAGGGCTAATGCAAAGCTCAACTCACCTACCGCTTGCGCATTTACTCCCGGTGTATTAGTTACGGCAATATTATTTGCTGTAGCAACTTTTATGTCTACACGGTCACAACCAGCACCATATCTAGAAATAGCTTTTAACTTAGGACAAGAATTCAATACTTTTTCTGTAATAAAATCAAGACCTGCAATATAACCATCGCAATCTCGTAAAAGAGGAATCAACTCATCTTCCGTTAGCGGTCTATCTGCGGGATTAAATACTAAATCCTTTGAAAACTTTTCAAGTTCACTTAACATTCTGGAATTCTTTCCCGGTTGAAGTGAAGTGGGTGTTACTAATATTTTCATTTTCGCATCTCCTTTCATATCAAAGTGATAAGTGAAATATTATCGTACTAATTCTACTGCTTCCATTGTTAATTTTTCAATTTCACTGAATTTATGTTCATTAATCATAGATTCTTTAACCATCCAACTTCCACCACAGGCAATAATCTTAGGAAACGTTAAATATTCGTTAATATTTGAGGCATCAACTCCACCTGTTGGCATAAACTTTATTGATGGAAATGCCGGCGCTAATGCCTTTATGGTATCTAAACCTCCATATTGCTTTGCGGGGAAAAACTTTGCTAGTGGTATATTATACTCCATCAGCAGCATAATTTCTCTAGGCGTACACACACCTGGAATATATGGCAAGTCGTTTTCACGCGCAAATTCTGCGACCTTTATACTAAAACCAGGTGAGACTAAAAATGCTGCTCCTGCCTCAAATGCTCTCTTTGCCTGACCAACGTCTGTAATAGTACCAGCTCCAACTAGCATTTCAGGAAATTCAGCTATCATGTTCTTAATGGACCGCTCAGCTGCATCAGTACGAAATGTAACCTCCGCTACTGGCAATCCGCCCTTAATTAAAGCTTTAGCCAATGGGATTGCATCATCTGCACAATCCAATTTTATGACAGGAACAATCTTGTTCTTTGCAATTCTTTCTAATAATGTATTCATTTAATCTCCTTCCCCAAAAAGCAAATAATTTTACCTTTATCTGATTTTTATATCTATGAGTATAATAAAGCCCGTTTGCAATTTTCATAGTACATTTTATGAATCTGTTCTTCTGTGATTCCTGCCTTGCGCATAGCAGGTATGAATTCAGTCAAAATATAAGTTAGCCCTGTCATTCCACCATAAGACTCTAATCGTTCTCTTGTTGTATCAAGCGAAAATAGTAGTTGGTTCTCATATCCCGCATATATTATTTCTTGAATAATGTTAATTTCACAAGCATCGCTGTGATATTTAAATCTACCAATCGTATCATATTCTAAATAGGAACCTCTCCTGCATAATTCTTTATGGACGTCCAAATTATCGCATGCCTTGTCCAAATGGCAGAAAATCAAATTTTCCGCCTTTATACCAGCTCCTATTAAATAATCAAATAGCAAAAATACATCGGTCCCTTTTTCAATATGTATCATTATCGTTTTTTTTGTCTTTAATGCGGCAGATACTGCCGCATTAAACAATTTTTGATACTGCATCGATAAGTGTTCTACATCCCATGCTGTTTTGATTATTCCGGCCTTATGTTTAATATCGTACTTGGGAAATTCGCTATCACATTGAATATACATGCCTACTTCTAATTCATGAATAAATATTTTCTGCAATTCCAGTTCATTCATCGTGAAAATCCAATGACCCGAAGGATAAAAACACATTTTATGAAATCCAGTAGATGCAATTATATTTACTCCAGACTCTTCTGCTACATAAGCAAGTTCTTCCGCCATTCGATTACAGCCTACCGGTTGTGCATCCACTACAGTAGACCCGCCCAGTATCTTGTAATTTTTCAGTTCCTTCAAAGTTTTATCTTTATCGCAAAAAAACAATGCAGGATTTATATTATATGATTGTCCCTTACTAATAAATAAATGCTCATGGCACTGACAATAGCCGATACTTTCACCGCTAATTTCACTTAACACTGTTGTTATTTTGTTTAATTGCATATTAATTTTTCCATTTCGAATTTTCAATAATATCTACTGTACCATTTTTTCCTAAAAGAAGATTACGGTATCCCTTTGTTTCAATTGTTCCGTAGTCATGGCCAGCGTCCCCATAAAATGTAAAAAAGGCAATTAACGGATCATTTCCCGTATTGATAGTTCGATGTGCATATCCACGCGGGACATAGATTGCCTCGCCTTTTCTGAGCGGTTCCGCTTTCCAGTCTCCTTCAGCATTTTCTAAAAGCATGTACCCACTTCCGCTGAAAGTATAATAAACTTCACTTGTATTAATTTTAGTGTGGAAATGTCCTTTTGTCATATAATATTCATCACCGACAGTTCCCGGATAAACAATAGTAGTTCCAAACGCTAAATCTCCCTCACGTTCTGGACAGCCCAATTCATAAAATTCATAAATTACTGGATTTTTCTTACTCAAGATTTTCTCTACAGCTTCACTATCGTGAAACATGCCCTTCATATCTGACAAATATCTTTTTGTAGTTTTAGCACTTTTAGAGAATCCTGTTTTCATATCGAAATCAATTGTAAAAGACTTGTTCCAGTTAAAGTCATTCACGTTATCCCCCCTTTATCTTGCAATATTGCTTAATTTTTGTAAAACTTCATCTTCAATCGGGATATGGAACACTTCTTCAATAACCTGTGTCCATCCATGGATAAAATAAATCCATCCATCCTCAATGTAGAGTCTTCTTTTTTCCTTTTGTCCCATAGCCTGATCTTTAAATACCAAATCACCTCTATAATTAATTTCCCATACCAGACTATCTTCCGGAAAAATTGCTGAATCTGTTATTGGACTTCCTGGACCATCTTTTCCAAGACCTGTTGCATTTACAATAAGGGAATGCGGTTTTAACGAGCATAACGTAGCATCATTATCTTGGGGGAGTGGATTATGTATAAACTCAAATTTTACTTTATCATTTATACCACATAAAATTTTCTTTGCCTCTTCTAACCTCGGAAAACTTCTGTTCGCTATCATTATTCTTCTTGGCACATTGTCACCAAATTTCTTTTGACAAAAATAAACTGACATTGCAAGTGAACTTCCTCCCGCACCCATAAGCAATATATCTCCGCCATATTCTTTCCAATAATTATTTGGAACAAAATTCTCTAATGCCAATCCACTTGAGATAGGGTCTTTAGCAAATGCACACAAGTTTTTACCGTTTTTAGAGATACAAGATACTTCACCTAATTGTTTAGCAAATGGGTCAATATAATCAAATAAGTCTTCACAGGATTTAAAGAGATCCAGTTTATGCGTTGTAACTAATGCTCCTAATGACATAGGGTCATGCTTAATGAACGCTACCGCTTCCCTATACTCCGCAGCTGAAGAATGTGGCTTAAAATCAATTCCTTTGATAATTGCATTTTTCAGACCTAATTCTTTAGCCCATTTAGGGAACACTTTCATAATAGATGATTGTGCTGTAGTTACACCTATAAAATAAAAAGTCGGTACGTTCGTTTCACTATAATCATTCATATTTTTTACCTTTCTATTGATTTCTATTGCTTGTAGTTATGTAGTTATGTAGTAACATAGTGTTATTATACATTTGTATCATTGTATTGTCAATAGTTTATTTTATTGGTTATGGGTTCAAAGGAAAAACACAGTGAAAGCTTTGCATGCCACCACGGAACCTATAACATAGGTACTGATAATCATAAATACCTAGTACTACCTTGCATAAATAATGCTTAATATCAGTGGCTGATATTTGCGCCAGGCAGTACTAGTTACATCCGGTTGCTTTAATCATTCTGCTGTACTATAATTATCATTAAATTGCTGATAAATGAAATTAAATAGAAATATTACCCCACTACACTTATTTATAAGAAAGGATGTTAATACAATGAATGAATCAACGTTGCAATTATATAATCAGGACAGCCATTTGAAAACCTTTGAGGCAACTGTTTTAACCTGTGTGAAACAAACAAATGAAAACCTGCTAACAGCTCCAGCTTATATCGTTACGTTAGATGCAACTGCCTTTTTCCCTGAAGGAGGTGGACAACCCTCTGACACTGGCTCCTTAAATGATATTCTGGTTTCTGATGTGCAGGAAGATGACGGCATTATCTATCACACCTTAGCTTCGCCCCTTAACATAAGTGAAACCGTTACGGGACAAATTGACTGGGCAAGGCGTTTTGACCTTATGCAGCATCATACCGCTGAACATATTGTTTCCGGTATAGTCCATAAAAATTTTGGATATGACAACGTGGGATTTCATATGGGAAATGAAGCAATCACCATAGATTTTAATGGAACTTTAACGGAAGACGATATCCGCTTCATTGAACGGAAAGCAAACCGGGCTGTATATGAGAATGTCCCCATTGAAATAAATTATCCAGATCCGGAAGAGTTAAAAATTCTAAATTACAGAAGTAAAAAGGAATTGTCAGGAGATATCCGTATCGTTACGATACCGGGTTATGATATCTGCGCCTGCTGCGCACCTCATGTGGCACTTACAGGAGAAATTGGGGGAATTAAGATTGTTTCCTGCCAGAAATATAAAAGCGGTGTCAGGGTCAGTATGTTATGCGGAACACGTGCTTTACAGGATTATAATAGTAAGGAAAAGAGCGTAACCGAAATATCAGTTTTACTATCAGCAAAACCGAACGGAGTACAAGAAGCTGTAAAAACCTTAAAAAATGAAAACCTGTCCTTAAAGGGACAATTATCAAATTTACAGAATCAAATATTAACTTTTAAAGCCGCTGCTATTCCCGTGGGAACAGATTTCATCTGTGTTTTTGATAATGATCTGGCAGTTGATTCCTTACGGACTTATGCCAATCTTCTTATAGAACGTTGTACCGGCCTTTGTGCGGTGTTTACCTCAATAGATGATAAAGAATATAAATATATACTTGCCGCAAAAACTACCGATATACGTCCTATGGGTAAAAGCCTGAATGATGCATTCCAAGGTAAAGGAGGCGGTTCAAAGGATATGGTTCAGGGTTCTGTTCGCGGCAATAAAGAGGATTTAGAAGCTTTTATATATCAGTTTAAGATAATGGAATAATCTGATATTATTAAGTTACTTAAGGAAAAGGGGGCTGTTTTTCATCAGCTCCCCACTCACATTACAATTAATAACCCATAATTTATAATAGACCATAAACACTTATATAATAACTAATTTAAATCACCTGCTTTAGGTGAAAGTTGTTGCATATATTTTGATAAAACTTATTCAAATCTTTTCATTTTCTTCACAAGAGTTACAAATTCATCTTTATATTCATCAGAAGAAACATCTAACGTGCTTAATGTATCTAAAATTTTATCGTAAGAGGAGGTTCCTTTCCATTTGCTATCCCGCAGCAGCATACCAAAGGATGCTACTGAACTTGCAAAGGCCAGATTATCAGGCATTGTTTCCGTATAGATGCTTTCATCCACAGGGACGGATAAGCGTTTACTTTCCTTTTCATCCGGTTCTTTGTATCTGATGTTAACGGTGAGCCATTCCTTACTATTTGATATATCTGATAATTGCTTCCCTGATTGGTACTTTAAATCAGTTACCGGTATCTCCTGTTTAGAATCAACAGTAAGGAGTTCGTAAAGTGCGGTTACCCTATGCCCTGCCCCGATTTCACCGGCATCCTTGGTATCATCATTGAAATCTTCCGTATTCAGCATTCGGTTTTCATATCCAATCAAACGGTAACCTTTTATTTTAGAAGGATTGAATTCTACCTGAAGTTTAACATCCTTAGCTACTGTAAATAAAGTACCGCCCATTTCATCCACCAGAACTTTTTTTGCTTCCAGCAGGGAATCAATATAAGAATAATTACCATTGCCGTTATCAGCCAAGGCTTCCATCTTATTATCCTTAATATTATCAGTCCCAAAACCCAATACAGATAAAAATATACCTTTTTCCCTCTTCTTTTCAATTAATCGGGTAAGGGCACCTTCACTGGTGACACCAACATTTAAATCACCATCCGTTGCTAATATAACACGGTTATTTCCGCCCTTTATATAATATTCTTCCGCCAGGTCATAAGCTTTTTCAATACCTGCGGAACCGGCAGTACTTCCTCCGGCAGTTAATTCTTCAATCGCAGAAGTTATTTTCATGGTTTCATCACCCCCTGCGCCTTCTAAAACTACCCTTTCTCCTCCGGCATAAGTTACTATGGATATTCTATCATCCTTGTTCAGATTTTCCGTAAGCATGACAAATGCTTTCTGCATAAGCGGCAGTTTATTCCATTCATTCATGGAACCTGATACATCCAGTAAAAATACAATATTGGAACTGGGGCGTTCTTTTAAATCAATGTCTTCAGCCTGAAGTCCAACCAATAACAGTTTTGCATCATCATTCCAGGGACAATCAGAAAGTTCCGTATTTACGGAAAACGGGACACCGGAATCCGGCTTATCATAATCATATTTAAAATAATTAATCATCTCTTCGAGTCTTACTGCGTCCGGTTCCACGGTTTGATTTTCATTAATCATTCTCCTGATATTACTGTAAGAGGCAGTATCCACATCAGCAGAAAAGGTGGATAAGGGATTGTCATTTACAGCAATAAAGTTATTTTCAATAATTGCATTATATTCTTCCGTACTAAAATTATTTAATGCAATTTCTTCATCCACTATTATATCTCCCATCCCATTGTATTCATCCGATAACGCCGGTTCTTCCATCGCGGTTCCGGCAAGTCTGGACGAACCATCTGCCTCATCCGCTGCAGCTGCTGATTCTGTTCGGGAGTATACTTTATCACTCCCTGAGTCGTTCTTTTCACTCCCAGAGTAGTTTATACTCCCTGAGCCTTTTACTTCACTTGCAGAATCACTGGTATAGTTATCTGATTTTTTACTGGAACATCCTGTTATACTGATTATTAAAATTATCATTAGCAAAAATAAACTGACCGAATAACCATTTTTCTTTTTCATAATAATCCTCCTCTAATAAATAATATCTGCATCGTTATCAATTGCTATCTATTAGACGAAACCAGATGGTGAATGGTTCCATATTAAGGTAAAGAATAAGGAAATTATTTTATTCGGATAAATCTGTATGTTTAAAATGTGTGCCGCAAATTATACCTGTCTGACTAACAGGATATGAAACACCTAAATATAGACATGGTTAATAATATAACAACAAAAGACGCCAATAGGGTAAGTACAGGTAATTCTCTAGCCCTCAAGCACATATTATCTGAAAGAAAATGATTTACTGTCACAAAACAGGATATAAATTATCTGTGGCTGTTCACGATTTTTATTAAAATTTAAAACTGTTCATGAAGTGGTTTTCTTACTTTCTTTCTTGTTACTTCCACCAGATTCAAGGCAGTCATATCCACTAAGGTGGTTTTAACCGGGTCTTTTCGGAATAAATTCTCCAATTCATTCATTAAACGGTCCTTATATTCCTGTTGCTCCATATCGATGAAATCAATGATTATAATTCCGGAAAGATTACGCAGCCTGATCTGTTTAGCAATTTCTACAGCAGCCTCCATATTCACTTTAAAAAAGGTATCCTGTGCCCTTTTTTTACCACTGATTGCTTTTCCTGTATTAACATCAATTACGGTTAAAGCTTCCGTAGGCTGTATAATGATGGTTCCTCCGGATTTAAGCCATACCTTATCCCTAAGTGCATTTTCTAATTTAGTACGGATACCATAAAGATTCCCAATTGTTATTAATTTATCTTCATAAAGTGAAAGTTTAAACAGATCCTCTTTTTGATAACTCTCTAAATAATTATGGATTTTATCATAAATATCCCTATCATCCGTCTGGATTTTATCGATTTTATCAGCAAACCCATCCCGGATATCACAAATAAAACCGGGCAATGTCTGACAAATAAGGGAGAAAGGTGTTTTATGAATACCATATTCTTTTATAGATTCATATTGTTTTAGGAGCATCTGCACTTCTTCCTGTATACATTCCGGTGGTATATGAATTGCATTGGTTCTTATAATAAAACCGTAAGAATCGGCTTTAAATGCTTTCATTATTACTTTCAGCCGTCTGCGTTCCGTTTCTTCTTCAATTTTAGCAGATACACCCAAGGTAGATTTACCGTGAATAAGAACAATGTATTTTCCTGTAAAGTTTAAATTAGTCGTTACCACCGGAGCTTTGGTTTTCACATCTTCTTTTGAGATTTGTACCAATAATTCATCTCCGATTACAATCCGGTCGTTTTTTTTCGGATTAACATAGATTGGATTTGGATTTTCACCCAGGGCCAAATAGCACATTTTTCCATCTGATATTTCTACAAAGGCAGCATCTATATTTTTAACAATATTCTTAACTTTTCCAATATAGATATTTCCCAATATACTTTGTTCGGCAATTTTGTCCAAATTAACCTGAAGCATATCATTACCTTCATAAATAGCTGAAACGACATGGCTATCCAATTTTGTAATAATTAATTTATTATTCATTGCTGCTCCCATCGAATTACATTTGTATTTTGTAGCTTAAACTATATTAATTTATACTATCTAATGGTATCAGCTTAATATTTGTTCCGTCTCCCTGGTCTGAGTAAACTTCAAGCCGGTGCACCTGATAGGCAAATTCCTGAAACTCCTCACCTGTATATTGGCTAAAAGCTTCCATAACCAATTCTGGTTTCAGATTATTAACGCTTCCAGTAGCCAGCTGCATATATACCCGAATCCCATTTTTATACCTTTCGGCAACAGAATCCTTATTCTGACTGGTAACGGGTCTTCCAGCCTGCAAAAGGAAGTTCTCCTTGCCAAAGCCGATATGATAAATGAAAGGTTTAATGTCCACATCATTCTGACTTTTTTTTGACTTCTTTGTAATAATGATACTCTCCAGATTATAAAAATCCATGAATTTCTGCCTGAATACAGCCTTGTCCATGTATTGATAACCATCTTTTACGGATACCAGGTAATCCGCTCCGGCAACTATGGACATGGCATTTTTTGTGTTATCGGGTAATAATTTAAAATTAACAACTTGAATATATTCATTCATTGCTTCATTTATTCTCCTGATCATAATTTCAGGAGCATCACTGGCATGCAGTGATACATCCAGATATTCTCCGTCACTGGTTAAACCTACTCCTAATGGAGCTGCAAAAGACATTAACTGGTGAGGGCTGTAACCTTGCGAATATTCCACATCTAATTCCGCCCGACGGAAAGCCTTTTGAAAATATCTCATTACATCCAGATGTCCAATGAATTTTAAAGGACCTGATTTCGTAAACTTTATTCTGATTTTCATTACCGGATTACCTCCTGCCCTCTCTCTTCATAACAAACACCACCGTTAAAAACTTTGGCACCACAGTCAGCACACGCCTTCCTGCAATTAGGCGTTACCTTTTCATTGATACCGCGGTTATATTCTCTCCATAAGAAATCTTTAGTTACGCCGACATCGATAAAATCCCAGGGCAATATTTCGTCCTTGGACCGTTCTCTGCTGGTGTAGAAGGTAATATCAATCTGATTTTCTTCAAAGGCTTTCAACCAGTTTTCATATTTAAAATACTCTGACCAGGAATCATACAGGCAACCTGCTTTATAGGCATCATAGATTACCTTGCCAAGTTTACGGTCACCTCTTGCAAACACACCCTCCAGTATACTTACTTCCGCTTCATGCCAATTATATTTTATACTTTTCCGGTTCAACTGATCATTAATCTTTCCGCGTAACAGCCGCTGTTTCACAATATACTCATCCGGAGTATCCATTCTTGCCCATTGAAACGGTGTAAAAGGCTTAGGTACAAAATAAGAAGTACTTGTAACAATACTTACTTTACCATTTCTTTTGTCTTTAGGAATCGTGTAATATTCCTTCGCTATTTCATTAGAAAGAATTGCAATCCCTTCGATGTCCTCTTCAGTTTCCGTAGGGAGTCCCATCATAAAGTATAGCTTAACGCGGTTCCATCCGCTGTTAAAAGCATTCCTTGCACCATTTAATATATTATCTTCGGTTAATCCCTTATTAATAGCATCTCTCAGCCTTTGGGAGCCGGCTTCCGGGGCAAAAGTTAAACTGCTTTTTTTTACATCCTGTACTTTACTCATTACATCCAGCGCAAAAGCATCAATCCGAAGGGAGGGCAGGGATATATTAACCCCTTTTGACCTGAATTCATCAATTAAATAATATACTAATTCCTGCAAAGCCGAATAATCACTGGAACTTAAGGAACTAAGGGATATTTCCTCGTGACCGGTAGCTTTTAACATCTGATAAGCATAATCTTTCAGGAATTCCACATTCCTTTCACGGATCGGCCGGTAAATCATACCCGCCTGACAGAAACGGCATCCGCGGATACAGCCTCGTTGTATTTCTAATACAACTCTGTCCTGGGTTACTTTAATGTAGGGTACCAGCGGCTTTCCCGGATAAAAGGTATCGCTTAAATTCATTTCAACCTGCTTGCGGATTATATCTTTAGCATGTCCATTGTTCTTACAAAAAGATTTAATGGTATTATCTTCTTTATATTCTATTTCATAAAAAGAAGGTACATAGATTCCTTCAATTCCGGCTATTTTTTCTAAATAATCTTTTCTATTGCCGCCCTTAGCTTTATGTTCCTTATAAGCATCTAAAATCTGGTCATATACGGTCTCACCTTCGCCGATATAAAAGAAATCAAAGAAATCCGCAATGGGTTCCGGATTATAGGAACAGGGGCCACCGCCCAGGACAATCGGGTCATCTTCTTTTCTGTCTTTCGCATAAATAGGGATATTCGACAATTCCAAAATCTGAAGAATATTGGTATAACACATCTCATACTGAAGGGTTATTCCTAAAAAATCAAAATCTTTAATAGGTTCCTGAGATTCCAGGGCAAATAAAGGTATTTCTTTTTCTCTCATGATTTTATCTAAATCAACCCAAGGTGAATATACCCTTTCACAATAGGTATCTTCCCTGCGGTTAAACATATCGTACAATATCTGAATACCCAGATGTGACATACCAATTTCATATACATCCGGAAAACACATACAAAATCTTATATCTATCTTGTCCAAATCTTTTTGGGTCATATTAATCTCATTACCGATATATCTGGCCGGCTTCTCAATGGTTAATAATATCTCATCTGATAGTGCTAATTTTTTCATTTTGATTTCTCCATTTCCTTAGAAAAACACATTGGTTGACATAATATTATTATGTAAATCAATGTGTTTGTTATAAACTATAATTTTAAAATAATAAATCGTCTAAAAATTATTTTATTTATTATTATAACTTATAATTGGTAAAATTACAATTTATAAAATAAAATCTTATATTCTATTTCTAATCTTCCGTTTTTACGAACTGCTCAAATAATGAAACAAAGAAATTCTCAGCCTGGTCAATACTTTGATCAGAGGAAACCAGGTCCTGTATATATTTACTGTCGAAGGTTTTCACTTTAACATTGAATTTATCAATTATAAAAACAGATAAGAACAATATGAAAGCACATATTAAGCGTATTAATAAGGATTTAATATTTATGCTGGTTATGTTCAGACCAGTATTTGTAAGACTGAATCCATTATTCATATCGTTTTGATCCCAAGATCTTAATTTTTCCGCTTTCATATTGTTCTTATTAACACCGTGGTTCTTATTACCACCGCCTGAACTTAAGTTTCTTGTACAACTTTCCCTTGCAAGCCGTATGTACTCATCCCTTGATAAAGCCTGAAGCTGCTCTTGATTGTCCATATTTTACCTCCTATTAATTATTGAGTGCTCCCGGAAGCTTTCACAATCTGTATTTAATGATATTTTAGGGGCTGTCGATAAAATTTCAATGTTCGGGCTTTATTCGGCCTCTAAAATGTCTTCAATTGCTGCTATTAGTTTCCGGGAGTACTCTTATTCACATCTACCGCCTGGCAGGCAGCGAAGTTTTAAGCATTTTTTTATAAATCTTTTCGCCTGGATTTATTTAATACCATATATTTTCCCATACTAAAATATATTCATGACTTGTTCAATTATATTCCAATTGATAGCAATAATAAACGGAAACAGACGGCTTTTTATATTTTAAAAATTCTAATATACTGGGCAAATTCAAACACAACAATTGATTAATATTTAACCGTTTAAGATGAAACCCGTATGACAGGGTTGATTTCACGTGGCATTCCGTGTTTGCCATGGTTAAATATATCAAAAACGTTGAAAATTAGAAAAATATCATTTATAATGAAAATTAACTTATTAAAGGAGGACTATAAAATGTCAATGAATGTTTATGATATTTTATTAGAACGTGGATTTATCGAGCAAACAACCCACGAACAAGAAATCAGGGAATTATTAGGGAAGGACAAAGTTACCTTTTATATAGGCTTTGACGCAACTGCTGACAGTTTAACCGCGGGTCATTTCTTAACTGTAATGGCAATGATGCATATGCAGAAAGCAGGTCATAAACCAATTGCCCTGCTTGGCGGCGGGACAACCATGATTGGAGATCCTACCGGTAAATCCGATATGAGAACTATTATGACAAAAGAAGCAATACAGCATAATGCAGATTGTTTCCATAAACAGCTTGCCCAATTTATTAATTTTGATAATGATGGTGCAATTCTGGCTAATAATGCAGACTGGCTGTTAAACTTAAATTATGTTGAATTCTTAAGGGAAGTGGGCGTCCATTTTTCCGTTAACAAGATGCTAACTGCCGAATGTTATAAACAAAGAATGGAAAAAGGGCTAACCTTTTTTGAATTCAACTATATGATTATGCAGTCCTATGACTTCTTAAAACTAAACCAGCTTTACGGCTGTTCTCTCCAATTAGGCGGCAATGATCAATGGTCCAACATTTTAGGCGGTGTTGATTTAATCCGTAAAAAGGAACAAAAACCGGCCTTTGGTTTAACCTTTAAATTACTTACTACCAGCGAAGGCATTAAGATGGGTAAATCCATGAAAGGTGCGGTCTGGCTGGATCCCGCTAAAACTTCCCCTTATGAATTCTATCAATACTGGAGAAATATTGAAGATGTTAAGGTAGAAGAATGTCTTGGCCTTTTAACTTTCCTTCCCATGGATGAAGTGAAAAGATTAGGTGCCTTAAAGGATGCTGAAATTAATTATGCCAAAGATATACTTGCTTTTGAAATCACTAAAATTGTACATGGTGAAGAAGAAGCTAAAAAAGCCATGGAAGCTTCCAAAGCTTTATTTGGCGGCGGTATGAAATCCGGGGATATTCCTACTACGATCTATTCAGCTGAACAATTTACTGCCGGAATTGATCTGATTACCTTATTAGTAGAAAGTAAAATGGCAGTTTCACGCTCTGATGCAAGAAGAACCATCGTCCAGGGTGGTGTTACCGTTAATGATATAAAGATTACTGAATTTGATAAAGTCTTTACAGACAATGATTTTGATTCGGATGGAGCTTTACTTGTAAGAAAAGGCAAAAAAGCATATCATTGTTTTAAAATAAACAAATAAACCTTGAATAGGAGTGATTAAAATGCCTTGGTGTCCTAATTGTAAAGAAGAATATGTAGATGGCATAACTGTTTGTGCAGACTGTGGAACGGAATTAGTTGATAACTTACCGGAAACACCTACGTTTAAAATCTTCATGGAAACAGAAAAAGAATTATTTGCTAAAAGATTTGTTGAATTTCTTCACTACTCTGACATTGATACCGCCAGCTATGAATTTGATGCGGAAAAGCAGCAATGGAATGTATTAGTTGAGAAAAAGTTAGAAAAACAAGTGTCCAAACTTTATAAAGCGTTCTATGCTGTTGAAACAGAGAATGCCCTCTCTTCACTTCAGGGAAAGACATCGGAACACGGGTTAAAATCCGATAATGATTCAGATGAAACGGATGAGGATTCTAATGAGGAGGATGAGGGCTACTTGGGAGAGGATGACTCAACGGATGTACCTTATTATGAAGAAGCGTCTGACGTAGAAACAGATGAAGATGAAATATCAGTGGATCCATCATCTGCGCCTAATGATACTGAAACGGAATATACAACCATGTTTAGTGAGGAGGAACTCGAGGATATCATTGAAAATACTAAGCCCAAACCGATTCAGCCCTCTACTTATGTTAAAAAAGAAGAACAATACAAAGATTTGAAATCTACCGCTTCTACTTTCATTATGGTATCCTTATTAGGTATTGTTATACTTATAATAAATGCGTTAGGAATCATAAGTATATTTGCGGGGCCTATCCCCTATATCGTTATGGGAGCTCTCTTTATTGGCTTTTTATATGTAGGCTTTTCCTCTTATATAAAAGCGCAGCAAGTTGAAAAAGAAATCGCCGGTGAAAATGATGTAACCAACTCCATCAACGACTGGTTAACAAGGAATGTAACTGCCGAACAATTAGATAACTTAACCGCTTCAAATGAAACCGCAGAAATCCGCTTCTTCCACAAACTCGAAAAAATGAAAGAATTAATAACTGCAGAGTTTGGTGACCTGGATGATGGCTATTTAGACCTATTAGTTGAAGAATATTATAATAATCATTATGAAACTAATGCAGATAATGATGCTGAATAATGGAATACACACCAAACTGTACAGCTGAAAAACTTCTGTTATCATAATGATACCATTAGCTTAATTTCTTGCATTGAAACATCGCTAGTAATAAAACGGATATTCATCAAAGTATGCAATTTTTAAGCATATGAAAAGCCTCATCAATCTAATCCAATTTAAATCCGGTTTAGATGTATGGGGCTTTTTTCATGTCTTAGTTACCCGAAAATATCCTCTAATTCCTCTTTCGTCATAGAATTAATAAATACTTCCTGAGATTGGATAACTGAATCAGAAAGATTCTTTTTCTTAATTTGCAGCTTGTATATCTTCTCTTCTATCGTTCCTTTGGTAATTAACTTAATTACATGAACCGAATTAACCTGTCCGATACGGTAAGCACGGTCCGTTGCCTGTTCTTCCACCGCTGGATTCCACCAGGGGTCAAAATGGATAACAGTATCTGCCCCAATCAGATTAAGTCCGGTTCCGCCGGCTTTTAATGAAATAAGAAATACTTTACCTTCCCCTTGATTAAAACGTTTTACATATTCATTTCGATCCTGTAATTTCGTTGAACCCTCCAGATAAAAATTCTGGATGTTTTGTTTTTTTAATTCTTTTTCTATAATGGAGAGCATGGAAGTAAATTGGGAAAATACTAAAATTCGATGGTCATTCGCGATTGCATCCGTAATAATCTCCATCAGTAATTCTAATTTTCCGCTTCCCCCGGTATAATTTTCAATAAATGTTGCCGGATGACAGCAAATTTGCCTCAATCTGGTTAGAACAGCTAAAATTTTTAATTTACTTTTTTCCAAACCATTTTCTTTTATTTCATTATCCAGTTCCGTCTTTGCATTTTCAACATAGGAAAGATAAACCTTCTTCTGTTCTTCAACCATATCGGTAAGCATCTTTGTTTCTACTTTATCTGGCAGTTCCTGCAATACATCTTTTTTCATACGGCGGAGGATAAATGGTAAAATACGCCGGTTTAAATCTTCTAATACTCCTTCTTCCGATCTCATTATGGGCTTTTCGTATTGATTCACAAACTTGGTATGACTAAATAAATAATCCGGCATGATAAAATCAAAAATGGACCACAGCTCAGATAAAGAATTTTCAATCGGTGTACCAGTTAATGCATATCTGTGATCTGAATCTAATAACTTAACGGATTTTGCATTTAGGGAGTCTGCATTTTTAATATATTGTGCTTCGTCAATAAACACCGAATGAAAACGATACTTTTGATATAAAGTAATATCTCTTCGCATTAACGGATAAGAAGTAATCAAAATATCCACCTTGGAATCCTCTTCAATTAATTCCTGACGTTCCTTAGGAGTACCCGTTACCACATTTGAGGTCAGATGTGGCGCGAAATTTTCAAGTTCATCCTGCCAGTTATAAATTAAAGAAGAAGGACATACAATTAAGAATCTGGCCGAATCTTGTTTTTCTTTTATTGCAGCTATGAATACAATCGTCTGTAAGGTTTTACCAAGTCCCATATCATCTGCCAAAATTCCACCAAGGTTATTATCAGCCAAAGTCCGAAGCCATTTATATCCCGTCACCTGATAACCACGCAGGTCAGCCTGTATGCCATCCGGTAATTCATACTCTGTAGTACTGGGATTTAATATCTTTTCAACCAGCTGGGAAAAATCTTCATTCTTTTCGACTTCAAGATTTTTTTCCTGAAAGACAGTATTTAGATAAAGGGCAGTATTTTTTGATAATCCTATCGTTTCATTATTTAGTTCCTTACCTGAAATTCCCAGGTAATTAAGGATACCCCAGACTTCTTTGATATTATCTTCTTCCAAATTGATAAAACTGCCGTTTTTCAGACGATAATATTTTTTTTTCAACCGATAGGACTTAAATAAATCCTTTAATTCATCCGAAGGGACTTCCTCATAATTTAAATCCATTTCCAATAAATCCAGCCTGTTACTTACTCTTAAACCTGCTTTAAAACTGCCGGGAGATTTAATATTAATCTTTTTGAATGCTTCAGAATAATACAATTCGCAATCCTGTGCAAGGTCATGGATTTTTACAATTAAAAATTCATAGATGTCATCTTCATTACGCATGATAAAGCTATGCTGCTTCGGTTGAAAACCAAGTTTCTCCAGATAATCAATATAGTAATCCTCTTTCTGGGGTTGTCTTATAATAATAAAATTATCGGAGGGAGCGTTTTCAAAAGCATTGAATTCATGGTCACCATACCGGTATTTGAGCTCCGCATGAATATAATTTTTGATTTTGTCCAGATATACGACCGGTTTTAACTCGGTTGTAATAAATCGGTCCTGTATTTCCTGCGGAACCGTTAATTCCATTGTTTCACTGATTTTGGGAAGTACTACTTCTAAAAATTTATTTTTATTGATTCCTTTAAAAATTAATGGTTCTTTTTTACCGCCCAGATTATTATAAAAGGGCAGATAATTTCCTAAAAACCGCTTTGTCGGCCTGTAAATACACCCATTATAATAAAGCAATTCTCCGGCTTCCGTAATTGGGACTACACTGTATTTACCGTGATAATCCATTATGATACCATCATCGATTATGGATAAATCATATTCTATTTTAGGATTATCTGCCGCATAAAGAACATTTTCATACTCTTTCCCGTATAATTCCAAATGAAAGGTGCCCTCATCCAGAATATCCAATAAACGCAGAAGCATGTTTTTCGTTAAAATTATATTAGCCTTGGAAAATAATTTTGTGTAGAATAATTTATCTATTGCATCCTGAATTTCATATATCTGCAGAATATAATCCAGGATTTTCTTGGATTGTTTATCAAATTTACTTTCACCATGGATAAATTTAAATTCTTTACCCAGCATTATATTTTCTTTATTATAAAAATCCGTTAAAAACTTTTTTATGGACTGAATTTTATAATAATGATGATTTCCTACCCGTAAAGATATAATTGCAGAACCGGTATCAGAACGTAAAATTGACGGAATTGATATACCTACCTTAATGTGGTAGGTTTCCCCTTGCGTTAAGCTGTCTTCCTGATTACTAAAGTATCCCAGTATCTGATAAACTGTTTTCTCAGCCGGATTATCCGGTTCTTCCATCAAAGTTCTCTCAACATAATTTAATATAAAAAACAGTGCAGTAATAACATGCTTACAGGCACCCTCTTCTTTTAAGTGTTCAGAGCAATTACATTTATGTTCAAATGATCCATCCTCAAAGACTTGAATTGAAACCATATATTCAAAATTATCCTTGACTGTAATACGATATTGCTGTTTCGTATTGGACCAGGTTGCATTAACAACATGATTTTGTTTATAATCCTGAAGACCCCTCGAATAAACGGTATCACTTGCAGCTAAATTTCTTATTCCCATTCTGGATAATCGTATCATTTCGCAGACTCCTTTTACTTGTCCATTCTTTGCATCCTAATATTATACCACAATTTCAGAATAATTGTTATGTTAATTCATATTTTTGCGAAGAATTTCGAAACAAAATTGCCTGCTACGGCAAGTTGTATTGATATGATATAAGAAATAAAACCAGACACCAGATCAGAACGTTGCTTCTGCTATTTTTTCCTTGTGAAACATAGAGTGCAACCCAAAAAGTAAACAGGTAAGAATTCCTATCAACGGAATAATAATTTCACGATAGGTTCCCTTCCCCAGTAGTATAATATATATTCCCCATATAAAAAACGGTAAGGCCAGGCATGCAAATATAAATCCGCTGATTAATTTGTAATATTTACTTTTTCTGATTGCATGCAAAATTCCTTTCATGATATACCCCCTGAATGATTCCTTTATATATAAAACGATTTGGACTTAAAGAAAGTTTCATAATTAGTATGATTATTTTAAGAAAAGTTATGAAATATTAAAAAAAGTAATAATTAATACAAGAAAAAACCTGTCATTAAACAAATAAGTTTAAAGTGACAGGCCAACCAGTAAATCATTTAATTGTTTGGTATAAAGTTTTTCATAAGAAATTTAACTTATAAAAATATTTCATTATAATATCATTCAATCAGCTTTTCTAAATCATCCATCGGCATCGGTTTGTAAAAGAAATATCCCTGTACCATATCACAATTATTTTCTTTTAAAAATCTTGCCTGATCCAGTGTCTCAACCCCTTCGGAAATTACCTTTAAGCCTAATCCCTTAGCCAGATTTATAATATTGGCGATGACTATCTTATCTCTATCATCCATTATATTATACATAAAAAAGTCTTTATCCAGTTTCAGGATGTCGATTGGTAAAGTTTTAAGCAGGTTTAAGGAAGAAAATCCGGAGCCAAAATCATCAATAGATATTAAAAATCCCCTTTCACGCAAGTTGTTAATAAAACGCTTCAGCCGGTCTAATCCTTTCATGAATATACTCTCTGTAATTTCAATTTCAATCAGGTTTGTAGGAAGCTGATATTTATGAATTAAATATTCCAATTTCTGCATAAAAAGATCATCATCAATATGGAGCCTTGATACGTTTACGGATATTATAATTGTATTTTTACCCATATCCAGCCATCTGCGCAGCTTCTTAAAGGCTTCTTCATACACATAAAAATCCAATTCAAGAATAAATCCATTCTTTTCAAAAATGGGGATAAAATCAGAGGGATTCCTAAGCTCACCACTTTGAGTCTTCCATCTTACTAATGCCTCTGCCCCAATAATATTTAAAGACCTGAGTGCTATTTTAGGCTGCATATATACAATGAATTCATGGTTTTTAAGAGCCTCATGCATTTGGTTTTCTATCATTTTTTCTTTCGTAATTGCTTTATGTAAACCATCATCATAAAAGGAAAGTGTACTTTTATGAAAACCTTTTAATCTTTTTCTGGCCATATTGGCTTTATCTATTGCAATGCTAAGAACTTTATCTTCTTTGGTCATGAAATACATTCCACTGATAATAATCGGATTCACCTTAGGAAAATAAGTCATATAATCTTCATTAATGGTATTATATATAACCTTAATCCGTTCTAATATCTCGTTTTTATTTCGATAAATGAACAGTATGACAAATATATCCCCGCTTATTCTGCAGAATAGCTCCATTGGTGTAAGATATCCGGATATACCGTCTGCATAGAATTTTAATATATCATTACCCGTGGAATATCCCCATTCATCATTAATATATTTAAATTTATCAAAATCAGAATATACGATAGCATATTGTAAATCTTTTGAACTGGCAATTAATTTCATGGCTTCTGCTTCAAATTTAGGTAAGGTAAGTAAACCGGTTAAATTATCTTTGGATTTAACCCGTTCCATAAATCCGGTTACATCCGAGGAACAAAGCAGATTCATCTTCTGTCCACTGGGCATATCGACCGCAGAGGCAGTTGTACTTAGCCATGCACCTAATTTTTTATTATAAGCTTCAACCGAATAGCGGTTATTCGAATTATCCAGTCCATTCAAAGGACAGGTATCACATGGTTTATTGCGTCCAAATATAGCTTTATAACATAATTCTCCAAGTCTGACATTTGGAAATAATTTTTCAGTATATTCGCTGACATAAAGTAACTCATAGGTACCAGCTTTAATAGCATAGTTACTTAGCTTCTGATTATTTAACATAGCCCCTGTAAAGAATATCTCATTATTTAATTCTTCTTTGTTTCTAAGCTGCAATATGTAATTACTGATTACTTTCGTTATAATTGATAAAGTATCCAGTACGGATTTTTGCCATATACGGGGTTTTTTACAATCCTCAAAATTAACAGTTCCAATAAATTGACCGGAATCATAGATTGCACATTGTGCTAAAGCTTTCGTCCCGTGGCTATTATAAAACCCCACCATTTCAGGTGGTATATTAAGTTTTGTTACGTCATCAAAATAATATATACTATTATTAACAAATAATTGATTATATTGCTCTGCAAGTGCATCAGATTTTATGATTTCAATGCTCGGTGGCGTATCACTGCTATACCATTCAAAACTGACTCTTGCTTTTTGATTTGAGGTTTCATCTTCAAAAATGGTTATTCTTGATAAATCATAATATTTCCCAATCTCTGTAAATATCTTATAAATCGATAGTTCCACCGAATTAACTTCACTTAAGATATCAAAGGTATAGTTAAGAAGCCGTTTTTCTGCGTCTAATATATCCTCATTATTATGCTTTTTCTTTTTTATACTTCTTTTTTGTTGAATCTCACCTTTGTAAACATCAGGATTAAATTCTGAATTATAAATGATATATTTATCTTTTCCACTGCGTTTGGCTTCATACAATGCGATATCAGCCTTTTGAAACAGTTCCTCATATGTTTTCCCATCTTTTGGGAATACGGCAACACCAATACTTACTGTTAACTGCCTGTCATTTTTTAATCCTGGCAGGGTTCCCCTTACCATACTGCATATGGCTTCTGCTGTTTGCAGGATTTCATCCTGTCCGCTAACTTTTTTTTGAAAAACTACAAAACCATCTCCATCAATCCTACCGATAATGTCTTCCGAATTAAACAATCCCGATAGAAAACCCGCAAAAGTCTCCAGAACAATGTCTCCATATATATGTCCATGGTATTCATTGATTTGCTTAAAATTGTCAATATCAATTAGTATAAAGGAATGATTTTCAAGGTTTTTGTTTAAACTTTCACTCAGATATTTATCCAGTTTGCCAATAACAGTAGTTTTGTTTAATAATTGTGTCTGACTATCCCTTTCACCCTTTAGGATTGGATTCGTTACTTTATATTTATCATTTTTTTCATCATTTAACTCATTTAGAAGCTTACCGTCGTCTTTTTCTTTATACGTCATATCCAAAGTAATAGTCTCCTTTTATTCGCTTATTGTAATTGATATAGACATATTTTGTTTTATTTAAAGATGTTAAGATAAATTTCTCCAAATATAAGAGCTGTTTCTGTATGATTTCGTATAAATTACTATTTTCTCTATTATATTACAATTATTATATTATATCAATCATCAAAAATCGAAATGTCAATTTTTACAATAAAAATATACGCATAATATAGTACTTATGTATATCAATAATAACTATATGTAAAATTTTTTATAAAATATTTTTGGGTAAGTTGTACTAGTACTACCTTGCATAAATAATGCTTAATATCAGTGGCTGAATTAAGTGTTATTTACGCAAGGCAGTACTAGTCTTCCGTATAACAGATACTTCCTTTATGTTGTTTGCCCTTTTTCTTTAGTTTAGCTAATTCTTCTGTTAGTTCATTTCCAGAATGATAATTTTTCTTTTTATTGGAAACCACAGAGATTGTTAAGGATGCCAGGGGAAATTCCTCTGTTAACCCATGTCTGTCCGTTGATATAATATATCCTCTTTCCCTGTCTTCCTGTGTATACATCAATAGGGCTTCTTTTTCAAAATCCTGTATAATACACTCCGAAAGTTCTTTCCATTTATAATTATCTGATATCATAATAAAATCATCTCCGCCGACATGGCCAACAAAAATACTGCCTCCTTTATATTTTAATATAATATTTGCCAGTATTTTAATTACCTTATCACCGTTTTCAATGCCATACACATCATTATAAGCTTTAAAATTATCAATATCTATGTAAAAGATACTATATTCACTTTTAAATGTAATACACTGGGTAATCTCCTGTTCAATCATCAGGTTACCGGGAAGTCCGCTTAATGGATTTAAATTCTTGGCGTTTGCAATATCAATTTCCGTTGTCTTTTGCAGTAAATCCTTAACGGTTACTGTTCCGTAATATTTTCCGTCTTTGGTAACTACGATCATATCATAAATTTTATTATTTTCTCTTTCCATAGCCAGATAAGACACCGTATTAATCGGTGTATGATAATCTACTTCCAGATAATCTTTATCCATGATATCTGATATTTCTTTTCTTTGATACAGACTAAAACCATATCGGCCACTAACCTTTAATATGAGATTTTCCCTGGTGATAATACCCAAAACTTTTTCCTGTAGGACAATACACATCCCATATACATCCAGATTTTCTTTAAAATCATCAAATACATGTTCTACTTTTGTAGAAAGCGGTATCGTCCGGTTATCTTTAGCTATATTTTCAATATATAAACTGGATAATTTTATGCCCAGATTGTTATTTTTCTTTTGGTTCATATTAAGAATAAATTGAATAAGTCCTGAGTCAATTTTCTTCATGACTTCATCGGGTTTTTGAATATAATAGCCCTGTCCATATGGTATTCCCAGATTAATCAGGGCTTTTAATTCTTCTTTGGTCTCTATTCCTTCTGCAATTAAACTTATATTAGTTATCCTGGAAAAATCAATAAGTGATTTCACCAGAACATACTTTAAGCTGTCTTTATCGATATTACGTATCAGTTTCATATCTAATTTAAGATAATGGGGATGAATGTCACTGATCAGATTTAATCCGGAATAACCTGCCCCGGCATCATCAATGGCAATTTTATAATGCTGTTTTTTATAATGTTCCACTACTCCCTGAAAGCTATCCATATCATGTATGGCTTCCCGTTCCGTAATTTCAAATATAATATTTTCCGGGATTATGTTGTATTTGGTTAAGTATTCTATTGTAAACCCGTCACGGAATTTGATATCATGCATAACTTTAGGATTAACATTCACAAATAATTTTTTATCATAAGGAGGTTTCATCTGTATAAAGGCAGCCTCCAAAGATTTAACACGGCATAATAACTCTAAATCCCATAAACAGTTACACTCACCCGCTAATTGAAACAATTCTTCGGTATTTGAAATAATTGATTTACAGGTAATTCTGCTTAAAGCCTCATGTCCTAAAACCTGACCGTCCCGCAGAGAAATTATCGGTTGAAAAACTGATTTAATTTGATTTTTCCCAATTATGTAATTCAATTCATCCTTAATAATATCTGATATGGGCTCTAACATTATAATACCTCCATCTTATGTAAAGCAGGCACTTGCTTGCTCGGATATAAAACAGAAAAAGTGTTTGTTTTAAAAAGGCTTTTTTCTTTCCTTTAATTATATAAATTTTATGTAAAATCAAGTATATCATTATGTTAATATAAGGTAAAATGTTACGGTTCATAGCTCTGCAAAAATCAGCAGATCTGTGAACCGTAACACGCTTTGCGATACACACAAAACGCAAAACCAGTGTCTTGGCGCTGCTATACTCCGGTTTTCCATGACTTTCGCTTCGCTGCACTCACAAAAAACACGCCGAGTATATTGGTTATGAATAGTAACGGTAAAATCTTCAATACGGAAGTTTAATTAATTGTAAATATTAAAAAAGCATGCCTTAGTATGCATGCTTTTTTAATATAATTTATTCATTACAAATACTAAACATTTAGACGGCCAATCATTTCTATATTTTTAAATCACTTATTCAGCTTCTTATTTATTCAGACGAAATAAATGGGGCGTGTAATGCAGCGCACCTAAAATCATATTTCAATGTGGCACCCCAGCCATTATAAGACCTGTACTTCCGGTTCTTCCTCAAGCTCAACCACAGCTACTGTATCCAAGGGATCAACGGCCTCGGAAGGAAACATTACCCGGAACCGGCATTCATCCCTGGCAATTTCATAGGATTGAATAAAGATAAGTTCCTCACCGGTTTTTAAAAGGTATACCTTTTTTACCTTCGTCTTTAGCCCTACTACACAAATTTCATAAGGAAAAGTGGGATTTTTCAATACATGCATGTAAAGTGTGTTCTTCTTATAGGTAAAGCCTCCCCAGCCAAACTGATAGGGGAAATCCGGTGCTGCTGTTGTTCCATAAATGCTTTCCCCATTATCCTTTAACCAGGCTCCTACCGTCTTTAGAATGTCCAAACTTCCCTTTGGAATATTTCCCAGGGAATCAGGCCCGATATTTAACAGCAGGTTACCGCCTTTTCCTACCACGTCAGTTAACATATGGATTACGTTTTCTGAAGATTTCCAATTTTCATCTGTTTTGGAATATCCCCATGTATCGTTTAGGGTCATGGGAGTTTCCCAATCCAACGGAAAACTTACGACTGGTATGCTATTATCTCCCATTTGCCTATAATCACCAAATCCATATCCAATTCTACCATTTATGATGCATCCCGGCTGGCATTTATGAACCCAGTCCTCCAGTTCCCTGCACAACTCTTTCGGCATATCGTACGGTGTATCAAACCACATCAGACCTATTTCCCCATATCGGGTTAATAATTCTTCTACCTGAGGCTTTACTTTCTGCTCAAAATATCTCTTGAAATTTTTACTTTCTACATTCGGGAAATCCCATGTATTTCCATCTGCGTCTGGGTTCTCCCAATCCTGCATCTGTGAATAATAAATACCGAAAACCATTCCATATTTTACACAGGCATCCGATAACTCTTTTACAATATCTCTTTTGAAAGGTGTATGCATAATTGTATAGTCTGAATATGCAGAATCATACATTGCAAAACCATCATGATGTTTTGCTGTAAATACTACATATTTCATCCCGCATTCCTTTGCCTTCCGTATCCATGCTTCTGCATCAAAATCCGTTGGGTTAAAGCTGTCTGCTAACTTTTTATACTCATTAAGGGGTATTTTAGCATTACGCATAATCCACTCCGTACCATAAGGTATTTCTTTATTATTCCACCAGCCGCCGGGTAAAGAGTAAAGTCCCCAATGCACAAACATACCATATCTTGCATTTCGAAACCATTCCATATATTCTTTATTCATAATTTGCTCCTCATAAAATGATTAAGTAGTATTTGTTAAATGCCTAAATCCATTGATTTTACTAAGTTTTCTTACCAGTTCTATATAAATATCCAGGGATTAGCCTTTGAGTGCCAGCCTGAGTTATTATATTTATTCTTTTACCGCTCCGGAAGTCATACCGCCGATAATATGTTTTTGCCCGATTAAGTAAACCAGCATAACCGGTATACAGGTCAAAATAATATCGGCAAAGATGTAATTCCAATAACTCATATTCCTGCCAAAGAACTGATACACCGCCATTGTCATGGGGAAGAGCTTGCTTTGGCCGGATAAGTACAAAGGTGTTAAGAAATCATTCCATACTCCCATAAACTGAAGTATAAAACAAGTTATTAACGTTGGTTTTAACAGTGGCAGGATGATTTTAAAGAATAGGGATATAGGTCCTGCTCCATCAATTACTGCTGCCTCATCAAGTTCAACCGGTATGGATAAAATAAAGTTTCGTATGGTAAATACGCAAAAAGGTATCATTGCGCTGGTGAAGGTTATAATAATTCCTGCTTTGGAATTCATTAAATTAAATGCATTAAGTACCCGGACCAAAGTAACATAGTTTACAGGGAAAAACAAACCACATAATACAAAATAATATAGAAACATATTTAATTTAGTACGTTTTCTGCACATGATAAAGGAGGCCATGGCACAGGAGATAACCCCTATTATCGTTGAAATTAATGCATACGTGAGACTATTGGAAAATCCTTGTATTAATTTACCTTTTTGGACTACTTCTGTATAATTGCTAAAAAACCATTTGGCAGGAAGGGAAAGACTCATCCTGGATGCTTCCCCTTTTGATTTAAAGGAGTTAACAAGTACCATATAAA
This sequence comes from Anaerocolumna sp., assembly GCA_049692775.1. Lineage (GTDB taxonomy): Bacteria > Bacillota > Clostridia > Lachnospirales > Lachnospiraceae > Anaerocolumna. The sequence goes on along the minus strand of JBAVPE010000121.1, from coordinate 190,319 downwards.
AAGGAATAACAACTGTAAGGCTTAACAGAATGCAGACAATCTGTTTTAAAATTGTTTTAATCATTTTTTTCATTATTGCTGCACCTCCTTTTTACTCATAACCTTGACAACTAATATTCCGATACATGCTGTTATTACCAAAAGGACCGTATTAAGTGCGGTGGACATACCATATTGACCTCCGGAATAAAGCTGATAGGAATAAGTTGTCAGTACTTCTGTTGCATGCCCGGGGCCTCCGTTTGTTAATACATATACGATATCAAAAACCTTTAATCCATAGGTAATACCGAATACCAGGTTAATCATAATAGCACCTGTTAACATAGGGAGTGTAACGTGCCTAAGCCTCTGCCCAAAATTAGCACCATCTATCTGTGCGGCTTCGTAATAAGACTTTGGTATTGTATTTAAACCGGCCAAGAAGATGGTCATTACGTATCCGATACCACGCCATGCATCCACGCCATAAATTGATTTCCAAACCACAGATAAGTCAGACAGCCATTTTTGTCTAAGCATTCCAAGATGTAAAGTATCTAAAATAGTATTTAATAAACCAGTATTATAATTTAAAATTGACTTAAATACTAGACCTGTAATTACAAAAGGAAGGATGGCAGGCAGATATAACAAGGTTCTGTATAACCCTTTTCCCTTTAGTCCATCCTGTAACATGATCGCAAGAAATAAAGCAGGAATTATTTTAACGATATTTGATACAAGTGTAAATACCAAGGTATGTGAAATACCTGATACATAATCTTTATTAGAGGTAAAGATATCAATATAATTCTGTAAACCTACGAAATTTACTCCATTTGCTAAAGTTCTGGAATTCCAATCCGTAAAAGAATAAAATATACCAAGTAAACCAGGTAATAAATGAAAGCAAACATAGAGTACCAGCGGAATAAATAAAAACCATTGCGGATATATATTTTTTTTGTTCACTTTTAACCCTCTTTTCCATTATGGATCTAAGAAAAATAGCATTGTACCAGCTTTCCATCAGAAACAAATTTCTGCCTGCTTGCAGTATGCTATTTTTCATTAACTCCATAATTTATTTCACTTATTTGGATTTAAAACTAATTCCAATTAGGATCTTTTGCTATTTTCGCAGCCTCAGACCTATTGATATCCATATTTTTCAATACATCATTTGCTTCAATCGTACCCTGTACATATGCTATCATATCAGCTCCAAAATCCATCCAATAAGCACTGGTGTACTTAGTACCTGTCTGAAGAACAATTTTCATTTTTTCGGTTGGAACAGTAGCCATGAAGTCTTTTTCTTCTGTTAACCAATGTTGTTGTATGTTATCATCAATTATGTCAAGATTGGTGAAGGAAGTTGGACTATCAAGGATTTCCTGTAATGTCTCTGTCTGCATGCAATATTCAAAAAATGCTTTCACTAATTCAGGGTGTTGGCTTGCAGCAGATCCAAACATAGTAGGACCGCCCGGATTAATAGGGAATGTATCATTATCTCCAAGTGGAACTAAGAATAATCCAAATTCATCTGTAGTACCCGTATCATCTTTTATTTCTTTAATATAGCTGGAAGAAGCCATGGTCATAGCTATATTTCTGTCAGCAAATTCATTGGACCTATTCGTACTGTCTGTACCAATCCAATCTTCTCCAAAATATCCGGCATCCGATAATTCCTTAAACTGGCCTAAAACTTCCAACATTTTTTCATTTCCAGCAAAGGTTGCCGTATTATTATTCAGTGTATCATATAAACCCGGTGTTGCTTCTTCATATACTCCGCCGATCTGGAAAAATGACAATTGCTGCTGCCAGCCGTCTGCACCCGGCATAAACCATGGTGTAATATTTTTTGCTGCAATTTTTGCACAAAGATCTTTTAATTCTACATAAGTTTTCGGAATGGTCCATCCATTTTCATCAAACAGTGTTTTATTATATACCATTACATATTCCGGTGACTTTTGCCAGATCTGTAAACCATATACTTTATCATTATAGGTACAGGACACAAGTCTTGTTTCCGGTATTTTCTTTGTCCAATCTGCCCCGGTAAAATCAATACAATATTTTTCCGGTTCAACAATCTGGGAACCGATTGCAAAGGGGTCAGACTGAATCCAGAAGATGTCCGGAGCAGAATCTGATGTTAATTTAACTTGAAGAACATCGGAATACTGGTCTACCGGAATTGTCTGAAGGTCTACGATTACGCCATAAGTGTCTTCGAAACGAGCTATAGATGCATCATAACGATTGTCCAGCCAGCCAGAGGATACTATCATACTTAGTTCTTCACCTGCGAATTGATCAGTTACATCTGCTGTTTCTGTGTTTTGTGTTTCTTCTGAAGTCGTATTACTTTCAGAAGTTGTGACGGAATTAGAACTCCCTGAGTTGTCTGAATTTTCGGATGATTTTGCACATCCTGATAATAGAGATGCTGCCATGAGTACACATAATAATAATGCTGCTACCTTCTTTTTCATAAAAAACCTCCTGTATTTTGTTTACCTCATCGATGATGGTATATAAATTTTAACGAAATTCACATGAAAAGTCTATGCACTTTCTAAGATACAATTTGGACTATTTTAACATGTTTGTATATTATCTTACGATTATTTTGATTATTATGCCCAATTTGATTATTATGCCTAATTTGATTTTTTTGTCATTTCCGTTGGTTTATTATCAGATAATTGCTCAATTTCAGGTTTTCTTGCTATGTCACACATGAGGATTCTGCCAGTATTATGCTGCCAATAATTTGTCTATTTTGTCTTTGTTTCTTCCTAATTCTGTTTATACTTCATAAGTTTTACTCTCCTGTCCTGTTTTCTATTATTATAGCTTTACACATTGCCTAAGTCTTTACACTTTTCCAATTACTATTTGTACTTTTATAACAAAGGTGTTATACTATAATTATCTATAATTAACCTTCCTTTTCAAAACTGACCTTTAAACCACCACTAATTAGAAAGAGGAAACCATTATGCGCCAGCTAAAACTACAGACTAAATTGTTTCTAGCTTATGTTGGACTCGCTATTTTAATTTTACTCGCTTTCAGTATTTTCTTTTACAAATATGTATCGAACCAATTAATTAGGCAGGAAATTGATAACATAACTTCACAAAACACTTATTTTATGGAAGAGATAGATGCTGTAATCAATGATATGGATACGGTTTCCATAAATATTAATTACCTCAGTCTGGTAAAAGATAAGCTGGATTCCTCCTTTAATCTGGATATATCAAGGAATACTTTAAACAGCCTTTCCAGTTTATTTTTAACTATAAATGGTGCCGATATTAAGGTGGATCAGATTTATCTCTATGATATGTGGGGTAACCTGCTGAAAGTAGGTATTAAGACAAATACAGATTCAGTCGATTTAAATAGTCTTCCCTGGTTTAACAAAGTATTGGAGTTAGATGGGAAAAAATTAATCAGCACCCCTTATAATACCTCGTCTTTATCAACTTCATCAAAATATCCTGATTGGTTCCTATCTGTTTACCGTTCTTATAATAACCATTATGGGAGGACGGTAGGTGCAATTGAAACCATTAAACGATGTAATAGTATCTTTAAATGTATAACCAGATATAATCAAAGAACAAAAGATTCTGCCGCAGTTTATATCTATTCCGCTGATAATACCCTGGTATATCCTTATAACCTTACAGAGGAGGAGCAAAGTTTTATTCCTGATTATTATTCTTATATCAAAGGTAAAGATAAAACCTTAGCTATGGTTAACCCGGTTACGTATGGGAAAGAATATCTGGTTTATAATACCTCCTCTTACAGTGGTTGGACTTATATTACTGTACAGCCTGAATCCTATATATTAAAACCAGTCTATGGACTGCTTAAAATATTACTTATATTTGCATTCATCCTGCTTGCGGCTTCCCTGCTGATTTCTTACTCTTTATCACGTAACCTGGTTAAGCCTATCATGCATTTGAAACATATCATCCAGCGGATACAAATAGACACCCTCGGGGAAGATAAGGTTTACAATTACCCGGGTACTTATAATGAAGTTTCTGAGCTTTACCTTGCTTTTCAATCCATGAGCGAAAATTTAAAAGTATCCATGAATGAATTAATTGACTCAAGACAGCAGGAATTAAAATCCCGTACCCTGGCATTGCAATCTCAGATAAACCCACACTTGTATTATAATACCCTCTCCAGTATAATTGTCCTTGCAGAAAACGGGCAGCCTCAGGAAATTATTATGATATGCCGGTATCTTTCACAAATCATGAGATATATTACGGATAGCTCAACCACGATTATTGGTATAGGACTTGAAATTGATTATGTCAATAAATATCTTTATTGTATGAAAGTACGTTATCAATCCAGTTTAAATTATCTGGTGGATATTGATAAAGCCTTATTAGAATACCGTGTTCCTAAATTAATCATTCAACCAATCGTTGAAAATGCAATCAAATACGGTACCAATTGTATTCCACCCTGGAATCTGACCATCACCGGCCGTATTTATGAGGATTACTGGCAAATAGATATTATTGATTCCGGCACTGGTTTTTCTGACCAGGATATTGAAACTATTAATAACCGTATTAAAGAAGTCGACAGTCATCCCGGAATGCCTGAAATGCAGATTAACGGAATGGGAATGATTAATGTATATATGCGTTGGAAACTCTTCTGCGGGGATACCATGATCTTTCATTATGGTAATACGAAAGAAGGTAATGGTATTGTATCCATCGGACAACGGCTTACGAAGATAAAAGAGGAGGCACAAGAATGAAATATTCCGTAGTTATCGCTGAAGATGAGGCCTTATTGCTTCATAATCTGGTACAAAAAGTTGAAACTGCAGGTATGGAATTTGAAGTTGTTGGAACTGCACAAACAGGTATTCAGGCCTATGGATTAGTAAAAGAACTGAATCCTGATTTAGTTATCACCGATATCCGTATGCCTGTTATGGATGGTATTGCCCTGATTAGAAAAATCCAGGATCATTACCCGTTGACTGATTACATTATCACCAGCGGCTATTCTGATTTTGAATACACCAAAAGTGCAATACAACTTAAAGTAACGGAGTATCTTCTTAAACCTGTGGATCCGGATGAATTAAAACAGGCTTTATTACAGCTAAAAAATAAATATAAAGTGCAACAAAGTTCCTTTGGGGATATTTTTAATCATGCCACTACCAGAAACACTCCTTCTCAAATTGCTGATATGTTAAAAGATTATATTACCTTGAATTATTGTACTGATCTTAATCTTAATCTTATTGCTAATAATATGAACTATAGCTCCAGTTATCTTACTAAAATCTTTTATAAGCAATACAATTGCAGCCCTTCCAAGTTTCTTATCTCCCTACGAATGCAAAAGGCACAGCAGATTCTTCTTCACAACCCGGAACTTTCCATCCGCCAGGTTGGGGAAAGTGTTGGTTATCATGACCAGGGCTATTTCAGCAGGATTTTTAAAAAGCAGGTTGGGGTCAGTCCATTGGAATACAGGGATAAGCCATAAAACTAATGTTCTGTGGAATCACTCCACCAAGCATCAAATCCCTATTTTTTTGATTTACGATATAAAACATAGGATTACATTACCTATATTTTAGTTTGTACTGAAAGTTTTATTCTTCTTCTCCAAAAAACATATATTGCATATAAAAATCATTAAAAGCTGTGTCATTTGCCAGATTAATCTCAGACGAAACATCCAGGATATGATCTAAGGATGACTTGGAATTAACTTCTGTTAAATACTTAACGGTTCCCCCTAAGGAACTGTTTCCGACGGCTTCAATCTTACCTCTGAATTCTTCCGGCAGCATACCTATATCGATTGCTTTTTCCTGATCCATCTTAAACCCAAAACCGCCAGCCAGATACACTTTATCAATATGATCATAATTTACGCCATATCGCAGTATTAAAGTTTCAACACCTGCCCGGATAGCTGATTTAGCTAACTGCAATTCGCGGACATCCTTTTGTGTAAATACAATACCATCACCTTTAGATGTCTTAGCCAGTGGAAACCCGGATTCAAAATAATCTTCCGACAAAAGTCCCGTCCCATCAATTATTTTAGCTTTCACCAATTCCGATGCAGTTTCTATAACACCGGTTCCACAGATACCAATAGGCGGTTTATCTCCAATGGTCCGTACGGTTACCTGGGCATCCTTTAAAGCTACATTACAAATAGCTCCCTGTATACTTCCGGTTCCCCAGGTTATATTTCCACCTTCAAAAGCCGGACCGGCTGCTGTAGAAGTCGTAATAATCTTCTCCCTATTACCGATGCCCATCTCTCCATTCGTGCCAAGGTCAATCAGTAGATTGATTTTATGTGTTTTGTGAAATCCACAAAAATACAAGCCTGATACGATGTCCGCTCCTACATAAGTAGAAATACCCGGTAAAAAAGTAACGCCGCAATCCAATCCACAGGTATCTCCAAATACTTCCCTAAAGTGACGTTTTATTAAGGTAATATCCACAGGTAAAAAGGGGAATATCCCTAGTTTGCTGCAATCAAAGCCCAGCAGCAAGTGGCCCATGGTGGTATTCCCTGCAATGGCAACTTCTTTGATTTTGTCTGAATTTAATACATTACGCCCTGCTATTTGTTTCATACCGGTTAATAAATCCCGAATAATACTCTCCTTAAGTTCTCTTCCCTTTCCATTCATAGATGCCTGCATCCGGGATATAACATCTGCTCCATAGGCACGCTGCTGATTAACGGCAGTATAGGTATCTAAGGAATTTTTACTGGTATTTCCCACTAAGGATATGGCAATGGTGGTTGTTCCTATATCAATGGCAATAGAACAGTCCTCGTCTTGCCTTTTTTCTGTCTTTTCCTTTTTTTCTTTAAATTCTGATAAGACTTCAAAGTCAGATTCGTCCTTTTGCAGGAGTTTTACTTTACAAGGGTAGTGCGGGTATGCCTGACAAGATAATCTCCATCCAAGGCCCAATTCGTTTTCTGAAAAATACTTTTCATCTGCATGGGTAATTGCCAGTTCGCCATCCTGCAGCAGGATTTTACATTTTCCGCAAGTACCGTTCCCTCCGCATACCGCGCTAAGATAAATTCCACCATGTATCATGGCCTCTAAGAGAGTTTCTTTTTCTTTGCATTCTATTATTTTTTCCCTATTGCCGGTTACCACTGTAATGGGAACAGGCGGTACATTTCTCACTGTACAATTCACATTATCACACTCCCTGCAGTTATGCTCCAAATGAAACGTATCTTCGTCCTTCGTAACCGCATATACTTGACAGTTTGACTTTACCGGATTAAACATTAATCCGGAGGTAATTCCCAGACCAAGGTTTTCGTCTGCTTTTGTTTCTGTATAAGCAATTTTCTGTGCATCCATAGGAATGTTGACAGGTGCTTCATATCGTTGGCTGATACCCAGTTTACGCTTAATACATTCTGCCTTTATCCAGGTTTTTAAATCTTCTTCCATCCCAAAAAGGCAGGCATCTGCTATGGAATCAACTAACATCCCTTTTAGATACTCATCTTCTGAAAAATATTGGCTGGCTAACTGCTGTACTTCATCCCCGATCGTTACAATGGAATATAAAACCGGACTGTCCTTTGGCAGAACCGCCGCATATTCCTCTGCTATTGTGGTAAAACAAATTACTGCTTTAGGATGTATCTTACTTAAAACGATTGGTTTTAATTGTTTATACTCTTCTAATACTTCTTCATAGATCGGATTATTTTCATAGCATTGAATTAAATTTAATACAAAGTTATGGTCTATCTGTATATTAAATTTTTCCTTTGTTAATATGTCAGCCATATAAACTCCTTTTAGTAAAATAATTATTAGGATTATAGAAAAGTCTCTTATCTGTATACTCTGCCTAGTATAAATCAAGATGGTAGAAAAATGTATTACCTTTTTCATCTTAAGTATATCAATACTATACTATCATTACAATACATGTGGTTAAAGATGTTATGAGGAAAACTCTTAGCAATTGTAATATAATCAACAAAATAGTACTGATTTCAAAATTGATCCCTGGTCTTAAAATATCAGCCTGCGGAATCTGAATATCGGTCAGATTTAACCAGAAACTCATCCCCCTTATCTGCAAAAGCCTGGTTGAGCGGGTCTTCTATTTCCGATTGCATAAAAAATGATTACCCACCAAGTTCAAAGACTGTGAATAATCATTTTAATCCGTTTAGGTTAAGATTTTAGAGCTGTACACCGCGTTTCAATTATTAATGTACCATTGCTTCTCTGGCTACTTCCGCACAGGTAGCAGCATCCGCAGTATAATAGTCGGCACCGATCTGGGCAGCGAAGCTTTCATTTACCGGGGCACCACCTACCATAACAATATATTTATTACGGAGTCCCTTTTCATTTAATCCGTCGATAACTTCCTTCATATTTGGCATCGTTGTTGTTAAAAGCGCTGACATACATATAATGTCTGCCCCAACTTCTTCAGCCTTAGATATAAAGGTATCCGTTTCCACATCAACGCCAATATCAAATATTTCCAATCCGGCTCCCTTTAACATCATGGCTACAAGATTCTTACCAATATCGTGAAGATCACCTTTTACGGTACCTATCACAGCTTTACCAATAGGTTTATTTCCAATCTCGATTAATTTTGGTTCTAATATTGAAAGCCCTGCATTCATCGCTCTTGCGGCAACCAACACTTCAGGAACGAATACTTCGTTCTTTTTAAATTTATCGCCTATAATCATCATTCCGGATAAAAGCCCTTCATTTAAGATTTCCTTAGGGTCCAGGTTTTCATCTAAAGCCTGTTGTACCAGTTCTTTCACATTTTTTGCCCTGCCTTTTTGTAAAAACTCTGAAATTTCTTCAATGACACCCATACCATTTCCTCCTAACTATATTTATGTAATTATTTTGTCGATTTCTTAAACCTTACGATTTAATTATATATTTTTCAGTTTTTATTATTAGTAATTATTTTAGATTTAATGTATTTATTTTATCTCTTATATGATATAATTTAATTATTCCAAATAAAAAAATAAAAATTTCTGAATTATGCTGAAAGGACAGGCGAATGGAACCCTATTTATATTCCATATTAGACAAAAAAAATTTAGAAGAAGTTATGACAGCTTTTGAAGCCTGTACTAAATTGCCTATTCATATACTTGACGAGAACGGATATTCCGTATTGGATATGGGGGCTCCTTCCTGTTTTTGTAAGGAAATAAAAAAATATATACCTGAAGATAACTCCTGTCAGAAGATACATGCAGATGCGAGTAAGAAGGCTATTCCGCTGGGTGAAACCTATACTTTCGCATGCCATGCCAATTTGGTCCATATCATCTTCCCCTTAGTAAATAAGAATACCCTGTTTGGTTCCATATTGGTGGGTCCTTTTCTAATGGATACGCCTGATTCCTTGCTTTTATCTGATTTATCCAAGCGATTTCCTATACCTACAGAGGTTTTATTGGAGCTTTATGATTTGTCTAATAACTTGCCTGTCGTACCTCCTGCTTTGGTTACACAGGTCAGTAAATTACTTTTTTATTTATTTAGTAACTTAATCTCAGACAGCAGACAACAGTTTCTTGTAAATCAGGAAAAACTGCTTCAGCAGTCCAGAATCAGTGAATCCATACAGATGTACAAGACCAGTGGAACTGTTACGGAAACTTCTTATCCTTATTACAAAGAAAAAGAACTGATTACGAAAGTAAAAACCGGAAATGTTAAGGAGGCTAATGGTATACTAAATGATTTGCTAGGTTACGTCTTGTTCTCGAAAGGGAACAGTTTAGACACCTTAAAATCACGTGCTATTGAACTGTGTTCCCTTTTATCCAGGGCTGCCATTGAAGGTGGGGCCGCTACTGATAATAGTCTGAAAATCTCCAATCAGTTTTTAAAATCCCTGGTAGATATTACTGATTTAGACTCCCTATGTTATAAACTGCAGGAGGTTGTCGAGGTATTTACAGAAAGCATGTTTCATCATGTACCAGGTAAAAATAATGATGTAATTAAAAAGGCCGTCAGCTATATTGCTAATAATTATCCAGCTGACATAACCTTAGAGAATGTTGCCAGCCAGGTACACTTAAATCCTGCCTATTTTTCTAATATATTTAAGCAGTCTATCGGCTCTTCTTTTAAAGAATACTTGAATATGGTTCGTATTGAAGAAAGTAAACGATTGTTATCCAATACGGATTATTCCATTATTGATATTGCAATTGCAGTTGGATTTGAGGATCAGAGTTATTTTTCGAAAGTTTTCAAAAAATATACCGGCTTAACTCCTAAGCAGTTTAAAAAATAAAAGGTTATTGCTTCCGTAAGATACACAACGCAATAACCTTTTTTTATTTTATAAAATATAAAGCAGCTTCTATAACCTCAAGTAGTTTACAAAAGTTATCAATCCCTTATAATCCTTTTTTGAGTATCGCTTCGTTAAAGCATGCTGTTAATTCAGCTGTATCAGGAAGAATACTTACATATTTTATCTCTCCATCCACGCAGATAGTAGGTACATTGGCAGCACCAAGTTTTAGCATGCAGGCAACCCCTTCTTTTTGTTTGATTTTATGCTCTATAATTAATACTTTATCCATAAGGGCTGCGGCAGCTACACGTACTGCCTCCATATTATACTGACAAGCGGCACAAGATTCCGAATCCAATGTAATGCAGTCAATAATTACCTTATCTTCTTTTGAATAATCAGGCAAAATATAATCAATACCGTCCATAACATCCTCACCGGCCATGATATCTGCAATATCACCATGAACAGTCTTTGTGACTGCCTGTGTATTCACAATGGGTGTTTCATACGGCATATCACATCCGGGAGCAAGAATATACCCTTTGTGTCCTCCAATCTGCATACATTCTGTTGCATCCCTCATATTATCGTATGGTGTACCAAATAACATGGTTAATGTTAATTTGATGTTACCGCCGACGGATACATTATATTTGCCTGCAGTTTTAACAACAAAATTAAGATCAACATTTTCATCTACCGATATGTTGTCACATTGGGTTTTACACATAAGTTCAATATTACGGGTAGCATCCCCGCATACAAACAAGGATCCTAATTTACCTCTTTCATGGATATAATGAAAGACTTCCCTTACATAAGGACTTACGAATTCTTCAAAACTGTCAGGAGAAATCTGGGAAGTCATAGGATCTACCAGTGCAACAATATCAACGCCGGCATCTAAATACATTTTTGCAGTATTAATAGCGACTTTTTGACAGAACTCCATTAACTTTACTACTTCCTCCGGTTCATCTATCATATCATAAAAAATGTCAGTTCCTTTTAAATGAAGAGCTAAAGTAAAAGGTCCTGTAATAAGACCATATATGGCAATTTTATCTCCTAATTCTTTGACAATTCTCTTTGTTGCCCCTAAAGCGATTGGAAAACGTCCATCCTTTTCGGTTGGTATTTTTAAATCCGCTAAAGCTTTTCCTTCTTCTAAAATATGAGTAGAAACAGCAGGCGGATTATTTTTGGCATAAGTAAGACCACATCCCATTGCCTCGGCCTCTAACTGAAGATCGAATAATGCCGGGATTCCATCCGGAGTATATAGCTCATTTGCTTTTAATACACCTTTTACAATAAGATCGGCGTTTTTAAAATAACTCTCACAATCTGCATCGATTAAACTTGCTGCGTGACACCCTACAAATGGCACCCAGGGGATGCGTCCTACTTCTTTACATTGCATAGCATCTAAAACTAATTGTTTTGAAATCATAATAATCTCTCCTTTTAACTTTTATCATCGCTTCATTTGCCTTTTAGGATTACCTGTTATTCATATGCTTTAACGGGAACACTTAAATACTGGTTCCATTGTTCTAACATCCAAGGCAGGAACTCATTTTCATCCTTTCCAATGACTACTAATTTCGTATGTGCTATTACATCCCATTTAGATAGTTTCCCTTCTTTGATATCCATGTAATCACCCACTACATCAATCTGCAGCCAGCCTTCCCCTGTTTTTACAAATCCTTTTATGCGGAATGATTTTGATTGAATTGCTTTAATAAACTCTGTAATATCCGCCCTGTCCAATTCTTCTTCACATTCCACCGAGTAGGAAACCATACGGTTACATGGCTGGTTGCTGGTCTCACCCATATATCCATTATCCATTAAGTGTTCCTCCAAAATTTGAATAGGAATCTCAGAATACATGGTTTCATAGAGATAAGCAGCAGGATTCAATTCCCGTACTTTCGCTTTAACCTCATCAATGGTAAATTTATTTACTAAGTCAATTTTATTAATTACAATAAAGTTGCTGATTGCTATTTGGTTTTGTACCGGTGAAAGAACTTGTACATGTTTTAAGAAAGTAACCGCATCTAAAATGCATACTGCACCCAGATAGTTATAAGGGCGGCCAGCCTTGTCTTCAAGTTCCCCCAGTAAATGATGCATATTGGACGGATCTGCCATTCCAGAATTTTCAATAAACAGCACATCTATCGCTTCTTTAGAAAATGCAATTAATGTCTTTACAAATTCTCCTTTTAAGCAGGAACAGAAAATGGAACCATTATTGATTTGCACAAGCTGGATACCATCTTTTTCTAATATAGCCCCATCAATTCCAATACTTCCAAATTCATTCACGATGACTCCTACCCTTTTTCCTTCAAAGTCCTCCAATACCCTTTGTAAAAAGGTTGTCTTCCCTGAACCTAAAAATCCTGATATCAGATATAAATCAATCGTTTCTTTCATTTGTTCTGCTCCTTTCCTTTTAGAGTGCCCCGTAAACTTCCTCACCCTGTTTTAACTGATTAATCGTCATTATAAAACTATACACATATTATATAATTTTCACGTATATCTTTTTTATAAAAAACAATATAAAAATAGAAATTATTTTGGTTTTTCCTTAATGTAATTTTAATTCAGATACAAAAAAATCTAAAGATACGAATAAAATTCATTCAAATCTTTAGATTTTAACATTTCCCCTATACTTACTATGTAAACCATTAATGCCCTAACCAGATATTCCAGATTTTTTTAATACTAAATCCAAAATCAATTTTTTCAATGCTTGCACTTGTTAATATCGGGATGTCTTCGATCAAATCTTTCCCAACATAATACTTTGCACTGCCAACAACACTCTCCGCTGCTACCGGTGCCTTCAAAGCCTTAGGAACCTTATAAACAACCTTAACTGCTTCCTCTTTACTCATTAATAAAGAGATATCCCCTTTGCAATACAAATTTACATAATTTTCTTTACCGGCTTCAACCATTACCGGGTCAAATACCTTATTTGCATTAAATATCTGCCTCCGTTCATAATTATCCATGCCGTAATCCATAAGTTCGACGGTATCAGACCACTTATAACTCTTATGGGGAGGCCATCCGCAGGCTAATACAACAGAAACAAAGGTTTTATCCCCTTTATCAACTGCTCCGACAAAGCAATAGCCTGCTTTACCGGTAAATCCGGTCTTAACACCGATTGCTCCATCATACAGATATAGAAACCGGTCCTTGTTACTAACGGAAAAAGAACGTCCCTTTTTTAACTCTTTAAATTGCCAGGCTGACGTATTTGTTATCTTAAGAAATTCCTTATTTTTAATAGCATAGCTTGCAATCTTAGCAAGTTCTACAGCCGTAGTATAATGTTCATTGGAATCAAGACCGTTCGGAGTCACAAAATTAGTATGCCTACAACCTAATTCTTTCGCCTTGGCATTCATCATTTCCGCAAATCCTTCTACAGATCCCCCCACGTGTTCTGCAATTGCTACCGCCACATCATTATGGGACTCTAACATCAGTGAATATAAAAAATCTTCTAACCGGTACTGTTCACCTGCCACAATATTCAGTTGGACATCCGGCATGGTAGAAGCATATTTCGATACGGTTACCACATCATTTAAGTCGGCATTTTCCAGGACAACGATGCAGGTCATAATTTTAGTGGTACTTGCCATAGGCATTTCTTTATTACCGTTTTTTTCATATAGGACCCGGCTATTATCAGCATCCATTAATACCGCAGATTGGGCATATAGACGTAAATCTTCCATTTTATCTGCATCCGATTTACCATCCTTTATTTCTGATTCCTTAGAATCTAAGCTATTTTCCTTTTCTGTTTCTTCACTGTTAATTATTTTTTCAGTGTATTGATTCCCTGACTGAAGTGTATGTATTAGTCCTTCATAATATGATATTGAAGTGAAGTACAGTACAATTAAGGAAATTACGATATAAACAATCTTCTTCAAATCCTGCATCCTATATATTATACTTATTTAAAGTTTATTAAAATTACGGTATAATATTCCACAATTCGGAATTCTTTTAATGTTATAGGAAATTAATTTTCATACTGCAAAAATGCTGCTTTATCATTTTCATTTAATCCCTTGGCTAAAATACAGCAGATATCATTATTGATATCCAGTCCAAAGCCAACACGGTCATTTTGTATAATTGACATGATTTCTTTTTCTGAAAATAATATATATACCTGATCCTTATACAGGTATATCTTCAGATTGCTTTTTTCATCTATATATGTTTCACTCCATATCTTATCGAATTGGACAATGGGTAACCCTTCCATTATTTTCTTATTACTTATATTAATATCTTCCAGTACATTCACTTTATCGCAAAAATTTAGTGCTACAGACCTTATATCTCCTCTATATCTGCCAATGCCGATTTCCATTACGGATTTTTTTGAATCTCCTATTCTCCAATATACAGTTGGTTCTATAGATATATCCCATGAACCAAATTCAATGTATACCGGAATATATATATTAAATTCCATGGATATCGGTTTTTTGTCTTTATATTTTAAAACCCTTAACATAATAATCATCCTACCTTTCATAATGTATATTACGTCTGATGTTAGCAGTTTGATATAAATCCCGAAATAAGTTAATAATTAAACCTTTAGTATTTTCCTCATTTTATTGTTATTATTCACAGCTCTGCAAAAATCAGCAGATCTGTGAACCGTAACATTTTATTTCTCTTTCCAGGTATTTATTTCCCAGCCTGAATCTACAGGGACAAGAAAATATGGCGGTGCCTCGTATTTCATTCTGGTGTCATGTGCATAATCTTTAACAAAGCCATAGCTTATATTATTGCTCCTGACACCTACAATTCCTCTTTGTTTTTGTATGATAGCTCCCCTGACTGAAAGTGTCCCACCGGGGTTCGGATAAGACGTACCGGTTTCACCATACATATTATAGGAATTACCAAAACTTCCGTTAATTGCAAATAAAGCCCCATAAACCTGGATTCCTCCATTGGTTGATTTAAAATTTGCATTATTGAACCAGCCGTACGTCAGTATAGAGACATTTTTATCAGCGATAAGACCCAGCATGTCATTTTGCCCCGAACCTTTGACTGTAATCTCCCCTGTAGTAGTATTAACCGTAAAATCCGTATCTGCATAACTGATTCCATTTGTTTCATGATTCTTCGCATCTGTACTGCTTTCATAGATCGGATCATAGTCGGTAATATAAATATCATTAGCTGCGGCTACTGTAAGCCTGCCATTTAAAACTCCTGATATAAATACATTCCCTGCATCATGATTAAACCTGTCACTGCTCCTTGATACGGTTGTTCCATTTACATAAATAACGCCATTGGGAGGCAGTGCCCGTGTAACGGCTTTGTTATTAAATTTGGGATTCCATACTGTAATAGTTCCGTCAGCATTTAGCCGGATACTTGTTCTTCCCTCATACACATATCCATTAATTGTAGCATAATTCATAAGTTCCGAATTATTTTTCGGATAGGAAACGACTGGTACCTGTTTTGAACCGGCATAAAATTTGGGATTACTGCTAACACCGGATTGATATACTATTTTATTTACATAAGTAACCGTATCAAAGAACTCCGGTGAACCGCTGATACTTAAATTGGTATTGGTATGATATGGCCCAAAACATTTATCTCCATCCATCCACCATATATTGGAAGGGTCATTGTCAGAAAAATAAACATACTCCGTAAAAGAACGCTGTGTAAAAGTTGCTTCTATCGTACGTGTTATATCCGGATTCCGAAGGGACCACCCCGTTACATTAATTAACTTCTGCATATTCGTGTTTTCAAGTTCTTTTATGATAAATGAGTATTCCGGATCATTTTCCGGATATGTCATGACAGTATCAAACTGCAGTGTTGAATTTTCTTTGTTCAAATACCAGAGATATTCATTTAAACCGGCTTCTGCTGAATGCAGCGCCTGGATATTATCTTCATAAACTACTCCGGTTTTCGCCTGGGAAGTTGTCATTGCCAATACGATCGTTGCTGCTGTCATAACTACCAGCATGACCATGATAACGGTTGGCAGGGCAGCTCCTTTTGCCCCGGAACTTTCAAATTTCATTAATCCATCGCCCCCTTACTTCGGACTGTGATACTTGTTTTTACACTCACAGGATTCTCAGATAAATGCTCCTTTTCATCTAAAACAAGAAGTTCAATATTAACGGTTTTATCATCAATTGAAAATATCGGCGTCAATGATCCCATATTGTTTTTTACTTTACCGGCAACGGTATTCCATGCAGAAGGAGTATTTCCCAGTGCTGCCACCCCTCTTTTTAATTCATCATCCTCCAGTTTATACTGTACCATCTGTACAATACCATCCTTATCCACATCCGTATAAATCGTAAGCCACATTCCGCTATCCTGGACTTCAACTGCCTTATGACGGGTTACATCAATTTTAACTGACTCAGCACTCCGGATATCTTCTTCCATTTTCATCCCGGCCATTCTCGCATCCTGAATGGCATCAAACTGGGATTCCGTCTGTACCAGGACTTTCTGGGAAAATGCCAGAAAAAAATATGCACTTGCTAATACGACGGACAAAAGAGAAACTGCTACGACTAACTCTACCAAAGTAAATCCCCTGGAATTTAATTTAATATGCATATATATACACCTTCTTTAGTCTATTCGACATAATTACCCTTCGTAACAGGTATCAGATCCGTATTATTCACTACGGCTCCCGGTATCTCGATACCGTCACGGTAATAATATATACCTTTCTCTATAATACTCTGGTTATTAAGCACCATGGGTTCAGCAAGAAATAATTTACCATAACTTTCTCCCGGTATTCCCCCTATTTCACTTCCATTAATTACATGATCCGGTGAATCCTTATCGTACTCCGCTTTTAAAGTGATTACTCCTATATAGTTAGAATTACTGTCATAATCAAAATTTACTTTACCACGGAAAATTACCATACCTGAGCGAAGCACAAGATTGGATCTTTTATTTATGAATACTCCCGGATTTCCATAAGAACCGGTATTATCAAAGTAGATGGAAGAAGCGGTAATATCTGCAGACCCATTACTGGGCATATATAAAGTATCCTCCTGATTGTATGCACTGACTGATGTAGGGATGATATCACCCAGCCCATTACTGCTTTCATGAGAACCGGTTTCAATAGTAGTCTTTCTTTTGTCAATCGTGACCCATTCAATATTGGCATCAGAAGGTGTATCCGGAAATGGATAAAAATAACAAAAAATATCCTTTTGAGTACCAGGTCCGTCAAATGTCCCCATCCATTCCGTTTCATTATTCCCATTTTTCTCATAACCTCCCAGGTAGAAAAATTCAGGAATTTCAACTTCAGGAATCTTATACTGTCCGGAATAACCATCACCGACCGGCCATAAATCGCGGATAAATGCCTGGGGCAATTTTCCTTCCGAATCCACATCTGAACCTTTGAAAGTTTTAACTATAGAGTCTCCATAAGGAATCTGCAGGGTTATCACCCCTTCGGTATTTGAGTTAAGATCAATGGGACTTCCCCCAATCTCTTTCATAATAAAGTTTAAATTGCATGGATATTCTACTTCAAATAGTTCTGTCAAGGTTGTCGTACCGGCTATACTCATTTCCCATCCGGATACCTGTGATGGATTTACGATCATGCCCTTACTGGAAGGATCAACGGTTACCTTATAATTTCCATCTGATAAATCGACAAATCTGGCAACCCCTTCTGAAGTGGTATATACTATTCTTGAAGCAGCTGCACCTTTATAAAGGCTTACTTTAACACCGGATACCGGAATCTCCTTTGATGGGTCCAAATTCCACCCCCGTACTAAACCAGCCCTTAAATTCCCCCCCGTAAGGGCCGGCTGGGTAGAATCCCTGGTTACATATGTTTCAATCAGTTTCGTAAGGTTCGGATTGCTATCCATATCTTTTGGTGCTACGGTTACCCTGACACTTTTATAATCCCATTCCATATTTCCAGTGGCCGTCCACTCTCCCTGCTCTTCCCAGTTTATCAACGTATTTATTTTATAAGTAATTCCATCTACCATTACCTCACGTTCTGTTGGGATATTCCCCGGAGGATCTCCATATTTATTTCCAATATCTACAAATTTCATTGATCTGATCTTTTCAATTTCTTCATTCGCCAGATTAATTGCAGCCGTTTTTATCCGGTTATCTTTCGTAACACGTGTCGCATATACTAAAGCCCCGCTAAAGGAGGTAACAATAATTGATAAAATAAATATTGATATTACTATTTCCACTAATGTTAATCCGGCCTGATTTTTAAATTTCCCGTCTGTCCTTTCCATTATGCCTACCTCCCCATATGTATTCTTTCTTATTCATGTCCTTTCTTTTTACTCGAATATATTACTTTTCTTATACTTTCCGTTCATAAATGAATACTTGTCCGGATATGTATCTGTACTTTCCTGTGAATAGAAGCTTAAAATCAGATTAACTTCCAACGGGTCGGAGCTGTCGTCCTCACTATCAACGATATCCATTGCAGAAACAGTATTAAAATACTTGGCTTTTTCTAACTTACTAATTAACTTCTTTAAGTTATTATAATTTGTCTTTATTGCCATAGAAATATCACCGGATTTGGTGCCACTGTTTTCAACAGGTTCCAGAAAATCCACTGATTCCTTTAAACCTAAACTATTTATGGTGTCTTCCATAAATACCAGAATTTGAGGCTGATCCCATAGCTTTAAGAAATCATCATATTTCGTATCCATCTCTTCCTGCAAATCAGAAATCTGCTTTTTTAGTACTAAAACCGATTCTTGTCTTTGCTCTGCCTGTTGTATTTGATTTGAAAGTTCTGACTGTTGTATTTTTAAAGTATTTATATCTTTATCCAGGGGAAAATACACATAAACTAAAAATAATACTGCCGCTGCGATGAATATGGCTCCGATTAACAGTTTCTCTTCTTTTTTAGTTAGCCTCATTCTCTGATGCCTCCTCTCCCGTACTAACGTCCTTGTCCGTTTCATTCTTTGTACCTGCTGCCGTTTCATCCAGGGGCTTTAGTACAATTTCCGGCATATTAAGGATAATATTTATGTTAAAATCATAAAGTTCTTTGCTTTCCTCATCATCTTCTAGTACTGCACTACTGAAGCTAACAGCCTTGACATAGTCAAGTGCCCTCAGTTTTACCATATATCGGGCCACCTCTTTGTAAGAAGGTGAAACTCCGTTTATCGTTAATATCCCTTCTGCCAAAGACATATTGACAATATTAATACTACTGGGAATATTCCCTTCCAGATCCCCCAAAATTTTGGACATTTTCAGACTGCTTTTTAATGTGTCAAAATAAGTAATTTTGTTCTGCATTTCACTGATGGTATTCGTTAAATTCTGATACGTTTCTTCCGTATCTGCATACTTTAGCAGTTCTGCTTCTTTTTGTACGATTTCTCTTTTTATTTGATTTTTTTGGTGAAGCGGTATAAAATAACCCAAAAAAACAATTACAATGAATAAACACACATAAGCAACCGTACTAATAATTATTGTTTCCTTCGATGCATTTTTACCGCTTTTGGGGATTAAATTAATATCATTCATCATACTATCTCTCCTCCCTCAGAGTTGAACCTATGGCATGGGAAAAAAAGGCAATTGACTCCCCTGATTTACTATTCATTTTTGATTCTCCAATTATATCTGACATACGGAATACCTTTACCGAAAGGTGCTCTTCCATATATTCATCTAATCCATGGAGCAGGCTTCCTCCACCCATAATATAAATATGATCTACACTTTTTTGATTATTTCTGTTTTTATAAAATTCTATGGTTCTTTCAATATCAGTAATTAAAAAATCAAAGAAGTTCCTGACATGAAGACTTAATTCATTCTGGAGACTATTGGTAAAAAATTTATTACTTACTTTATATTCTTCTGCTTCGATCAAATCCATATTCGATTTTTCAGCAATGATAGCGGTTAAATAATCACCGCCGCTGTTAACAGTTTTATGTATAAAATAGTTCCCGTTTTTTAGAATAACGATATTGGTACTGCGTGCCCCAAAATCAATCAGACATAAATTACTGCGGCTGACTTCCAGATTGTTGCCGTTCATAATCCATTTTGCAATTTTTCCGGCTATATTGGGAAAAATATCAACGTAAACAACTTTTAGTCTTGCCTTTTTTAATGTATTTATATAGGATAGTACCAAATTATTTGGAACTGCGGCTACCATTATACTTAATTTACCGGGAGTATTATTTTCCGACTCTATATAATCAAGGACTTTATAATCAATACAATATTCATCATGATTTAATGGTAAGAAACTGGTTATTTCATGCTTTAAGTTGTCCATGATTTGATTTTCATTCATTTCGGGTAATTTCAATTCCCTGACAATTACTTCACTGCCAGATAAGCAAAGGGAACACTCATTTCCTTTTATTTTATATTTCGACATTGTTTTTCTGATAATCTCTGACAAAGGCTGAGAAGCCTCAATTCTTCCCTGGTTTACCATGCCCTCGGGAATAATTTCAAATCCAAGCTTATGTAACTTGCTGTTTTTTTTCATCTGCACTATTTTTACGTAACTTGACCCGATATCAATACCTATGATAGGGGGATGGTTTTTTTGAAGTCTTAACGGTTTTCTGATTAAATCATTCCCTTTTGTTTTTTTCTGATTCTTTCCTTCTCTGTTCATAAATAACCTCCACTTATCGTTCTTTTATACCTGACCTCCAAGAGTATTCAAACAATATATCTGCTAAACCCCCCTCATTTATGTTCATTAACCGGATTTTATTTATAGTATCATGTCAATGACTTTTATGATTTCATCGTAAAACAATATATTAATAATGATCCCTGCCGCAAGAAAAGGACCAAAGGGTACATACTGTCCTTTTTTTAATTTTTTCAATACCAGTAAAAAAATCAAAATAAATCCTGCAATATAGGTAGCTAAGAATAAGGAAAGAATTATTTTATCCATTCCCAGATAAAGACCACATACTGCCGCAAGTTTTATATCACCGCCGCCCATGCCTTCCTTTTTTAATAACCATATGGCCAACAGTCCTAAGAAAAGTAATGCTCCACCGCCGATGCAAAAACCCAAAAGTCCCTGTATCCAGGTAACGGTCCAACCCATAAGCATAAAGAATACACCCGTAATGCCAATAAATAGATTAACCGAATTTGGAATAATCATGTGATCCAGATCTATAAAAGAGGCTGCTATGAGTGCGCATACCAAAACCACATAAGCAAGTCCTTTGAAGCTAAGACCATACTGGTGATAAACCAGCACAAATAATATGGCTGCCAAGGTTTCCACCAGGGGATAACGGACAGATATTTTTTCTTTGCAATATCTGCACTTACCTTTTAGAAATAGATAGCTGAAAACCGGTATTAAATCTACAGGAGATAATGAATGGCTGCAACTGGAGCAATGGGAAGGGGGAAACGCTATGGATTCCCCCTTCGGGATCCGGTATATACATACATTCATAAAACTGCCTATTAATAATCCTAAAACACAAACAATAATATACACCGGATTACCACTCCTTTGTTAAGTTTAAAAACAGAATACTATTTTTTCATTATGGTTGATCTATTTTCTCTATTGATGCATTACCATCATCATCAACAATAATTTTAACCACATCACCAGCTGGGAAATCAACACCTTGCGGTAAGTCAACCAGCTTATTTGCTATAGCACCCTCTGCAACCGGATTACCAGTAATCCAGTCCGTCTCTTCTTCTTGCTGTGCATTATACACAGAAATTTCACTGGCTATTGTACGGGCATTAGCAATATCTTTGTTATCTCGTGCATCTTTCACATTACCCATAATTCTTGGCACGAGAAGAGTAGCTAAAATTCCCAAAATCGCAATTACTACAATCAGCTCGACCAGTGTAAAACCTTTTTCGTTGTCCTTCATTTTCTTTAACATAAAAATTCCTCCTTAGAATTGTTTGGTAGTATCAATCTGACACCCCTATTAACTTTTTATATCAAAGATAAAGTTCCATATAATTATATAAATTTATATAAAAACTAATATCTATGATTTCCACTCTATTATCATTACGATTTATAATGCTTACTGCCCTGCAAGCTGCATCATATCAAACATCGGCAATGCAATCGATAATACAATAAAACCTACTACTCCGCCTAATACTACTATAATGGCGGGCTCCATCATGGAAGTAAGATTTTGTACCGCCCTGTCTACTTCATCCTCGTAAAAATCCGCTGACTTTTGCAGCATGCTGTCTAAGGTACCTGATTCCTCCCCCAGCATTACCATGTTTTCAATCATGGGCGGGAAGAGGCCGGATGCTTTTATGGGAACATAGAGTCCTTTACCCTGTTTAACCTGATCTTCTACTTCTTTTATACAGTTTTTGGCATAGGCATTTCCTAACACCCTGCCGGTAATTTTAAGGGATTCCGTAATAGAAACACCCGTTGTCATCAGGGTAGCCAATGTTCTGGCAAACCGTGCCGCGATGGTTTTGGTCTGAAGATTACCAATAAGCGGCATAGTCAGTATCCGTTTATGAAAGGCTAATTGTCCGTCATCGCTGGAAAGATATAGTTTTATTAATATACCAATCGTAACTATACCTCCGAATACAAGCAGACCATTATGCTGCAGGAATTCACTCATGCCAATTAATATTTTAGTAGGTGTAGGAAGATCAGCACCGGCTGATTCAAACATTCCCACAAAAGTAGGAACTACCTTTACAAGCAGCAGCCATACCACACCAATCGTAACCACACATAATACCATAGGATAAATCATGGCACTCTTCACTTTTTGCTGAAGTTTATGGTCTTTCTCGAAATGCTCTGACATAACTTCCAGGGAATTATCCAAGGTACCGCTTAATTCCCCTGCCGCTATCATGTTAATGAGGAGCGGCGGGAATTTATTCTCATGCAAGGACATGGCCTGGGACAAACTACTGCCTTTTTGAACCTCTTCACAAACATTTTTCAGAATTATTTTAAGGGCTTTATTATCGATCTGATCGCCTAACATACTCAGACACTGAATTAAAGGCACACCGGCTTTTAAAATAGATGAAAACTGCCTGCAGAATATGGCAATATCCTTAATACCGATTCTGGCAAATATACCGATTTCCTTCAGATCCTTACCTTCCACAATTTCTTTAATATCAAGATGATAAAAGGATTTCTGCCTGATCATATCGATTACGGCCTGTTGATTCGGGGCATCATAAACCCCTTCAATCATTTTGCCGGACATATTTTGGGCTTTGTATTGAAATTTTGGCATTTGATTACCTTCTTTCCAAAAAAAATAATAATGGGTATAAAATAATTTAAAATTAGAATTACATCAAAATTTTATTCAGATAATCGTATTCCACACAATGGCTGAGAGCATCCTCCCTGGTGATTAACCCCTTCTTATATAATTCACTTAAGGCGTCATCCATCATGCGCATACCACTTTTTGCATTGGTCTGAATTACATTGTTAAGCTGGTATACTTTTCCTTCCCGGATTAAGTTTCTCACTGCCGGATTGACTGTCATAATCTCTAAAGCAGCTATCCTGCCTTTATTATCAGCTTTTGTCAATAACTGCTGTGATATGATCCCCTGCAGGGTCAATGCCAGCTGTACCCGGATCTGAAGCTGCTGATGAGGCGGAAATACATCAATAACACGGTCAATCGTGCTGGCGGCACCAATCGTATGCAGGGTACTTAATACCAGATGCCCGGTTTCCGCTGCCGTTAAAGCAATTGAAATAGTTTCGAAATCACGCATCTCACCTACTAAAATGACATCGGGATCCTGCCTGAGACATGCCCTTAATGCATTGGAAAAATTTATCGTATCACTCCCGATCTCCCTTTGGTCAACAATGCTTTTTTTATGTTTAAATAAATACTCAATGGGATCTTCCAGTGTAATGATGTGGGTATCCTTCGTTTCATTTATCTCCTGGAGCATACTGGCTAACGTGGTAGATTTACCGCTGCCGGTAGGTCCTGTAACTAAAATCAGGCCATTGTTCTTTTTCGTAAGGTCTTTCACTATAGGCGGAAGCCCTAAATCGTCAAAGGAAGGGATTTCTGAATTAACTAATCTGAGAGCCACACTATAGGTATTTCTTTGACGGTATGCATTTACCCGAAAACGCTGAACTCCGGGTATGACATATAAAAAATCGACTTCGCCCTTCTTATTCAACCTTTCCCACTGCACGTCACTGGTCAGTTCCCTTGCAATCTGCTTGGTATCTGCCGGCTTTAATATCACGTCATCAACAAAACCCAATTTTCCATGAACCCTTACGGTACCGGGAACACCTGAAGTAATATGTAAATCAGAGGCTTTCCTTTTTACTGCCTTTGTTAATAATTCGATTGTATTCATATATCACCTCATCTTAATCCTCAACATAATCCTGGGTATAAGCAACATCCATAACTTCTTCAAGGGATGTGATACCTTGTCTTAGCAACCGGATGCACTCATCCCTTAAGGTTGTCATTCCGGTTTTTAACGAATAGTCCATAAGCTCATTAATGGAAGCATTCCTGGTAATCAAATCATGGTGTCCGTTATTAATCAGCAGTATTTCATGAACCGCAATACGTCCTTTATAACCGGTATGATTACAATAAGAACACCCCTCCGCCTTCCGAAAGGTATAATTTCCTTCCTGCAGCCCTAATAACTTTAATTCATGTGCCTCCGGTGTATAGGTAACCGCACATTGCGGACATAAACGGCGCAGGAGACGCTGGGATATAACGCCCATTAAGGATACGGCTATCATATATGGTGGAATCCCCATGTCTTCAAGCCTTGATATCGTACTGACGGCATCATTAGTATGGAGGGTACTTAAAACAAGATGCCCGGTAATCGCAGCCCTTATGGCAATATCAGCCGTTTCGCTATCCCTTATCTCCCCTAACATGATAATATCCGGATCCTGCCTTAAAAAGGATCTTAACGCACCTGCAAAAGTAAGTCCGGCTTTGTTATTCACCTGAACCTGGTTCAGTCCGTCAATCATATATTCAACAGGATCCTCAATGGTTGTAATATTATCATGGATCTGATTTAATTCATTTAACATGGTATAAAGCGTAGTTGACTTACCGCTGCCAGTCGGGCCGGTTATCAGGATTATTCCATGGGGATTCATAAGCAGTTCATTAAATTTGTCTAAATTCATTTTTGTAAAACCAAGCTTTTCCTTGGGTATTAAAAAATTGGTTTTATCCAGAATACGCATTACCACCTTTTCTCCATGGACGGTAGGTAATACCGATACCCTCATATTAAGGACCTTATCTTTTACCCGCTGGTCACAGCGGCCATCCTGTGGTACCCTTTTCTCAGCGATATCAAGTCCGGCCAGTATTTTAATTCGGGTGACAACAGCAGACTGTGCTTCTTTTGGTATGGTTTTGGATAAATGAAGCTTACCGTCAACCCTCAGCCGGATTCTTACCTCCTTTTCCAGAGGTTCAATATGTATATCGCTGGCTCCTTCCATTACTGCCTGTTCAATCGTTGAATTTACCAGTCTGACGATTGGTGCACTGTCTACTTCTAAAGACTGGTCTTCCTCTTCTATATTATTATGCGAACTATTAAACTGGTCTGTTTCCTTCTGAAAGTCTTTAATAGCATTATCTGCAGTTTCATTACCATATAATTTATTTATGGTACTGGAAATAGCTTCCTTATAGGATATTACAGGGGCGATTTCTAATTTTGTAGCCATTTTAATGTCTTCCAAAGCTATAAAGTCAAGAGGATCTTCCATGGCTACATATAGTAAATTAAACTCTAATTTAACCGGTACCACATTATGTCTTGCTATCAGCTGGTAAGGAATCATCCGCTGTATATCAGGTTCAATTGTTGTGTTACTAAGATCAATAAAGGGAATACCTAACTGAAATTCCAATACCTCCATAATCCTTTTTTCATCAACAATATTTTTATTTACTAATATACTTCCAAGTGTATCGCCTGTATTTTTCTGTATTTCAAGAACTTCTTCCAATTGTTCTTCTGTTATCAGGCCTGCTTCAAATAATAAATCTCCAAGTTTTTTCTTATTTATATCCATTTTATACTCCCATTGCGTATCACGTCTGTTTGCGGATGTGATACAGCCTTAAATTAAAAGATTGAAAGAATCAATACTTTGCAGACTTTTCTAAATTTATATTTTTTAACTATACCCGCCTCATCCGCGGAATCTTCTATAACTGTAACTGGGATATATAAGATTCACAATTAAGGAATCTGCTTAAATTATCCATTAATCTTACAGAAGTAATTGTCTCGAATATTATTTCTTTACTGTTATACTCTAAAAACAGCAAATCATGCACCCCTGATTGGACACAGGTAAATCCGGTACTTATTACCCTGCCCGTATCGTCCTGCCTGGAGGCCTGGGCAGATAAAATATTATCTACAATAATCATTCTATTGGATAAATGGGATAATTCCCCAGAAAGCTGGTATAATCCTCCTTTTTGGGTAATCGTCCCCATGGTAATAAGTTTTTCAACGGCATCCTGCACCTGCTGTTGGGATAATGAAACATGTTCACCGGCAATTTCATTTAAGATACATACGAACCACTGTATACTTGAACTTGTACTATTTATAATCCGCCATATCATATTTGTATTATAAGAATTATGTGTAAATGGAATTTCATCTAAAAACGCCCTTAAAGATGATTTTCTTTCCATATCAAGCAGCGCTGTAACAACTAAAGCTTCTACTAATGTAAATTTACAGGATATATTAAGACTTTTCAGATTACTCTTTCCCACAAAATCTGACAATACTTTTACTACACTTTGAGGATTTGTTTCATCATCAATCGTTATATTACCGGGAGTTACAGTAAAAGAAATATGTCTTTGAAAAGAATTATCATAGTTAATATCATGTTCATAAGTTCCTGCACCTCCGGTAAAAATCACCTTTACCACAGCGTTGGGTCTGGCTAATACATCCATGGCCGGTTGTATGGATTCAGAAATATTTCCGTTAAAATCAATTATCCCCATCTCTTCAAGACTGTTTCTGTCATCTGGAGTTAACTCCTTTGACTGAAATCGGTTTAAGGGAGATATACTATTCTTATCCCTTATAATAGTGTTTAGTCTTTCAATTTTTTCACGTTCTAAAGTACATTTCAGCATTCGTTTTGTGTCCTCCTTTATCATTGTTTTACAATATAT
The DNA here is from genome assembly GCA_049692775.1 of Anaerocolumna sp. Taxonomy (GTDB): domain Bacteria; phylum Bacillota; class Clostridia; order Lachnospirales; family Lachnospiraceae; genus Anaerocolumna. Next base: position 162,547 of record JBAVPE010000121.1, on the reverse strand, counting down.
GGTTTAACTTATATAAATCATTTTAAATAAACCGATATTTTAATTCTGTCCTGTCCCAAAATACGGTCTGCTTTCCCCTGCACAAGATGCATAACCACATAATAAAAGCTGTTTTTTTCAAAATACACTCTGTCTTGTGAATTATTAAAATTGGAATATTTTAATATATTTGATAAAGAAATTTCATCCTTGCAGTACCACTCGCTTCCAAATACTCTGGACGTAGCTAATCTGATACCGCCATAAGGTTTGAATATATATTTTCCAACAACAGTCTCATTATCAAATCTGCTGTTCAGATCCATATAGGCATTTACCAAATCAAACATCATATTTTGTTCAGAATTTTCTTCCTCCGACAAATTATTGCCATTATTAGATAAACCACAGAAATTGCGGATATCATTTCCTTCATTTATACTCCTGTGTGCAAAATTGTCCTCATGCCTTGCATCAAATCTGTTTTTCCATAAGTATGACAAGTTAGAGTTTTGTATATCTGCCTCGGTATTCCTTGTTTCTGCAATTATATTGTTATATTCCCCTTTGCTAAAAAACGTCGGCTCCTTTTCATTCCCTACAGCAGATTCTGTGTCCAAAACAGTTTCCGGCATTACTGCCTGGGTATTGGTCTCCGGTACATCCTGAGTGGATACATTGGGTGTTGCCACCTCTTCGGTAATGATCCCTGGTGCCTTTGCGGCAGCAGCTTCATTCGTTATGAACTCCGGCACGTCCTGGACAGAAGTCGTTTTTGCAATCTCATCTTTGGCAACGGTAACAGCAGAAGGACTTTCTGCATCCGGATCCGTCTTTAGGGTTTGATCCTTAGTAATGTCTTTTTGTAATTCTTCTTCATTAACAGCCGGCAGACTTTCCTCTTTGCCCCCCGTTTCCAATCCGTCTGGAGTACTGTCAATTGCCAAAATTTCTTCTTCCGCATTCGAATCCTGTATTTCCTCATCTGCTATTGTAACTAAACTATCTTCTTCGGCTATACCATCTAAGCTTTCCTCTTCAATAGAAAGTTCAAGGCCTTCCTCTCCAACAGAAAGTTCAAGGCTTTCCTCTCCAACAGAAAGTTCAAGGCCTTCACTTTCCTCATCCTCCGAAAGTTCCAGACTATCTCCTTCATCAATAGCCTCCAAAGAAGTATCTTCGTTATCAACCTCCGTGACAGCTTCATTGGTATCTGCATAAAGATCTTCTCCGGTATCAGCTTCCGGGTTTTCTTTCGTATCAACTGCCTTAAAATTTTCCTTTTTTACGGCCTCTATGTCCACCTCATTATTTGCAGCAGTTTCTGTTTCTTCCTTCCTGATCCCATTTTCTTTAACTTCCCGGGCAATTGCTTCACGTGTCTTTTCCTTTATGTAATGTTTTTTTTCTTCTTCAAAGGAAATAAGCTGACTGTTTTTAGGTTCTGACTCCCAATGCGCATTCATTACTTCAATAATATTTTCTTTCTTATAAGGTTTTAATACATAATCCACGGCGCCTATTTTCATAGCTTCCACAATAATACTTTTTTGTCCCATAGCAGTACTCATTATCACTTTGGAACCAGGGGTTACTTCCAAAACACGCGGCAATGCTCCCATGCCATCTAATTTAGGCATTGCTACATCCATAAAAACAAAATCCGGTTTTAATTCCTTTGCCATTTCAATGGCTTCAAAGCCATCGCCTGCTTCTCCTGCGATATTATATCCTTCGCGTTCCAACATATCCTTTAATATCTTCCTGGCAAACCCAGAATCATCAACAATCAATATATTTTTTTTAGCTGGCTCAAACTGAGTTTCTGCATCAGGCATATCACCTGGCATTTCATTTCTTGTTTTTAATATTTTCATAGCTTATTCCCCTCCATTTCAGAATAATCCGGTACATTATGAATAAATTAATATATAAAAACACGATCTATGAAAAATATAATTATTTTCATTTTTATATTAAAATGAACTTTATATTATCTCTAATTTCTGTTGTCATACTAACACATTACCTATTTTTTTTGTCGAAATTGTAATTTTTACGGTATATTATGTAATATTTTATGAATTGCCTTTGTGATTATTTTTATCCGGTCAAAAAATCCAGCAGGCTGACTTGAATTTTTGATCCTCTAAAGGCTTGTAAATAATTACAAAAAAAACAGCCAGTGCTATCTGCTGAGCAAATTAACATTAACTGTTTTAAATATTACTAAGTTATTACATATCCTAAACGGAGCTATTACATGAAAAAGACCAATCCATTTGATTGATCTTTTAAACTTTATTGAGTACTCTTATTATAATAAGGGATAACTTACTTTATCCATATACATTCATTATCTATGTACTTTACCATTTCATAAGAAGTTATTTTAAAATCAATATCCAAGAAATCTGTTCCTATACCGATATGAATTAAATAGGAACTGATTTTTTTATTTTAACTGATTTTTTGTATTTAATTCACCACAGAAATTAGTCTGAAGTATTTTAATTATATCGGGATCAGCCTCTGTTAAGCTTAAAATCCATATAAGTTTTGTATATACTGCTTCCGTTGTCATATCATAAGCTGAAATCATTCCTATTTTATTTGCTTTAATGCCAACTTCATAGGTATCTAAATTAACTCCATCATAGACACATTGAGTAGCCATAATAATAGGAATTCCAAGTTTTATTAAGGTTTCCAGTTTGTTCATTAATGCAGTATTAGCAACCGGCATACCACCAAGCCCATAACCTTCAATTATGACACCCTGATACTTTTCTTTTTGAATATAATCAATAATTCCGGCATCAATACCCGGTACCATTTTAAGAAGAAATATTTTAGGAATACTCATTTCCTTTCGTTTTTGTTTTAAAAGCCATACCGCCCCGGATTCATTTTCTTTCATTTTTTTATAATCCGAAGTGATAAAAAGCTTAGCATCCTTAATTACACCAACATAGGGATAATTACAGCTGATATAGGCATCCATGTTAATGGAACTGCGTTTGTAAGCCCTGGTTCCGTTAATAATTTTATCATGGAATACAACAAAAACACCGGCAAGTCTCCCATCACCAGCTGTAATAATTGCATCTGTCAAATTATTTACACCATCACTTCCGTCATAAGTAATCGGCAGCTGGGATCCGGTTAATACAATGGATTTATTTATACCAAGAAACAGATAAGATAACATGGCTGCACTGTATGACATGGTGTCAGTACCATGCAATATGACAATACCGTCATAATTATTGATATGTTTTCGAATAGAATCTTCTACTATATACCAGTCACTGGGTAATATATTACTACTGTCCTTATTAAAAATCGGTTCAATCGTTACCTCATAATCCCCGGACAGACTAAAGATTTTTTCATATAAAATATTAATTATGTTATCGTTATCAGGTTTTAGTCCCTCCAGGGTCTGTAGACTGACAATTGTACCGCCTGTCGTAAGAACCAATATCCTCTTCAAAATGTCTCCTCCAGTTTCTATAGATGTTTTTTCATATTATATGTCAAGATATATAAATTTGCAACGTTAATTCCTGCCTATTAATGCCGGGCACATTTAATAAGGAAGATTTTACGTATTAGTAAATCCATTTGTGATTATTCGTCACTGCGGTTCTGATGAACAACGCATATTATTTTCTTTTTCTATAAAATTACCATAAAATAATTTCAGTAATAATTCAGATCTGACAGGCTGATATTCAACCGGTTGTATCATCCAATTATAAAACTCATCTTTACCTTTCGCTATAATTTAACATCAAAATAATCCCGTAATACAATATCCTGATATGTTTAATAAAAACATATATTTACGTTTATTCCCATATTTAAGAAATAAAAAGAAATACATAAGTGTTTCATAAGTAATTCTTAATACTTCATAAGATGAACTTAAAATACACCCTGCATTAATTTGGTATAATCATTACTGAACTACTAAATAATAAGATTACCGAAATAATAACTCATAAATTAATATCTTATACGATTAATTATGAAGTACACAATCCATTTCAAATTACAAAACAAGAATAACTATGTTGAAATTAGAAATCAATGAAAAGTTATCAAACCGGAAAGAGGTTAATATGGAAAAGAAAAAAATAGCCGTTTTATTTGGCGGATGTTCCACAGAATACGAGGTATCACTTCAATCAGCTTATGCTGTCATTACACATCTTAACCAGGATTTATATGATATCTTTATGCTGGGAATAACCAGGGAGGGAAATTGGTTCCATTATAAAGGAAATGCAGAAAAATTAATCAGCAACACATGGTTTATTGATGAGAACTGCAGACCTGCCCTGCTTTCCCCAAGCAGATCAGACCATGGAATTATTGAATTTAATGGCAACATGGTTGTCCATATTAAAATGGATGCAGTTTTTCCTGTATTACATGGGAAAAATGGCGAAGACGGTACCATTCAAGGCCTGATTGAACTGGCCGGAATTCCGCTGATAGGGTGTGATACCCTTAGTTCTGCCCTATGTATGGATAAGGATTATGCACATAAAATTGTGTCGCTAACCGGAATAACAATTCCTGCTTCCGTTGTTATCCATAAAGAAATCGAGTTACCCCAATTATTGCAGCTGACACAAATACTAAAGTATCCTGTATTTGTAAAACCGGTAAAATCCGGTTCTTCTTTTGGCATTACTAAGATTAATACAAAAGATAACTTAATTGATGCTGTCAATACTGCTTTTATCCATGACAATAAAGTAGTAATCGAGGAAAATATTGATGGTTTTGAAGTTGGATGCGCAGTTTTAGGTAATGATGAACTAATAATTGGAGAATTAGATGAAATAGAATTGACCAGAGGCTTCTTTGATTACACGGAAAAATATACTTTGAAAACTTCCAGTATTCACATGCCGGCAAGAATCAACAAACAAACTGCCGAACAAATAAAACAAACTGCCCTCACTATATACAGGGTACTGGGATGCAGCGGTTTTGCAAGAGTTGATATGTTTTTAACTCCCGAAGGGGAAATCGTATTTAATGAAGTAAATACCATTCCAGGCTTTACTTCCCATAGCCGCTACCCCAATATGTTAATAGGTATCGGGCTTACTTTTGAAGATATTTTAGACAGGCTGATAAAACTGTCACTGGAACGAAACAACAATTTATAAAATTAATTAAAAAGTATAAATGGGCATAGGGAGTTCATTTTTTGAGATGCCGTATCCGGCATCATGGCTGAAAGGCTGAAAGGAAAAATAATAAATGAGAACTCTAAATTTAGATGTTGCCAATATATACAGTGGTAACTTAATACTTATAAACAGTGAGCATCCTATTACCAACAGGGATAATAATTATGCTGCATCTTTAGTTTCGGTCACTATGGAATATCCTGATGTTTTATTAGATTATGTAGCTGCAAAAGAACTATCACAACTATTAAATTTATTAAACATTAACAATAACATTATACCAGTCAGTGGATATCGTACCCTGGCAAAGCAAAAACAGATCTATGCGGATTCACTAAAGGATAACGGAACTGATTTTACGGTAAAATATGTAGCCCACCCCAATCGAAGTGAACATCAAACAGGACTTGCTATTGATCTGGCCGAAAATACCGGAGAATATAACTTTATACGTCCTTATTTCCCTTATTCAGGAATCTGTATGCAATTTCGAAAAAAAGCAATTCATTACGGCTTTATTGAGCGTTACCCAAAAGGGAAAGAAACCATAACCGGGATAGCACATGAACCGTGGCATTTTCGATATGTAGGCTATCCTCATTCAGAAATCATGAGTATGAAAAACTTAACTTTAGAAGAATATATTGAATATATTAAAAATTTTCCGTATCAGGAAAAACATTTAAGATTTTTTAATTATGAATATAACTACGAGATTTTTTATGTAAGTCTGTTCCGGTTACAACAAGTTAACGTAGTTTTGCCTATGGATATTCCATATCAGATTTCCGGAAATAATATAGATGGATTTATCATTACCTTAAGAAAGCCTAAATAAGATATTGCAGACCGGTCTGTGGTATGCAATGGATATAAGAGTGAAAGAAAAAATAAATAGGAAAGGTTGCCACAAGTCGTTTTTTCACTCCTTTTTATTTGTGGCAATATCGCAGACTTGTCTGCGGTATGCAATGGGTGTAAAAAATGAATAATGACGGCAATGCCCGTTTAGGGCAGACAGTTTTATTAAATAAGAATTATGAAGGTTTAGATTATTTCAGGATACTATCAGCCTTTTTAATTGTAGCAATACATACCTCTCCCCTCACTTCCTATAATACTGCTGCTGATTTTATATTCACCAGGATTATAGCCAGAGTCGCTGTTCCATTTTTTTTCATGGTTACGGGTTTTTTCTTATTGCCCCGATATCTTAAAGGTACAGCCTCTCCTGTTCATGACAGTACTCCTGGCATAAAAACGAATCCGGCCCCCTTAAAAAAGTTTTTAACCAAAACCTGTTATCTATATGGTACTGCTATATTAATCTATCTTCCAATTAATGTATACAGCGGTTATTTCAAACAAAAAAATCTTATTATTACGGTGTTAAAAGATATCTTAATCAACGGTACTTTTTATCACCTTTGGTATCTTCCTGCTGTTATTTTGGGAGTGGTTTTCCTATATGTCCTTTCAGGAAGATTCAGCGGGAAAACAATGGTTTTATTCTCTGTATTGCTCTATATAATAGGATTAATGGGGGACAGTTATTATGGAATTACGGTCAGGTTATCCTTTTTAAAAGTGTTTTTTGATTTTTTATTCCAATTATTTGATTATACCAGGAACGGAATCTTTTATGCCCCCGTATTTCTGATCATGGGTGCTATGATAGCATATTCCGGCAGGAAATTACCGCTTCATAAATGTTTAACCGGACTCGTGCTATCTGCTGCACTCTTATTTACAGAAGGCATGATACTCCACCATAATGCCCTCCAAAGACACGATAGTATGTATATATTCCTTATACCCTGTATGTATTATTTATTCCATTTACTCCTTTTATGGCATGGAAAGGAGTATAAGTGTTTACGGACTATTTCAATGGCTGTTTATACGATACATCCATTTATAATCATTTTAGTCAGAGGTTTTGCAAAAATACTTGGTTTAGGGCGTTTTCTGATTGATAACAGCATTCTTCACTATCTTGCCGTTTGCATCCTCTCTTTCACTTTTGGAGTTGTTTTCGTTTATATCATTCGATTCCTCAAACACGACAATCCGGATAAGAAAGGAAGAGCCTGGATTGAAATAAATTTAACCCATCTGAAACTAAATGTGAAAGAATTACATTCCTTATTACCAAAGGACTGCACCCTAATGGCAGTAGTGAAAGCCAATGCCTATGGACACGGTGATATCAGGGTTTCAAAAGAATTAAATAAAATCGGTGTGTTTTCCTTTGCAGTTGCTACTCTGTCCGAAGGTGTACAACTTCGCAGAAATGGAATTAAGGGAGAAATTTTAATATTTGGCTATACCCATCCACAGGATTTTAAGTATATTGTAAAATATGATTTAGTCCAAACTGTGGTCGATTTAGAATATGCACAGACTTTAAATAGTTATGGTAAAAAAATTAAGGTACATATTAAAATTGATACCGGAATGCACCGTTTGGGAGAAAATTATAATAATGTAACTAACTTAAAATCCATCTATCACCTTGGTAATCTTTTGGTTGAAGGTTCCTATACCCATTTAAGTGTATCAGACAGTCAATTACCGGATGATATCAATTATACCAAATCCCAGATTGAGCATTTTTATAAAACAATCCGCAGCCTGAAAGAGCTTAAAATCGACCCCGGCAAACTCCATATTCAAAGCAGTTACGGTGTTTTGAATTATCCTGAACTTCATTGTGATTACGCTAGGGTGGGAATTGCACTTTACGGTGTATTAAGTTCCGCCTATGATAAAACAAGGGCTGCAATTATATTAAAGCCGGTTTTATCGGTTAAAGCCAGGATAGTTATGACAAAAATAATTGAAAAAGGTGATACCGTAAGCTATGGGCGTACCTTTACTGCTTCAGAAAACAGAAAAATTGCCACAGTAACGATTGGATATGCAGATGGAATTCCAAGGAATTTAAAAGATGGCTATATCTTGTTAAGGGGCAGAAAAGCCCCCATTATAGGAAGAATCTGTATGGATCAGTTAATGGTTGATATTACGGATATTCCCGATGTTGAACCGGATGAGATAGTCATTTTAATTGGAAGGGACAGTTTTGAACAAATAAGTGCTGAGGAAATTGCAGCAAAATCCGGTACGATTACCAATGAATTATTAACCGGATTAGGAAACCGGTTAAATCGAATCTATCTTAACAGGTAAAAAGACTATAAAACATAGGAGGACTGCCAGTACAAAACATGAAGTTTTATCATTTTGACAGTCCTATTACTTGGAGTTATTAATATATTAAATCAGGTTTTGCAATACAAAACAATTCGCAGTACCGGGACTGAATTGCTAATAAACATTTTTCATTGCTACCGATAACATTAACTTAATACGATTTAACTGATTCACATGGGATATTCCCGGGTCATAATCAATTGGCATTATATTAGCCATGGGATACTTGTCTTTTAGTGGTTTAAACATTCCTCTTCCGGTGATATGGTTAGGCAGGCATGCAAGGGGCTGTACGCATAATATATTGTTAATTCCACTTTCAATGCATTCAATCATTTCGGCGGTTATAAGCCAACCCTCCCCGGTCTGGTTTCCTAAGGACAAAACAGGGGAAGCCATATTTGCCAGATTTTTAATCGGTGTAGGAGGTAAAAACCTTTTGCTTTTTGCTAATTCTTCTTTCATGATTTTTCTATAGCGGTCTAAATATGCCATACTGAACTCACAGGCATTTTTCTTAAGTCTTTTTCCGCCCAGATATTTATATTTAAAATCTGAATTAAATAAACAATAAAATAAAAAATCCAATAAATCCGGCAGGACAACCTCTGCGCCACCTTCTTCCAATGAAGATATTATCCCGTTATTAGCCATAGGATGATATTTGGCTAATATTTCACCGACTATGGCAACTTTGGGTTTTTTAATATTCTTAACTTTCAAGCAGTCGAAATCTTTAATTATATTCTTTATATTTTGGTTGAACTCCCTTTTAATGCCGTTTCGGACATTAATTTTAGCAATTTCATTCCATTTATGGTAAAGAGCTTCCGATGAACCAGGAATTTCTTCATAAGGCCTTGATCCATAAATCACCCTCAAAAATAAATCTCCGTAAATTAATGCCATAATGGATTTATTTATAAATCCGAAAGACATCTTAAATCCCGGCTGTTCCCCTAATCCTACCGCATTTAAGGAAATCAAAGGCACCTGCTCAAATCCGGCCTGTTTTAGTCCCAGTTTCAAAAAGGCCATATAATTAGTAGCCCTGCAGCCTCCTCCGGTCTGGGATATAATAACAGAAATGTTGTTAACATCATATTTTCCCGATTTTAAAGCGTGAACAATTTGTCCGATAATTAAAATTGCCGGATAACAGGCATCATTATTCACATATTTAAGCCCCTCATCAACTGCTGCCAGATCGATTCCCGGTAAAACCTCTAACTGATAATTACAAGATCTTGCAGCTGCCTGTATTAATTCAAAATGTACAGGGGATAACTGCGGTACCAGTATTGTATGGGTTTTTCTCTTCTCTTTCGTAAATAAAGGAGGCTGGTAACTCATATCTTCCTTAACCGGCTGATAAGCTTTTCTCTCCCTCTCTTCCAAGGCAGCTTTTAAGGAACGGATTCGTATCTTCGCTGCTCCAAGATTATTTCCTTCATCTATTTTTAACATGGTATATATCTTGCCATTTGACGCCAGTATTTCAGCTATCTGGTCTGAAGTTACGGAATCTAACCCACAGCCAAAAGAATTCAGCTGGATTAATTCTAAATTGGGTTCCTCCGCTACCTTGGCGGCAGCACGATATAATCTGGAATTATAGGTCCACTGGTCTACCACCCTTAATTTGTTCTTAAGTGGTGTTAAATGTGCTATACTATCCTCCGTCAATACAGCCATACCAAAGGAATTGATTAATTCCGGAATGCCATGATGGACTTCCGGGTCTATATGATAGGGTTTTCCGCAAAGAACAATTCCTCTTTTATTATTCTCTTTCAGATACCGGATCACTTCTTCCCCCTTATTTTGAAGGTCCCTTTTATACTCTTCCCATACTGCTCTGGCTGATCTGACTGCCTGTTTTGTTTCCTCCGTGGTTACGCTATATTCCGCAAATTCTTTAACTATTCTCTTAACCAGCATATTATCATCATTCATTGATATAAAAGGCGCAATAAATTTAAGGGACTGTAATTCTTCTATATTATTTTTGATTACCTCTGAATAAGAAATTACAATTGGACAGTTATAATGATTGTCTACATCTTCATATTCTTTCTTTTCAAAAACAACAGAAGGGTAGAATATAGTTTTAATACCTCTCTCAATCAAGTTGAAAATATGTCCGTGACACAGTTTGGCCGGGTAACAGACTGATTCCGAGGGTATGGTTCCTAACCCTTTTTCATACATTTTTTTATTAGAAGGGGCTGAGAGTTCCACACGAAACCCCAATTCGGTCAGGAGGGTAAACCAAAAGGGATAATTATCGAACATATTTAATGCCCTTGGTATACCGATTACACCCCTTTTCGCCTTATCAAGGCTTAAGGGTTGATAAGAAAAGGTTTTATTATATTTATATTCATAAAGGTTCGGCATCTTTATGATGGTCCCTGACTTATCTTCTTCTATTCCCAATCCTCTTTCACAGCGGTTTCCAGAGGTAAAGGATTCACCATTTAAGAATATATTAACCGTCAGAAGACAGTGGTTGCCGCATTTACCGCAGCGTTTAAAGGACGAAGTTACATCAAAACCGGATAATTCATCCCTGGAAAGCAGAGCTGTCCCATGTATAGTACCATCTTCAAGAATGGCTTCATCTGTAAAACGCTCTTTTGCAATCAATGCTGCACCATAAGCGCCCATTAATCCGGCAATTTCCGGTCTGATTACTTCTCTGCCTGATATCAGCTCAAAACATCTTAATACGGCATCATTATAAAAGGTACCTCCTTGAACGATCATTCTTTTACCCATATCTTTTTCATCACGTATCTTTATTACTTTAAATAATGCATTCTTAATAACAGAGTAAGATAACCCGGCTGATAAGTCAGCTATATCTGCTCCCTCTTTTTGGGCCTGTTTCACTTTGGAATTCATAAAAACCGTACATTTTGTACCTAAATCTACAGGAGCCTTAGCAAATAACGCCTCTTTCGCAAATCGATCTATGGGTATATTTAAAGAGGAGGCAAAACTTTCCAGAAAGGAACCACAGCCGGAAGAACATGCTTCGTTTAGCAGAATACTGTCAATGGTACCATTTTTAATGCGCAGGCATTTCATATCCTGTCCGCCGATATCTAAAATAAAATCAACTCCTGGCAGGAAAAATTCTGCAGCCTTATAATGGGCTATCGTTTCAATCTCACCGTAATCAATATGAAGGGCATTTTTCATTAATCCTTCTCCATAACCGGTTACGGTACTTTTGGCAATTCTGGCTCCTTCCGGAAGTTTATCGTAAATATCTTTCAGGACAGATACCACTTTTTTCATCGGTTCGCCTTCATTACTCCCATAAAAGCTGTATAAAAGTTCGCCTGTTTCGCTGATTAGCGCTGCTTTAGTCGTCGTTGAACCCGCGTCAATGCCTAAAAATGTATTACCCTGATATTCTAATAACTCTGCTTTTTTTACAATGGATTCATTATGTCTTTTTTTAAATTCCAGATACTCCACTTCGTTTTCAAATAATGGCGGTAATTTACGGACATCTTCATCTTTTATATCTGATATTCCCCAAACTTTATTAATCAATAATTTAAGATGTTCCTTATCATTTGATTGAATATCCTCTGCCTGTCCAGCTAAAAGGGCAGCTCCTATAGCAGGGTAAAGTATCCCATTTTCCGGCATAATGACCTCATCCGGCGATAAATTTAAACTTATAATAAACCTTTCCCTAAGTTCCGATAAAAAATATAAGGGCCCGCCAAGGAGTGCTACCTTACCCCTGATCGGTTTTCCGCAGGCGAGTCCGCCGATGGTTTGATTCACTACTGCCTGTAATATGGATACTGCTATATCTTCTTTTCGCGCTCCGTCGTTTAAAAGGGGTTGAATGTCAGTTTTAGCAAACACCCCGCATCGTGAGGCTATAGGGTATATAACCATATGCTTTTTCGCATATTCATTTAATCCGGATGCATCCGTATTTAATAAAGCAGCCATCTGATCAATAAATGCACCGGTTCCTCCGGCACAGCTATTATTCATTCGTTGTTCCAGTCCATTTTTCAAATACGTAATTTTCGCATCTTCTCCGCCAAGTTCAATAACAACATCTGCTTCCTGTATTAGTGTTTTAACTGCCTTTGTACAGGATATCACTTCCTGTTCAAAATTTATTCCAAGCCATTCTGATACCGATAAGCCTCCTGAACCAGTTATATTTATAGTACAATTAATATCGCCCAGATTATGATAGCAGGAACTCATAATACTGATGATGGTACTTTTAATATCGGATAGATGCCTTTTATAACCGCTGTAGATTAACCTGTTATCTTCGTTTAAAACTGCAATTTTTACCGTTGTGGAACCTATATCTAATCCTATTTTATAATTGCTCATTCTATCAAATATCTCCTATACTTTATCATATATACAGGCTAAAATGCTTCGGACTTCTGGCCGTAACAACTCCCAAACATCCCATTTTAATTCCTGTAATTTATCTATATCTCATACTTATTTATTATGTACAGGAATTTTCGAATCATACAGGGAAGAACAAAGTTAAACTTGTTCTGCTTTTTTATCTTTCAGATTTCTCATATAATAAAACATATATTGTTGTACAATACCGGCAAATCCGTTATAAAGTTCCAGATTGAACTCATTCCGATAAATATCCTTAAGGATTCTTGCAATCCATACATCGATTGGGAATGTTTCAATATGATGAAGACTATATAAAGAAACACAGTTAGCTACTTTTATACCGACTCCTGATAAATTAAGTAGTTGTTTGATAGCTTCTTCATTGCTTAGTTGCTTTAGGGAAGAAAAGTCAATTTCACCTTTTACTACCGCCTGTGAGGTTTTTAAAATATATTCATCCCGATAACCTAATCCCGTTTTTCTTAATTCCTTAAGGTCCGCCCCTGCTAATTTCTCAGGAGTGGGAAAGGTATAGTATTCTTTATTCCCGCACTCAATACTAATTTTCCGTTCGCCATACTTTATACATAGTTGCTCAATGCAATTTTTAATGGCTGGTATATTCTTTCTTTGAGATATGATGAAACTGATTAATGTTTCAAATATCTCCTGTTTCAATATTCTTAACCCACTTCCATAGTCCGCAGCATTTTTTAAGAAAGTGTCCTGCCCCTGATACAAACTGGTAATTACATGATTGTAATTGTATTCCATATCAAAATAATCCCTCCAGATTTTTTTATATTCCTCTTCATTGCAGGTTATTTCGATACAATCTTTTTCTATCTGGACCAGCTCTATATATTTATCATATGCAATTAAGCTATATCTGTTATTTCCAACCGAATTCATCCGAAAGCACTGACCGGATTCAGCTATATGTTTTAATATAAAATTATTTGAATAAATTATCAATATTTTATCCTTTCCTGCTATCTATTTAATTTCCAAAATACTATATATTAAACTTCCTTACCATATTATCCAAATCACCATATATTTCCTTTTCACCGTCAATTAACTGTGCTATATTATTTACCAGACCATAGACCAAATCAACATTCGATAAAATAGTACTGCTGTTTAAGGCGGTATTCTGTGAAGATACGGCAATATCCTATACTGCTTCTGAAACTTCGTGAATAATTTTATCAATACTGTTTGACATATCCGTAATTTTACTGACGGTTAATTGAATATCTTTTGCATCCTGTCCGTATTGTCCGGCTACCTGTACGAAGGTTTTATAATCCGGGGTTACCTTATCTTTTATAAAGGACAGTAATTAATTGGAATTATTTGTCATGTTCTGAAAAGCTTCCAGTACTTTAATATTGGTTTGTTTAATTGCTTCAATGGCAGAGGTTGTCTGGGACGCTAAACTTCCTATTTCTTTTGCTACAACTGCAAATCCCCTGCCGTGTTCCCCTGCTCTTGCTGCCTCTATGGAAGCATTTAAGGATAAAAGGTTAACCTGTTCTGCAATTTATAATCTGCATTACAGTAATCATATGTAGTAACTGCCTTTTCCCCTTCCTTATAAACATAAGGACCCACATATTTTTCATTAGAATCATATATATAAGGCTCAAACCATATACCGCTTCCAAGAATCAGGTCACTGTCGTTTTGTCATATCCTGTCTGTTTTTGCCTGCACAGATTAAATAAATTATACTACGTATCATGATTTTTGTCACTTAAGGTAATGTAAACTTTATAATAAGAACTGATCCTTTGTTAAATCGGTGAATGGCAAACCCCGTTTCAAATATGCAAAAACAGGATGAGACGGGTTTTCAGATAAACTTTCCCAATCGCATCCTGTTCTTTTAATCAATTTCCAGTATAGTAACAATATTTTTTAATGATTCATCAAATTCACTATCAGAAGAATTCTTAAAAATCAGCAGATCATCAGAGACATCAGGATCATCTAACGCACTGGGTATATTGAAATTACACCCTGCAATATATTCATCCCAATGAGTTAATTTCCAGGTATCCCTGTCAGAATTTCTTTCAATCATTCTCTGCCTGCATACTTCAATTGATGTTTCTACCCATATAACTGCCAAAGTAGCATTTTTGTCTTTTAGTTTACTTTTTAAATCATCAATATAAGTTTTGTCACGTATTTCCCTTGTAAAAGGAGCATTAATTAAAACAATATCATCATAATCCAAAGCTTCCAAAGCCAAAGCCACAATTGCTTCATATTCATAATTACGGATATTTTCTTCAAAGAAACGGGAGCTTCTATTATATTCCTGCCCGGCAACCTTAAAAATCTGTTTCGACAAACAGATAAGTGTATCTTTATCCAGATATACTACGTGTTTTAATGCTTTAGCCAGTTGTTTTGACACATAGGTTTTGCCACAGGCCGGCGGAGATGTTACCAGAATTAATTTCTTCATCTACAGTACCTCCAGATTTAACTTCATGACCCTATTCTACTTCATCAATTAAGAATTATCAAGCTGATATTGTAATGAATCGGAATAATCGATTTTTTTGCATTTCATATCCCTAAGCCTCCTTTAATTTCCGCGGGCACCCGGATATTTTAAAACAAAAGTTTACCAAACAATAAAATAAGGATAAATACTATAATACAAATGAAAAATAAGATTTTAGCTATGGTTTTTGACGTCTTTGCAACACCGGTAAAACCAAATAAACCTGCAACTATAGAAATAACCAGAAAAATAATTGCCCATTTTAACATATATCGTCATCTCCTTTGCCTTAATATTCTTGGCAATTTACTGCATTTTTAAATCTATATTAATGGTATATTGTAAATCCTCCAGAAACTGGTTTTCTTTATTAGCATAAGTAATCCATAATTTCCTGTTCTTATAACTTGTCATTCTGTATAAGTTCATAAAGTCAACTTTAGCACCTTTCGTAATCTCATCCAGATTTTTGGCTATCCGGGTTTTTACAACGTTATTGCATCGGTTTTCAATCTCCTCTATGACTTTTGCATTTGCTTCATTCGTAGTCAGGCCTTTATCCTTAAAGCCCTTTTCAATAATACCGATTCCTTCCAGCATTATAGAAAGCTGCGGTTTATTATTAACCCTGGTAAATGTTAAGGTTTTTGTTATATTATTAATTTTAATAACATATTCTGAAACTGCTTCACTTTTTCCTTCTGTCAAATCTTCTATGGGATTTTCCGTAAGGAAGATTAAATTATTTTTACCATATCCATTCGCCATATCAATATAATCTGCATTTTCTTTATTCACTTCATATACCAGGCTATTATGGTAAAACATACCAAACCCTATGGTTTCCAAAGTCTTTTTCCTGGCTTTTAACAGAGGCATACTGACAACCGGATTTTCTTCATTCATGGCAAATACCATATCGCCAACCGTAATTACCTTTTTACCCGTATTTTTAAGATTAATACGATACAGCCGGTCCAGAAAGTCAGCTATTCCTCCTTCCAGCTCTTTGTTTAAGGAGATTACATCTTTTGCAGTGGTATCCGATGTAAATATTAAAGTATTTCTTCCTAATTCATATTTATTCTCAACATAGGTTAGGAAATCTGCCAGCTGTTTTGGATCCTTTGCTAATTCCTTCCCTAAAATAATCGCTTTTAAATGGCTGAAATCCAATCGTTTATTGTATTGCAGTTTATATAATTCCTCTACCTCCCAATAATCAAATCCATTTAATTCCAGGATTAATTTTTCGGGATTCTCACTGCCTTGTTCCGTTAATGCTTTTAAATCAGGCAAAACATAATATATGGTTAACCCGTTTGCTTTTAAATCTATACCCATTGCCTGTACAAAATTCCGGTCTTCTATTTCAGTCATATCACTGCAGCCGGTCAAGGATATTACCGATACTAACGTCGTAATTAATAATAAAGTTTTTAAAGCAGGCTTCATATTTTTGATTTTTTTTACTTTACCTATAAATACAATAATAACAGGTAGAATAATGGATTGAGGCATACCGATATACTTCATATAATATTCAAAATAGTGAAAGAACTGTTCTGTTTCAATTGGTATCACAGATGCTCCGAATAGTAAGAGAATAAAAGGTACCATCAGGTAATTCTGATTGGAAATACGGAAGATGTATCTGCCGATATATGTGATATAATAAAAGAAAGCACTTATAATTGAAAATATGCTTAACATCCATATTCCCAATACAATCGCATCCTGCCTCTGAATAAACCCGCCCGGCATCTTAATTATCTGGATTACTGTAACCATTGACCATAATTTCTGTTCCGTTTCTCCCTGCCCCAGAATACCTAAGGTAACGACAAATAAAAGAACATCCAAAATTCCCACTACAATGATAGAATGGGATACATAATGCAATAAACGTTTTCCTTTTTTTATATCTGAATTTTTTAACTTAACCAGAGGTGCGGCAAACAGCAATACTTCCAGTATACTATAGGTCAGGAATACATTATAACCACCTAAAAAAATATTTCCCGCACCTTCCGTAAATAATGGGGTAAGATTTGCAAATTGTATCTTGTGAAGACCTAACAGTAAAAAAATAAAGATTGGTATTAACACAATAAAATAAAGTACTTCAGCTATCCTTGCCCTTACCTCAAAGCCTTTTGAGGCTGCATAAGCCGATACAATCAGAAGCATTATTATAATAACTCTTGGATCGGTATCTGCCAATAAAGTCTGATTTATTACCTCACCAAATAAACGTGCGGCAAATACACAACAGGCAGATAATTTTACTATATATAAAATGCCTATTAAAAAAGTTAGTATTTTACCTATACTTCTGTTGCTATAATCCAGATAATTACCTCCGGTACACTTTGATAAGGACAATAAAATCCAGGCATAGATAAATGCATATAGAGTGGCCAGTATTATAGTTATCAACCCATCCTTCCCTGCAGAAGCTGTAGCTATTCTGGGTATAATCAGTCCGGATACACTGAATAAATCAAAAATCAATAAACGTGTCAATTGTCTTAGGGAGATCTTTTCATTGTTTGAAAACATATTCACTATGCCTTTCTAAATAATTTGGGACTATTCAGTCATCCTTGTTATTAACAAGCCTGGTTCTTTCTGATTTCTTTGAGAATATTGGCCGTCTTTTAAGCGTTTTTAAAGGAAATCTTAAGATGGCATCTTTTGTATCAGTACCTTCGTTAATTCCTGAGGCTGCAAAGGGTACCATATATGGCATACCAAAACTTTTTAATCCGCCCAAATGTATTAATAATAACATGATACCTAAAATAAAACCATAAAGTCCTAAAAAAGCGGAAAGAACAATTATGACATATCTAACAATACGAAATGCGGATGCAAATGGTTCATTGGGAACAGTAAAGGCTGAAATCGCTGTCAGCGCAATTACAATAACAACTATGGGACTCACCAAATTTGCATTTACCGCTGCATCACCGATAATTAATCCTCCCACAATACCAAGTGTACTTCCCATCGGACCTGGAAGCCTGATTCCAGCTTCTAATAACATCTGAAAGGAAACTTCCATCATAATTACTTCAAATAAGACAGAAAACGGAACTCCATCCCTTGCTGCTGCAAAGGATAACGCCATAGCGGATGTCAATACTTCCGCATTATAATTGATTACAGCAATATAAAGTCCGGGAAGCGCAATGGATAAAAAAGCACCGAAGTAACGTAATATTCTGGTAAAAGTTGCTACTTCCCATCTGCTGTAAGAATCGTCTGATGCCTGAAAAAATGAATTTAAGGTCGTTGGCAGCAATAAGGCAAACGGAGAATTATCAACCAATATTACAACTCTCCCCTCTAATATAGCAGATGCCGCTTTGTCCGGCCGTTCTGTTGTCTGAAATTCCGGGAAAGGTGAATAAACATTTCTTTCCGTAAGTTGTTCCAGCATTCCACTGTCAAAGATGCCATCAATTACAAATTCTTTAATGCGTTGTTCTATGTTTGCAACAATTTCCGGTTTTGCAACATCCTCCAGATAGCATAGGGCAACATCCGTATGACTTCTTACTCCTATTTTGAATTGTTTGATTTTAAAATTTGTATCCTTGATTCTTCGTCTCAATAACACTCTGTTAATATAAAAAGCTTCACTGAAACTCTCCTTGGAACCACGTATGGCAACTTCATTTTCACTTTTCGGAACTCCACGGTTTGGCATCCCCCTGACTGATACTTTAAGTGCCTTGTCAAATCCGTCTACCAATATAACCGTATCACCTGACAGGATATTCTCTATGATTTCATTCATGGTAATGACTTCAGATAAATCCACGGTACGTAATCCTTTGTCTTTAATGTATTCAAACTGGTCACTGGCCGGCATGTCCTTTAAATCACCTAAAAGCTTGCTTATAGTAACCTGTTCGAGAAGTTCTTTATTGATCATATTGTCAACATAAAGGAAAAAGATGTCTACTTTGTTAAGCTCTCCAACTGATACTTTACGCTTAATTACATCTGCACAATCTACAAATAAAGCACTGATTGTGTCAATATTTTCACTTAAATTTTCTGATAATATCGCTGTTATTCTATTTTGATCATCATGTAAAAGACTCATTCGCACCTCCTCTTGCGTATAATGGAATCGTAACTGCAAAGCTATTTATAATGATACCAATTCTCTTTCATATTATATCCAATTTTCTTTTAATTATTTGTAACAAAAAAATACTTACCTTTCACTTCAATCAATGAAAAAGGTAAGTATTATTCATATTCTATATCTCTAATTTTAATTGTATTTCTTCCTCCGCTTCAAGTTTAAAATCTTCTATTTTCTCAGGATTTACGATCGGCAAATCTTCAAGGGACTGTATACCAAAGCTTCGCAGAAAATCCTCGGTTGTCCCAAACAGGATCGGCCGCCCGGGGGCATCCATCCTTCCAACTTCGCATACTAAATTATACTCGATTAATTTATTCACGGCATGATCGGATTTAACACCGCGGATTGCTTCAATTTCAAGTTTTGTTATCGGTTGTTTATAAGCTATTATAGATAATGTTTCCAGTAAGACTTCCGTTAATATATGCTTTTTAGGAACATGTGCGATTTTTAAAATAGATTCATACATCTCGGCCTTGGTACACATCTGAAAAGCTCCATCCAATTCTATGATTTGGATACCCCGGTCTTCTCCATCATATAGATCCATCATATTATGGATTATTTTTCTGGTGGTATCTGCATCATGCTCAACTGCCGCTGCGATCCGCTCTAATTCAACAGCTTCACCCATGGTAAATAATATAGCTTCAATAACCGCTTCCAGTTTCTTTATCTCCATAAATCCTCCATATTCCGACTTTAATTTAAAACTAATGTTTCCTCTAATTCTGTGATGACATCCGTTGCAAAAGTTATTAAAATATCCTCAAAAAGGTTATTCTGTGTGATTACAACCTGTCCGACTTTTATTAATTCCAATACCCCAAGAAAGGTAACTATAATATCCATTTTACCGGTCTGTGTCTCAAGCAGACCGCGGAAACTAAAAGTTTTATGTATCATACCGTATCTTTGGATTGCCTGTATTTTATCTGATAAATTGATTTCTTCTTTTTCTATCCGACCAAATTTACTACGGATAGGATCAATTTTATCTACTTGTTTTTTCACAACAGACTCAAATATTTTATGTAATTTAGCTAAGGTCAAATCGGATAATAAGATGGCAGTATCAATTTCTTCCTTATAATCTGCTATCTCTTTTGGAATGGAGGATTCTTTATATAAGATTTTAGCGGCATCCAATTCCCTATCCTTTAAATCCATGGAAATATATTTATACATCTTATATTCTAACAAACGTTCAACCAATTCCTGTCTTGGATCCTGTTCTTCTTCCTCTTTTGTCTCATCTTTCGGCAGAAGCATTTTAGACTTAATATTAATTAAAGTAGCTGCCATAACCAGGAATTCGCTCATTATATCAAGATTCTTTGTCTCCATTTCACGTATATATTCCATATACTGCTCGGTTATAATGGCAATGGGTATGTCATGTATATTTACTTTATTTTTATCAATCAGATGGAGCAGAAGGTCCAATGGTCCTTCAAATGCTTCTAATTTAACTGATATACTCATAGATTACCTTCCCTTTTGCTTTATACTAAAATATAAAATAGCTGCTATAAAAATGTTGTCATAATAAGTGTGCTGAAACTGGTTACAAATTGAAACATGATAAACAATAAAAGTACCATTTTTATAAAATAATCATTACGGATGATTAAAAAGTATTTTGACGGTGATTTTCCGGCTATGCATAAACCCATGTCAAATGTTGATACAGGGAATAAATTAACAATAAACATACTGATACTGATTAATGCAATATATACTAAGATAAATTGAACTATTAATTCAAAAATGTTAATGGTTTCCGAATAATTTAAATTAGAGTTAATTCCGATTCCGAATTTAAGTACCGCCATACTGACTATGAAGAGGAATAATAAACTTAACAATCCGGTTATACCAAGGATGAAATTAGTCTTTTTGTCTTTAATACGGTACATATATGGTTTAGAAAACCCGGCCTGATTGGTAATACATAAAATTATACCGATAGGATCAATATAATGATGTAGTTTATATATATTATATTTTCGGCTGGAATCCTGATTCGGATTTAATCTATTATAAATAAAAGCTTTTGGGAATTCATGAAGAATCATTACAATTCCTCCTGCTATTAAAGCAGCTAACAATCTTATAAGCTGTATTTTCATAGTAACACCTCTATTATTTTATTTACTTTGAATATCCATTATTAAGGGTTACTACCATTAATTCAGGCCGATTATGAATCCTCAGCTTTATTGTATGTAATCCCAAACCTTTAGACACTAACATTATTTTATCATTCATCTCAAACTTACCTGCATCATATTTGGGCATAAATTTATATTGCGGTGATATGATACCGCCTAAACCGGGCAACCTGATGATACCCCCATGGACATGCCCTGATACAATCAGATCCGCGCCCCATTCTGCATAGAAATTAAAATAGACCGGATTATGTGCAATCAATATATTATAACATTTATTTTGCGGAATTCCTACTAAATTTTGAATATATTCCGTGGTCATTCCAGGTTGTTTCAGTTTATTAAAATAATCCATTCCAATAACTAAGCCGGTAATAGCTATGTTTTCATCATTTCTAGATATCGTCACCTGTTCATTTTCTAAAAACTGGACACCCAACTCCTGAAGATTGATTTTGTATTTTGCATAACTTTTATAGTGTAGCGTAACCTCCGGCACCAAACGTTGTTCATGATTTCCTAAACTATAATATATGGGATATTTTCCAATTAGAACGGATAGCAGATGATAGGGGGCCTCCAGATTATCCGGTTCACTACTTACAACCATATCTCCTGCCACCAGAATATAATCCGGATTAATTTTACTGATTTTATCAATTAATTTTTCATTATCTTTACCAAATTTATTGTTATGCAGATCTGCCAGGATAACAAACCTTACACCGTTAAACGCATTCGGAATACGTTTTGAATGAATTTGATAGTATTTGATTTCAAGGTTTTTATTTTCAATAAATACATACATAATGAATAACAGTAAAATTACTGCCGTGATTATATTACTATCCATAATGGCCTCCTGTTTTTTTATTTATTTTATTTCACACTTTTAAATATGATGCCGTTTTGTGGCATCTCAAATAATAGGATACTTATTCTTTTAATATAGTTTGAAACATTATCCAATTATTAACAAAACCACAGAAAAAGTCTGTTATAAATTATAACACAGACTTTCCCTGTGGTCTATAGTAAGTGCAAACTATAAGAGAAGCTTTTTTAATGCCTGTAAAAAATAGTCTTTATATTTCGCTTTCTCTATATTTTCTGCGGCAACTACATCCACTGTGCCAATTTTATTTCCGCCTAGCTTATATGTAATCTCTCCTACTTTGTCATTTTCTTTAATTGGTGCATTTACACTTTCATACATAGTGACATCCTTAGTAATATCTGCAGGATTGGTACCCTTAAGGCAAAGATAAGAGAACTCATCATTTACCCGGTAATTTACACCATTGGCAACACCTTTTTTTACGGGTACAGGAACTACCTGCAAATCCTGATTGGCATCCCTGTAAATACTGCAATTAGCAAAACCATAATCCAATAGTTTAGAAGCTTCCGCAAAACGTACTTTTGTCTCAGGTGCTGCCATTATGACAGCAATTAAATCCATACCTTCTCTTTTGGCAGTTGCCGACAAACAATATTTTGCTAAACTGGTTGATCCTGTTTTAAGTCCGGTAATGCCGTTATAATGCTTAATCAGTTTATTGGTATTGGTTAAACCAAATTCACTCTGCCCTTTTTTAGTCGTATGGATAATAGTATCCATCCATACGGTGGAATACTTACTGATTTCCGGATATTTTGTTATTAATTCCTTTGACATTAAGGCCACATCATATGCTGTGGAGTAATGATTATCTGCATCTAAACCACAGCAATTAACAAAATGAGTATTTAACATACCTAATTCCTGTGCCCTTGCATTCATCTTAGCTACAAATGATTCTTCCGAACCTGCTAATAATTCTGCCATGGCAACAGAGGCATCATTCGCACTGGCGATACTGATGCACTTAATCATTGCCTCCACCGTCTGTGTTTCATATGGTTCCAGATAAACCTGGGAACCACCCATGGAAGCTGCATAGTCACTTACAGAAACTTCATCTGTAAGTTTAATCTTCCCACTATCCAGAGCTTCAAAAATAAGTAATAATGTCATAATCTTAGTGATACTTGCCGGTTTCAGTTTTTCATCTTTATTTTTCTCATAAATAACCGAACCGGTAGAACCTTCAATTAAGACGGCTGAAGTGGAAGTTATATTCATTTGGTTATCCTCTGGTGCCGCATACACTTTCATGCATATCAGAGTATTCATCAGTAAAATAACACTTATTAAAAGTGCTCCAAGTTTCTTCATTTAAACCTCACGTCCAATTTATATATTACTATTTTAAGCAAGGACAATGAATTTTAGACCAACTTTTACTCGCTTCTTAATGCATCAATAGGATTTAATTTTGCTGCTTTATTAGCAGGCATGTAACCAAAACCGATTCCTATCCCAGCAGACACTCCAAAAGCCAGGATAATGGAACCCATGGTAGGCTGCGCATCTAAACCAAATGCATTACCCAATGTTACCGTAGCAACCCATCCTAAAATTATCCCGATAATACCACCGATTGTACTTATGGTTGCTGCCTCTATTACAAACTGTCTCATGACATCACGTTTCTTGGCACCAAGAGATTTACGGATACCAATTTCCTTTGTTCTTTCTACAACGGACACAAGCATAATATTCATGATCCCGATTCCCGCAACTAATAAGGAAATACCGGCAATACCGGCAAGAATAGATGATAACATACCGGTCATCTCATTTACCTGATCCAACAATTCTGCCATTGTAGATATGTTATAAAGATCTTCATCTTTCATAATACTATATAGATAATCATCCAGTAAATCTTTACCGGCATCAACGTTATCCGTATCTACCGCTGTGAAAGTATAACTTGAAATATTAGAGGACCTGGCCATTCTGACTGCACTGGAATAGGGTATATAAATGCAGTCATCAGAAGAACCTTCTGTAGAATCTGCTTTTTCTTCCAAAACACCGATTACCGTATATACCTGCCCGTTAATTTTAAGTGTTGAACCCGGCTGCACATTACCATCAAATATATCATCTGCATTATAAGTTCCAATCACACATCCCTGATAACGGTTTTTTATGTCAGCATATTGAATAAAGCGGCCGCTTGACACTTCAAGACTGCTGATATCAGCATAATCTTCCCCTACGCCGGTTACCGTACTTGTTGAAGAATTCGTTCCATTTTTAACTGTATACCTGCCTGTTACCCGCGGCGTAACCGCCTGGAATATGGAACTATTCTCATTTACAAAATCATAAATATCATCTACCTCTACATGTCTTGTATCCGTATTGGTTACCGATACCGAAATGGTATTCGTCCCTAAATCGGTGAAAGTAGAAACCATATAATTGGTTACTCCTTGCATAAGACCAACTAAGGTAATGACCGACGTTACACCAATAATCATTCCCAGCATGGTAAGAAATGAACGCATTTTACTGCCGATAATACTTCTTCCTGCTAATTTAAATGCTTGCATTAGACTCATAGTTGGCTCCTTTTATATTCATCTACCGAACCATCAAAAACTATCTGGCCGTCATGAATTTTTACAACACGTTTAGCCTCCTCTGCAACAGCGTGGTCATGAGTGATAAGAACTACCGTATTTCCTTCTTCGTTTAGTTTTTTTAAAAAATCCAAGACCTCACGGCTGGTTCTGGAATCCAGGGCACCCGTCGGCTCATCTGCAAGAATGAGTGACGGATTACCTGCCAAAGCCCTGGCAATGGAACCTCTTTGCTGCTGTCCGCCTGAAAGCTGATTCGGCATGTTATTCCATTTATCTTCAATTCCAACCCGCTCTAAGGCTTCCATAGCCATCTGTTTTCTCTGCTTTTTTCCGATACCGGCATATAATAACGGTAATTCAACATTTTCCAGCATAGTCTGTTTTGTAAGCAGGTTATACTGCTGAAAAATAAATCCAATTGTTTTATTCCTTACTTCAGCAAGTTCATCATCTTTCATGGTACTGACGTCCTGGCCTTTTAAAATATACTGTCCCTTTGTCGGTACGTCTAAAGCACCGATAATATTCATAATGGTTGATTTACCACTGCCTGATTTACCGACAATAGCGACAAACTCCCCATGATATACTTTTAAATTAATTCCATAATTTGCACGAACCTCAGTGTTGCCCATCTGGTAAATCTTATAGATATCAACTAGATTAATAAGAGGTGTCTTTTCTTCTTCTATTTTCAATTCATCCAATCCTAACACCTCCTATTATGGTCTAACAACCACGCTGCCGCTTTGTCTGCTGTTGCCTTGACGCATTTCGCCCTGATTATATCCACCGCCTGGGGCGCCTTGGTCTGACCATTGACCGGGCATCATTGTCTGTACTGCCGATGCATTACGGACGACATAAACTTCTTCATCTCCTGTTAATCCACTCTTAATTTCTATATAATTTCCATCCGTAAGGCCGGTCTCAACCTGGACCTCTTTAAAGCCGGCAGGCACTTTCCCAACTGCTTCCTTTACAGTAGGATCTTTTACGTATACCACGTCCCCACGCATTAAAGCCTCACTTGGAATTGCCAGGACATCCTTGACTTCATCTAAAATAATCTCACCGGTTATATTCATCCCAGGCAGTAAATTTCCGACTTCATCAATTTTTACTGTAACAGGATACTGTGTTACACCTTCATTTGTAGTACTTTCCAGACTGATATTAGTAACTTCGCCTGTGAAAGTAACCCCTTCCAGCGCATCCGCAGTAATGTTGACCTTCTGCCCAACCTGAACTTTTCTGACATCTAATTCATCAATCTGCATATCAAAGGTTACAGCTGATAAATCATAAATCGTACAAAGTGTAGTTGTGCTATTACTGCTGATGGTATCACCTTTCAGGATATCTTTACTGACTACCTGCCCTGAAATTGGTGCCGTTATGCTATAATCCGTTTTTTCATCTATGACATCATCCAGGGAATCTTTGGCATCATCTATTTTATCCTTGGCATCATCCATTGAATTTTTAGCATTATCCATTGAATCTTTTGCATTATCAACTGCATTCTGATAGGAATCCAATTGGTCTTTATAAGTATCACTCTCTAAAACAATTATTGTATTGCCTGATGATACTTTATCTCCTTCTTCGACATTTAAAGTATGGATTTCTCCTGCTTTGTCTGCGGTGATTACACTTTCTTCCAATACACTGAAAGTCCCTTCTTCGCTGCTGTATTTATCCCCGATAGATGCGGTAGCCGTAGTACTGGTTGTAAGTCCACCCGGATTTTTAACATCTATGGTTACCATTTTAACTACACGGTTTCCGCTTAATACTTCTTCAATACTGCTTACCTTTGTTACCTTTCCCTCTAAAGTTTCATTGCTGTCAGTAATTTCCACTTCAGCTTTTTTACCTACTAGAGATGAAGTTGCCTCAGCTGAATTAAATGGTACTTCCAATAACATTGAGCTGTTATCATAAACATCAGCGATCTGGCCTCCTTCTTGTACCTTATCTCCTTCTTCCACATACAATTTTTTAATAATACCTGTTTTATCTGATTTGATTGTCAGGTCACTGTACTCTTCTGAAGCATCGTTGTAATCAACCAGGGCATCATCATATTTCTTTATAGTTTTGTCATATTTATCTTTTGCTATATTATAATCTTCTTCTGCTCTTTCGACAGAAGTTTCTGAAGTTTTTATCTTGCTGTCAATGTCATCAGTTGCTATACGGTAAAGTACATCATCTTCTTTAACCTGGTCTCCTTCTTCAAAATCAGCTGAAATAACTTCACCTTCCACTAAAGTTTTCACGTCATATGTATTAAGAGGTTCAATCGTACCTGAAGAGGATAATACGCTCTGAATATCCCTGGTTTCAACTTTAGTTGTCTGAACCTCTGAAGCTGTATCCGCTTTGCTAATACGGTTGACCACAGAACGGTTATGGATTACCCCGGCTATTATGGCAATAACAATTATAATTGCTCCAACTTTAATAAACTTCTTCCTCTTTGATTTTTTAGGTATTATTAATTGTCCTGAACTAGACGTTTTATCTGATTTTTTTTTCAAAAATTTCATACTTATTATTCTCTCCTAATTAATCAATATTTTCAGCTACGATTACACGAATCCTGCCGCCTGTTGACATACTTTTGTCATAATAAGCAGTTAAATCATATTTCTTTAAATTAGACACATCACTTAGAGTTGTTGCGCTATATTTTCCAGCATCATAAAAGAATACAGCAACTTCATCTGCCAACTGATATTTTTGTGTAGCATCCTGAACGGTTGTAGCACCAATGGATTTAACATCAACTTCTGTAAGGTCAACAATGGATTCTATCTGTGTAGAATTATCATCATCAAAAATGAAACCTTTTGGTCCTTCCTCAATATCATAGTAGTCACCCGAAGCTGTACCGGTATTACCGTCTATGTTATATTCGAAGGTCATGTCGTCTGAACCATTTGAACCGCTGACCTCTGTTAAAATTCCGTATTGGTATTCGTCACCTGTTACATCATTTAAAATCAGCTGGGAAATATCCCCTGAACTATTTAATTCATAATAATAAACAGTTGAACCTCCTAATGTCAGACCAGCAAGTCTGGCAGGATTTACTTTGACATAGCTGCCTTCATTATAATCCAGGATTTTAACATTAGCTGCCAAATCATAGCTGCCTAATTTACCTGCATCACTTGAAAAGGTATTATCATCCCCGAAGGATATGCTTCCTATGTCGTATTTACTTATAGAAGCTATACCGTTATCATATTTAACACGAACAAGATTCCCTTCAGATAAAGTAGCTGCGGTAAGATCATAATCCTGCTCGTATTCATTTCCATTCGCATCTATAAATGTTACATAATTCATACTGACAAGCTTATCGTCTTCATTTGTTACTACATGTTCACCGGTATTTAATACAATTCCGGTAACGGTAACGTTGTATTCATCAATACCCAATACATCTACAACTGTATCATCCTTTCCTAAAATCAAGGTAACAATATCACCTTCGTCAACCTTACCAATGGATGAAAATTCAATTGACATATCATTGGAGCCTAAAGTATATTCTTTACCGCCTACCAGTACGGAAGTTGGAGCTAAACGATCCGGTAATATGGACTGGATTGTACCGGTAACCTTGTTATCGTACGCCCAAATTGATTTTAAATCTTCGGAATAATAAACCACATCACTTTCCTGAATATCAGATATGGTGCCTAAGGTTCCATCCTTATAAAAAGTAGCGGATCCTAATAAAAACGGAATTTCTTCTTTCCAGTCACTGTCAACCAGGACCGGTCCTTCCAGATTTGAGTTAACTAATGATAAGTAATCAATTTCACCTTTCTGATCCACCGTATAACCTAAAGTTTCCGCATAAACTTTACTATCTTTTGTGGTTGTCTTTAAAGTGTTATAAAACAGATTCATACAGTCATTTCTGGTTAATACCTGATTTTTCGTTTTTGATATATTCTTATCCAAATCCTTTGAATCATATAAGGCCATTTCAGCAGCTGATATATTACCTATAAAATCACTGTTGGTATACCCCAGAAGTTTTAATACGCCATTTACCGCCTCAATAAGTGTTATGTTTTGGGATGGTTTAAAACTTCCGTTAAGGTATCCTGACATCCACCCCTCATTAATAGCCGTCTGTATGTAGCCTGATGCCCAATAACTTTTTGATACATCACTAAATAAGGAAACATTACTTTTTGCACTCACCTTATCCTTATAAGCAGAGGCATTTACCAACATTTGGGTGAATTGAGCCCTTGTTACTTCCGAAGTTGGCACATTACTGTTTCCTTTATCTGTTTCCATAATTCCTAAAGCTTCAATTACTTTTTCAGCATTATTAGTACTTACCGCTGCTCCTGCTGTTTTAACAGGAGTTGTAACCGTAAGCAGTAACATAACAGTTGTTAATAAAAATGGTAATAATTTTCTTTGCATCTTCCGTCTCCTTCATGTAATAATTAATCCCACTTAATAATATATTTCCATTTTATTCTATTCAAAAAAAATGTATATTCTGTGAACAGGATGTGAAATAATAAGAAAAACAGTAAGGATTTTGTTAAAAAAATATAAAAATTATACATATAAATTTTATATTTTCTCATAACCATCTGATATGAATAAAATCATTGTCAGATATTTTTTTAGCGGGCACAAGCGCCCTGCTAAAATTAGTATATCTTCTTATAAGCAAAAATTAAAGTTAAAAATTAATTAAAAAAATTAAAAGAACCTGAATTGGGAATAGCGTTCCATTTTATTTCAACCGGATTCCCATCATTAGAAAAACTTGTCCTAAAACTACCGGAATAAGCGCCGATTGAGATAAATCCCTTATTTCACAGTAACAATACAAGTCATGATTTTACCTCGCACTTTACCATATATCTTGGCAGTGCCTTTAGAAATTGCGGTTACTTTTCCAAATCGGTTTACAGAAACTATGGCAGTATTACTACTAGACCACCTTACTCCGAACCATACCCCCTTAATACTTAGCCAACTGCTGTTCCCTTCCTTTAATGTTAATTTTCCTTTATTAATATCAATAACCCGAACCCTGCATTTTAAAACATCATCCTTATATTTAACCCTTATTATGGTAGTTCCTACTCGATAAGCATTTACTTTTCCAAATATATTGACATCTGCTACTTTAATATCCGAAGAAGAATAGCTCAGTCTTTTATTAACATTCATTAATGAAAGTGTAAATTTTTCTCCCTTAACTAAAGTAATATCCTCTTCATTTAGCCTCTTAGAAAAAGGTGTAAATATATTATTCATAAAATAAAAAGAAGTGTGCGGGACTATTAAATACCATAATAAAGCAAGAAACGCAACATAGTAAATAATGGAAATTCCACCTTTAAAACGGAATAATTGAAATAATTTATTTTTTTTCAAGCCTTTATTTCCTTTTAATTCTCTTGTTACATTCTATTTATAAATTCTTTTCTATATGCTTTATTGCCAATATTACTCAGCCGTGATCTGAATACTTTCTGCATAGTCTCCCAAATCCGAGCCAAGAATCAGGGCTGCCTTTGGCCGGAAAATTATTCATGTTTCAACGAAGATGCTAAAAATATCATTCCCCGCCTGGGTCATGGAGTAAAGTTATCAGCCGGAATCCATGTTTATGCCCTGACGTTGTATTGGTAAACGACTCTATGTGATGAATATGCCTATCCCCAATCGTAATGGCACCTGATGTTCTTCCGACAAATTCGTGGTAATGTCCGTTAATAAAATCAGTCCGGAAAACAATCTCATGAATATGATCGTTTTTATCTATGGGCATTGCTTCTCCGGTAGACCCTGAAAATCTATGATAATGGTCTTCAACTGTCTTTAAGTAGCCTTGAAACTCATGCACATGATACTGAAGGACAAAATCTTTTTTTTCAAAATTTAATTTTATATATTCCATATTAATCAGCTCCTTATTATATTTTAGCAAAAAATGAGTGTATTCAAAGTATCATATGCGCGTTTACATAATAAGTGCTAAGTGTCATTTATCCTTAAAACATGGACTGACTGGAAACTGCTGAAAATTAGCAAGTTACAACCTGTCAATTTTCAGCAGCTAATTAATATTACCATTTTACGATTTTATAGTAAGTTTTGGCGGTTATACTATATACTAAAATATAAGCAAAGATAAAAACGAAACAGGTAACCGTGATACACCACGCTGTTAAGGTATCATTATATAGATGAAATGCCTGAAGAAGTTTGATTATCATATTTCTTGCAACAGATACATGTAATAAAGCCCCGGCTAAAGGCAGAAAGAACACAATTAAAATTTGTTTATTAATCGTTTTTTTCACTTCCAGATCATCCATTCCCACTTTTTGTAAAATCATAAACCGGCCTTTATCATCGTAACCTTCTGAAATCTGTTTAAAATAAATAATCAAAACAGTAGCAACTAAAAACAAAACAGTAAAAAAAATCCCAAGAAGCAATAGTCCCCCATAAAATCCATAACCTTCCAACCGGTTGGTAAATATGGAATCAAAATGATTCACCGCATTTATCTGAAAGACAGTATCTCTAATTTCTTTTGCAAAGAGCTCCAGATTTTTATTATTACCATCGATATTTATAATATTAATTTTATAAGATTTAATATTTTTCAAATAGGGATCCAGTAATTTAACAAGTTTAACACCGTCCTCCATATCAGTAGTAACTATATATAACTTATCATCTGCCCCGCTATTTTTTCCCTGAATAAATTTTGTATCCGGTATCACAGCTTTAATGTGATATTCTCCTGCAGCAAATGAACGAACCGGGTCTTCTTTTATATCGTGCTGTGTTAACAGGAAAATCTCATTTTGTGACAAAGTTTCCTTTGTACCGCAGATTTTATTATAGTCATCTAAAGTAATAAAATTCACATCGCGCAGATACTCCATGATTTCGGAACGGGATTTATTCGCTTCATATACCTCAGGGTCCGGTACAGACAAATTTCCATCCTTAAGAAGAATCGTATCACTGAAAAAGTTATAACTGAATCGTTCTGATATATTAACGTTATTTTGCCCTGCAGATGTATTAATTAAGGTATCAAGTTGTTTTAACTGTATTGCGGTGACAGTATCCTTCATCTGTATTTCCATGTCATTCGGATTCATTTTTTTTAACATATCCTCCTGACCCAGGAATAGGGCCGTGCAGGTCGATACCGTAACGAGAACCATAGTTGACAGGATACAAATGGATGCAAGTCCTGCAGCATTCTGCTTCATACGGTGGAACATACCTGCAATAGCTATGAAATTATTTGTTTTATAGTAAATTTTTTTCTTACTTTTTAAAATGTTTAACAGTAACAAACTGCCGGCTTCAAATAATAAATAAGATGCTCCAATGACGGCTATGACAGCAAGCATAAACTGATATATGGCAGAGATTGCATTATTTACCGTAAGTGCTGAATAATATGCCCAACCAAGTAAAACCGCACCGGTTAAGGTTTTAGGCAGGATAAACCGCGCCTTTTTTTCACCCATCTGATCGCCTTTTAATAAATTAACCGGATTGGTAAGCCTGACCTGAAGAAGATTAAATAAGGAAGTAACCAGAAAAATTCCTAAAAATAATATCAGAGTATAAAGAAATGCTTCTATTGGCAATGTAAATTTACTATTAGCTGATACCTTTAAGGTATAAAAGATGATTAAAAAAATCAATTTACCAAAGATACAGCCGCTAAGTATGCCCATGAATATGGAAGCTGCACTGATAATAAAGTTTTCCCATATGATAACTCTTCCCACATGGCGTTTCTCAAGTCCTAAGATTCCATATAAGCCAAATTCTTTCTTCCTGCGTTTAATCAGAAAGCTGTTAATGTATAACATAAATATTACTGTAAGTATATTCATGATTACCATCCCTATCGTAAACATATCCTGAAGGGTTCTCCCAGCCGGAACATCTGCTATCCCCTTGGAATACATGATGGTTATAACCATAAAATAAATGCTGGCAAATGCCGTGGAGGCAATTGTAAAGGGAAAATACATTTTTTTATCCCGTTTAATATTTGTCAATGCCATTTTAAAAAAGAAGCTTTTACCCAATATCAACACCTCCATCTGATAAAACGGAGAGATTTGATACAATATTATCAAAGAATTCTTTATTATTGTCATTGCCGCGATATAACTGACTGAATAACTCTCCGTCCTTAATAAATAAAATTCTGGCAGCATGACTGGCAGCCATGGAGCTATGGGTAACCATCATGATAGTCTGACCGTTATTATGCAATTCTTCGAACAACCCCAAAACCTTCGCTGAAGCTTTTGAATCCAGTGCTCCGGTAGGTTCATCCGCAAGAATTAATTTAGGTTCTGTAATTATTGCCCTTGCCATGGCAGTCCTTTGCTTTTCACCTCCTGAAACTTCATAAGGTAATTTGTTTAATAATTGCTCCAGTCCAAGTTTTTGTGATAATGGTTTAAGTCTTCTTTCCATTTCATCTATCGTTTTACCTGATAAAACCAAGGGCAATAATATATTGTCTTTTATGGAGAAGGTATCTAACAGATTAAAATCCTGAAATACAAATCCCAGATTTTTTCTCCGGAATGCGGATAGTTCCCTGTCTTTTATAGATTTTAAACTTCTGCCTTCCAGTATTACATCTCCTCCGGTTGCTTTATCTAAGGATGCAATAATATTTAAAAGTGTTGTTTTACCGGAGCCGGAGGCTCCCATAACCGCTACAAACTCTCCCTTAGAGATTTCAAATGAAACACTTCTTAAAGCAGTAAACTGCTGACCTCCCAAACGGGTATTATACTCTTTTTTAACATTTTGAACCTGTAATAATTCCATCTGTTAATCTTCCTTTCGATTTATAATGCATTCATCTTGTTACTTTAATTCTTCATTAACCTGATAATAGCATTATAAAGAAATGAAACATTCCCTGCCATAGAATTACATTACATTTCATATCTTTAAACTTACATTAATGTCACATTTCCCATTATTCAAATATTAATTTCTGTTCAGGGAAGGTTAAAACTACTTTGGTACCAATTCCTACCGTGGAGCTGATGGCAACCTTTATTGCCAGTGAATCTGCAACTTTTTTCACTAAATATAATCCAATTCCGCTGGATTTTTTATCCAGCCTGCCGTTATACCCGGTATATCCTTTCTCGAATATGCGTTCCATGTCTTCACTGTGTATACCTATACCGGAATCTTCAATTACTAATGACCTGTTTTCCATATATATCCGGATGCCGCCATGATTCGTATATTTAATTGCATTTGATAACAATTGTTCAATGATAAAAGAAAGCCATTTACTGTCTGTTAAAATCACAAGCCCTAACCCTTCTAAATCTATGGAAAGCTTTTTAAATATAAATAAAGCTGCATACTTTTTAACACTTGTACTAACGATATTTTTTAAAGAATATTCCCGAATCACTAAATCTGAAGATAGCTGTTTAATCTTAATATACTGTAATACCATTTCTACATATTGTTCAATTTTAAATAATTCCTGATCAATAACCAGATTGTCCACTTCGCCCCTGTTTTGTAATGCTAACCTCATGGCAGATATGGGCGTTTTTATCTGATGTACCCACATCGTGTAATATTCTATCTGGTCCGAATGGGAATTTTCCATTATAAAAATATTATCGTTTACCAGTTTATAGAGTGATCTTATGATAGCTTGATATTTTGATTCGATTGCATCATCTGTCTGCGGTAATTCCTGAATATCGCAGGTTATGTTACCTAAAATAGTATCCATCTTATTTACTTTAATACGGAAATAATTGCCACTGGTAATAAGCCAGATCACGAAAAAAAATGTAAATATCAGACAACTGTATAAAATAGATTCCATAGGCAATCTATATAGATAATGTATAAAAGGGAAAAATATCAGTACACACAGATAAAAGAGGAAAAATGATTTTCTATATTTTATATATGCCTTAATCATGTATCAGATACCCCATTCCCTTTTTCGTAGATATAAAATCCACAAGGCCCAGATTCTCCAGTTTTTTTCTCAACCGGTTAACATTAACGGTCAGGGTATTATCATCGATAAAACTGTCACTATCCCATAAGTTTTTCATGATTTCTTCCCTTGAAACAATATTATTTTTATTATCCATTAATAATCTCAGAATTCTATATTCATTTTTCGTAAGTTCTATTTTTAAATTTTGGAAACTTAAAGAAGTATCTTTTAAATTTAAGATAACACCCTTTACTTCTATCGTTTGGATTACCCTGTAATAATCATAGGTCCTTCTTAAGACGGCCTGTATTTTTACGATCACTATATCAAGTGAAAAAGGCTTTGTAATATAATCATCCCCTCCCATATTCATTGCCATGACAATATCAAGATTTTCCACATGGGAGGATAAAAATATAATTGGTACATTAGAAACTTTCCTTATTTCGTTGCACCAGTAAAACCCATTGTAAAAGGGTAACGATATGTCGAGCAGGATTAGATGGGGCTTTGCCTTATTAAATTCATCTGTCACCTTATTAAAATCTGTGACAAAGCAAGACTCAAATCCCC
The DNA here is from genome assembly GCA_049692775.1 of Anaerocolumna sp. Classification (GTDB taxonomy): domain Bacteria; phylum Bacillota; class Clostridia; order Lachnospirales; family Lachnospiraceae; genus Anaerocolumna. Next base: position 126,762 of record JBAVPE010000121.1, on the reverse strand, counting down.
ACTTTTTTATATTTTCATTCAGAAGGGATGCAATCGTTAAGTCATCTTCTACTATAAGTATTTTATACATGGAAACCTCCAAAAGACCATTAATTTATCCACAACTGAATTATAACTACAATTATCTTTTATTTCAAATAGAAATTCAGAATATTTTATGAATAGAATTGACATCAATGAAAAACTAAAAAATCAGTCTGCTATCATATGCTAATAGATTTATTACCGTAAACGGTTATTTTCAAAACGTGCATGGGTCTTCAGACAATATGCAAATTCCGAAATACGTCCTTCTATGTCTCCGTCATCTAAAGCACAATCAATTGATACAGCCATATCATTTAAAATTTTATCATTAATATGTTTCTTTTTATTTAACAAAATTGCAAGTTTTTCTTCATAAGTATCCGCTTCGAGAAAATCAAGCAATATTGGATTAATGCTGCCCTCCTCGTTTTCTGATATCTCTTGCGTTACAGGGACGGATCCCAGTACTGATATCTTTCGTTCCGGCTCCATTGTAATTTGACCATTACTTCCATCATAAGCAGTATTTACATCCCGATTAATTTGTTTTTCAGGTATGGAATTATTTGTATTCTCATCTTCCTCCGTTATGATAACCTGTTCAAACCGGTACTTTTGCTGCGCATTTGGATATTTATCTGAATCCACTTCACTGACAAACATATCAAGCGGCCTGACATAAGTTTTATAACTTCCGTATAAGGCCTGGTATACAACCATCTTTTCACCCGTTTCCGAATGGATTGCAACCGTATTAATTTGATATAATTTATTCTTAAAATGTTTGTATATCTGACCTGGTATAGGTGTCCTCTCTTGTTCCACTCTTAGTCCTTCCTTTCTTTAACGAATTTCACAATTACATGAATAACGAACCAAAACGTCCTTTGTTACAATTCCGTAAATATATTTTATTGGTTCCGGATTTGTCTTTGGTTTCACGTCCTCCAACCAAAACCGGGGAAATCTAAATTAAAATGAGTTTTATATTTCTTTAATTATTTACTTGTTAGAACAACTTATATACTTTATTATATAATTATATGTCAAATTATTCAACTACAACTCAATTTGTCCCACGGCAAACGCATGAAGAAATAATCTGTGAAGGTTTACGGCTGTTTTCAGGTGTAGCTGTTATCTAAAACATCAGTAAAAACAAGCTGTGAGAGTTTCCGGGACTACGCTTATTTTGAAAGGAGTTTTTTATGAAAAATAGAATCCGTGAATTTCGTGAAGTTCTTGGTTTAACCCAGGAACAATTAGGGGCACTTGTCGGAGTCTCCAGACAGGCAATCAATGTAATCGAAACTGAAAAGTCCGAACCTTCCATATGGCTGGCTTACGATATCTCTAAGGCGTTCAAAAGTTCCATTGAAGAGGTCTTTATTTTTGAAGAAAGTGAACATAAAACCAGATCAAAACAAAGAAGAGGTGAAGTATTATGGCGTTAAGGCAAATCCGTTTAAACGAGGATCCTATATTAAGAAAAAGGAGTAAAACGGTTGAAAAAGTAGATGATAAAATAAAGCTTTTCTTAGAGGATATGGCAGAAACTATGTATCATTCTGAAATAGGCGGGGGATTGGCTGCTGTACAAGTCGGTATCTTAAAGCGGCTTGTCGTTATTGATATGGGGCAGGGTCTTTTAAAATTGGTAAATCCGGTTATTATCGAACAAGAAGGCACTCAAGAAGTGATTGAAGGCTGTTTAAGTATACCAAATAAATGGGGTAAATTAATTCGGCCGTCTAAAGTTACTATCCAGGCACTCAATGAAAATGGTAAATTTATAACACTTACCGGTATAGATGGTTTAGCGAAATGCTTTTGTCATGAAATAGATCATTTAAACGGAATTCTTTTTACGGATTATGTAACAGAATATGTTAGTATTTAATTTTATTGACTTAAAGATAAAAAAAGCTTAAAATTATTTAATACGCTAAAGTGAAAGGAGTTTTAAGATGAGTTTTATATTCGAAAAAAAAGTTGTCTCACCTGCCGAATTGATCAGTATGTATCCAATGCCGGAAAAAGATGCCTTAATAAAAAAAGAAAGAGATAATCAGATTAAAAATGTTTTTACCGGAGACTCCGATAAATTTATCGTTGTAATTGGCCCCTGCTCCGCAGATAATGAAGACTCTGTCTGCAATTATATTAACAGACTTTCTAAAGTCCAGGATAAAGTAAAAGATAAAATCATTATAATCCCAAGGATTTATACCAATAAACCAAGAACTACCGGTGAGGGTTATAAGGGAATGGTACATCAGCCAGATCCCGAAAAAGAGCCGGATTTACAAGAAGGTCTGATCGCTATGCGTAAAATGCATTTACGGGCTATCGCTGAGACCGGCTTAACCGCGGCAGATGAAATGCTTTATCCTGAAAATTGGCCTTTTGTAGAAGATATTTTATCCTATGTAGCCGTAGGTGCCCGTTCTGTGGAAGACCAACAGCATAGGTTAACCATCAGTGGTATGGATTGCCCTGCCGGTATGAAGAATCCAACCAGCGGTGATTTCTCAGTTATGTTAAATTCCTGCGTTGCAGCACAGGCCCGTCACACATTTCTCTATCGTGCCCATGAAGTCCGTACCACCGGAAACCCCCTTGCCCACACTATCTTAAGAGGAGCAGTGAATAAACACGGCCAATCCATTCCCAACTACCATTACGAAGATATTGTCCGTCTGCTTGAGATGTATAAGGAAAGGGAGCTTGCCAATCCTGCTGTAATCGTAGATGCTAACCATGCTAATTCCAATAAATTATATTATGAACAGCCAAGAATTGTCCGTGAAGTATTACACAGCCGCTCAGTTAATTCAGAAATCTCTAAATTAGTAAAAGGTGTAATGATAGAAAGTTATATTGAACCAGGAAACCAAAAGGTATCCGATCACATATACGGCAAATCCATTACCGATGCTTGCTTAGGCTGGGAAGAATCTGAAAAATTGATATATACCATCGCCGATCATATCTGATACATGATATAGTAATTAAAATTATGAAGAAGTCCCAGCGTTCTTGATTCAGATTTACTATATTATATCCTTTAATCTTAGATTAATTTCATGATTTTAAAATTTATGGGTTATGGCAATCTTATAATTAAATATTAAGATTACCATAACCCTCTTATATTACTTATATTCAAAAGCTAATACCTTCTATAGTCTGATAAGTTTCCAAAAGTGTTCTTTATTAAGCTCTGGGATGCGCTTGTGCGTATATATCCCTGACCTTTCTATTCCGGCCCTGCATATATACCTGTGTAGTCGTAACATCAGAATGTCCCAATAGTTCCTGAATACTTTGGATATCCGCGCCATTATCAATCATATGTACAGCAAAAGAATTCCTTAAGATCTGCGGTGTGATGTCATCCTGAATTCCTGCATTTTTACCGTAACTTTTTATTATTTTCCAAAATCCCTGTCTGCTCATGGGTTCACCGGATAAATTGGTAAAACATATATTGGTATCTAATTTCCCTATAAGTTCCGTCCGTGCTTTTTGAAAGTAGTTTTCCAATGCTTGTTTTGCCATATTGCCAAAAGGAATAATTCGCTCTTTACTGCTATGACAGCACTTTAGAAATCTGTTTTTCAGATTAATGTCTTCCAACGTGATGGATATCAGTTCTGAAACACGGATACCCGTAGCATAAAGCAGCTCTAACATCGCTTTATCCCGAATACCTTTTAAGGTATCTGTATTGGGCTGCTCCAGTAAACCATTTATTTGTTCCGTGGATAATGTGTGGGGAGGTTTTTTTTCAACCTTAGGTGCATGCATTCGTTCTGTAGGGTCATCCTGTAATTTTCCCTTTTTAATCAGATATAAAATGAATGCCTTCATGGATGCAATATTTCTGGATACGGTAGCCGGAGACATCCCTTCCCGTTCCATATTTAATATGTAAGAATTTAAGCTTGTTTCACTTATCTTCCCGGCATCGGTAATGTTTTGATTATCCAAATGCCTTATCAACTTAGTTAAATCATTCTGATATGACATAATTGTATTTATGGATGCCTTTTTTACCTCCGACATATAAGTTATAAAATCCTGCAATGCCGCCTTCATGTAACTCATTCTCCTTCATCTGACATTATTGATAGATAACCGGTACCTTTTATTATTCAATCGATTTCCTTATATATGAGTTTTCCTTATATAAGACCAGCCTTCTAAACGATTTAATAATTCTTTTGATATCATTATAGTTTGTACTAACCATAATTGCAAACTCTATTTTATTTTTCAACTATAAATTTGTGGAAATTAAAATAACAGTAATATTTTCTTTAATAAAAAAGATGATACATAGGTTTCTAATAGCCCTCCAATAAATAGAACAAGCGCTAATAGCATAATCAGTATTAAATGTTTTGCAATTCTTTCCGCCTTACCCCTTTTTCCCATTTTATTGTCATAATACATACTCCTGCATAACCAATAACCGGTGCGCAGGCAAAGGAGGGCAACCGGTATATAGAGGAGGTAATGGGGAAAGGTATAACCAAAAATCAATAAAATTCCTTTTATATTATAGCGCATTAGTATAACGGTAAGGAAAAAGCCGCATTGAAAACCGCCGTACAGGATACAAAGAGTCATATAAGGAATACCGATTGCTGTAGCACTGATAATCCAAAACAAAATAAAACCTCGGTAAATATTCCATAATACGTACCTTAAAAGTACCGGGTAATCAATCGCCGTATCCCTGATTTTATGTAAATATTCCGTGTCAATCAGATCCATGGAATTCCAATAAAAACCTCTGAATATTCTTGCAAATAAAAACCCCAGTATTATTCCGGCAGCAAGAATAAATAATCCCAGCTTCACCTCTCCCAGTTTTCTTAATTGTAATTGTAAATAACGCATAAAATCCCTCCGGTTTTTACTTTAGGTAATGGTTGATTTATTTTCTGAACTGCTATCACTAACATATGATTAGGGCATAAAAATAATGCCGATATAAAAAAGATATCGGCATTTTCTATGTTGTTTAATAAATAGGGATAAGATTGTTCCTGTATTCGTTCTACTAACTAACTTCGATTATTTTAATCTTTTATACGTCAAAATAGCTTTATAACTTTATATTTTATAAATTCATCTTGGTTTTATAAGCCAAAATAGCTGCAATAGTTTTTGCATCATCTATTGTTCCTTTAAATATCAGTTGTACTAATTCATCAACCGTATATTTTTCAACTGTGACAAATTCATCTTCATCCAGGTTTTGTTTGGAAGGAATCAAATTCTTTGTATAATAAATTCCAATCTTTTCATTTGAAAAAGCCACTGTTGTATATAAATCAATAAGGTGTTCTATTATTTCTGAACGAAATCCTGTTTCTTCCTCAAGTTCCCTGGCAGCGCAAGTCTTCATGTCTTCGCCCATATTCAGCCCGCCGGCAGGTATCTCTAAAGAATACTTCTCAATAGCATTACGATATTGTCTTACCATGATAATTCTTCCGTCTTTATCCACAGGCACGATTGCTGCTGCTCCTTTATGACCGATAAAATCCCAGTCCGCGGTATTACCGCCCGGCAGCTGCACGGTATCCGTATACATGTCAATGATGTGGCCTTTATGTTCCAGTCTTCTTTTTATTCTTCTATATTCATCCATAAACAGATTCCCCCAAAGTCTTATTTTTTTAATGAAGCAGCTTTTCCATAACAGGCATCCGTGGCTTTCATAATTGCATTACGGAATCCATGTTCTTCCAAGGCAGCCACCGCAGCAATGGTTGTTCCGCCCGGTGAACATACCTGATCTTTTAATTTACCGGGATGTTCCTTGGTTTCCAAAACCATCCTAGCCGCACCCAGTACGGTCTGTGCAACCAAAGTATAGGCTTTATCCCTTGGAATTCCATATTTAACTACACTGTCAGCTAAAGCTTCAATAAACATGTATACATAAGCCGGTGAACTTCCGTTCGCACATACAACAGCATTCATCAATTTCTCATCAAATAACTGATATTTTCCAAAAGATGAAAATAAACGGCCAACTACGTCTTTTTCCTCTTCTGTATAAGAATCCTGTGAAAAACAGACTCCCGACATGCCTTCATTTACCATTGCCGGTGTATTTGGCATAGCCCGAATAATTCTGACAGCAGTTCCTAACCCGCCTTTCACGTTGTCGATGGTAATACCCGCAGCGATAGAAATAACAACGTGATCCTGTGTCAGGGATGCTTTTATATCATGAAATACATCATCATAAAATTGAGGTTTTACAGCAAGAATTACATATTTGCATGAGGCAGCAATGGATATATTATCATTTACATAATTTAGCCCTGTTTCCTGTTTCACATATTCACGTCTCTCCTGACTGACATCTGTAAATATGACCTGATCCGTGCCAAATGCCTTTACCGCTCCCCTAATCATTGGATATCCCATATTACCGGCTCCAATAAATCCTATTATTGCCATTGTATTATCCTCCTCAATCCCATCTAATAATGTCACCTGACTAAAACTCTGATATAATATTATAAAGCACTAACGAAATCTTCAATACGGTCCATCCCTTTATTAATCTGTTCCTGGCTTATCGCATAGGATAAACGGATATGATCACCAAATCCAAAATCACCGCATGGTATAACAGCTATATTATAATCATTAATCAAGATTTCTGCAAGTTTTTCTGTAGTACCAATCTTATTTCCTTTATATTCTTTATCAAGTACTTTGCAAAAATCAACAAACAGATAAAATGCTCCTTGTGGAGTTAAGGCATCTATGTACGGCATGGAAGCTATTCTTTCCACCATATATTCTCTTCTTTTATTAAATTCATCTGCCATAGAGGCTACGGTATCCTGTGGGCCGTTTAAGGCTTCTGTTGCTGCTTTTTGTGCAATGGAATTTGGGTTCGAAGTCTGATGGCTTTGAACACTTCCCATTAATTTTGCTATTTCTACGGATGACCCGGTATATCCAATTCTCCAGCCGGTCATGGAATAGCTTTTAGCTACACCGCTGCAGGTAACGGTTCTTTTATATATTTCATCATTCAGGGATGCAATACTTACATGTTCAAAATTACCATAAATTAAATTCTCATACATCTCATCGGCTACCACAAAGATATCCTTTTCTACCACAACTTTTGCAATAGCTTCTAATTCATCACGGGTATAAATCATACCGGTTGGATTGTTAGGGGAATTTAAAATAAGGGCTTTCGTTTTACCGGTACAGGCAGCTGCTACCTGCTCTGCCAGAATCTTATAATTTTGATCTTTGCTTGCCTTTACATATACAGGTACACCATCTGCAAGCTTTACAATTTCCGGATAACTTAACCAATAAGGGGCTGGGATAATAACTTCATCTCCCGGATTTATTATAGCCTCAAAAACATTAGTTAATGAGTGTTTTCCCCCATTACTGATAACAATTTGATTTGTTTTATAACTTAGTTTATTAAAAGATTCAAATTTTTTGCAAACAGCCTGTTTTAATTCTAAGGTGCCGGAAGCATCCGTGTATTTTGTAAAACCATCATGAATAGCCCTGATTGCTGCTTCATTAATATTGTCAGGGGTATTAAAATCCGGTTCTCCTGCCCCAAATCCTACAACATCAATCCCCTGGGCTTTTAATTCTTTTGCTTTTGCAGTGATTGCAAGGGTTGATGAAGGCTTTACTGCCTGCGCTTTCTTTGATAGTTCTAATGACATCGTTATCCTCCTTATAAAGCATTCCAGTGGAATTATAAATAATTCATGGAATCCGTCGTTTTGTCATTGGTTTATTGTATACCAATATACACTTTTAGAAAGTTTCCTAAGTATTGTATTATATGTAGTTTTAGATTGCAAGTAAAAATTACAAAATAACAAAAATTATGTTAATTGGTTCCTCTACTGTGATGGATCATTCCAGATAATGACTAATTCAAGGTAATTATTTTTTTGATTTGAATGAAATATTTTAACATTATAAAATGTATATAAGGTGAAAGGAGTTGATAAAATGATCGACGACTCATCTAATCTTAATGAGTTTATTGAAATGGCAGTTAACAAATATTCTTTAATAATTGCAAAAACCGCTTTTACTTTTTTGAAAAGTACAGTTATCGCTGAAGATATTACACAAGATGTTTTTCTAACACTTCTTCTAAAACATCCAAAATTTGAAAATGAAGATCATTTAAAAGCGTGGTTAATACGAGTAGCCGTAAATAAAAGTAAAAATTATCTTAAAAGTGGATGGTATAAAAATAATAATAAAGTACCCGAAGAATTGTCATATGAACAACCAGAGTATAGTAATCTTTTAAATGCGGTATTATCTTTAGACGTAAAATATAGACTGCCGATACATCTTTATTATTATGAAGGATATTCAATAAAAGAAATAGCAAAGATACTTCAGCAAAAATCAGCTACTATCATCACACGGCTGGCACGAGGTCGAAACCTTTTAAAAAATTTGATTGGAGAAATGGATGATGAATAGAAAAATTTATAAAAACGCTATGGATAGTATCCAATTTAGTGAAAATTTAAATACAAGGATCTTAAATTACCTTACTACCGTATCATTAAAAAAACAAAATAATTTAAAAAGAAAAAAAGCAATTAATATAGCTGCTGTATCATTTATTGCTGTGTGTATTCTTATACTTATTAATCCACTTTTAAATAGTAAACCAGATTTTGATTTACGACTCTCAGTAGGAAAAGTGAGTGTAAGCTATACAGAAGATGTGCCGGCAGATAGTAGAAGCAATAGCTTGGCATACAGTTATACCGAAGAAGAATTATTTCACAATTTTAACACGGCTATATTCAAAGGAACTATTATTGAAATAAAAAATATCAAAATCAATATTGGTGGAAGTAATGAATATAGAGCAAAAGCGAAAATCAAAATTGACAAAATATATCGAGGAAACAACGCTACTGTTGGAAAAACTGTTTCTGTTTTATTACCTTCCCCCATTAGCGATAATTCCCGGACTGAAGATTCTGAAACAATCTCTGCTATGAAAGTTGGGACAACAGGTATATTTATGCCATTGATATATAATGATAATTCATATGAAGAGAAAAATAATGCGAGACTTTATTGGAAGGATATTGCCGATTGCGGTTTTTTAGATGGTTCCCGCTTTGCTTTTCTTGATACTGAAAATGGCTTAATTTTTAACCACTCGGCTTATGAAACTATTTCATCAGCAACTTCACTCGATGAGATTGAGAAATATGTTATTGATATGATAAACGTAAGCGAATAATTTGTTATTTCCATATTTAGTTGAGTCTGACGTGACCCCTTTGCGGTATACTTCTTCTTCGCGTGAGTGCGCATCCTGCGGGGCATTTTTTATGTTATAGGACGCAATTTCCTATAACATAAAAAAAGCGAAATCTTTATAAATTTCTCTATAAAGATTTCGCTATAAAATTAATAAAAATTATTTTGCATAATCAGTTATTCTGGATTCCCTGATTACATTTACTTTGATCTGACCCGGATATTCCAATTCAGATTCTATCTGTTTTGATATGTCACGTGCAAGCAAAATCATATCGGCATCGGTAACCTGTTCCGGAACAACCATTACACGGACTTCCCTGCCGGCCTGTATTGCAAATGACTTATCTACCCCTTTAAAGCTGTTCGAGATATCTTCTAACTGTTTCAATCTGTTTGTATATGTTTCTAATGTTTCTCTTCTTGCACCAGGTCTTGCAGCTGATATTGTATCAGCAGCCTGTACGATACATGCAATTAATGTCTCAGGTTCAACGTCACCGTGATGTGACTCCACCGCATTAATAACGATTGGAGATTCCTTATGCTTTCTGCATAAATCAACGCCAATCTGAATATGTGAGCCTTCCATCTCGTGGTCAACAGATTTTCCAATATCATGTAGTAACCCGGCCCTTTTTGCCATTCTGATATCCACACCGATTTCTCCGGCAAGTAAACCGGATAAATGAGCAACTTCTATCGAATGCTTCAAAGCATTTTGTCCATAGCTTGTTCTAAACTTCATTTTACCAAGTAATCGTACAAGCTCAGGATGAATTCCATGAACACCAACTTCAAGAGTTGCTGCTTCACCTTCTTCACGAATCATGACTTCAACTTCTTTTTGAGCTTTCTCAACCATCTCTTCAATTCTTGCAGGATGTATTCTGCCATCCACAATCAGTTTTTCAAGTGCAATTCTTGCAACTTCTCTTCTGATTGGATCAAAACCGGATAAGATAACTGCCTCAGGTGTATCATCAATGATCAGGTCAACACCGGTCAAAGTTTCTAAAGTACGTATGTTACGCCCTTCTCTGCCGATGATTCTTCCCTTCATCTCATCATTCGGAAGTTGAACAACGGATATGGTGGTCTCAGCCACATGGTCTGCAGCGCATTTTTGAATTGCGGTAACAACATAATCCTTTGCTTTTTTGTCTGCTTCTTCTTTTGCTTTGCTTTCAAGTTCTTTTACTAACATTGCGGTTTCATGTTTAACTTCGTCTTCAACAGTTTTTAAAAGATATTCTTTCGCTTGTTCGGAGGTAAGTCCAGAAATTTTTTCTAACTCCTGCAATTGTCTGCCATGAAGCTCTTCAGCCTCGGTCTTGATCCTGTCAAGTTCAGCTTCCTTTACAGTAAGCTTCGATTCTTTTCTTTCAAGTGCTTCCGTTTTTCTGTCTAAAGTTTCTTCTTTAGAAAGAACACGTTTCTCGTAGCGTTGCACTTCTGCTCTTCTTTCCTTAGTTTCCTTCTCCAGTTCATTCTTAGTCTTTAAAGACTCTTCTTTTGCTTCGAGTAAGGCTTCTCTCTTCTTAGTTTCAGCTGTTTTTAAAGCTTCATCTATGATTTCTCTTGCTTTTTCTTCTGCAGAACCTATCTTTGCCTCAACGACTTTGATACGATAGGATATCGCAATTTTCCAAACAAGAGGAGCAACTATTACCAAGGTTACTAAAAAAGTAATACCTATTTTTAGTATGTCTTGCACAGGAGCACCTCCTTATTTAATTTTCATTGTACAAAGATACAACACTTAAATTTTATACTGTTTTGTCCAGTATGTCAAGTATACTTACTAAATTTTTATGCATTATGTCACAATATAACGAAAATTATCGATAATATTTTGAATTATTGTACTAACTCCCATATTTGTATCCCGGCAGGCATACAAATCAGGAATAATTACACCACCGTTTAAATTTAAACCGGAATCAGACTTCCGCTATTTTTTTAGTGGGTATGTTAAAAATAAACTAAGGTAATTTGGGGAAGCACTAAATTTTCTCACCAATATAATAAAAACCTTTACATACTGTCAGCCTTACGTTCACAATTGAGCCAATCATATCCGGTGTTCCTGTAAAATGAACTAATACGTTATTACTTAGCCTTCCTGTTAAAAGTGATTTATTTTGCTCATTTACTTCTTCCACCAATACTTCTTTGATTTCTCCTTCATGGTTACCGGTAAGGCCCGATGAAATCTCCTGGACAACCTTTAATAAACGGTCAAATCTTTCCTTGGCAACAGTTTCTTCTACCTGATTCTCCATATTGGCTGCAGGTGTGCCTGATCTTTTTGAATAAAGGAAAGTATAGGCACTATCATATCGTACTTTTTTTACAACGTCCAAAGTTTCTAAAAAATCTTCTTCTGTCTCCCCCGGAAAACCTACAATAATATCTGTGGTCAGTGAAATATCCGGCATGGCTGTTTTAATTCTTTCTACCAATGATAAATAATCTTCTTTAGAATATTTCCGATTCATGATTTTTAAAACATTACTGCTTCCGGATTGAACCGGTAGGTGAAGGTGATTACAAATTTTACTGGAATTTTTCATTACTTCAATTAAAGAATCAGATAAATCTTTGGGATGGGAGGTCATAAACCTAATTCTCTTAAGACCTTCAATCTTCTCTATTTTTTTTAATAAATCTGCAAAGGATACCGGGTTTTCCAAAGTTTTACCATAAGAATTTACATTCTGACCTAGCAGCATGATTTCTACAACACCGTCAGCTGCCAGTTCCTTGATTTCTCTCATAATATCTTCCGCATTACGGCTGCGTTCCCTGCCCCTGACATAAGGCACAATACAATAGCTGCAATAATTATTGCAGCCATACATAATATTTACTCCGGCTTTAAATTTATACTTTCGTTCACTGGGAAGATCCTCTACAATCTGATCCGTATCCTTCCATATATCAATGCTCATTCCCTTGGAGGTTAACCTGGAATAAATTAATTCCGCTAATTTAAAGATGTTATGGGTTCCAAAGATAATATCTACGAAGCGATAACTTTTTTTAATCTTTTCAACAACAGCATCTTCCTGCATCATACAGCCGCATAATGCAATCATCATATTAGGATTTTTTCTCTTTAGGCTATTTAAGTACCCAAGTCTTCCATATACCCTGCTGTTGGCATTCTCCCTTACTGTACAGGTATTATATACAACAAAATCAGCTTCTTCTGTCTCATTCTCCAAAAAACCGATTTTTTCTAAGATACCTGCCAGCTTTTCAGAATCTTTTGCATTCATCTGACAGCCGAAAGTCTTGGTAATATAAGTTAAATGTCTGCCTGCTTCTGCTTCTTTTTCTTTAACCCATTCCCTGCATTTTGCCATAAAGTAATATTGGCGTTCCGGTTCCTTTAGCGGCTCCTTACCTGTAATATCTATTTTATTTAATTCAATATCATTATAATTCATTTTTAATCCCAACTTTCTAACTTAAATTTGTAACATTAAAATTATATATGAATCAAAAAGAAATTACAACCTGAAAGATTCATCAATAATACGGCAATACGGCTTTCCGGCCGTTATTTTCGAACAACAATTCTGTATAGTATTCTTTTAAGACCTAGCCGCAGATTTCCATAACAAATATTCGATCACACAATTGTTTCAATGATATCAGCTTTATGGTATCTATGTCAACCCTTAATCAGGACCTCCAGTGCCGAAAGGTTACCGTCAGGTTACTGTTCACTCCCCTGCAAAAACAGCAGTGTTGTGAACAATAACACGCTTCGCGATGCACTGAAGTTATGCAGAATGCAAATTTTCACTCCTGTGTTCTTACACCAGCAAAAAGCGGCTGTTTGGCTGATGTCATTAAGTCAGACATTGCCGGACAGGCCGCTTTTTTCACCGAATTGCTATATGAATACACTTTTATCTGTTTTTCTTACAATTCTTACATTTCATTACTGCTTTCAGGTACGGATTTTTTTAATATTCCAAGCAATACCGCACTGACTACCGTACCAATTGCCAGAGCCAAAATATACAGCAGTGCATTTCCCACAACCGGAAATACAAAGATTCCGCCATGAGGTGCCATTAAAGTACAGTTAAACGCCATAGAAAGCGCTCCTGATACTGCTGAACCCACTATTAGTGAGGGAAGCACATGTAACGGGTCTGCGGCAGCATAAGGAATGGCACCTTCTGATATAAATGATAACCCCATTACAAAATTCATTGGTCCTGATTTTCTTTCTTCTGCTGTAAATTTCTTCTTATAAAGGATCGTTGCAAGTGCTACCGCACATGGAGGAACCATACCTCCTACCATAACCGCCGCCATAATATCGTAATTTCCTGCTGCAATGGAAGCAGTTCCAAATACATAAGCCGCTTTATTAACCGGACCGCCTAAGTCCACTGCCATCATTCCTCCAAGGATTAAGCCCAGGAATATACTGCTGGTACTGCTCATACTTGACAGACCACTGTTTAAAGCCGTATTGATTCCTCCAAATACAGGTTCAATAACATATGTCACCACTATACCGACTATAAAGATACCCAAAAGTGGATATAGCAGAATTGGTTTTAATCCGTCCAGTTTTTCCGGTAATCCGGAAAAAACCTTTTTTAGCAGCAGAATTGTATATCCGGCCAGGAAACCGGCCGCCAGTGCACCTAAAAATCCGGAACTGCCGTTAGCAGCTATTGCACCTCCGACAAACCCCAATGCAAGCCCCGGTCTGTCAGCAATGCTCATCGCAATAAAGCCTGCCAGGATAGGCAGCATAAAACTGAAAGCACTGCTGCCTATGGATTTAAAAACAGCAGCAAGGGGGGTAATGGTACCAAAGGTAGATTTATCTGCTATTGTTTTCAAATCTACATTGAATCCGTCTATCAGGAACGCAATGGCAATTAAGATACCTCCCCCAACGACAAAGGGTAACATATGGGATACACCACTCATTAAATGTTTATAAATCTGACGGCCCGCACCTTCTTTCTCCAGACTTCCCGCTGTTGCTTTACCGCCGTTTTTATTAACATAAACTGATACTTCACCGGTTTCTGCCATTTTTATTAAATCTGCGGCCTTACCAATGCCATCCGACACTCTGCATTGTATAACCTTTTTACCGTTAAAACGTTCCATAGGCACCTGGACATCCGCTGCAACAATAATACAATCCGCATCTGCTATCTCCTGTGAAGTCAGCACATTCTTGGCACCTCCGGAACCTCTGGTTTCTACCTTTATCCTATGTCCGGCTTCTTTTGCTTTCTTTTCTATATTTTCCGCTGCCATATAGGTATGGGCAATGCCGGTCGGGCAGGCAGTAACCGCCAGCAATTTCAATCCTTGTCCTAAGTTCTCCTGCTGTTTCCCTCCATCTTTTTTTCTTTCTGCCTCATTAATTGCATTTAAGAATTCTTCCGCACTTTTAGCTTTCTTTAATCTTTGTATAAAACTTTCATCCATTAATAAAACGGATAATTTACTTAATACCTGCAAATGCACATTATCTTTCGTAAAAGGTGCTGCTATTAAAAAAATAAGTTCCACCGGTTCCCCGTCCAGGGAATCAAAATCCACCCCGCTTTTTACTATCATCGCACTTAGTCCGGCTCTTTTTACTGTATCTGATTTACAATGCGGAATGGCAATACCTTCCCCGATTCCCGTAGTTCCCTCAGCTTCCCTTTCAAAAACACCTTTTCGGTATTTCTCCTTATCTGTTATGTTTCCTGATGCATACATCAGATCTACCATCTGGTGGATGGCGTCTTGTTTGCCGGAAGGATTCCCCTCCAGATTGATACTTTCTTTTGCTAATAAATCTGTAATCTTCATTTTTCTTCTCCTTCTTCTTAATCGGCCTACTGCAAATCTTATACAGAAACTTGTTTGCTTTATAAGTTTAACACTTTAGAATGTCAATGTTTTTAATATATCCAGTACGTCTGCTTTTGTTGCTAACTGCGTTGAAAAAGCACTGGCACTGCCTGCTGAAATCCCCATTTTGAAAGCATGTTTATAATTTTTTTTCTCCAGATATCCTGTTAGGAAGCCTGCTACCATTGAATCGCCTGCACCGACAGAATTTATTACTTTTCCTTTTGGGGCTGGGCTTGTTATCACCTCCCCGCTATCCGTTATTAAGACTGCTCCGTCTCCTGCCATAGAGATTAGTACGTTTCTGGCTCCTCTTTCCTGCAATTTCCCGGCATATTTAATAATATCTTCTACATTTTTTAAATCTGCCCCAAAAATTTCACCTAATTCATGATTATTGGGCTTAATTAAAAAAGGATGGAATTTTAATACATTTACCAGCAAATCTCCTGTAGCATCCACAACAATTTTTAAATCATTTGTTTCCAGCTGCCGCATAATCTGTTCATAAATTGAATTTGGCAGAGTACCGGGAATACTTCCTGCTAATACTAAGATATCTTCCTGTGTCATACCCTGTAGTTTTTCATATAGATTATTTAGGGCATCTTCTGTTATAGAAGGACCCTGTCCATTAATTTCACTTTCTTCTCTGGAACTTAATTTTAAGTTAATCCTGGAATGTCCTTCTGATAACCAGGTGAAATCTGTACCGCATCCGTATTCACTGACCCTCTTGTTAATCTCATTTCCTGTAAATCCTGCCAAAAAACCTAAAGCCGTATTTTCCACCCCTAAATTTTGTAAAACAATGGATACATTGATTCCTTTCCCTCCCGGAAGCATCTGTTCACCATTTGTTCTGTTAACCCTTCCTAATTGAAAGTCTTCTACCCGTACTATATAATCTAATGAAGGATTAAATGTTACTGTATAAATCATCCTCAACAATTCCTTTCCGTTTATTTCTAAGACCGTTGATTTCCTTTACACCTCAATAACGTTTTTAAATTCAAGATAGGATTTATCCGTTAAACCGGTCGTTATTATAGTGGCATACTCAAAACCCCAAAAACAAACCGGTGATATTTTATTGAATTTTGAAGCATCACATAGAACATATTTATTTTTGGTTTGTTCCAGTGCTTTTTGCTTTACGGATGCCTCGTTTACATCAGGTGTGGTAAATCCGGTTGCAATACTTACTCCATTCGCACCCCAAAATCCTTTTGTAAAATGGTACTTATCCAGTAACGCTATGGTATCCGCCCCAACCACTGCTTCGGTTGAGGCTTTTAGTTCACCGCCTAAGATATAAACTTTCAATCCCCGTTGTAAAAGTTTTTTTGCATGGGCAATTCCGTTGGTAACAAAAACAGCATTTTTTTCTTCCATAAAGTCAATCATGATTTCTGTTGTTGTACCTGCATCCAGATAAACAAAATCATATTCCCGGATTAAACCTGCTGCATACTTTGCTATATGGATTTTTTCTTCCCTGTTTAAATCCATTCGTAAGGATACATCATCATCTTTTACAGAATAACCCAATTCCAATGATGTAGCACCGCCATGGACTTTATGAAGCATTCCTCTATTATGCAGCAGTGTCAGATCCCGCCGGATCGTAGATTCGGAAGCATGAAAACGTTTAGTAAGTTCTACGACCGTTATACTCTTCTTTTCTTCCAGCAATTGCAATATCTCACTTAGCCTGGTCTCTGTCAGCATCCCTATACCACCTCTTTATCATTCTTTTTTTAGTATTGATTAATTATTTTTTTCTTATAATTAGCATACCATCATATTCAGTCATTGTAAATCATTTTCAGTCATTTTGTCGTACAAATTTTCGTCCATGTTTTGTGCACATTGCATAAATATACTGGTATTTATTGTCTTTTTCCCTTTGTTATTCATTGAAAAACAATTTTTTATATGTTTTTATTTCTTTCCATCTTCAAAATCAGTCATTTTCATTCATTCTTTAATGCCAACAAAAAATTTTCTGATTCCTACATGGGTTTAAAAAAACGATAAAGGATACCTCTACGGGTTCCCTTATCGTTTTACACATCTTAAAACCTTGTGGTATATAAGTATCTAATCTATGACATTATTCTTATCTTTCTTAAATAATTTAAGTTTTGTTTTTTAATTTATTATATTCATTCTTTTCGATAAGGATGGTTTCAATATCAATATCATATTGATAGCACATCACAAATATCCTAATTATAACATCAGCCAGTTCAGCCGGTATACCTTTGGGCTCACTGTCTTCCCTATAATAAGTATAACAAGGATGATACCCTTTATAATATTCATCCAGGACGTCTGATAAATCCTTATGACATAATGCAATCATTTCGTAAAAATTTCTGTCACGTCCGTTAAAATATCCAAGTCCTATTGCATATTCTCCTGACTCTTTTACAAATTCCTTAACGTTTAAGGTTTCATGTAGTTTTAAAGTATCCTTAGTATTATTTTCAAATAATAGTTTTCCATTACTATAAAGAGTTAATACCCAACGTCCTAAATCCTTTAAAGCACTGTTAAATGATTCTGCTGTTCCCGAATTAAGATTATTTTGTTCCATGCATTTTTTTATCAACCTTTGTAATTTTGTCATTTTTTCGTCTCCTGTGTGAGTTAAGAAAAAAATTTTTCGAACTAATGTATCCATAAATTCTTGCTCTGTTGTTTATAACTCCATTATCAATTTTATTTATACTTTACTTAAATACAAAACTCTACCCTTCATCTCAATATAATGATAATATTAGTTATTATTATTATGTTAAAAAAATAAGGAGTATGTACAACTGGATAGAACTGTAACTGTTTGATCCAAATGCACATATCCTAAAGAATTCATTCTATAATAATGATATGTTAACTTACTTATCTAATCTGCCCATTCCCAAAGATAATGTACTTTGTGGAAGTTAACGCTGTCAGACCCATGGGACCCCTGGCGTGAAGTTTCTGGGTACTGATTCCTATTTCGGCCCCAAATCCAAATTCTCCCCCGTCTGTAAAACGTGTTGATGCATTTACATAGACTGCGGCAGCATCTATTTCATTTAAAAATTTCATTGCGTGATTATAATCATTGGTTATTATGGCTTCAGAATGTTTTGTATTGTAGTAATTAATATGTGCTATTGCTTCCTCTATTGAATCAACGATTTTTAATGAAATGAGCCGGTCTAAATATTCTTTTCCATAATCCTCTTCTGTAGCTGGCTCCATTTTATCACAAATTGTCCTTGCCCTTTCATCAGCACGAAATACAATCTGTTTGGCTGTTAACCTGTCATAGATAAGAGGAATAAAGTTTTTTGCCACTTTACTATGAATTACCAGGGATTCACAGGCATTGCACACTCCTAAACGCTGGGTTTTGGCATTGTCTATTATATTTAATGCCATATCAAATTCTGCACATTCATCTACGTAGACATGACAGTTACCTGTTCCTGTTTCAATAACCGGGATTGTACTATTTTCAACAACCGTCCGTATTAATCCGGCGCCTCCACGTGGTATTAATAAATCGATATATTGATTTAAACGCATCATTTCTTTTGCAGTTTCCCTGTCGGTATCTTCAATTAACTGGATGGAATCTCCATTTAAACCAACCCGGTTAAGCGCTTCTTTGATTACACTTACAATTGCAATATTAGAATGAATCGCATCACTGCCGCCCCTTAAAATTACAGCATTCCCGGTTTTAAAGCAAAGACCGAAGGCATCTGCAGTTACATTGGGACGGGATTCATATATGATTCCTATTACACCCATTGGGACTCTCTTTTGACCTATGGTTAACCCATTGGGACGTGTGCTCATTGATATTACTTCACCGACCGGGTCATTTAACTCAGCAATATCAAGTAAACCCTTTGCCATTCCCCCGATACGCTCACGATTTAACCGTAACCGGTCGATTAATGATTCTACCATGCCATTTTCTTTCGCTGTTTCAATATCTAACAGATTGGCTTTTAGAATCTCTGCCTCTTTATCTGTTAAAGATTTGGCTGCCTGACGAAGGCCTTCATTTTTACGCCCTACACCTAACGTATTTAAATCCGTAGCAGCTTTTTTCGCTTTAATGCCGATTTCCTCTAAATATTTCATATGAACCATCCATCCTTTCTTTTTTGTATATGGGAGTTATTTAATTACGTAACTTTGTGTTATGATCTGATCTACCTTTATATCATGTCCTTCTGCCGGAAGCTCTGAAAGAACTTGAAAATCAAAGGCTAAAGCAATCTTCTCTAAGGGATAATTATTAAATTTACTAAAAAATCCATCATAATATCCCCTGCCATATCCAATACGGTTTTTATGTTTATCAAATGCCAGACCCGGTACTATAATCAGGTTATCTTCGAAGGGATAAGGTGCTGCCTCTTTCGTAGTAACCGGTTCTAAGATTCCAAGAATGCCGGGTTGTAAATCTTCAATTGAATTAATATAATAAAACTTCATTCCATCCCCGGTAATTTTAGGAACTGCTACTTTTTTCTTCTGAGAAAGAGCTGTCATAATTAAATCAGTTGTTATTACTTCCTGATTAAAGGATACATAACTAAAAATCCGGCTGCATTTTTTATATTCCGGAGACTGATATAACCGTTCAAGTATATTTTTACTATAGGCTGCTCTATCCGCTTCCTCCAGCATGCTTTTTAAATCTTTCATTAATTTACGGATTCCCTGCTTTAACATTATTGTTTATCCTTTTTTGTTAGTTCCGTAATGGTTCCGTCCGGATTTAATAAAGATATCTGATTTAGTGTTCCCCTCAGATTTTTTCGTATTGCCAGGACATATTCACTTCTTAGGTCTGCCTGTTCCCGTTTTTCTTCCACTGTCAGTCCCTCATTTTGGGATTTCTTATATAATTCATTTATCCTTGCTAATTTACTGTCATCCATATTTTACACCCATTGCATACCGCAGGCCTGCTTGCGGTACTGTGGCATCCTTTCTTTTTAAGCTTTTCTTTTACTCTTCGCGTCATGACTGCCCCGGCAGCCACAAATGACGCATAAAATCGTATACTTGTACAATATGATTTCACTAGAAAACTGTTTTACGGATATTGTTTTGTACGAATATAATCCAATAATACAAAATTTTCATCTTTATGGGCTTTAAATAAGGTACCCACTCTCTTACCTTCCATAATTTCGTTAATTATGTATACATCTTCCCCATTGGCAATTACCATATCTGCTCCGGAATCCGTTGCGATCTTGGCGGCTGATATTTTAGCTGCCATACCTCCGGTTCCAAGGGATGAGGCTGAATCCTTACCCATTTCACATAATTCCCCATCTATTACTTCTACGTAATCAATGAAAACTGCATCCGCGTTCTTATGAGGATCATCTGTATATAATCCGTCAATATCGGATAGCAGAATCAGCATATCTGCATTTATTAAAGCAGCTACAATAGCAGATAATGTATCATTATCCCCAAATTCTATTTCATCTGTAGAAACAGTATCATTTTCATTAACAATAGGAATTACACCCATATTTAATAATTCTTCAAATGTATTCCTCGCATTGATTCTACTTATATCATTAATCATTGTATATTTAGTCATTAATATTTGTGCCGGAATCTGGTTATATTCCGCAAATAATTTCTGGTAAACCATCATCAGCCTGGCTTGTCCGACAGCCGCACAAGCTTGTTTTACTGTTTTATCTTTTGGTTTATCTTTTAAGCCCAGTGTCTCCCGTCCTACTGCAATCGCGCCGGAGGAAACTAAGATAACATCTTTCCCCTGATTTCTTAAATCTGTTAATATTCTTACCAGTTTTTCCATCTTGGACAGATTTAAACTATTGGTAATATCATGAGTCAATGAGGAAGAACCGATTTTAATTACAATTCTTTTTTTATCTTTTATGAGTTCTCTATTTAAAGACATAAAATGTTCCTTTCGAATTCCTATTTTATTAATCTCCTGTCTGTATGTTCTGCCCGAATTCAAATCAGGATGGTGTAAAAATATCTTTTAATTTTTCGACTTATAACGTTTTGCAATCGCTTCAAATACTTTTATTCCATCAATGGCAGCGGAAGTAATGCCTCCAGCATACCCGGCTCCTTCCCCGCAGGGATAGATTCCTGATATAGTAGATTCATAATTATCGTCCCGCTCTATCCGAAGGGGTGATGATGTCCTCGTTTCTACACCGGAAAGGACTGCTTCCTCATTAGAATACCCTGGAATTATCCTTTCAAAGGCTTGTATTCCTTCAACTAAAGAGTCAATGACATAATCAGGCAGACATTGTCTTAAATTCGACAATTTATAATTTCCCTTTATATTTGGTTTTATATTGCCCATTGTAACACTCTCCCGGTTCCTGCACAAGTCACCAAATAATTGTACCGGGATAAGTCCGTTGCCTGCCTGATAAGCTTTCCTTTCCCATATGCGCTGAAATTCCACACCGGATAAAGCTTCCGGAACCTTCTCAGATACCGGAAAATCCTTAGGGGTTACCGTTACGATTAAGGCGCTGTTAGCGTTCGCTTCATTTCTTGCATGATTGCTCATGCCATTTACTGCAATGCCACCCTGTTCTGAAGAAGAATTCACTACAAATCCCCCAGGACACATACAAAATGAATAAATGCTCCTTCCGGTACTTGCATGATAAGTTAATTTATAATCCGCCGCCGGTAACTGGTTATAAGACTCCCCATACTGATTGCGGCTGATCAATATCTGGGGATGTTCAATCCTTACGCCAATAGCAAAAGATTTCGGTGTTAACTTAAATCCCCTCTTATAGATTAGGTCAAAGGTATCTCTGGCACTGTGTCCAACCGCCATAACTAATACATTACAATCAATATGTTCTTTCCCGTTTATTTCAATCCCGATTAACTTTCCATCTTTCATTATAATATCCGTAAGGCAGGTCCTAAATCTAACTTCACCGCCCAGGGATATGATTTCCTCCCTCATCCCCTGTACTACTGTTCTTAACTGATCCGTTCCGATATGCGGTTTATTAAGATACAATATTTCCTCCGGTGCCCCGTATTCTGCAAATACTTCTAAAACTTTTCGGTTTCTTCCAAACTCATCCTTGACTAGTGTATTTAGCTTGCCATCAGAAAAAGTACCGGCACCGCCTTCCCCGAATTGTACATTGGAATTAATATCGAGTTCATTGCTTTTCCAATAATGTCCGACAGCCTTTACCCTGTTTTTAACTTCATCCCCCCGTTCAATTATAACAGGCTGATAACCGTTTCTGGCTAACATAAGTCCGCAAAATAAACCTGCCGGACCGGAACCTGCAATGACAGGACGAAAATTTAAGTCATCCCCACCGGAGGGTTTAAATACGTATCCTGGCCGGTTACTAAAGGTGATATTAGGAGAATGAATTCGTTTCATCACCCTTTTTTCCTCGGAAATCTCTACTTCCACGCTATAAACATAAACAATGTCTTTCTTTTTTCTGGCATCGATTGATTTTTTAATAATTGAATACTTAAAGATTTCCTGTTCGGAAACCTTTAATTGTTTTGCTATCTGCCTTTTTAAATCTTCCGGGGTATGATTTATACTTAACTTTAACTGTGTTATCTGTAACATATTAAACTCCCATCTGCGTGCTTTAGCACGCATTTAAATCAGGATGGTGAAAAAACACGTTGTATCTTTTTTTCACCTTAACTCCCATCCGCGTGCTTTAGCACGCATTTAAATCCCACAGCTCTTTCCCGCTAAAGCCCCTGTGGACCAAGCCCATTGGAGGTTATAACCGCCGCAGGTTCCGTCTATATCCAGTAATTCACCGGCAAGATATAATCCTTTATTAATTTTGGATTCCAGGGTATTCGGATCAATCTCCGTTGTGTCTACGCCTCCTGCCGTTACCTGCGCCTGATCAAAGGGATTCGTATCTGTTATGTTCACTTTCCACTCCTTAAGTTGGTGCACTAAGTCCTGAAGCTTGTTTTTATGGATTGTATTACTTAAAGCCATAGGTTCAATTCCTGATTCCTTAAGGCTTATATACGCCAGTTTATTATTCAGCAACCCTAACAGGATTTCTTCCATTGTCCTGAATGGATTCCTTTTGATTCGTTCCAATAATAACTTAAAAATTTCCTCTGTATTTAGGGAAGGCAGAAAATCAATGATCAGGTGAACTTCTTTATTTTCATTTAATGCTTTAGAGGCAAATCTGCTCAACTGTAGTATGGGAATCCCAGAAACACCGTAAGCAGCTAACAAAAGTTCACCTTTCTCCTTCGATACCAATTTATCTTTTATAAATAATTGAATCATTGCTTCTGTGCGGACACCCGCCAGGGTTTTAAAATATTGGGAATCTGATTTTAACTGAACCAGGGCAGGTAATGGTTTAATGATCCGGTGCCCCAGTCTTTTCGCCAATTCAAAACCGCTTCCGTCAGAACCAAGATTTTGTGATGCGCATCCGCCGGCTGCCAATATAACCTGGTCCGCAGCATATTCCCCTTTATCTGATAATACACGATATCGATCCTTAAGCTTGTCGATTTCTTCTACCTGGACTTCACAACAAATATTCACTTTTAACTGTTCCAGTTCCAGACGTAGTACCTCTACTATGGAAGATGCCTGTTCCGAATTAGGATATACATAGCCGCTCTTTTCTTTGGGATAGATCCCTAGTTCTTTAAAAAAACCGATCGTTTGATCTACATTATATGCAGACAGCACCTTCATAGCAAAAGAACTGTCATTTCCTCTATAATACTCCGGTTTCTGATCCAGGTTTGTATAATTACAT
The DNA here is from genome assembly GCA_049692775.1 of Anaerocolumna sp. Classification (GTDB taxonomy): domain Bacteria; phylum Bacillota; class Clostridia; order Lachnospirales; family Lachnospiraceae; genus Anaerocolumna. The sequence goes on along the minus strand of JBAVPE010000121.1, from coordinate 102,670 downwards.
TTACCATTACCGGTAGCTAAAATCTTTTTTCCGATCTTATCCTTATGCTCCAGTACCGTGACCTTATTCTTCTGCCTGGCAGCAAATACAGCAGCCATCAATCCCGATGCTCCGCCTCCTACAATAATTATATTACTCATTAAGGGACTCCTCCCAGAAAATTCATATTTATACAATACCTATATTTTAACCATATTCTTATGATTATTTCAAGTATTATTATTATACAACTTCGAAAACCAAATGAAAAATTGTACGCCGATAATCTGGCACTGTTATTTTATTTTCTTTTGGCTATTTTAGCAGGGGCAGAAAGAGGTATAATGATTTTCATAACAATGAAATCCGGATATCAGTTAAAAACTAAAAATATTCTATGGAGGTTAAAATAATGGAAAACAGATATGAATTAAATAAAGAACTGGCCCAAATGCTAAAGGGTGGTGTAATTATGGATGTTACCACACCAGAGCAGGCTAAAATTGCAGAAGAAGCCGGAGCCTGTGCTGTTATGGCCTTAGAGAGGATACCTGCAGATATTCGGGCTGTAGGCGGCGTATCAAGAATGAGTGATCCCAAAATGATAAAAGGAATCCAGGAAGCTGTTACGATTCCCGTTATGGCGAAATGCAGAATCGGCCATTTTGTGGAAGCACAGATTTTAGAAGCCATTGAAATTGATTACATTGATGAAAGTGAAGTCTTATCTCCTGCCGATGATGTCTACCATATTGATAAAACCAAATTTAAAGTACCTTTTGTATGCGGGGCAAAGGATTTAGGAGAAGCCTTAAGAAGAATTAATGAAGGTGCTTCCATGATACGTACCAAAGGAGAACCGGGAACCGGGGATGTTGTGCAGGCTGTACGTCATATAAGACGTATGAATGGTGAAATTGCCCGGTTGACTTCGTTAAGGGAAGATGAACTCTATCAGGCAGCCAAAGAATTGCAGGTACCATATGATTTAGTTTTGTTTGTTCATAACAATGGAAAACTTCCGGTCGTTAACTTTGCAGCAGGCGGTGTTGCAACCCCAGCTGACGCAGCCCTTATGATGCAGCTCGGGGCAGAAGGGGTTTTTGTAGGCTCTGGAATTTTTAAGTCTGGCGATCCGGCAAAAAGAGCCGCCGCAATTGTAAAAGCCGTTACTAATTATACGGATTCTAAGATGATTGCTGAATTATCCGAGAATTTAGGGGAAGCCATGATTGGAATTAATGAAAATGAAATTAATCTTCTTATGGCAGAAAGGGGAAAATAAATGGTAATCGGTGTTTTAGCATTACAAGGGGCTTTTATAGAACAGGAAAACACCTTAAAAAAATTAGATGTGGACTTTTTTGAAATCAGAAAAAAATCAGATTTAAACAGATCTTTTGATGGTCTTATCCTCCCAGGCGGGGAAAGTACCGTAATGGGAAAGTTATTAAGGGAACTAGGGCTTTTTAACTCATTAAAAGAGAGGCTTCTATGTGGTCTTCCTGTAATGGGAACCTGCGCAGGTCTAATCCTGCTGGCTTCCCATATTACTGATTCAGATACGGTTCATTTTGGTACTCTGCCGGTTACGGTAAGGAGAAACGCTTACGGAAGACAATTAGGAAGCTTTTTTACGGAAGGCTTAGTAGAAGACCTTGGTAAAGTGCCTATGAAATTCATCCGCGCACCCTATATTGAATCCGTGCATGATACTACAAAAATACTAGCCACGGTTGATAATCGGATTGTTGCTGTACGATACAAAAACCAATTAGGTGTTGCCTTCCATCCGGAACTTACTGATAATCTGGCGATACACCGGTATTTTATTAATATAGTAGAAAATTATAAAAGTAAAATTATTTAATCCTGTTAATAACCTTTTTTAATAACCAGTTAAATCCAAAGGGACTGTTGCCAAATAATATATTTATCTGACTTAATAAAAAAACTCAGGGATAATACATTTTAATTTTGGAACAGCCCTTTTCATTTATTACAATATTTAGCAAGTCTTAATAATCCTGCAGGTTTTCTCAATCTCTTCCTTAGAATGTGCCGCCGATACAAACATGGCTTCAAATTGGGACGGAGCGATATAAATGCCCTGCTCCAGCATTTTCCCAAAATAATCAGCATACTGCTTCGTATCAGAAGAAACAGCAGAATTATAATCTTTCACTTCTTTATCTGTAAAAAACGCACTTAATAAGGAGCCGGTCTGGTTAACCTGAATCTTCTCATCCTTTTGTTTTCCCCTATCCTGAAAGGCATCCGCAAGCATTTTTGCTTTCGCTTCCATATCGGAATAAAAGTCTTGATTTTCTTTTAATATTTCAAGGGTTTTAATCCCGGCTGCAGTAGCAATGGGATTACCGGATAAAGTTCCGGCCTGGTAAACAGGACCTAAAGGGGAAACCATCTGCATAATATCCCTTCTACCGCCATAAGCACCAATAGGCATACCGCCGCCCACAATTTTACCTAGGGTGGTTAGGTCCGGTTTTATATTATAATATTCCTGAGCTCCCCCAAGTCCCAAACGAAAGCCTGTGATCACTTCATCAAAGATGAGTAAGGCATCATTTTTTCGCGTAATATCCCTTAAGAAAGGCAAAAAACCAGCTTCCGGGAGAACTACACCCATATTGGCTGCTACAGGCTCAACAATAATAGCTGCAATCTTTCCTTTATATTGATCAAATAATTGTTGTACAGAAGCCGTATTGTTATAGTCTGCTATTAAGGTGTTTTCCGTATAGGATTTCGGCACTCCTGCACTATCTGGTACCGCCTGGGTAAGGGCTGCTGAACCGGCTTTCACTAACAGTCCGTCTGAATGTCCGTGATAACAACCCCTGAACTTGATTATCATATCCTTTTTGGTAAAACCTCTGGCCGTTCTTATTGCACTCATAACTGCTTCCGTTCCCGAACTGACTAACCTTACCATTTCCATGGAGGGCATGATGGAGGATATTAATTCCGTCAGGATAACTTCTTTCTTCGTAGGCGCACCAAAGGTTAAGCCATCCTTTACTGCTTTCATTACTGCTTCTATTACTTCATCCCGGGCATGTCCTAAAATTGCAGGACCCCAGGAACATACGTAATCAATATATTCATTGCCATCCACATCATATATCTTACTGCCTTTTGCTTTTTCAATAAAGACCGGTGTTCTTCCAACAGAACCAAAGGCCCTTACCGGACTGTTAACACCTCCCGGCATAAACCGAACAGCTTCTTTATATAATTCCCCTGAAATTTGACTTTTCATGTTTTAAGACTCCTTTATCCATGCGGCCACATCTAAGGCGTGATATGTAATAATTATTTTAGCACCAGCCCGTTTCATGGCAATCATATTTTCCATAACAATCTTTTTCTCGTCAATCCAGCCGTTTATGGCGGCTGCTTTCACCATAGCATATTCACCGCTTACATTATAAGCTGCAATCGGATAATCCGTTTCCAGGGCAACCGTTTTAATGACATCAAGATAAGCTAAGGCCGGCTTGACCATAACAATATCGGCACCCTCTTCTATATCATCAAAGACTTCCCGGATACCTTCCGCCACATTGGCGTAATCCATCTGGTAAGTTTTACGGTCACCAAAACCAGGTGCCGAATGGGCTGCATCACGGAAAGGTGAATAATAGCCGGAAGAATATTTGGCGCTATATGCCATAATTGGGGTATGGAGGAACCCATTTTCATCCAGTGCTGTCCGGATAGCGTGAATATGCCCGTCCATCATATCAGAGGGTGCTATAATGTCCGCTCCTGCCTGGGTGCAGGTTACTGCCGCTTCTGCCAATAGCGGCAGGGTCTCATCATTTAAAATAGTTCCATCCTTAATTAAACCGCAATGACCATGGGAGGTATATTCACACAAACAAATATCAGCAACTACAACTAATTCAGGATAAACTGATTTAATGAACCGGATGGCTTTTTGTATAATTCCCTCTTTATTATATGCTTCGCTTCCTACTTCATCTTTATGTTCCGGAATTCCAAAGATGAGGATACTTTTTACTCCGCTGTTCTTAATACGGGCTAATTCTTCTTCCATCCGGTCAATAGAATATTGATATATTCCAGGCATGGAATCAACGGGATTTTTCTGGTTTTTACCTTCTATTACAAAGATTGGGTAAATAAGATCCGATATCTGTATACTGGTTTCCCTTACCAAAGCCCTTATGGTTTCATTTACCCTAAGCCTTCTTCTTCTAATCATGATTCTCCTCCTACTATTAACCTTTTATGGTCAGTTTATATAAATATTGTAAACATAGTATCATATTCCATATTTTTACAGTATTCATTCCTATAAATTACCTGCATCCTCCAGAATGCTCTCAACCATACCAGGTACGCTAAACTCCCTGGCTATGATATAATCAACAATTCCGTAATCCTCCAGCCTTTTGGCTGTTATATCACCGATACAAACAATTTTTGATGAATTTAAGCTTATATCTAAATTTTTTACCGGATTTTCAAAAAAGCCTTCAACTCCTGACGCACTTACAAAGGTTATATAATCAAAATCTGCTAATTCAGAGATTACCCTGTTATATTTTTCTTCATCTGCTTCGACAGAATAAATCTTTACATCATGAAATGGAATGGAATGCTTGCTTAAAATATCGGTTAAATCCTTTGAGCCTTTTAAAGCTCTCGGAATAAGTATATTATCTTCTTCTTTTAATAATACAGCCAAACCCTCCGCTAAAGCAGCAGTTGTATAAATTTCAGGTATATAATCTGCAATAAACCCATATTGCAGAAGGGCATCTTTTGTGCCTTTTCCCACCACAGCAAAGGAAATCCCGGATAAATTACGGTAATCAATATTATTTTCTTTCAGCTTTTTAAAAAAAATATCAACTCCATTGGTGCTGGTAAATACAATCCACGTATAGTCCTTCAGATTTGTAATTGCCTTTTTTAGCTCTGCATTATCCTTATATTCCCTCACCTGTAAAAAACTGAGGTTTTCCACAGATGCACCATATTGCCTTAACTGTACCGATAATTTATCCGTGAGTTTCTCTGTGCCGGTTACTCCGATTCTCTTTCCCGATAATCTGCCCCCAACTGTAGCTTTCATATCAAAAGCTGCTACCCCTCCGATAATTATAACCGCCGGAGCCTTTATATTGTGCTCGTATACTTTATCTTCTATGCTAAGCAAAGTACCTTTCACCGTTTTCTGCTTACCGGTGGTTCCATTGGAAACAATTGCTACAGGTGTATTGATGTCTTTCCCATATTTGCACAGTTCCTTTATAATCAGGGATAAATTACCCATACCCATTAGAAATACCAGGGTTCCTTCTAATTTTGCCAAAGCTTCATAATTATCCGTAAGTTGGTTCTCCGACTCCATGGTGTGTCCGGTAATAACATGGAAGCTCCGGCTGATCCCCCTATGGGTGATGGGAATTCCAGCATAAGTCGCTGCCGCTATAGCGGATGTGATCCCCGGAATGACCTGATATGGTATATCAGCCTTTTGTAAAGCCAATACTTCTTCACCGCCTCTTCCAAATACGAAAGGATCTCCGCCTTTTAAACGGACCACCCGTTTCCCTTCTAAGGCTTTTTTTACTATAATTTGATTGATGGCTTCCTGATTAAGAGTAGTATTTCCAACAACTTTACCCACATAAATTTTCTCACAATCCCCCGGAACCATATCAATGAGACTGTCTGATGCCAGTCTGTCATAAATTACAACTTCACATTCCTTTAATCTGGCTTCTCCCTTAAGTGTCAGCAATTCCGGGTCACCTGGTCCCGCTCCTACTAAATAAACCATTCCGTTTTTATTCATAAAAGCTCCTATTTCTTATATAATTTAAGTTATTTACATTTGTTTTCAGATATACTGTTAATAAAATTTATACCTGGCTTTTATTTTGATACAATGCAGTGGTATTCATTCCATAGCCTAAATCACGCCTTTGACACATTTCTTTAAGACTTAATAATTTTATTAACTAAATTCTGCGCCAGGGATAATCTGTCTTCAACGGCTGCACTTCCGCTTTCCTTTATTATCCTGCCCTGATATTGATATAAAATCCGAAGCATGACCTGAGCCTCTTCTATATTAGAATAAACACCGATAGGTTCACTGCAGCCTGCATTTAACAGTTTAAGCACTTCCCGTTCCGTTTCTAAACAATACATGGTTTCAGTATGATGCCAGGCTTCTAATAATTCTATACCAGAGCCCTCACTTCTGCCTTCCACTGCAATAATCCCCTGTCCGGCAGCAGGTATAAAGGTATCCTCATTTAAGTACTCAAAATTTAATTCTTCATCATTTAATAGATTAAGTCTCTTCAAACCGGCTGCTGCAAGAATAATCGCATTGTATTCTTTATTCTTTAATTTAGTGAGTCTGGTACCGACATTTCCCCTTAAATTTTTTATCTGAACTGAATATAGCCCTTCCATCTGGATTTGTCTTCTTAAGCTGCTGGTACCGACAATGCCGTTTTCTTTTAGTGGTGAATCTTTTCTGGTAACCAGTACATCCCTTGGATCTTCCCTTAAGGATACTGCTAATATGGAAAGTCCCACCGGAAGACAAATTGGCATATCCTTTGCACTATGTACCGCCATATCGATCTGTCCTGAAAGCATGGCAGCTTCAAATTCCGAGATAAAAGCACCTTTACCTCCAAAACTTTCTAAGGGTTTATCTAATATCTTATCTCCTATTGTATTCATAAGGACCAATTCAACCTCAGTATCCGGATATTTAGCTTCTATTGCCTTTACTACCATTTCTGTCTGGGCCATGGCAAGCAGGCTTTTTCTCGTTCCAATTTTAATTTTTTTTTTCACATATACCTCCAAAGATAAGCTGAAATTCACCTAATTTTCTTTTTCTTTCCTTATAATCTCCTGTACATCCATTTCCGTCAGTTTCCCGTGATTTAAGCAGCCAAATTCCACCAACTGTTTCAATACATTCTTCCTTTTCGTTTCCTGATCAAAGGATAACCGTACTTCTTCCCTGACATCACCAAGAAACTCAACCAGTTCTTCCATATAATCAGGAATGTTCTCTTTTATCTTTTTTTTGATTTTCTGGGATATAATCGGGCTTTTTCCGGAACTGGTTACACCAACCGTTATAGCTCCTTTTTTAACATAGGCCGGAAATATAAAGCTGCATTCTTTTTTTATATCCACAACATTAACCGGTATTTTATGTTCCCTGCATTCCATGGATATCCTTGTATTTATATCTATATCATTCGTCGCAGCGATAACTAAAAATGCTTCTGCTATATCAGATGTATCATATAATTTATATTTAGTAATGATCTGACCCTCCAGGGCAAGAATACTTTCACAAAATTCCGGGGCAACGGCTGCCACACTCGCATCAAATTCCAATAAAGCCTTTATCTTACGGTAAGCTACCAGGCCTCCTCCGATTACGACGCATAATTCATTCTTTAATTCCATAAACATAGGAAAATATGCCACAATCAACTCTCCTTTATAAAATAAGGGTACTTTATCAACAAAGCACGTTATAATTCAATTTCCGTCAATTTTTTTAAACTCTGTAATACTACTTCTAATTCTGCATTTGTTACGTTATTGCGAACCTGATACATAATACTTTCAAAAGATCGTTTTTCAAATAATTTTTTTAAATTTTTTATATAAGGTACAAAATTCCTGAAATTTATCTCTTTATAAAAGTCATCGACCTGTTTATCAATGATTATTTTAGCTGCTTCAATTTCCTGGATTTTCAAATTATTATTCAATTCAGAAATATGTTTAAAATAATCTATGTCAATTAGCCGTACCTCTCCTAATTTTTCAATGTTTTTATCAATATCAGTGGGTACAGCCAGATCCATAAACAGGTGTTTCTTTTTATCCATTAAACACTTTTTCAATTCGTCATAAGTTATTGTATAGTGTGGACTTGAGGTAGCACTGATAATAATATCTGCCTCATTTATTTTATCATATCGTTTATGATAATCAATCATTTTCACATCAGGATACATAAGGATTAATTCTTCTGAAAGATTATGGTTTCTGGTAGTTCCGGTAATCTCCACATTTTTATTATGATAAAGGTTTTTCATGACTATGGTACCAAATTTACCGGAAAGTCCTATTATGATAACTTTTTTTACTTCATCCTTCTTAGAAAATCCCAATACTTCATTTGCCGCTAAGGTTCCGATTGACAGGGGAGTTTTTGAAATTCTCGTATCTGTTTTTACTTTTTTGGCACAAGTAATGGCATCCCGAAACAGGGTATTCAAAAAGAAATCAGTTGTACCTGCATTTAAAGCTGACTGATAATCGTCTTTTACCTGGCCTAATATTTCATCCTCACCGATTAACATGGAGTCTAATCCGCTGGCTACCTGAAATAAATGTTTCACTGCTTTTTCATCACTGTACCTGAGAAAGAATTTCATCATTTTATCATAGTTCAGGCTTTTTCTTGTTACTAATAGCTGCATGATCTGTTCGGATGCATTTTCTTCACCGGTTACATATACTTCCGTTCGGTTACAGGTAGTTATTAATACACATTCCTCAATATCTTTCAGCTGTACGGCTGACTTAATAAAATCTATTTTTTCTTCTTTACTAAAAGTCAATAATTCCCTTACATCTACAGGCGCTGTTTTATGACTGATGCTTATATTGTATATATTCATTTGTATGCCTCTTTCTGTCTGATTACCGTATATTTCCGCCAAGTTAAAAGAAATATAACATTTATTTATTATAACACAAACTTTAAAAACGTACAGGTGAAATCGGCAAAATCTTATCTCCATTTTCGTGATATCATAGGTATGTTCTATTGCTACTATTAGTTTCCGAGAGTACTCCTTTTCAATCATGCCAGTTTCTATAATAAACATTGACAAAATTAAACTCCTGGAATTATACTTAAAAGTAAGGAAATCAGGTAATTTTATCCTATAATCCGGCTAACATAAATCATCTTGTATAGAACCCATCCAACAATAAAAATAATATCGGGCACTCCCGGAAACTAACCGGACTATTGAAGATATTTTAGGAGTTTCCGCGAGTATTCCCATCTTAACAGGAGGAAAGACATGAAATCCATTGTAATTTTTTATTCATTTGAAGGCAGCACGAAATTAATAGCTGATATGATTGCCAGGGAAACAGCAGCAGAAACATTAGAGTTAAAACCGGAAAAAGAAATACCGAAAGGAGGATTTAAAAAATTTTTCTGGGGCGGAAAAAGTGTTATATTCAAGGATAAACCCAAATTATTGAATACGATACCGAATTTGGAACAATATGACATTATTTTTATCGGAACACCGATTTGGGCAGGCAGTTTTACTCCGCCAATCAATACCCTGATTTCAAACATCTCCGTAAAAAATAAAAAAATAGTGCTATTTGCCTGTAATTCCGGAGGCGGTGCGGATAAATGTTTTGAAAAGTTAAAGAACCGCTTTTCAGATAATACAATTCTGGGAACCATTAGTTTTATCGACCCCATAAAAGATGATAAGAATAAGATTAATACCCAGCTTAAAAACTGGCTTAGTGAAATACTTTAATGTTTAAAATTGTAAATCAATATTTTCATATTAATTAATTTCTTATACTCCATGTTTTAATAAATTCAAATTCAATTTTCCTGAAAACGGACCTGGTAATTTAAGCAATTTGCAATATTCAAAATCCTTAAATGCCAGGTCCGTTTCAGTTGTTCATCCTATACGGAGAATTTTATTCTACAACTACACCTTTTTGCAGCATGAAAAAAAAACTGACTTAATTTAGTATGATTTTCTTATAACGCGTATAAGCTTCTTCCCAGGACTTAATATCTTTCGGTTCATACTTCAAAATATCCGGTGACTGTCCGATTATTTTTCTGGCTTCCTTTAAATCTTTAATCTGTCCGGAAGCAATTAACTGAAGTGCAACATTGCCAAGTACCGTAGCTTCAACAGGACCCGCAATAACCGCGCATCCACTGGCATTTGCAGCAAACTGGCATAATAATTTACTTTGTATTCCTCCGCCTACCATATGAATATTATTATATTTAAGACCTGTGCATTCACTGATCTGTTCCAAGGCATAACGATATTTCAGGGCCAGGCTTTGATTAATACAACGTACAAATTCACCTACTGTTTCAGGTACTTTTTGATTGGTACGTCTGCAATATTCCTGAATTCTTGCAGGCATGTCCCCCGCCGGTGAAAATTCAGGGGCATCCGGATCAATAAAACTTTCAAAAGGTTCTGCTTCATGGGCCAGCTCTTCTAAACTGCCAAAACCATACTCATGGCCTTCCCTTATCCACTGTCTTCTGCTTTCCTGGATGAGCCACAAGCCGGTTATATTTTTAAGGAAAGAAGCTTTGCCGCCATAACCGCCTTCATTGGTTATATTGTAGAAATCCGATTTTTTGTTAATAAGCGGTTTCTCCAGTTCTGTTCCGATTAAGGACCAGGTACCGCAGCTGATAAATATAAAATTCTCTTCTTCTGCCGGTACCGCAACCATGGCACTTTGGGTGTCATGACCGGCCACAGCAATTACATTGCACTTTTTAACACCCAGTTCTTCACAGATTTCATCGGAAAGAACACCGATCTTAGTACCGCTTGCTACGATAGGTGCAAAGATATTTTCTGGAATGCCAAGGGTTTTAATGACCTTTTCTGACCATATACCTTTTTTCGCATCCATAAGCTGGGTTGTTGAGGCAATGGAATACTCTGCTGTCTTTTCCCCGGTCAGCATATAGTTAAATAAATCCGGGGTCATTAACAATTTATCTATACGTTTTAACAATTCCGGTCTGTTACAGACTAGGGAAAACAACTGAAATGCAGTATTTATTTCCATGAATTGATTGCCTGTAATGCTATAAAACTCTGCCTTAGGAAGTTTATCAAAACTTTTCCTTAACATTCCCTGGGTACGATTATCTCTGTAATGTACCGGATTTTCCAATAAGTTCCCATTTTTATCAAGCAGTCCAAAATCAACGCCCCAGGTATCAATGCCTATGCTGTCAAAATCCGATTCATGTTTTGCTTTTACCAGTCCCTGCTTAATTTCATGAAATAACCGGAGGATATCCCAGTACATGGTACCATTTACCATAACCGGATCGTTGGAAAAACGATGAATTTCCTTTAACTGAATCGAGGTACCGTCGTAAATACCAAGCATAGCTCTTCCGCTGGAAGCACCAAAATCAAACGCTAATACTTTTTTCACGGCAAAACCCTCCTTTATTTATATAGCGGACCATAAGCCTCACAAGCCCTGTAATCCTGACCTTCTTTATCCATACCGAATGCATTCCATACTGCCGGCCTGAAGACCTTTTCTTCCGGTACATTATGCATACATACAGGGATTCTTAACATGGAACATAATGTTATGATATCCGCTCCGATATGACCGTAGCTGATGGCGCCATGGTTAGCTCCCCAGTTGTTCATTACATCATAGGCAGATTTGAATGCACCGGTACCGGTAAGTCTTGGAGCAAACCAGGTACATGGCCAGGTATAATCCGTTCTCTTCCATAACTTATCAGCTACTTCTTCCGGAAGGTTAACGGTATAGCCTTCTACTAACTGCATTACGGGTCCTAAACCTTTTATTATGTTTAAACGCATCATGGTAACCGGCATTTCACTTCTTGTTAAAAATCTGGAAGAATAACCGCCACCCCTGAAATAACCGATATCAGCAGGATTCCAGGTAGTTGCTAAAAGGCATGCCTTCTGGTCTGCTTCTGACATTTCCCAGAAAGGTTTTATAACACCATTTCCAGCAGAATCTTTTACTTCACCGCAGGCATCAATGCAGGCTGCACCGGAATTGATTAAATGAATGAAACCCTGGGATTCTTTTGCTACACCTTCCAGTTCATAACCGGTTGTTTTTTTAACTGCCTCCGGACTCCAGTAAGTTCTTACATCTGCAAAAATCTGTGCTGTATTGGTAACTAATTTACCGAATAACATACCCACACCATTTAAAGTATCATTTTCAGTTGCAAGGATATAAGGCTCCCTGGCACCTTCCCAGTCAAATGAGGAATTCAGCATTGCTTCCGGGAAATCACAGTTTGGATAAAAGTCAGTCCACTGTCTTTGGCCCTGGAAACCACCAACGATTGCATTATGTCCTACTCTTTCTTCTTTTGCTTCTTCGGGAAGATTAGGATTGCCGTTATACAAATCCTTAATGATGCACATCATCTTAACAACAAATTCCCAGTCCTGTTCTTTTTGTTCCGGAGTTTTTTGAATGTCAGCAGGATTCTTATCAAAGCCTTCCGGGCAGTTTGCCTTTGTCCAGGCTAAAGCTTTTTCAAATTCTTCTTTATCGTATATTTCTTCTGTCATCCTGCGGATAATTTCTACCTCATCTACGGATTCTACTCTCATTCCCAGATATTCTTCAAAGAAGTCCGGATTGATAATGGAACCTGCAATACCCATACAGATAGAACCAATCTGCAAATAAGACTTTCCGTGCATAGTTGCTGCTGCCACAGCTGCACGTCCAAAACGCAATAATTTTTCCATAACATCTGCAGGGATATCGGTGTCCTCTGCATTCTGCACATCATGTCCATAAATTCCAAAAGCAGGAAGTCCTTTCTGGGCATGTCCTGCTAATACAGCTGCTAAATATACTGCTCCCGGTCTCTCTGTTCCGTTAAATCCCCAAACGCCTTTTATTGTTTTAGTATCCATATCCATGGTTTCTGAACCATAACACCAGCAAGGAGTTACCGTAAGTGTAATATCAACACCCGCTTTTCTAAACTTATCTGCACAGGCTGCGGCTTCCGCAACACGTCCGATGGTCGTATCTGCAATGATAACTTTTACCGGTTCTCCGTTGGAATATCTTAAGTTCCTAGTAAAAAGTTCTGCTGCTGCCTTTGCCATATTCATGGTCTGTTCTTCCAGTGATTCCCTTACTTTAAGTACACCCCTGCGTCCATCAATAGTAGGTCTGATTCCGATTACCGGATAATCTCCAATTAATCTGCTTTTAGCCATTGTTTAATACCTCCATGTTTTTTATGCAATTCCCTATTCATATATAATATACTATTGATAACTGTTTAATACTTGTGTTATAATAGCAAAAAATATAATAATATTCACATTGGAGAAGTCTTATGCAATATATGGATTATAATGAAAGAAAAATACGTGGAACCTTTGATTTTCCTATAGAATTTTATCATATTGACAGTCAGCACCCCCAATATGCCATGCCCTATCACTGGCATGTAGAATATGAAATTATTCGTATTTTAGAAGGAACATTTACAATATCCCTGGATGAAAATGAGTTTAAGGCAAAAGAAGGTGATGTCATCTTTATAAACAGCGGTACTTTACATGCCGGAGTACCGGAAGCCTGCGTCTATGAGTGTATTGTGTTTGATATGAACATGCTGATGAAAAAAGATAATATCTGTCAGAAATATATACAGGATATTATGAACTATGTCATCAATATAAAAGAATTTTTTCCAAAAGAATCGTCCGGATTTCATAAAACAGTATGGCAGTTATTTGATGTAATGGATAAGAAAAAATACGGCTATCAATTAATCATTCAAGGCTGCCTCTATCAAGTAATCGGGATTATTCTGGAAAACGGGGATTTCGTAACAGATTCCCTGCAGACTCCCCAAAATCACAGAAGAATACTGCAGCTAAAGCAGGTTCTGGAAGTGATTGAGAATTCTTACTCTTCCATCATTACCCTGGAAGAATTATCGAAAGCCGCAGGTATGTCACCGAAGTATTTCTGCCGTTTTTTTCAGGAGATGACCCATAAAAGCCCCATTGATTATTTAAATTACTACCGGGTGGAACGTGCCTGCTTTCAATTACTCAATACAGACACGTCTATCACTGATATAACATATAGTGTCGGGTTTAATGATTTAAGTTATTTTATTAAAGCTTTCAAAAAATATAAGGGTATCACACCGGCTAAATACAGGAAGATAAACTATGCCCCCTTATGAATTTCAGGCAGCATATTAAATTCTTCATCATAACTTTAAAATAAGTTAAAGTTCTGTAAATATTTTCTTACTTCAACCAAAGAATCAAATTTTCCATATAATAATTTCTTCAGTTCTTCGTCCGGCTGAATTAAATCCGGCACCATAATCGGCTTCATTCCGGCGGAATATGCAGATTTTATCCCATTAGGTGAATCTTCTATGGCAATACTTAATTCCGGTGGTGATTCTATTTCCTTACAGGCTTTAAAATAGATCTCAGGGTCAGGCTTTCCATGAATAACCATATCTCCGGTAACTACAGCCTGAAAATAGTAAGTTATACCTGCTTTATCAAGGTATTTCATTACAGTAGCTTTATTGGTTGAAGAAGCCAAAGCTATCTTATAATTATTATCCTGTAAGAAATTAAGTAATTCAGAAACACCTGGCTTTATAGGAAGACCCTGTGTTTCCATCGTTTTATGAAATAACACGGAAGAAGTTTCCCTAAACTGATCATATGGAAATTCCTTTCCATACAGATTCAAAAAAAATTGCTTCGTATCACTGGAATTTAAACCTACGCACTGGGTTACAGCGAAGTCAATACCAGCGAGATCCATTTCTTTTCCGACCTGATACCAAACTTGCGAACATACTCTTTCCGTATCAAAAAGAACACCATCCATATCAAATACGACACTTTTTATCATATTGAACCTCCATTATTATTTTTTCATTATGTATCTTTACTTCATATTATGTGAAACAGTTATTAAAGTATATACTATACGATTACTAATTTCAACCAAAGGGAGCGATTCAGATAAAAATGATATTTCCTGCCGGCAGAAAAATACCCCGGCAGGCTCAGAATGTCCTGTCGGGGTAGCAACTACCTGTAAATACTTTAGTTGTTTGAGGATAGGTCCGCAAGTGTCGGCGCAACGGAATTTGCAAAATTATAATTATTCAGTGCATCCCAGTT
This sequence comes from Anaerocolumna sp., assembly GCA_049692775.1. GTDB lineage: Bacteria > Bacillota > Clostridia > Lachnospirales > Lachnospiraceae > Anaerocolumna. Next base: position 87,617 of record JBAVPE010000121.1, on the reverse strand, counting down.
AATGGACCAGGTCATGGCCCCACGCAGGGACGGATATGACCGGGGTGGAATATAACTTCCGCCGGAAGCTCCTTTCGCAAGGATATTAATGGCACTGTTTACTACGGAAGGATCCACATACCCGCTTCCTGCACCTCTTTGCGAAGCAGGCAGCCCAAGGCCTACCTGCTCCGGTTTCAAGCCGTTTTCAAGCTGAATTGCAGCGAGCGCCGTGATAAAATCTATTGTTCCCTGTGAATACACCTTTCCATCCTGCCCCAGCATGGACCCGGAGTTATAGTACTGGGTATTCACTACCGTCAGGATATCCTTAATGTCCAGTGCCAGCTTGAAATAGCCGGAGTTAACATTCTGCATGTCAATTGTCTGGGGAGCCAGGGTAATGAGTAAGCCAGGACCCGTCTTTTCATAAAGCTGCCGGAGGGCAGAAGCCATATAAGCCGGATTAATTCCATTTTCCAGGTCTATGTCAACCCCATCAAAGCCATACTCCAACATGAGTCCATACACGCTGTCTGCAAAATTTTTTGCTGCGGCTGTACTGTTAACCTGGACGGATCCGTTTTCACCGCCAATAGAAATAATAACCTTCTGTCCTTTTAATTTCGCCGCTGCAATATCTGCAATAAATTCCTCCTTCGTATATCCGCCTAATCTGGAGGATAAGGTGGAATCCAGTGTAAAAGTTACCGCACCTGTCTGTGCTGCGGCATCTGCAAATGCAACAGCAATGAGATTATAGGAGGCAGGAACATTACTGATTTTTAGGCAGGTGGCACCATTATCAAAGTTCTGCCAATATCCGGTAAGAATATGCTCCGATAGCTCTGCAACCGGTCCCTGGCCGATTGTATAGGTTGCAGCTGCCGTATCAGAAGCTGTCATGCCCTCCTTGTAGGCTTTAGCTTTTATTGTTGTAATGGAGTTTATCCTGATTTGCCCACTGTAAACCTGGGAGGCAGCTGTCGGTTCCGTGCCATTTGTTGTGTAGCGGATGACGGCTCCTTCCGTGGTACATTGAAGGGTCACATTAACTGCCTCGGAGTACACACCTCCGGTTGGATTAAACTCCGGTGCCAAAACCTTGTCTGCCGGTGTGACGGAACCTGTATACTCCTTCCACAGTGCAGGAACATTTACGGGCTCCCAGCCGGTAAGTGAGGTATGAGACTGCGTACACTCATAATTCTTACCATTATAGGATACAATATCACCCTGACGGTAGCTGGTGTTAGGCACCCACGGAGTAACCTCCGGCTGTTCTGTCCCCTCTTCTATAGTATAGGCAGCGGTTGCAGTTGCTGAAGCTGTCATACCATTTTTATACGCTTTTGTTTTTATTGTAGTGGTGGAATCCACCCCGATTGGAGCACTGTATATCCGGGATGATTCTGTTGGCTCCGTACCATCCGTTGTGTAGCGGATGGCTGCCCCTGTTGTTGCACATTGGATCGTTATATTAACTTCTTTTGAGTACACACCTCCCGCAGGATTAAACTCCGGTGTGGCAACCTTGTCTACCGGTGTGACGGAGCCTGCATACTCCTTCCACAGTGCGGGAACATTTACGGGCTCCCAGCCGGTAAGTGATGTGTGGGACTGTATGCACTCATAATTCCTGCCACTATAGGATACAATATCACCTTTCTGGTAGCTGATATTCGGTGCCCATGGAGTGATTCCCGGCTGCCCCTGCCCATTTTCTATGGTATAGATGGCTGTTACAGTTGCAGAAGCTGTTTTACCCTCCTTAAATGCTTTTGCCTTAATTGTAGTGGTAGAATCCACTCTGACCGGACCTGTATACACCGGTGAAGAAGCTGTTGGTTCACTGGAGTTTGTTGTATAGCGGATAACCGCATTTTCCGTTGTACAAGTCAGGGTTACTTCCTGAGATTCTGTATAGGTTCCGCCTGCCGGGCTGAACACAGGTTCAGCTGTCGTATCTTCTGATAGTATGGTGTAAACGGCTGTTGAGGTTGCCGAATCTGCCAGGCCGTTAAGGAATGCTTTTGCCTTCAGCGTTGTGGTCGTTTGCACTGTAAGAGGAGTACTAGTACTGTATACCGGCGAATTGACAGTAGGCTCAGTACCGTCCATAGTATAACGAATAACAGCCCCTACTGTTGCGGATGTAATCGTTACGGTCTGTGTTCCCGTATATCTTCCGCCTGCCGGACTGAACACAGGCGCTGCTGCTGTTGGATTGCTGCTGATTAGTTTATCATGAGCCAGTCCGGTCATTTCAAAATTATCGGTATCACCGGTAATTTCCCAGATAATCAGCCCTCCATAGCCGTTATTGTTAATAAAATCACATCTGGCAGAAAGTGAAGTCATATCTTCATAGGATAACAGGATTCCTGTTGACTTATTATAAAGCCAGGGTGTTTTTGCATAAGTATCATCACGATATTTGATATAACCACCTGTATTCTCCATCTGCTTTAATGTAAAGTACGGATATTGTCCCCCAGGAGAATTTGGATTATCCCAGGAACCCGTAGCAGCACCGGCTGCCGTTCCATACATTCCGTTTATGCCGCCGGTAACGCCCTTCCAACCTCTGGAATAATAAGGTGTTCCGACATTTAATTTAGCTGCGGGGACTCCGTAGATTTGTGTGAAATTACGTACGGCAGCATCCGTATTGTATCTTCCCTTAATATCAACAGGTGAGGTAGCGGCTGTATCTTCCGGATTGGCATAAAGGCCGGCATGATGGCCTGTTGTTGTTTCCCAGGCACCATGGAAGTCATAAGTCATAACATTAATCCAATCCAGATATTGCTGGAATTTATCAGGCTCAATCAACTCAAGCTTGTCATATCCGCCGGAAGCTGCGATTGTAAGCATTTTATCTGAATGTCCTGTGTTGTCGTATGCCTCACGTATTTCTTTCAGAAGAAACGTAAAGTTTTCCTTATCCTCAGGACCTCCCGGACATCCTTTATCATATTCATCATTCGGATCAGGCTTCCTGTCTATTCCTGGATATTCCCAATCCAGGTCGAATCCGTCGATAAAGGGGTATTTATCCAGAAATTCAATGAGGCTATTAATAAAAACAGCTCTTCCTTCAGCCGTTTTGGCCATGCTGTGGAAGTTGTTCCCTCTTGTCCAACCTCCGATGGAAATTAAAATCTTTACATTCGGATATATACTCTTATAGTACTTATATTCCCCGAAATGTCCTCTAAGCTGACCTGTTTCCCACCCCTCCGAATGCTCCATTGACTTATCAAAATCTGCAAAAGTATCAATGGATGCAAGACGGAAACTGGAATCCACCTCAAAAAAAGCATGATTTACAACAGTGATCTTATCCCAGGGCAGCATACTTACCGTCATGCTCTTGTGCGCAACATTGTAAATGCCCCAGTTTGGAAAATAAGCAATAATATTTTTGGCCTGAGCTGAAGCAGAAGCCGTTTCTGCATTCGAAAAAGCCGGAACAGTTGTGATGGATGATATCACTAATGCTATTATTAATAAAACCCTTAAAAATTTTTGTTTATATTTTTTCATACCCATACCCCTTTCATTTTTAGAGTACTCTAAATTAATTGGAATCATTCCTTTCAAAACAGATCTTCGCATATCTGCTGATTTCCCGGGACTGACATTGCTTTGTTCTTCTTATTTTCTTGTTCAGTTAACCTTTGTAAACCGGAATGCTTCCCAGGCACCGGCTACCGTATCATTAGCCGCCTCAAGTCTTGCATTGTTATCTAAATTGGCTTTCACGTATTTACCATTGGCAATGGCTTTTATACCATATACTCCATTTCCCAGGCTGACTAATTGGAATTTTTCCCATGTATCTATGGCGGCACTTCTGGCTAAAAGCTGGTTTTCTTCATCTATAACGGCACAAATATATTTATTGTTTGCAGCGGATAAGAAAGATACGGTCCCATCACTGTTATTCTTTAGCCCAAAGGCTTCCCATGCCCCTGCCCCTAAATCACGGTTCGCAACAAGGGGATCAGCTCCTGCATTCTCCGCACAAACTACTTTACCGTTTGCAATGGAAGTAATGTAATACTGCCCGTCACTTAATGAAACCGGGGTTACCGTCTCTGTCAGATAAGTCTTTATAACATTATAAATTTTTGAATTGACATATCCGTTCTGGGTGCCGACAGCAGACCATTTCTGGCGGATTGTATCCTGGGAATCATTATAAATATCAACTTTTTGCGGGTTATGGTTGTAAATACCCCAGGAGCTGGTTCCGGTCACCTTATAGGTCCAGCTTGTCCAGTGCCATCCCTCCCGGTTAAAGGTAGATAAGGCATTTTTCCAGGCATCTTCCAGACCAAAGCAGGTAAATTCACCGATAAAAGTCGGTACGCCATAATTATGGCTGTTAATATCCGTTACTTTACCTGCGATAAAAGAAGCCTGACCAGATACACTGTCAACAAAATCCCATGCATAATAGTGATATTCATATACAATATTGGTCCATCCATATGCATCAGGGCGAGGCAGATTCCCTGCATTCCAGCAGGACTCCATCATAATGATATGATCCGGATCTACTGTACGTATCCGTTTATAGATTTCATTATAAAAATCCCATTGTACGCTGCCTGTGGCCCCTGCTTTTATACCGGGTTCGTTTAAGAGATCATATGCCGCAACTGCAGGGTTTCCCTTGAAATGTTCCGCGGTTTTTTCCCACAGTTTGAGTGTATTCTCCCGGTTGGCTGTATTCCAGTATAATTGATAGCCGTCATTTACTTCACCGGAATGATCCATACCGTTTTGGGAACCAAAAGTTCCATGCATATCAAGGATCACATACATCCCTCTCTGGCTGCAATTATCCACAAACCAGTCCAGCCGTTTGAAGGCATCGGCCTTTAAATTACCGTTGTCATCAGCCAGATTCATATAAGTAAAAGGCAGCCGGATTACACTCATTCCCATGTCCGCACAGTTATCAAAATCCTGTGTCGTCCAATAATTGTCTTCGTAAACGGCAATTAATTGATCCCTTACGGATTCGCCAAACCGGTTTTTGAAGGTATTCATCATTGTTTTCTGGTCCCCGGCATTGGTTGGATTCATCCACGACTCCTGTACAAGCCACCCACCGGCATTCGTTCCCCTTAAATTAACAGTATCGCCGCTGCCATTTGCCTTGCGGATGGAGGTTCCATCCGTCTTTAGAAAATCTTCGGCAGTAAGTCCGGCTGCTGCTTTTGCTATGATTCCGTTTCCGCAAACCGCATTGGCAGCCATAATACAAAAAAAGAGGATAAAGCTTAGTAAAACTCTTAACTTGCTTTGGAATACTTTTCTTAATTTCATCGTTATACTCTCCTTTCAAAAATAAGAGTACTCTGGGAAACTCCCACTCCCTGTTTTTACTGATACTTTAGATGTTCTAAGCTAAAGTTCAGCATCTAAAATATCTTCTGAAACTCAATTAGTTTCCGGGAGTACTCAAACAAAATTAATTGGTAATACAGATATAACTGTCACCCCTGGGATAGATATAAAATCTGTACGTTTATATTATGGCACATATCTGAAATTATTTTATGGTTATGTAAAAATATCCTAGTATTATGACAATATTTCCTATAAGTTTTTTAAATCCTATCGACAGCTATAAATATCTTCCCATAATTGCCGGTATTAGCTTTACATAACTGCATTTATATCAAGCATATAATAATTGTTCCAACTTTGTACTTTATTGCAAAAAAATAAGCTGCGCACTTGTGATTATTCAACCGCAATGCGACAGCTCTTAATTGATTATTCATATCATCTGAATTACCGATAAACTTATGCCATTTCTGATCCATCATCAATCCCGATTTGAAACGTGCCGTTAAAATGACCGCTTAAGACACTGTAAATATTTCTCCTTATATAACCCGGAAATTACTGTTAAATACTATATTGCGATAGGTTTCGAACACAATCCACTTCTTGTTGAATTCTAATTCATTTTTACCCTTCACACTTTTATATTTCTTTAAAAACAATACAACTTCTTCTTCCTTTACTGCCTGTATGGAAAAGCCTCTTCCATTAATAAGGGGAAGACCGGAATAATGATAGTCATCTATTGATCCGATGGCTTCAATTCTGGAATCCCTGATCTTAACTGCTGTCCAGTCACGCAGCACCAGGATATCAAAACTTTCCGGGTACTGATAACTTTCTCCCTTAACCGGTATCTCATCTCCAACCGTATAGACCTTACTCTCCGGTTTTTGCTTATGAATAGTAAGGTTTTCCAGATTGTAGTAAAACTCCTCGAAAATATCACCTCTGGCCTGTATGTCCCCATAAACGAACGCTGAGCTGTCTTTTGCACGGTCGTTATCGTTATTCAGTTCCTCCACAACACCGCAGGCGGAGGTCATGTTGGTAATTCGGTCTATTAAGATCAGTTCACCCAGTGCCTTATGAGCATGGAATTTATCTGCTATAATTTTCTCAGCCAGTACAATATCACATACAGCTATTTCATTCTTATGTAAATGGACGGTGGGTTGATGTTCACCGGAATCAACATCTATCTTATACCTTATGCCTGTTACCACACCCGGTATTAGTTTCGTCCCGATTTTCACAAAATAATTCTTATCCGGTATCAGCTCACTGTCATCCATCCAGAGAATCATAGCCGTAAGCTCTTTTGCAGTGGTAAGTACAGCATTTTTCATCAGGACACAGCCCCTTGAGACATCCACTTCCTTATTTAACTGAATGGTTACGGGCTGCCCCTTTATGGCCGTTTCTACTTCCCTGTCGGTAATGTGAATACTCTTTACCATTGCTTTTTCATTACTGGGCAGTGTGGTCAGTTCCTCTCCTACTGTAATGGAACCTGCCTCAATCTGTCCCTGAAAGCCACGGAAGGTATGGTTTGGACGGCACACTCTTTGTACCGGCATATAAAAGCCTTCTTCTTCATTGGTGTTTACGGTATCTACATTTTCCAGGTAGTTTAAGAGAGTTTCCTCTTTGTACCAGGTAATATTCTCGGATTTCCTGGTAAGATTATCCCCTTCTGTAGCGGATATGGGAATTATCTTTATATTTTCAAGAGACAGTTCAGAAGTAAGGGATCCGATTTCAACGGCTATTTCCTCAAACCGTTCTTTGCTGTAGCCGGTTAAATCCATTTTGTTTACGGCAAATACAAAATGTCTGATTCCCATTAAAGAACAGATTCTGGCATGCCTTCTGGTCTGAACCAGAACGCCCTGCTTCGCATCCACCAATATAATGGCAAGGTCAGCAAAAGAAGCTCCCACTGCCATATTCCTGGTATATTCCTCATGCCCCGGGGTATCCGCTACAATAAAACTCCGGTTATCCGTAGTAAAGTAACGGTAAGCCACATCGATGGTAATTCCCTGTTCCCGTTCAGCCATAAGGCCGTCTAATAACAGGGAATAATCAATGGCACCTTCACGGCTTCCCACCTTGGAATCCAACTCCAGTGCTTTTTCCTGATCCGCATATAAGAGCTTGGAGTCATATAAAATATGTCCGATAAGAGTAGACTTTCCGTCATCCACACTTCCGCAGGTAATAAACTTTAATAATCCTTTCATCTAGAAATATCCCTCCCTCTTTCTTCTCTCCATACTGCCGGCAGCCTCGTTATCAATCACCCTGCTGGTTCTTTCCGATGAAACGGCACTTAAGGTCTCCTCAATAATTTCGTCCAGGGTAACAGCACCGGATTCGCAGCCTCCGGTTAACGGATAACAGCCAAGGGTACGGAAACGTACCTTCGTATACTCAATCTGTTCACCGGGTAAGAGCTTTAACCGGTCATCATCTACCATAATGATATTGCCGTCACGGTAAACCACCGGACGTTCTTTGGCATAATAAAGAGATACGATATCAATATTCTCACGCTTGATGTACTGCCAGATATCCTTTTCCGTCCAGTTGGAAACAGGGAATACACGCATGCTTTCACCTTTATTGATTTTGGTATTATAGAGCTTCCACATCTCCGGCCGCTGGTTCTTGGGATCCCAGGCCTGAGCTTCATTGCGGAAGGAGAAGATTCTCTCCTTTGCCCTGGACTTCTCTTCATCCCGGCGCCCTCCGCCAAAGGCTGCCGTAAAGCCGTATTTTTTTAACCCCTCTTTTAATGCCTGGGTTTTCATGATGTCTGTGTAAGCGGAGCCATGGTCGAAGGGATTGATACCCTGCTTAATCCCCGCCTGGTTGCTGTGTACTATCATTTCGATTCCCAGCTCTTCTGCCTTACGGTCACGGAATTCGATCATTTCACTGAACTTCCATGTGGTATCGATGTGCATGAAAGGAAACGGGGGCTTTTCCGGGTAAAATGCTTTCATGGCAAGATGCAGCATTACCGAACTGTCTTTCCCGATGGAATATAGCATAACCGGTTTCTCACATTCTGCCGCAACTTCCCGTATACAAAAGATTGCTTCAGCTTCTAATTCATCAAGATGTGTCAATTCACTCATCTGTATATCCTCCTGTTATTCTGTATTTCTGGTATGACATCGTATAAGTTTTACTCGCAAATAGCAGAGACAGCCCATACGCTAATATTGGTTGGAAGCTTTGCGGTTGACATCAATTACGGAAATCTCTCCGTTTATTTTCTCTATCTGCCAATGGACCATATCACCTTTTATGTTCGTGATCAGCTTACTGCCCATACCTCCGATATCTGCTCCCAGATACAAGGATATGGCACCGAACCTGCATTCCTTAAGACACGCGGAACATCCCCAGCAATCCTCAGGGTATCTGATAAATGTTTTCTTATCCTTTGTCAGCTTAATCAGACTGCCTGGGCATACCAAAAGGCACTTTCTGCAGCCGGTACATTTATCATGATTAATGGCAATGCTCATACTCTTCACCTCGTTCCACCAATTCTCTATATAGGATTTCAAGTTTACCGTCTGCCAGCCTGGAATTTACATATTTTAACCATTCATCCTTTTTGTCCGGGTAATCCAGATTCTCGGCAAAGCTATGCCACCTGGTTTCTTTTCTTGCCCTTAAATGTGCAATAACAGACTTTGCCAATACCAGACGTTCCCTCAGCTCATAGATAAACATTAATTCATGCATATCCGGCCCATAGAGCATTTTACTTAAATTGATAATCTGATCAATCTTCTCGTCTGCAACCGCAAGCTGCTTTTCATTGAACTGATAGCCGTTAGCAATACCTCCGGCATAGGTATCCATTACCTTTTGCATGGCTTCTTCCAGTTGTCTGACCGTAAAGACAGGGTTTTTATAATTCAGGAACTTTTCCAATTCCTCCTGCTTTGCTTTAAGCAGCTCTTCCTGTTCTCCCTTCTCTTCGGTTTTATTATTTACATTTAACCAGGTATCTTTCTTTAAATCTTCCAAAGCAGTTAACGCTGCAATCTCACCTTCTACCAATGCCCCCGTTACATATTTCTGAGGACATCCGCCGGCTACATCGCCGGCTGCGTAAAGATCTCTGATGGTGGTACGTCTTTTGGTATCCACCCAATAACCGCTGGCTGTATGACCGCCTACGATGTAAGGCTCCGTACCTTCTATTTCCACATTCTGTTCACTGGGATTTTTACCAGCTTCAATCCATTTTAGTGTCTGGCTTGGTGCCATGTTCAGATATGCTTTTTTCAGTTCTTCGTCCTGTAAGGGAGTGATGCCTTCCGTACGGAGATAACAGGGGCCTCTGCCTTCCTGGGTTTCCTTTACGGTTCCGTATACCCGCTCTGAGGTAGTAATTCCGTATTTGGATTCATAGACCCCGCCTTTGGAGTTGACCTGTCTGGCGCCTACTCCCTGCGCGATGGTGCCGGTCGGCGCGATGGTATCCTTGCACCTTAATGCAATAAATCTCATCTCAAAAGTGGTCATTTCCGCTCCTGCCAGTATTCCCATGGCATAACCGGCACCGGTATTAAAAGGCGGGTACCACATCTTATGCCTTGAAAATCCGGGATTGTTGGGGCGGTATAAGCCGGCAGCACCACCGGTGGCACAAATTACCTTCTTAGCCCTGATTTCATATAAAACCTCTTTCTCTATACTAAAGGCGTAAACCCCCCTTATCCGGTTATCCTTAACGATATAATCGGTAACGTTCACTCTGTTTAAAATGTCCACACCAGGCAGACTCTCTACCGCTTCTGCCAGAAGAGGCTTTATATTCTCACCGTTTATTTTGATATTGCGGTTACCTCTTGTGACATAATCACCATTTCCATCCTTTAAAATAACCAGCCCCAAATCCTCCAGCTTTTTAGTGACCCGGTTAAGTCCCTGGGACATGGTAAGCAGCAGGTCTTCCCGGACGATATCAGCCGCATCCTTTTTGGCGTAGTCTACATAATCCTCAGGGGTCCTGCCTTTAACAATATAGGCATTGATTGCATTAACCCCCGCCGCCAGGCAGCCGCTTCTCTTAATGTTTGCCTTTTCCGCTATAATGACCGAGGCATCGGAATGCTCCTTTATGGTAAGTGCCGCATAACAACCTGCTGTTCCGCCTCCGATAATCAGTATATCTGTAATAAGTTGTTTCACTGTTAATTGCTTTTTCATATAATCCTCCGTAATGAAAAGAATTTTATATACTCCATTTCATATGTGTTTAATATGATTTATGATTATACGTTAGAAGTGCCAGTTATGCAACAAGAAAAAGGTATAACGTTTGCGTGGTATCTATAACAGTAAATTTATGAAACTGTAAGACTGAAAATAAAATATTGCCGGGTTTGTGTCATAAACGAACAATTTCGTCCGATAGGCTTACAAATCCGGCATTTCTGTTAAAACTATACATGTTTTGCAACACTCTCCCGTATTGTCAGCTTAAAAGGGAGAAATATTTTCATTGGCAGTTTATGATTCTTATTTATTCGGCTGACTAATGTCTGTACCGCAATGTTTCCCATCTCTGATTTTGGTATTCCAACTGTTGTCAGCATGGGAGAAACATATCCCGCCAGCTCGATATCATCCATTCCTACTACGGAGATATCCTTAGGGATTTTAATACCTGCTTCCGTAAAACGTCTAATAGCCCCAATTGCAGCCACGTCCGTTGCGCAAAAAACGGCGGTCGGTAAAGGCTTGGTATTCCGAAACAATACATCCGCACCCTGATAACCACCTGCACCGTTTTGGGAACAGGAACAGACCAAATCGCTGTCACTGTCCAAGTTCTTCTCATTAACGGTATTTAGATAGGCTTTATAACGTATCTCATTTACCGTCTCCCCAATATATCCGATACGCCGATGACCGAACCGGATCAAATAATTTAATGCTTCCCTGGTTGCTTCATACCCATCACAGATTATCTGGTCCAGTTCACTATCAATCACATTCCGGCCAACGTAAACAATATATTTATAATGATCTTTCAGAAATTTAATGGCACTTATATCAAAACGTCCTATGACAATAGCACCGTCTGTTTTAACGGAATTAATTTTTTTAAGTAACTCCCGGTCGGCAATATCTAAAAAAGAATAAGAAAGAGATACTACACACCCTAAGCTTAGGGCCTTTTGTTCAACAGCCCGTGCCACCTGCGCAAAGAAGGGATTATCCTCCTGGTTCTTCGTTCTTCCCAAAATACAGGTAAAGGCAATGGATCCCCTGGAATCTTTTTTCGTTTTATTTTGCTTTAATTCTATGGCCGACTGATTCGGAACATATTCTGTTTCCCTGATTATTCCCCAAACTTTATCACGTATTTCTTTACGTGCAAAATTACCGTCCGGAGAGTTAATAATGCGTGAAACGGTAGAAACTGACACATTGGCTCTTTTCGCTATTTCCTTTAATGTCATGAATTGTAAACCTCCTTATGCAACTGGAAGTCCCTTTTGAAAGGATTGCTTTTAATCCTTTCAGGTATTCCAATGCTTTATTATTCGATATTATACAAAGCATTTCATATAATGTCAATATGAATACAGTTGTTTATCACGGAATGTTAATGGAACATTTATATTTAGTAAATGCAAATCAATGATAATTGAAATAGATATGGGACATAAAACAAAAAGCGGATCTATAATTTTAAAATAATTTTGTCAGCTCAGACAAAATTATTTTAAAATTATAGATCCGTTTCATAATATATTAAATTATAAGATTAGTGTAATTAATATATTCTTCTCTAACTTGAATAATTCTCCAGCAGTGCATATAACTCGTCCAAATCTTTAACAAAGATTCCATCCCTTAATCGCTGCTGCTCATATTCGGAAAGATTTTCAACCGATACTCCGGTGTAATCAAATACCGTCTTCTGATCCCCGTAATATGCAATAATATAACCATTCTGCTCTTTTAGATAATATTTATTTTCTGCTTTATCTTCATTATATGTTTTTTTAAGAACAATGCTATCCTTAGAGAAACTCATGACTTCAAATGACATTAAACCTTTTTGAAATTCATTCAAAGGTAAATCCAGCATATAATCACTGAGATATTGTATTACTTCCTCACGGTTTAACCCTATTAAATAACTGGGGGTTGGTAATACCTCTTCATTTGTAACATCGGTTTTAATATCATATGTTTGCAGTGTATATTCGGTTGTCGGTAAAATAATATCCTCTTTCGCTGTATCAACAGGTACACTGGCATCCGTTGTATTTTCCGCATCATTAACAGCATTCTGAACCGTTTCCTGAGCCGGCGGTCCTGCTTCTGTTTTATTTGTTTCCTGGTCGCCATTCAGTTGTAATAATCCATTATTCTCCAAAGATAAAATCAGCTCACTATTTCGTTCTACCGCACTATCATTAAAATCTCTTAAAGCGTTTTTATAACTCAAATAATAACAAGCTGAAAACATTACTGATAACGAAAAAAAACTAATGAAATATACTAATGCCTTTTTAAGCTTCACCAAAATCACTCCTTTGGCATTAAGTATTCACTAGTTTTTCCCAGTTTATTCATATTTTTTATTCATAATCTATTAAATTTAAGATTTGGGGGTTATTTTAAATCAGGTGTAATTTACCGGCCACACGGGCTAAAGTTCTTCCCATAGGCATTTCGCATAATTCTTCTTCCGTAACGCCTTTTAAGAGTAATAATAAACAGCCATATATTGCTATGGAAACGATAACGGCCGTTAATGTACTGATGGAATTTATCCCGGACAGACTGTAAAGTCCATAATAGGTTAAATAAGCAAGGATACCCATAATAGCAGAACATGCTGCCGGAATCAGGAATGTCTTTTTCACTTCCTGTTTGTAATTTAATTTTTTTCCGACAGAGATCCAGTTTAAAATACAAACTACAAGAGAAAAAGTGACGTTGCCGATAACCAGTGCATAAGCTCCTAAATTAAGGTATTTTAGTAATATGTATAAGAGTACAATGTGGATACTTAAGGATATTGTATTATGGATAACCGGAAGCCGCATATTATTAATTCCCTGAAGAACTGCATTCGTAATAGTGGAAAGTGCGAACAATACTATGGCGGCTGAACCAAAACGAATTAAATTAGCGGGCAGCACCCTTGAATCATGAAATAACAGCTGAAGAATCGGAGAAGCCAATACACCCATTCCAACTGCTGCCGGAATTGCTATTATCATATTAAACTTAATTGCCAGCTGTATCTTTGTTTTAACTTCATGGTTCGTTCCGCCGGTTTTTGATGCTACAAGGCTTGGTATAATGGCAACACCCATAGCTGATGCTATGGAAACCGGAACATTTATCAATAAATTATATTTATTGGAATACACTCCCCATAACGCATTTCTTGCATCTTCTTCAAGTCCTTTTCCTGCCATAATATGTCCGAATAAGGAACCGTCTAAAACTCCGCTGATCTGATATACAGTCTGACTAAGTACCACCGGCACAATGGTTAAAAATAAAACTTTCATTACTTCCGGATAGGATTCCCTGATACTTCCGGTGTCTTTTCTTAACTGCTTATCTATAATCGGTTTATATAATGCAAATATGAAAGCTAAGAAGATAAGAGCCGTACACGCACCAATGAAGGTTCCAAGCGTACCTCCTGTAGCACCAAAAGCAGCAATGTCCTGGGATGCACTGTGGTATTTCATTAAAAAGTAGGCAGCTGCAATACTGACAACCGCATTCACAACCTGCTCTACTATTTGTGATATGGAAGTTGGCAGCATTGTATTTTTACCTTGATAATAACCCCTTAATACACCCATTACTGCAAATACAAAAATAGTTGGTGCCAGGACTTTTAAAGGAATTGCACTTCGGGGAGACTCAAAAATTGCAGATGCCAAAAAGTCAGCACCAAAATATAAAATTAAAGATGCTATTGTTCCTACTATAATAGCAAAACACATGGCACATAAAAAGATACGGTAGGAATTACGGTGTTGTTTCTTAACAACCCTGGCTGCAACCAGTTTAGATACAGCAAGGGGTAAACTGTAGGAGGATAAAATCAAAGCGATATTATATATTTGGAATGCGCTGGAATAATAGCCCATTCCTTCATCTCCAATAATATTAGTTAAGGGAATGCGGTACAACAGCCCAATTAACCGGACGATAATCGAAGCTCCCGCCAATATGCTGCCCTGAACCAAAAAATTATTACTTTTCTTACCTGTACTCATAATATCCTCCTAATATTAACACACGGAGCTGTTGCAAATAGCTCCGTATGTTATTAAATCTTTCGTAATATATAAATTAATACAATTTATGAAGCTTTATTTTATTTTGCCTGTAAGTACTACATCCCCGGTTCTGTTATCCGGAAATACTGCAATATATGTTTTGCCGGGATTGATGGTTAATTCCTTATCCTGACTATCATAATAACGCATCTTCCTGGTACTTTCATTTTTCTTCCAGGTTATATCTACTTTTCTGCCGTTGGTTATATAGTAACCCTTACCTTCCGCATTTTCAATATCCATTGTCTGATAATCATGTTGGTCAATATCCCATTCCTTTACAAACTGAACGATAATATTCTTAAAGGTTAACTGCTTTCCCGTATTGTAATCAATATGTTTTGTATCAAACTGAAATCTGTTATATACCTTTTCTTTACTGTCATAAGTAAAATAAGGGCTGGCATAATTAGAGAATTCCAGGGTTATCTTCTCAACTTCCTGATCTGAAGTTAAATCCGTATCCTTCCCATAAAAAGTAAAATGACCTTCATAGTCCTTTGGATATTCCATTTCGTATTTCTTAATTTCCGTTCCTTTTAATATACCCTCTTTTGATGCAAATGCATTGTGGGGAGCCTTAATGGATTTATCACGGTAAAATACCGTTTCACCAAGTGAAGATAAACCGCTTAAGGTATCAATGCCTAAAGCACTTATCTTTTTCGTTGCATAGGTTGTCTGTCCATAATGTACATAAATCGCATCATATTCATCTGCAAAGCTTACGAAATAGTGTCTTGCACTGCGGACAGAACCAATCCTGGTATCATTAAGCTCCTCAAATATACCCATTAACCTGGTAATTCCGCCTTCAACTAAAGTTTCATATAAAATGGATGCTTCCATAGTCCCACTCTGCGGGGAAGCCATCTTAATATTATTAAGCATGATTGCATAGGGCCGTTTATTACTTATTTCTTTTGATACCCAAAGACCTGTTAATATACTTTTTGCTTCACCATCATGATTCTCAGGTTCTATAGCCGGTGTAACCGTAGTTGTCACAGCCGGGGACACTGCAGGAGTAACCGTAGGTGTCACACTGGGGATAACCTCAGTTCCATCTTTTTTCTTACAGCCCACCAGCGAAATAATCATTAATAAAATTAATAGCATAATCGTATGTTTCTTCATCTTAACTCCCATCTGTGTGCTTCAGCACACATTTAATAAGGATGGTGTAAAATATGTATTTTATTTTACATTTACTCCCATCTGTGTGCTTCAGCACGTTCTTCACCTTTGTAATTCCCTGTTATAAAAAGTATCATCTGAATATATGAAGCTCGTTCAAAACATTCTTTTGCTTTTCTTCCATAATGATTCTTTCCTGCTCTTCCATATGATCGTAACCAAATAAATGCATCATACTATGCGCTGTCAAAAATGCCAGCTCCCGTTCTTTCGAATGCCCGTATTCGGCTGCCTGTTCTATAACTTTTTCAATGGATATGATGATATCACCCAATAATAATTCACCCGTTTCCGGATTAAAGTAATGATCTTCCTCATCTTCCAATCCCGAAAAATCTGAAGGGATTTCATAATCAATCATGGGAAATGATAATACATCAGTTGGTGCATCCATATCCCTGTAATTTTTATTAATATCCTGTATTTCCTTATTATCAGTTAAAATGACATTTAATTCAACTTCATAAGGACATTCTTCCATATTCAGGGATTTCTCAACGACTTTTGTAATTATACTTCTATAATCCAGTTCCAATTCAATTTCTGTCTCATACTCAAAATTTAACGCCATTTTAATTCCTTTCCATCCCTGAACCACATTATATTTGTAGAAAAAATTCCTTTAATTTATTAAATTGTTTCAAGGTTAAACCAGACTCGTCCAGACTTCCTTTGGTTAAACGCATTTGAAATACATTATCAACTATTTTCTCAATGGGGACAGCTACTTCCAGCAGCTGATTTTCACCGGATTTCTTTTCTGATTTTTCCAGATATTCCTTGGTTGCTATTACACTTATGGTCAGCATTACAATCGCTGCCTCAAGTGATTTTGGTTTTTCATATTTAATATTATGCTGACGAATCATATCCGCAATAATACGCGGGAGATGGTTCGCCTCTGCTAACTTAACTCCCTCTTCCACATATTCTTTATTTTCTATTCTTCCTATTTCATGATAGAGTCCGCCGGCCCTCGTTATAATTTCGTCTGCTCCCACGGCTATAGCCGCTTTTTGGGATAGTTCGCTGATTAACAAAGAATGCTCGTACACTTTCATGGAATATTGTCTTAATCTTTGAAGTAATGGAAATTCCAAATCCAATATCTCTTCCAGACTCCATTCATCAGCACCGGAAGATATAGTAACAGGAGATTTAGAAGCTGATTCATTTTTAACTTCTAAATCCTGCCGGTTTAAAGTAAGCTCGTCAGTCTGCAATTCAGTTTGCCCCATAATCTGCGCTTCCATTGGATTCTTCATTGTAGAACCAGTTTTTTTAACATAAAAAGAATATATCCCATATGAAAATCCAATTGAGAGAAGGCTTGAAACCAAGGAATAAACTGCTGCAACATTAAGTGAATTCTTCAATATAAAATTATTTATGATAACTATTAAAATAAACTGCACGGATAATACAATAACCGCAGTATAACCCAGTGTCGTAATTTTTTTCATATAACCGGACAACAGACACATAAACGTTCCTAATATAAGAAGATATATAATAATCTCCAATTCCAGGTCACCTGCAAAACTAGCCAAAAAAATGAAATGAAACGTAACAATATAACCCAAATTCATATTAAACAGCATGGCTATAATCAAAGCACCTGCCATCCACAGAGTCATTTCCGGTATTCCCCTGGTAATCATGATCAGAAACAGGGAGCCTGTATAGGCTGCAGCAAAAATGACGTAAAAATGCGGCAGATTTTTCAATTCCTGCTGGGATGATATATAAAAAATAATGATTGATAACAGTACAATGGAAAGCACACATAATTTTAAAACGTCGGATAAGGAATCCCCTTTCTCATTTCCAAAGAATATTATGATCAAAACAGACGCAAATCCTATTATCCCGCATAGAAGAGAAATCGGTTTACTCTTCCTGGCAGTACTCAGATGTTTCACAAAAACCCCCATCTGCCTGTATCGTACAGACTTTATTTTGTATTTGCAACTATTCAGCCGTACCTCCTGTAATGGCATCTGAATAATTACCTTATATTATGATTTTTTTCTTTTGCCGGTTTTATCCGCATTCCGCTGATAGTTGTGGACTTGGGATCCATTTAAATGTTTTCTCTGAAATTTAGGAGGACTGTTCTTAACTTCGGTTTTGCTTAATTTACTTTCATAAGCTTCATAAGCCATAACAATCTTTTGAACCAAGGGATGTCTCACAACGTCCTGACCGGTTAAATAAGAAAAACCAATATCCTCAATTTTACTTAATACCTTAATCGCAGTATCTAAACCTGATTGTGTGCCAATAGGAAGGTCTTTCTGGGATAAGTCCCCTGTGACGATTACTTTGGAACCAAATCCGATACGGGTTAAAAACATCTTCATTTGGGCAGGTGTAGTATTTTGTGCTTCATCTAATATAATAAATGCATTTTCAAGGGTCCTGCCCCTCATATAGGCTAAGGGTGCAACTTCGATTAAACCTTTTTCCGTATTCTTTAAATAACCTTCCGCTCCCATAATCTGATAAAGGGCATCATATAGCGGTCTCAAATAAGGGTCTACTTTACTTTGTAAATCACCGGGGAGAAAGCCTAATTTTTCGCCGGCTTCAATTGCCGGTCTCGTTAAAATTATCTTACTTACTTCGTCATTTTTAAAGGCTGTAATTGCCATAGCCATAGCTAAGTAGGTTTTGCCTGTTCCGGCCGGACCAATTCCAACAGTTATCATCTTCTTTCGGATTAAATCAACATAAGACTTTTGCCCCAAGGTTTTTGGCTTTATCGGTTTTCCTGAAATAGTATGACAAATCAGATCCTGATCTATCTCTACAATAGCAGCTTCTCTATTGTCAAAACATAAAGATAATGCATAACTTACATTCTGTTCTGTTATAGTGTTGCCTCTTCTGGATAATTCAATTAATTGTACAAATACACTTTTTGCCTTGGTAACATTATCATTCTCCCCAATCAGCTTAATTTCACCGTTTCGTACTATAACAGTCACATTTAACATCTTCTCAATCATCTTAACATAAGCATCGAACTGGCCAAATACATTTTTCTCATGTTCAGCCGGCACATCAATTATCGTTTCCATCAGACTCATCTGTATCTATAATCCTCCACTCGCTGTCGTCAATAGATTTAAAATCCTTAACTGATTCCTGGACCACAATTTTTCCAGCAGCGGTACAAGTATTTTTCTCTATTGCTATTTTAACATTATTTTCAACAATTAAAACATCTTTTTCAGTTAAATTATTCAAAAATCGTTTTAATCTTTCTTTGGCTAAATCTGTAACTTCTTCTTTTGTATATTTCTTCTTTATATCCTCATATTCCGGATAACTTGTTATGGAATAACTGACCGGAAGGTAAAAATTGTCACTTAAGTGAAGCATAAATTCATTCACAATTATATCATACTTTGCATAAGGAATTCTAGGCTTATATAAATTTATTTTTTTTAATAAAATTGAAACATTATAACTTTTTTTGCTTTTACCGGTATATTGTTTCTGAATATAATTTAAAGAAATTTTATCCTTATAATTATAATAAGTTTTACCGATTACATCAGCATCTGCTATTACCGGCTTACGGTCAAGTAAAATATCATTATCTCCAATGATATCCACTACACCGGAAACCAAAATATCTCCTTTTTTAACAATTGAACCAACCTCCACCTTAGGTGTTCCGGTTCTGGTAACAATATGTGTAATGATACAATCCTTGGAAGCAACAATATGGCAGTTCTTTGTTGCGGTCACTGCCGGCGCCGGCATATTTGTTTCTGTTATTTTAATAATTAATCTTGTACCTTTTATCTCAGCGGATACCCACCCTATATCATTATATGTTCCGCGTATCAGCTCTTCAATCTCCTGGCAGTCAATATTCTTTTTCTGCAAACCGATATAAATCTGATTGGATTTTAAGAATTTTAACATAGCTTCCTGCGTATAAGAATGTCCGCCTAATACACTAATATCCCATATAAAGAGGGATAGTATGTATAGGATTACACAAAAAAGAAGAACACCGGTTAAATAGCCTTTCCGCTTTTTATATTTATGAAGTAAGAAAGGAATTCCATATTTTCTCTTTATATATGGGAGCGTTCCTGTTTTTTTAGCAATGGGTTTCAGCTTTAAATAATCCTTTAGCATAATCCGAAATTCATATTCACCCTCAACATGCTTTAAATCCCAAAGATATATGTACCGGTTGCTGCATAGATTAATAAATCGTTCCGGAGACTGACCCTTCATTCTTATCAATAAATAACCACGTATCCAGTAAAATAGTTTTATCAGCATGCCAAAACCTCCAGTTTTTAAATATTTTTAATCTGCCATTATTAAACCACGTAAGGCCGTGACCCTTCAGTCACCGGTTTATCTGTGATTTACATAATTAATGGTATGTATCATGCCGGTTATTTTCATTTCTTCATTGGTAAAATAAGAAATATTAAGATTTTTTCCTTCAATATGAATACTTCCGATTTTAGTCAGTATTTTAATTAACGTGCTATTATATTCCAGGATTCCTTTATAGTTTTCAATACACACCTCATTTCTGCCGATCGCAGTAACAATGGGTGCACCTGCAAGCATATCTGACGGAAGTTTTAACTGACTGGATAGTATTTCAAGATAGGTTGCCCGTTCCGTTTCATCTGATTTTTTCTTTTTGTCAATATGATTATATAATTCTTTATTGGATTTTTGTTTAAATTTTTTATGACCTGATTTGACTTTTTTATTCATCCATACCACTCCATACTATTTCCGTACTATTATAGAATATATGGGAATAAATCATGTCCTATGCACAAACCATAATGATTAGACAATCGCTTTTACGTATACAACGCCACCCGCCAATAAACCTTTAAGCAAATAAAAACCCCTGAACCATATGGGCTCAAGGGCTTACCTTTGTAGATATTATCCACTATTTGAATTTACGCTTACGAGCTGCTTCAGACTTTTTCTTACGTCTTACACTCGGCTTTTCATAATGCTCTCTTTTACGGATTTCCTGCTGGATACCTGCCTTCGCACAGTTTCTCTTGAAACGACGTAGAGCACTATCTAAAGTCTCATTATCTTTTACAATAACATTTGACATAGATCACACCTAACCTCCCTCCAGTTATATATTGTGCCTATACAACTGTTTGGGTATTTTTTGAATAGCACTATTATGATTATAGCATAAATTTCTGTTTCGTCAACCATTTTTATTCATGAAAATATTTTTTTATGAATAATTTTAAGAAGTATGAATTAAAATAACTGGTTTATAACGT
The DNA here is from genome assembly GCA_049692775.1 of Anaerocolumna sp. Lineage (GTDB taxonomy): Bacteria > Bacillota > Clostridia > Lachnospirales > Lachnospiraceae > Anaerocolumna. Next base: position 66,406 of record JBAVPE010000121.1, on the reverse strand, counting down.
ATATTCTGCACTGATGCATGGTCAATCCTATCCCCAATGGTTATACGCTATGAGAGGCTGATCCTTTTAAGTTATTTTATTTGACTTTCTAAAACTTTTGGTGCTTTTTCTACCACCGAATCTATTCCGGCAGGATTTTTACCGCCTGCCTGTGCCATGTTGGGACGTCCGCCACCACCACCGTCAACTAATACAGCAAGTTCCTTAATCAGATTTCCTGCATGTGCACCCTTTGCCATTGCATCATCAGTTACCATGGCAATGAGATTAACCTTACCTTCCATTGCAGATGCAAGAATTACAACTCCATCACTTAATTTATCTTTTAATTGGTCTCCCAGATTACGCAAACCATTCATATCAACCTCTGGTACTTTAGCAGCCAGTAATTTAATGCCTTTTACTTCTGTTACCTGGTTCATGACATCACCTAAGGCATCTTTTGCTAACTTATTCTTTAATTTTTCATTTTCAGACTGTAATGTTTTAATTTCATCCTGCAGGGTTTCAATTTTTTTAGCTAACATAACCGGATCTGTTTTAGCCGCTTTTGCTGCAAGGTGTAATTCATTCTCCATTTCATTGTAATAGGCAAATACACCGTTAGCCGTTAATGCTTCAATTCTTCTTACTCCGGCAGCTACACCGGTCTCTGATACTATTTTAAATACCATTATAGTTCCGGTATTACTGACATGGGTACCTCCACAGAGTTCTTTGCTGAAATCACCCATGGTAACGACACGTACTTTATCACCATATTTTTCACCGAACAATGCCATTGCGCCTGTTTTCTTAGCTTCTTCAATGGTCATTACATCGGTATGGACCGGTAGGGATCTTGCTATCTCTGCATTAACGATTGCTTCTACCTGACTGATTTCAGCCTGGGTTAAGGCAGAAAAATGAGTAAAGTCAAAACGCAGCCTGTCACAGGTAACCTGGGAACCTGCCTGTTCTACGTGGGAACCTACCACTAATCGGAGTGCTTTTTGTAATAAATGGGTCGCACTATGGTTTTTACCGGTTGCCAGTCTTTTTTCTACATCAATGGCTAAATTAACCTTCTCGGATACCTTAAACATACCTTTAGTCACTTTACCCACATGTCCGATTTTACCGCCTTGTAATTTAATGGTATCTTCTACTTCAAATTCAGCGTTGTCTGTGGAGATGATACCGCTATCTGCTGCCTGTCCGCCGCTGGTTGCATAAAAACAAGTTTCTTCTACAAAGATAGTACCAACCTGTCCGGCGATTAATTCCTCCGTAACCTCTGACCCGGTAGTTAAAGCAGTTATTTTTGAAGTAAATTTAAGGTTATCATAACCCACAAATGCAGAGGTTAAACCGGGATCTAATTGCTGATAAACGGTTTCGTCCGCTCCCATGTAATTTGTGACTGCACGGGCACTTCTTGCTGTTTCCCTTTGGATCTTCATTGCTTTCTGGAAACCTTCTTCATCAATTGAAAATCCTTTTTCCTCTAATATTTCTTTGGTCAGGTCTAAAGGGAAACCATACGTATCATATAATTTAAAAGCATCGCCACCGGATAAAGTCTTCACGGAATCTTTCACCATGATTTCTTCTAATTCAGCTAAAATGTTAAGGCCCTGGTCAATGGTATTATTAAAGTTATCTTCTTCAATGGTTAATAATTTTAATATATAATCTTTTTTCTCTTCTAATTCCGGGTATCCGTCTTTTGATTCTTCAATTACCGTAGTACTTAAAGTGGCTAAGAAACGGTCCTTAATACCTAATAATCTTCCGTGTCTGGCCGCACGTCTTAACAATCTGCGTAATACATAACCCCTGCCTTCGTTGGATGGAATGATGCCATCGGAAATCATAAAGGTTACGGAACGGATGTGATCTGTAATTAACCGTATGGATACATCAACCTTAACATCCTTTTTATAAGTTGCTCCGGCAACTTCACATACTTTATTACGAAGTGCCCTGATGGTATCCACATCAAAGATAGAATCAACATCCTGCACTACGGTTGCAAGTCTTTCCAGGCCCATACCGGTATCAATGTTTTTATTGCTCAGTTCCGTATAGCCGCCGTTACCATCACTTTCAAACTGGGTAAAGACATTATTCCATACTTCAATATAGCGGTCACATTCACAGCCTACCGTACAATCCGGTTTACCACAACCGTATTTTTCACCGCGGTCATAATAGATTTCAGAACAGGGACCACAGGGGCCTGCACCATGCTCCCAGAAATTATCCGCTTTTCCAAACCGGAAGATGTTCTCGGACGGAATACCGATTTCTTTGTTCCATATTTCAAAAGCTTCCTCATCTTCCAAATAAACGGAAGGATATAACCGGTTTGCTTCAAGGCCTACGGTTTCCGTTAAAAATTCCCAGGACCAGTGGATTGCTTCTGTTTTAAAATAATCCCCAAAGGAGAAATTACCAAGCATTTCAAAGAAAGTACCATGTCTTGCGGTTTTTCCGACATTTTCGATATCGCCGGTTCGGATACATTTCTGACAGGTTGTGATTCTTTTACGGGGTGGGATTTCCTGTCCTGTAAAATAAGGTTTTAAGGGTGCCATACCTGAATTAATTAATAATAAACTCTTGTCATTTTGAGGAACAAGAGAAAAACTGTTCATTTTAAGATGACCTTTACTTTCAAAGAAATCTAAGTACATTTTCCGTAGCTCATTTACTCCATATGCCTTCACTCTATTTGCCTCCTGCGCATAATTTATCATATTTTCATTATTTTCCTTACCTATATAAATAGAATTTGCTAGTATTTTATTATAAATATTAATTATATATTTGTCAATAAAATGTAGTTGTCCGATAGCGTCATAGAGTTGTTCCAATACGTCAGACAGGCTGACTTATCTATTTTCACATTAATTTAGTTACCTCATAACAATAAACCAAAGAAATTTATAAAAAAGTATCCGGCTTGCCAGACTCTGGTGCTGACGCGCTGTCACTTCAGTGACAAATTTCTCTTGCACGTCATGTGCATCCCCCGGAGGGTTTTTATCTCATAGGGAGAACTTTCCTATGAGATAAAAAATGACCTCAGTTACACGAAAACGTGTTTCCAAGATCATAAGTCTTTCTTTACAATTTATGTATATACATGAATAAAATAAATTTTATCCATGTACTTTATTATGTATCTGACGGCTTACAATATATCTGCTGAGAGATTCCTTTTGGGTCTGAAACCTGCAGCCGTACAAATAACCTTTATTATTTGGCAGTTCTTTAATCCTTACCACTTCCCCTAATAAAGTAATATCTGTATTTCGCCCTAGTTCCAGCATAATTTCCATGGTATGGATATCTTCCCCTTTATAGGGAAGAATAATCCCCATTCCGGTAAAGCTGATATCTTTTAGTATTCCAGAGAGTGTTATTACTTTCCGGTTATGTTTTGTAATCTTTAGAGTTACCGGTTCACTAATGTATACCCGGTATGCTTCCCTTCTATTCACTTTTTCAGCTTCATTCCCACTGGATACGGCATACATGTTTGTCCCTTTAAAAACAACCAGTTTATAGGATGCCTCATTAAAAATATATAATCCTGTTTCTGTCTTATAGATTAAAAGAGGATCATTGATATCCATTTTATCAATTGGTTCCCCATTACAACAAATTGCCTGTATGAATATGGTATTTACTATTTTCATCTGTAACTCTACTTCCATACAATAATTCTTATTTTTAAAGTTAAAATGAAGCTCCAGTTTTGTTTTATCCGGTAATTCCATTAATTTCATAACACTCGTCCTCCTATCCGAATTTTATCATAAGACGAATGAATTATCAACAAAATATCAGGAATATAATGGAAATAATTTTCAACTAAAATAACTGATTTATTTCCAATTTTCCTTAAAAATTGACATAACTATAAAAATTATATTCCTTCCGTACAGTTATTTCATATTAAAAAAATAGGAAAAAAAGCGTTAAGTCCTCTATTTTTCTGCATATATCATCTGTAAATGCTGCGTTAATTTTACATTTTCCTTATAATCCACCTGACAGTCAATAATGGAAGGTACACTTTGTTCAAAGGCTTCGTTTAATATTGGAATTAACTCCTCTGCCTTTTGAATTCTATAACCTTTACAGCCAAAACTTTCGGCAAACTTTACAAAGTCCGGATTGACAAAATCCACAAAACAGGTTTCTCCGTACTGGTCTTCTTCCTTCCATTTAATAAGTCCATAACTGCTGTCGTTAAAAATCAAGGTTACGAATGGGGTACCGATACGGACTGCGGTTTCAAGTTCCTGACAGTTCATCATAAATCCACCGTCTCCTGTGATTGCCAGGACTTTTTTATCCGGATATATCAATTTCGTAACTAACGCTCCCGGTATGGCAATTCCCATAGAAGCAAAGCCATTGGATATAATACAGGTATTTGGCTTATAACAGTTATAATGCCTGGCAATCCACATTTTATGTGCACCAACATCAGCGATAACGATTCCGTCTGCATCCATTGCCTTACGGACATCATATAATATTTTGGCCGGTTTCATGGGAAATGCATAATCTTCTGCCGCAAGTTCATGTTCCTTTATTATTTCCCCCCTGATTTCAAGCGCTTGCACCGGAATATCCTCTCTTACCGTATTAAGTGTTATCTGCTGCAACGAATCCGGAATATTCCCGATTACATCCACTACCGGTTGATAATATTTATTAATATGGGCCGGTCTGGCATCAATATGCACAATTCTTTTATCACGGTTACTATTCCATTTCATCGGGGCATATTCAACGATATCGTACCCAATGGTGATTACCAGATCCGCATTTTCAATCACCTTATTGACATAATCCTTTTGCGGTATACCAATGGTCCATAAGGAATAAGGGTTATCCCAGGATACAATTCCTTTTGCCATCATGGTATTAATAACCGGTATTTTTAATATGATGGCCAGGTCCGTTAAGGCCTTTCCGGCATGTCCCCTGATTGCACCATTGCCGGCAAGTACTACAGGGTTCTTTGCATTTTCAATCTCTTTCACGGCTATCTCAATAGCTTCCCGTTCTGCATATTCTTTTGGTATCACTCTTTTTACCATGGGTATTTCATCCGGCAGAACCAGCATTTTAGAGATATTGACCGGCAAATCGATAAGACAGGCACCGGGTTTTTCACTTTCTGCATATTTAAAAGCCAGACGTACGATCTCCGTAACAGTATCCGGACCGACTACCTGCTTGCTTCTCTTGGTTATGGGTTCAAACATCTTTACCAAATCTAAATACTGATGGGAAGTAATATGCATCCGTTCCGTTCCAACCTGGCCGGTAATAGCAATTAGCGGTGCACCATCGCTGTCTGCATCTGCAACTCCGGTAACCAGATTCGTAGCTCCGGGACCTAAGGTAGACATACATACACCGGCCCTGCCCGTTAACCTGCCATATACATAAGCCATAAAGGCTGCCACCTGCTCATGACGGACTGTAATGAATTTTATTTTAGATTTTTTTAAGGCAAGCATTAATTCTAAGTTTTCTTCCCCCGGGATTCCAAAAATATATTCTACCCCTTCCTGTTCCAGGCATTTTATTAACATCTGTGCTACATTTAACTGCCCGTTTTCCTGACATATAATCTCAATTTTATCTTTCTTGTCCTTATTATCATTCCTATCGTCCGTATCTATCTCTTTTTTTGTCGGTTTCATGATAACTATTCCTGTTGTCCTTTCAATGGTTATTTATTACTTCTGCGTTGCTAAACACTTCCCGGAATTGGTGACTGAATAGCTGCTTATTTTTTTTAAATTTTATCAATAATATAATCTGATACCATATAGGGCAGCGTAATATGGTTATATTCCCCATAGGACTTATTATATTCTACACATGTAGACACTGAGTTTTCATTCCTTGCCCAGGATCTTCTGGATACTCCGACCATGGTATCCCAGGGCATTGCCATATTTAATATGGTATCCACCCGCTCACTGCCGTCTAAAACCATACCAAAACCACCGTTAATTGCTTTTCCGATACCGACTCCGCCACCGTTATGTAAGGCGATCATACTCATTCCCCTGGCCGCATTACCTGCAAAACACTGGGTTGCCATATCTGCCATTATATTAGAACCGTCTTTTATATTGGAAGTTTCCCGAAAAGGTGAATCTGTTCCTCCGGTATCGTGATGATCCCTTCCTAACATAACCGGTCCAATTTCACCGTTACGGATCATTTCATTAAATTTCAGGGCAATCTTAGTTCTTCCCATGGCATCCTGATAAAGAATACGTGCTTTGCTCCCAACTACCATCTTATTCTTCTTCGCATCCTTTACCCAGTTATAATTATCCAAGTCCTGATATCTTCTGTCCACATCAATACAGCTCATGGCTGCTTCATCCGTTGCATCCAGATCCTCCTGCCTGCCGCTTAAGCAAACCCAGCGGAAAGGGCCATATCCATAATCAAACAATTGGGGACCTAAAATATCTTCCACATAGGAAGGGAATATAAAACCTTCTGTTTCATCTTTACCATTTTTGCAGATAGAAGGTACTCCTGCGTCAAATATGGATTTCATAAAACTATTACCATAATCAAAGAAATAGGTGCCTTTTTCTGATAATCGGCAAATGACTTTAAAATGTTGCCGGAGTGTTTTATTCACCAGTTCTGCAAATTTTTGCTTATCATGAATTAACATGCCGGTACGTTCAAAAAAAGTAAGTCCCTGAGGACAGTAACCTCCGTCATAGGGGGCATGGCAGGAAGTCTGGTCTGATAATAAATCGATATGGATTTCTTTTTCCAATAAGTATTCCAACAGGTCAACAATATTGCCGTGATAAGCAATGGCACATGCCTGCTTTTCTTTTTGGGCCAGTAATGCCCATTCTATTACGTCCTTCAAATCACCGGAATATTTACTGACCCATCCCTGTTCATAGCGGGTTTTAATACGGGAAATATCCACTTCCGCAATAATAGAAGCTGCACCTGCAATTTCAGCTGCTTTACCCTGTGCACCGCTCATACCTCCAAGTCCTGAGGAAACAAATAACTTTCCGGCAAGATTACCGTTAGAAGGAATACCCAGTTTTATTCTTCCCGCATTTAATAATTTATTAAAGGTACCGTGTACAATACCCTGGGGTCCGATATACATGAAACCGCCCGCCGTCATCTGACCGTAATTAGCGATACCGATTGCTGCCGCCCGGTTAAAACTCTCCTGATTGTCAAACATGCCTATCATAAGTCCATTGGTTATAATGACACGGGGTGCAAGTTTATGGGACTTAAATAAGCCTGCCGGATGTCCGGATTCAATAACCAAAGTCTGAATCCATGTCAGCTTTTCTAAATATTTCTTAATTAAACGGTACTGCATCCAGTTCTGGCATACCTGGCCGGTCTCACCATAAGTTACCAGTTCATAAGGATATAAGGCAACATTAAAGTCCAGGTTATTATCAATCATTACCTGAATCGCCCTGCCTTCCACACAATTCCCCTTATACTCCTCAATCGGCTTGCTATAGATAGCACCTTCCGGACGAAAACGATATCCGTAAATTCTGCCATGTTCTTTCAATTCTTCCAGAAACTCTTCTGCCATCTGCTCACCAACATCTTTTGCCGCCTTAATAATCATTTCATCACTATCGGTTCCGAAATTATGTAAATAGAAGAAATCGCTGACGGTGGTAACTCCATATTTCATCATTTCCCCAAAGGCAAAAACTGCACCTCCGTATATGTGTTCTTTCTTAAAGCGGCCGGAATACTTATAAAGGGCGTTATCCCTCCATTCAAGAAACGGGCAGTCACAGGACAAGCCTCTTAATATACTCTGGAAACAGTGATTGTGTACATTCACCGTACCCGGAACCATAATAAGGCCGGACCCAGTCTTTTACTTCAGCATCCTTATAATTTGCAGTTAACTCCCCAAAGGCAGCTGTCCCAATAATTTTTCCTTCCTTTACGGCAACCCCATAACCTTTTTCAAATTTATTATGGATATAAATATAATCCGGTTTAAATATCGTTATCATAGATCAAGCTCCTTATCCAAAATAAGTACTGCTGCAAGCATTGCATTTACAGTTCGTCCAATGTCTTCAATTCTGGTTCGTTCACCCGGGCAATGGCTTTTACCATCAACACTCTGGGTAAATATCATACCGGCCCTGGTTACTCTTTGCATGTTTGCCGCATCATGGCCTGCCATACTGACATAATCATAAACTGGCAGCTCCAGGGACTTGATCCCCCGTCTTATGGCATTTTGTACCGTTTCATCCATTGGCATTGCCTGCTGGTCTAAGTTTACTTTTCTGTCAATGGTGACTTTACGGCGCTCTTCAATCTTTTTAGCTATAACCGTCAGCTTATCGGTAATGAAAGTTACAATCCCTGATATGCAGGTCCTTATTTCTAATACCAGTTCCACTTTCCCCGGAATGTTGCTTACCGCATTGGGATATACCACAAGATAACCGATTGTACCTACTACCTCCGGCGAGTTAATTTTTTTTAAGATTTTTTCAAATTCCAGGTTAAGTTCACTGGCCGCCAGTAATGCATCCTGTCTGTCCTGCATAATGGTAGTACCACCGTGATTGGCATCTCCCAGTACTGTAATATTTTCACGATAGATTCCGGTAATACAGGTTACATTGGCACTGGACTCCTGTAAGGAATACAGCCGTTTTCCCTGTTCGATATGTAGTTCCATAAATGCGCTGATATCACCCGGTTTTATCAATATATTATCCGCCAGTTCAATATTCCCGCCGATTTTTTCAATACAGTCAGCTAAAGAGCTGTTATCCTTAACGCTCTTAAGTTGTTGTAAATCTGTCTTTTTTAGTCTGCCGGACAATACTTTGCTTCCCAGGGTTGACACGTTGTAAGGGTTTGGTTCTTCTCCTGTAAAGGACACCACCTCAATAGGATGTCTTGTTTGTATATTATGGTCAATTAAGGTCTGAAGAACCTCCGTTGCGGCTAAAACTCCTAATGCCCCGTCATACATTCCGCCGTTAGGCACTGCATCATGGTGGGAACCAAGGACAATTGGTGCCAGCATGCCAGGTTCATCACCGCCTCCTTCCCGTCTTACCCACATATTCGCAACAGCATCAATTCGAACAGGCATTCCCGTCTGTCCTTTCCAATAATTAATCAGCCATTTCCTGGCCTCCCTGTCTTCTTCACTTCCCAGTGCCCGGTCTATACCACCGGTTTCATTCTTCCCAATCTTAGCCAGGTTAAATAAATTCCTTTCCAGACGTTCAATATTAATTTTCATATTAACACCCATTGTATAACACATCCTTTTCTTTTATTGTTTTTTCTTTCAACCTATCCTTCCTTTTTAATTATTCTTTGTATGAAAGAGTATTTTTATTGGGTATAAAATAACCTGGTCCAGGTTTTTCCTTTAATTTTTCTCATATGTAATAAATTCTTATTCCAAGAATCATGGATTCATTTCCCATAAAAAGATAGCATATAAAGAATCACTTTTTAGATACATTCATTTACTCTATATAGTTATATTCTTTTATAAATTCATAACTCTTTTGTATATCAATCGATAAATTTCTGTCTTCACCCAAATAACTGACCTGCTGCCTGAAGGATTCATAAAGCTTTGTTGTTTCAAGACCCAGTTTAATTTTATGAATGTTTTTCTCTTCATCTGTATTAAGCCGGGTTTTCATCTTATCTTTTGTTACATCTGATTGCTCTTTGGCATCTTTACATTCCTTAAGTGCTTTTTGATTTCTCAAATCAATCGCCTGGACACTGTGCATCAGCTCAATTCCAATCATATAATATAAGTTGTCCAGTAATTTTCTTCCTTTTTCCACTGTCATAGGTGCATTGGTTGCATGGTCTTCTATACCCCCGGCAAGCTCCATAAAGTCCATGGAGGAGGAAGCGGCATACATCCGGTTTTCCGCGTCCAGTGATACGATTGTCTTTTGTACGGTACTAAAAGCTATTACGGCCTCTTCCCTTGGAGATAAAAAACGTGGCAGCTTTGTAAATTGGGGATTAACTAATTTGATAAGCCGTTTGGCAATCATTTTAGAGATGTGGCTTAATCCGATGGTAAACATTTCTATTCCCAAAACCCAGGCTAAAGGCTCAAAATTAGCACTGCCGCTCATTCTGCCTTCCTCCGGTATAAGACAGGGATTGTCATCCGTTGTATTTAACTCAGTTACCAATTGCTGATTGACATATTGGTATGCATCCAAAACTGCTCCCGTTACTGCACAGTGATCCCTGAAACTTAAAGGGTCCTGTAATGCCCGTTCAGAATTATTCTCAAATAAATAACTTCCGGTAAGAAAGCTTCTGCACAGCTTAGCGGAGGATATCTGTCCACTGTAACCTCTAAGTTCATTCACTGTTTTATCCAAGGGAGCTGTTACACCATTTAAAGCTTCTAACGACAGACAATAAACTAACTGGCTGACCTTTAAGAAATGTCCTGCTTCCAACAAAAAGTTGGCTGCGAAAGCAGCCGATTGGGCATTAGAGGATATAATACCAAGACCATCTTTGGGGGTAAGAGGAGTTAAACCAGCCTTAACAAGAGCTTTTGCTCCGGTAAGCCGTTTCCCTTCATAATAAGCCTCTCCTTCCCCGATCATAACCAATCCCATTGCAGAAAGCGTGCCAATATCAGCTTCCCCTATGGAACCTCTTTTACATACAACCGGATGAATACCTTTATTTAAGAATTCCGCCATATATCTGACTATTTCTTCTGATACCCCGGTATGGCCTGCTAATAATCCATTTAACCGGATTAACAGCACCCCGTACTTCTTCCTCCGTGCAGTCCGGCATAATACCGATACAATGGCTGCGGAGCAGTGATTTATTATAAATATCAAAGAAATCCTGACAAACATTCCTGTCTTTATTCCAACCTACTCCGGTATTAAGCCCATAGACTTTTTCACACTTTTTATCAAGTTCATATATTAATGTTCTTGCCGCCTGCACTCGTTCCAACGCTTCCTTCGTTATTTTCACCAGTATCTTTTTTCTTACAATTAATTCATACTGCCCTAAAGTAAGATGTTTTCCGTCTAGTTGTATAAATTCCAACCACATCACCCTGTCTTTCTTAATCGCTGAGACTTTTTAAATAATGCTTATGCTTTATTTTTAATTTACTTTATGAATTTCATCACTGTACAGTGCTTCGATAATTTTCTCCGGTGTTACCGGGTAATGGGATAAGCTGGTTCCCAATGCTTCATTAATTGCATTGACAATGGCTGGAGCAGGGGTAACCGCCGCTATTTCACCTACACTTTTTGCCCCATAGGGTCCTTTCGGTTCCTTTTCTTCAACAAGTAAAGTCCGTATATTCGGTGTATCCGGGGCATTTAGCAGATGATATTTTGAAAAGCTTCTTGATCTGACAGTACCGGATCCATCAATGTCAATATTTTCGTATAAAGCCATACCCATGCTCATATGGGCTCCTCCTTCAATCTGGCCTTCTGCCAGCATCCGGTTAACAGCCTTACCAATATCATGTACTGCAAGACAATCCAGTAAATCAACCTGGCCGGTATAAGCATCTACCCGGATCTCTACAAAACTTACTGCATAAGAAGCCGGATTAGCCGGTGATTCATATTCTTCGAAAACACAAAGGGCCTTGGAGCATTTTTAAGGCAGATGCAGGAGTGTACTTACATGATACTGTATCTGGCTTGCCACCTGGCAGGGACTCCAGATTACCAGGGTATCCGTCTCATCAATTTCACTTAAACAAATATGGGGCTCTATGGCACTATGGTGGATTTTCTGGGTACTTCCAGTCGTCGTGGCAACCAAATCCGCCAGTTCTTTTGCTTTTTCATAATCGCCGCATTCAATGGTCTTATGAAATGCCAGATTTGATATTCCTTCCCTGATCTCCCCGTTCTTTTTCGCATTTTTAATACCGGTTATTACCGGAAGTTCCGAATAAGTAACTTTTACCAAAGATACGCCTTGTTCCACCGCCTGTTTACTGGTTCCGACTACTAAAGCAATATGGTCTCCCATATATCTGGCACGGTCACTTAAAATGTACTGATCCTCCACATCATTGGTGCCCGGATACCACTTATGGGCATTATAAGTAACTTTTGGTACATCCTTAAAGGTATATACAGCCAAAATACCCTCTGCTTTTTCTGCCTCCGAAGTATCTATCTCCACCAGGCTATGTGCTTTCTTACTTAAAACAAGTTTTGCATAAAGCATTCCCACCCGCTTCATATCACAGATAAACTTTGTTTTACCCCTTACTTTCTGATAGGAATCTTCACGCTCCACGCTTTTACCGACATAATTTAAATTACGCATCTGGTTCCTCCTTTCCCTTAAAGAATATTCCCGAAAACTCCCATTGCAGTTTTTATTGATATTTTAGATGCCGGGAGGCTCCTATATTTAATCTTGCCTTCTGTTTAGATTCAAAGCATATTGCTTTTTTAAAGCTTCTAATATATTCAATAAAAGCCCAAACACGGCCTTCTTTTTATACTGTTTGGAAGGCCGGTCCGGGATATTGGCTTCTATTTGTGCTTCAGACGCTGCTTTCAGCCATTCTATTTGAGTACTATTAACCGTATCTGCTTTTATATGGTTGAACTGTCCTATAAAATCATCTATATCCTTTCCATCGATTGCTTTTTCAAGGATTGGCGCTTTTAAAGCCTTGTTACCGACTGCACCCAGATAAATACACGGCTCTTTTATAATTCCATTTTCAATAACCGCACTGATGCAACCATTTATTTTAGAAACCGTTACACTTTTTCTGGCACCTACTTTATAAAAAGCAGACAGGCGGTTACTTTTCGGTATACGGATACTCCAAATAACCTCATCTTGTTTTAATAAGGTTTTTCCGCTGCCTGGAATAAATTCTTCCATTGTATATTCTATTTGCCTTCCTTTTGAATTTAGGATGATAATTTTAGCATTACATGCTGCCAGAACAGGTACCAGATCTGCGCTTTGAGATGCATTTCCAATATTGCCGCCAATGGTTGCCAGATTTCTGATCTGTGTGGAACCAAGCATTCCGGAGGCTGTTGTTAAAGCATTACCGATTGAGTTAATAAATGGATCTCCCTCTAACTGAGACATTGTAACAAATGCACCAATTAGGACAGCATCTTTACTACAGGAGAATACGCCGTCAAAGCAGGTATTCCGATTGAAACTTCGGAAATTTTATTAAATACTGCTTATCAGGAAAGTATCGTCAACAGGGATCTGGATTCGGTGAATCATTGGTTAATCGGTAATTTCTATGAGCGGCTGGGTGTCTTCTGCCAATATGAACCTGATATATGGTTAAACATCAGCCGGACAGAACGGGATAAAATAAACCACTGGTATCTGGATGCTTTTATTTCCATAAATAAACCCCGATGGGAAAACAGCGAAAGGAAAGATACGGTTGCTCCTTTATCCGATGCCATTCAATTCATAGAAAATTATAATGGACTTATCTCCGTCCGCACCTGCGACTGCAGAAATATTTTTGATAACTGCGGTCATGCCAGGGAAACCTGTATTTCCTTTAGTACGGAGCCAAACTCTTCTCTTCACCGCGGTCAGGCAAGGCTGCTTACCAAAGAAGAAGCCATTCAATTAGTCAGGACTTGCGATAAAGACGGCCTGATGCATACCATAGAAGGTGAATATGGTATGTGCAATTGCTGCGGTGATTGCTGTTTTGTATATCAGGCAGCAAAAGAATGTAACATGACCGGCATCTGGCCCATTACAAATACAATAGCAGCATTTCATCCTGATAAATGTATAGCCTGTAGTCTATGTGTCAAACGCTGTAATTTAGAGGCTTTTTTCAAAACAGGGAATAAAATTTACTTTAATCCGGAAAAATGTGTAGGATGCGGAATCTGTGCCACTACCTGTCCCAAAAGTGCAATTGAGATTATAAACCGTTAGAAAGCTCATAAAATCGAAAGGTGTGGAGTTAAATGAAGGGAATATCCGTAATACAAGCCAAAAAAATAAAAAAAGTAGAATTATTTAATGGGTGTCTTACTTTAGAAGAATTTATAGCCGTCGCGAAATATCATGCCCAATTAGATTATCATACGGATTTTGTTCATACGGTTAGGAAAAGCCGGAATTTAGTGGATACATTTCTGGAGGAAAACCGTGCCATATATGGTGTTACAACCGGTTTTGGCGCAGCGGCGAAGCGCTGATGACAGGTAACTTTGACGGAACCTTTCTTGCTACCCACAGCGATATATTAACAATCGCCTGTGCTAATATAGGCATCTTGATTGAACGCTGTACGGACCGTCTTATAAATCATCATATAAATGACGGACTCCCACCATTTTTAGTTAAAAATCCCGGCCTAAATAGTGGTTTTATGATTCCCCAGTATACACAAGCCGGTTTAATTGCGGAAATCAGACTGCTTGCTGCCCCGGCCTCTATTGATAGTATTACGACTTGTGCCGGACAGGAAGATCCGGTATCCATGGCCTACCGTTCCTGCCAAAAAGCCTATGAAGCTGCCGGAAAGTTACAGTATATGACTGCGATTGAGCTTATGACCGCACTACAGGCAATCGACTTAAGGGAGGAAGGGCTGGCTCAATCACCTGTATAAAAAAAAATCCGCGACTTTGTGAGGGATACGGTGCCGGTTTTGGAACAGGACCGATACCTATATGATGATATAGAAAAAATACGTGACTTTGTAGTTAATATGAATCTCATTGAAATCGCAGAAACTGAACTTAATATTATAATATAGAACTGATTGTTTATTAAATTAATATAGCTTTCCATTCTGAATGCACCGGTATCCGCATTATTCCTTTATTAATTTTTAATTATTTTATTAGAACTTTAATTTTAATAAAATTCTAACTTTACAGATACTCCGTTTTACACTATAATTGTAATAACATGAATAGTGTTATAATAATATTGACGTGGAAGCTAATAAAACGGAGGTGGGATATGTTAGCTGATATATTGACGAAAGAATTTATATGGAATTCATATATAAGATATTTTTTATTACCTTTACAACCTTTTTTACCTTGGATCATTACCTTTGCTATCACTGTATTTATCTTTAATAGTATATTAGATCATTTATATTACCGCTTAATTCAATCCAGTAACCCCAAAAACCTTAATCATAAAAAATGCAGGGTTCCATGCATTATTTATAATACAAGGTCTTCGGATAAGAATCATGATACTTTTAAATAATTCTAATAGCAGGCATTAAGACAGGGTAGATATCATATCAATATCTACCCTGTCTTAATGTCATTACCATTATTATCTATCGTTATAATGAAATGTAACTACCCGTCTAAACTTGGTAAATAGAAAATTCTTATGTAATATCTGCTATTTCTCTTCTGCCGTGTGTGCAAACCTTCATATAAAATTCTCTCCATCCTTTTAATTATTCACGATGTTACACAACCCATGAATTTATCCTTTTTAAATGTTCCTCTAATATCATAATTATTCAGATAACTATTGCTGCTTACTGATTTTATAAATAAATTTATTTTTTATGCATTATTTTGACCTGCTAATGGATGTTAAAATTGAAAGGAGGTTTCTATGAAAAACGTAATAACGAAAACTCATGACACGATTAATCAAACCATTGAACAATATTCAGATACAATTTACAAAGTAGCTCTTTCTTATACCAAAGATAAAGTTACTGCAGAAGATATCTTACAGGATGTCTTAATCAAATATATGACAGATTCAACAGAGTTTAATGGTGACGAACATAAAAAGGCATGGTTAATCAGAGTGACCATTAATGAATGCAAAAAATTTTACCGGTCTATATGGAACTTAAGAAAAATTCCTTTGGAAGACGTTTATCCATTTAATGAACCGGAAAAACATGAAGTATTTTATGCTGTCATGGAATTACCTCCAAAGTATAGGCTTATTATTCATTTACACTATTATGAGGATCTGTCAATTAATGAAATAAGTAATGTATTGAATATCAATGAGAATACAATAAGATCAAGGCTTTTTCGTGGTAGAAAAATTTTGAAGAATATTTTGGAGGTAGAATATGAATATGGATCAATATAAAAAATCGATGTTGGAAATTGAAGTTAAGAAAATTAAAATAGAAGAATTATTAAATAAGAAAACAAAAAGAGTGAATAAATTAAGAACCGTAAAATTTATACCCATATTGTTTGGTATCGTATTAACACTATTTTTTATTGATTTTAGTAAAAAATCTCCGGAAATAATAATCAATGTATATGCCGCAGAAAATGAAATAACGCTCACAAAAGATTTTGTCAATTTTGAATTAAATGCGATGCCTTTAATTGGAGCTTCCACTTTAGATAAACAAGGACATGAATCTGATTCCTTTGTCAATTATAATATTAATTTCATATGTAAAGATGAGAATATTAAGACGATAACGTATACCTGTACCAATCAGGTAGTTACCCGGAATAATAGATTAGATGCAGATGCTTACTACGTAGAGAATATACGTATGCCCATAGAAGAATATACGAAACTCGATTTAAGTCAGGAGGATAATTTTATTTTCAGTTATCATGAACAGGGTGAAACTACTGAAAATATAACAAAACTAATAGGAAATTCATATACAGTATCTTATGCAGAGCAAACAAATAAACAATATGGCTTAGTCATTGCAGCCACTACAGATGAAGATGGTAATTATTATGTAAATGATATAATCATTAAAGTGGATATCGAAATGGAGGATGGTTCCGTTCAACATAAAAAGATTCTTATAAAACCACTAAGTGATGCCTTTTCTGAATTCCAGATCCGGGTATTGTAAGAAATAACACTTAATTTACGGATATAAATAGAACGATTGAATGAATATCTATAAAGGAAAACCGGTCAGACAGTTTGTCACAACTGTCTGACCTAAATGATGTTTCTAACCCGTCATTTTGGTTTCTATATTCTCCATAATATATTTCAGCCAACTGCTTTATGGCATCTTCATTAATAGCTAAAGTCATAACCTCTTGTTTTAAATTGTCATCCCATAAAACGATATAATCAAAATGATTAACTTCCGGGAAAAATGTTACTATTTGTAATGTGTGATAAGCAATACTTTGATATATATTTTTATTCCTCCAATATCAGCCTTCCGATTCGTTAAATATTAGTGTTTACATTGTATCTCCTAACTTAACGTCATTTGAGTATTTTTTCAAAACATATAGCCTCTGGCATCTCTACATACTTTCCATAATTTTTTATCACTCTATATCCGTGACGTTGATAAAAGGACACCGCCTTTTCATTGCACTTTCTTGTTTCCAAGATAATTCTGCTGTATCCAAATTTCTTCGCCTGTTCCTCTAGATGAGCAAGGATTTTGCCACCTACACCAGAAGACTTTTTTCTGGCATACATCCGCTTAATTTCGGCGGTATCATCTGATAATTCACGGAATGCTCCGCATCCGACCGCTATATCACTTTCCCTTGCAATTACAAATATTGACCTTGGATTTTTGATATTAGCATTGCCAAAACTACCTCTACCGCTGTTTCCTGTGATATGCTCCAATTCCGCTGATAGTTCATCCATTAATGTAATGGCATCAGAAGAATTTATATTTTCTATTCCTATCGTTATATCCATTATACACCTCAAACAATTCAGTTAATATTTTCTTCGTCATAGTAGTTCGCTTTATCATTATTTTTGAAAAACATACTGGACCCGTTATGAATGATGATTCCTGTTTTATCTGAATCCGGATAGCTAATAATATCGGGTGAATTTGTCGTGTCAAAATCTATATATTTTAGCACTTCACTGTTTGAATTATTAATTAATTTATGTGCTCCATTTTCTGATGGAGGACAAACAATATAGTCTCCTGCTTTTATGCTTCTATCTCCATTCGGTGTTCTTAAGATGCCTTGTCAACTGATAATATAAAATACTTCCGTATTCGCTGCATGATAGTGATATGGATAATTCGATTTCATCGGAGAAATTTCATAAATCGCAACATAGCACTGGCTAAAATCTTCCTGCGGAGTAATCTCATATTTTACAGATTCATAAGGTTCATGCTCCGCTTTATGCTTTCCTAATATCAGTTATCATTCTTTATACATTTTAAATATTATGCACTTTCCCCAATAATTTTGGCTGAATTTCCGGATAAGTCCAGTTGACAGGCAGATTATCAAATAATTCTATCTTTTCAATTTCAAATCCCGGCAGTTCTTCAAACTTGGTAATATCAGCAAAATATAGCATGCCAAACGTCTCTGTACTATTTTCAACCACTCCGTCATTACCACGTACAGAATATACGCATATTTTCTTTATAGAGTATTCAACTGCACCGGTTTCTTCATAAAGTTCTCTTTTGGCAGTTGCTAAAATATCCTCGCCTGCTTCTCTGTGTCCTCCGGGGCATTCATAGGTACTTCGTTCCTTGTGCTTACAGAACACCCATTTTCCTTGACTTTTAGAAACAATAACAGCAAATTTCAATAAACTGTCATCGATATTATCGTAAAAATTTACTTTTAACATAGATATCTCCCCTGTTTTACAATCAGGAAAATTATAATATAAGAATCTATTATTTACTTTTCCCGTCTTATTAGAATACCTTTCATATGTTCTGATTCATTATGAGTTTTATAAACAATTTGTTTTTCTTCCTCCGTGCATCCAATCAGTATCTTAATTTCTGAATCTCTCTTCATTAAATCAACGGTACATATGATTGCATCGATGCTTTTTCTCTCATCCGTTCCAACCCATACATCGATTCCTGCTCCATCCATAGCGGTAGTATTTTTCAGAAAGCCATAATCCACTTTATAAATAAAATCCGGATATCTTGGATGAGCAGTCCCTTTTAGTCTATCAATTACTATTTCAGATTGACTTATTAAATTATCTAATGCCAACCAAAATTCACAATTCATTATCATTTTTTCCTCCGCATTCCCTTGTATTTCGTTGTCATATATCGAGTGTATATTTTCTGGTATATGGGCATACTTCGATACACTTACCACACAGTGTGATTTGCTTATCAATGGTTTTAGCTGCAATTTCTCTTGCTTTCTTCCTGCAAGCCATAGCATCAAAAAATTCATCACGGTCAAGCCCAGGACTCCAAACACGTCCGGAAATAGCCTTCCCTGGACATGCGGATGTACAGAGCATGCAGCTTCCACATTTTGGTGCCATTATTTGTTTGTTATATTCCAATGGAGCATCCGTCAGTACCGATGTTAATCGAACAGCTGAACCATATTTTTCTGTAATAAATAATGCACTCTTTCCAATCCAGCCCAATCCTGCATGAACGGCTACTGTCTTATGAGGCATTACTGTCCGAAATATCCCATATTCTTTCGTAGCTGAGACCGTTTGCGGATATGCGTTATAACCTTGCTCCTTTATGTATTCGGCACATAGAATTGCTAAATTATCCAGCTTATTATTTAATCTATGATATGCATCATAATAATCCATCGTGGGAGAATTGCTAATATTCTTTATGACATCCTTGGGATGAACAAGAATAATAGATATTCCAAATGGATAATTCGGTATGTTTATTGGCTCTGTTACAGAATCTTCACTTCTTGGTCCATTCAAATCCACATTACTGTATAGTTCATCAATCTTAGCAAACCCGACCATAGATGCACCATTTTCTAATAAAATACGTTCAATTTCTTGATTCATTCAGCACCTCGTTCCAATTCTAACATTCAGATTTATCTGTAAAATCCAAATATTTCTCCATATATTTTACGGATTCCCTTAAGGCTTCAATCGTTTTTGTCTCTATAACACATCTACAGCCATATTCTTCAGCTATCTTCAATCTCTCTTTTAGGTTAATTTCACCACCCCCAAGTGTTAAATGGTTCTTGATTCCAGCTGCATCATGAATATGAAAATGTCTTAATCTATCCGTATGTTTTAAGATGAACAGCTCGTCTATATTTTTCGCAGTATGCGAATGACCGATATCCCAGGTTAATGAGAAAGCCTCACTTTTCAAAAGGCATTCCATCGCCGTTTTTTCATATTCCAAGTATCCATCTGTGTTTTCAATTGATATTTTAATATCCGAATCTCCAACTGCTTCGCTACAAAGTTCTTCGAAAGCTTTTATCTCAGACATATAATTTGTATTATATTTTTCAAACAGATATATCTTCTTATCGGGTAATGTAAAATACACTCCTTTATTCATATGCATGTTTATTACTGGAATTTGAAGCTTCTTTGCAACATCTATCGTTCTTTTTACAGTATCAGAATAAGCTTTTGAAATTGCTTTATTAAAATCACAGGGATTCAGATTTTCATCCAGATGTATTGTATAATAAATTCCATACTGTTCCGCTATCTTCAGAAACTTATCTGTATCCTCAAGAAGTTCTATCTGATACTGCGGAAGATTCATATTTAATTCAATAAAATCTAGCCTTAATTCTTTACATAGTATGGCCGTCTCTTCCAAATCCCTAATTTCAATCAGCGTTGGCATACCAAACCGCAACATATTCATCCCCCATATCAAATTTCAAATAAACTAATCAAAATTCTTATACATTAGACTTGTTTAAATCCCTGTATTATTTTAATATTTACAATTCATATACAAGTCGTAATCTCCATCAATATCATGTTAGTAAATTATTTTCTGTTTTCCTATTTTTATAGTGAATTACCGCAATTAATGTCAAATGGGGCAATCAGTAGTTTTTGAATATCTTTCAAATAGGTTTCAAAGAACCATTTTGTTGCTTTGCCATAATTCTCTTTGCTATCAAACTCCCAAAAAGAACAGTATGCAATAGCTTCAAATAGTTCAAGTTTCTCAGGCTTCACTTGAAAAAGTTTAATTTCAGAAAATGTTTTTTGCAAAAAATTTCCTCCCTGATTTGTCATCGTAAAAACTATTATGGCCTGCTGTACTTCAAGTAATGATTTTTTGAAATCGTACCCTACAAAATATTTACTGCTTAGAACATCATCTGCCACTTCTTCGCCTCTGAAAAATGGAGGACATGGATTTAACAAAGCATTATCATTCGCTTTATCCATCAACTCACATGTAATCTGGTAATCATTAAAATCTTGTAATTGTTCCTTACTTAGAGAATCAGTTAACACAATGTCTTTATCCATTATCGCATCAGCTATATCATAAACAATGTTTGTGCTTTCCATTTCATATCCGCTCGGGCAGCACCCGGTAAATGAAAAACCAAGTAAATCAGAAGCTTCTAGCCAAGTCCGACCAATATTGCTGGGTGGACCAATATATAAATATTCTGCTTTTAAATAATCTTTTCGCAATTTTTAAAGTGCATACAAATCAGCAAGTATTTCGCAGGGATGATTGGCTTTTGTCATCGCATTGATTACAGGAATTTTTGCGTATTTTGATATCTCTTTTACAAGTTCTATATCACTATGTCTTACAACAATCGCATCTGCCCAGTTATTTAAATACCCAATAACATCTTCTATCATTTCCTTCTTTTCTAATGCATCACTATCAAACAGAATTGTATGACCGCCTAATAAATTGATTCCCTTTTCGTATGTAACCCTGGTTCTGATACTTGAACCCGGGAAAAATAGCACCACTGTTTTACCTGAGAGGAAATGGCTATATTCACTTTGCCGGATTCTATCCGCCAACTCAAATACTTGAAATATTTCTTCTCTCGTTAAATCCTTCAATTCAATCAAATTTCTCATAGCATCCTCACTACTAACAGAATTTTCATTCAATAGTAATCCAATATCTTTGTTCTACTATCCCATCCACAATAACTTCATTTTCAAGGATACCGCCATTCTTCTGAATACTTTTAGCAGAACCGATATTATCCTTATCACATACCATTAAAACTTTATCTATTCCAATTTGCTTGCATTCTTTTAGTGCAAGATTAATCATCTCGGTCGCTATTCACTTTCTTCTTTCCGAAGGTCTCACACCATCTCCAATATGACCTCCATTTAAGAGTAAAGAATCATTAAGATAATGTCGAATATTAACTGCACCAACAAAGATATCTCTTTCCTCATCTAAACAGAAATATGTAGAATCCGGTACCAGGTCCTCTTTATCATTTTTAACTTCTAACCAATTCATATAATTATCAAAATCACGGAAATCAAGCCTTCTTATAGCATAAGGAATGATTTCTTCTCCTGTGGCATACCATTCCTCCATCATATCATTCAAATGTTTTCTATATTTTGCATTTAACTTTACTAATCGCATTCTCAATCATGTAACTCCTTTACATAATATGGTTTGTCCAATGTAACTTTATATCTTGTGAATCAACTTTTGTCTAAGTTCATATTTAATGTACATTTTGCTGAATGCTAAAGAATCCTAGCTTTTTTATTGTCTATTAAATCTTAATTCCTCCAGTCTTTTCGCTTTTATAAACGCTTGGTATAAAATCAAACCCCGCTTCTTTTATTAACTGATAACGTTCCTTTATAGTCAGTTCATAACCAAACCAATCATATATTGTAATCATAAGATACTTCCTTTTATTCTTTTGTTTTATTTTTAAATTATTTTTACTTTATCACCAGATTCTCTATCATCACCGATGACGAATCATTATCACTCTTGATGCTCCTATGCTAATAAACATAATAAACAGTTCGAATTACTTCGATATTGGTTAAAGACAACGAACCAACTGAACTTCGCCTAATGCTTATACTGTGTATTACGGTCTTTTTGCTAAATATAAATCTATAGTGTCATAAACTTTTATGTTATTATTGAAGTCATAAATCACATTACGCATTTCTGTGAAAAATTGTGTTTTTACTGGCTCTTTTGAAGCAATATTATCAGAATCTTTTCTTATAATAAGTTTCGATTTCGTATGCTGTAACAGCGGTTCGGCTGTTTGAATTGCTCTTTGTAAATCGGATGAATATACTACATAATCATTTTCTATCAATTCATTTTTTAATTCATTACTTATGTTAAATGCCTGCTTTCTTCCCAACTCCGTCAATTCCCAATCTGTCCATGCTCCGACCATACCATTTGTATGATGAACGGATTGCGTGTGTTGTATAGTAATAATATTTTTCATTGATTTCCTCCAAGCATCATATTAATCAGCTGTATCAATCAACCTATGAAAACAAGGCTGATTCAAATAGTTTTCTAAAACCCGAACCGCTTCCTCAAACTCATTAGTAAAATCAGAAAATGTTTCACTTTTTAAAGCATAGAAGCCACCTCTTGGCTATCTTTCAAGTCATGCCACGCCATACAAGTACCTACTGGAATGTTACCTGTTCCCTTGTCATGAATTTAAACTCACCAATAATAATTCAATATCAGCCCAAAGACCTTCATCCCCATCCCTATACATTTTGAATGTACACCATCAGGAAGTGATGTTAATGCATTCTCATTTATCTTCATACATTTCATTAACAGATTTTTATATGGAATTGACTTATCTAGCATAAGAATCATCTCCTTATTTCATAGTTCACTTGTATATCAGCCTATTAACAACTTTTAAGGCAAAATACTAAAGTACATAAGCATATTTCACTAACTGGTATTAGAATAACATATTATCCCATACTTCGCTATATTAATTTCCACAATCCCCCTTTTGCAATATAGCAAGATTATTCACCTTTAAATAAATGTTAACGAGTTCTCGCCCGACATAAAATTGTTAATACAAAAATGAACTCACCAAATGTAATGTGCACCTCTGGTGAGTCCATACTCCTAAATTTTAAAAGCGAAAATACTACTTATTCAATTTATTCTAAAATATATATCTATATGTCATAAAATCATATCGTTCCTGCATAATATGTACTTCCAGGATTTTTACTCCAATCAGCTCAAATTCGCAATATTTCAATACCTTTTGCGATGCCAGACTACTTACTTCTGCAGTTCCTGCCAGACTTGTAATATTAAAATAGAATTTCTCCCATGTTAATACAGCTTTTGATGCTTCCTTCGCATAACCCTTCCCACGATAGTTTTCTAAAATACCATACCCCATTTCCGGTTCGCGCAAATCATCATGCTCATTCAAGCTTATAGTACCAATCGGCATATTTGATCTTTCAAAAAGATACCGAAACAAACATGACCATGTTCAATATCCATTTTATTATAATTCGATAGTTGCCACTCAAAGAACGGTCTGACATTATTTTTCTGCAACTGCCAGTACGGCCACAAATCTAATAGTGTATGGAACTGCAGAAAATCTTTTTCTTCAAACCGCCTTATGTATAATCTCTACCTGATTAACATCCAGAAAAACCAGCATAGCCAAGATACCGATTCTTTTATTCCCAATCCAGCCGCTTTGCTTTGTATCGATGGATATCACTCCGTACTTTCAAACGTTTGAAACGGTGCATGCATTACCATATCAAGCAAACCATTATCCCTGACACCATCTAGACCGCCAGATTGCTTTATTGCCATGAAATGAAGCATTAAGATTTGTTCTTTATTTAACTTAGTCATTTTGCTAATTCCTCAAAAGCTTCTGCATACTGAGCAAGATATTTCGTTGCTGCTTCCTCTACCATTTCATTCTCAGCAACTTTATCTTCCTGTAATTTACTATAATCTATAATTACGTATCTTGGAGCATTATTTTTCAAAATAACCGCTGCTCCGTTTTCATCTACCATACGAGCTACCTTTGAAAAATTCTGATTCGCTTCTGTTATTGATATCAAATTGTTTAAATCAACTTTCATAATAACACCATCCTTCCTATGATATTATTATATGCTTATTCTAGGATATATTCAACCTAAAATTTGAATATTATTTTAGTATAGGAAAAATGATGACGGAAGTAATTTGGAATGAGATATGAGAATTGAATGATGATGAAGAGAAATGGCTAGATAAATACATAAAAAAGCAACCCGAGTTATTATCTCTTGTTGCTTTTAATTTTGTCCGATGTACAAATATCTCCTTTCTTTCGAAACTCGAATATTTGTTTGATTACTTTTTGATTACCTAATCTCTAAAATGCCATGTTTCTAAGGCTATTTATGTTTTATTACCGAAATCGATATCTTCTGATTTTGGTGGTGGATTCGAACTCTCATTTCTGAAATATAAAATATCAAATATCAAATCTTGAAACGCATCCTTGAGGTCAAGCAAGTCATGGCATTAAGTGAACTTCAACGTGCCGTGAACAGTCGAAAAAGACGTGACGACCTACTGATACCTTACGGAGAAGTATTATTTTCAATGCTGGAGAAATAATTAAATCTTTCAATTTGCTGGATTGTCAATGGATGTATTACATTGTTCTTCTTTGAAATAAAACCATGTTACTAGGCTTTACAAATTTAGTTAGGTGTGCTAATCTTAAATAGTGACCACGTGGTCACCGAGAAGAAACATTAACGTAAGCAATGACATTTACGATAAAGGAATGTTATATGACAAATAGTTTTGAAAATATACCTATGGAGAAAAGGCAACGAATTATTGAAGCAGCGATTGAAGAATTTGGAACCTACGGATACGAACTGGCTTCAACGAATAGAATTGTTAAAACTTTGAAAGTTTCAAAGGGGAGCCTTTTTAAGTATTTCCCAACAAAGCTTGAGCTGTATGAGTACTTAGTTAGTTTTGCAACAGAGTACTTAACTAGATACATTAATGAACATATTGAACTTGTTAAGGATAAGGATTGGAAAAAACAAATACTTAAATTTTGCGAGACAGAATTTGATATCTTAATCCTTGAGCCTAAGCTTTATAAGTTTTTCTATAAAGTAATGGCTGAGCTAAATAATCCGTTACTAAAAAGTGTTAATAATTATTTAATTGATGGTAGCAGTATTTATCTTAGTAGAATATATGAAAACATTCAAATCAATCCAACATTATATGAACATATTCAATTTATTATTAAAGGTTATAATGAGCGATTTATGAATAATTTTAAAGGCAATGTTTTTGATGAAGCAAGTAAGAAGAACTATTTGACGGGGCTCAGTGTTCATTTAGACTTGGTAAGGGAATAAAGGAGGCATTGAATGAAAACAAAATTTGTACAGTTAGATGAAGGTAGGATAGAAATATGTGAAGGTGGCATTAAGAATTCCAGAACTATTGTTTTTGCTCATGGATTAGGTAGTCAGATTCACCAGTGGGATAATCAAATGGAGTTTTTTGAAGACGAATATCATGTTTTAGCATTTTCTTTGCAAGGACACGGAGAGTCATGGAAACCAGAGGAAAATCGATATTTCACCATTGAATCCTATGGAAATACAATTATAAATGTTCTAGATCGATTAGGTATTAATGAGTGTATTTGGATAGGCAATTCAATGGGAGGCGTATTAGGTTATCATATAATGAAACTACGTCCTAAACTTATTAGTCACTTAATTACCAACGGAACAACACCTGAACTTATATTACCCAAAGTATTAATCTCCTTAGTGTATCTTATGGATAAAGTGTTAATTAAACTTATGGGTTTTGAAGGATATATTCGTTTCGCCGCTACACATGCGACAGATGTTCCTAAAGCAAAAGAGAAGCTATATGATATTATGATTAAAACGACACCCCAAGCCGTTATTGCGTCTCATATATTGCTAGGTAATTATTCTTATTTAGAAGTTCTAGAAAAAACAAATGTGCCAATTACAATTATTAAGAATCCCAAAGATAAAGATATTAATAAATATTTGAAGGAATATCAACAGTATTTAGACAAAAATGACTTAATAGAGGTCATAGAATTTGAAGATACCGGCCATATTGCCAACATTGAAAAGGGAGAAGAATATAATGACTTGATTAAGAAGATTGTAGACTAACATCAACAGTGATGACTGGTACAGTATTTACGGCAACTCGGCGTAGGATGGTGAGGAGGTCCTCGCATTCAAACGTAGATTGGGTTCCTTGTTGAGCGAGAATGTGGGTGTGTGGGTGAGTTCGCTAAAAAATTTCATCAAAACGAATACCTTAATGACGGGCAAAATAGCCCCAAAAAGCTTGATGTCCTGCGGATTTTACCACAGGACATCATTTTTTAGAATAAATTTTGACAGCTCATAGGGGAGTCGAACCCCTGTCTCAGCACTGAGAATGCCACATCTTGACCACTTGACCAATGAGCCTTACAACAATGAGTATTTTACAACATTTCCAGTAAGAATGCAAGTATTATTTTTAAAGTTTTTCAAAAAGTTTTAAAAATAGACTCAATATAACAAAACAATCTTTCTCCCTGTTTTCGTATCATTCTACAAGCTGATAATTTTCTTTCTCAACCAAATCTAGTTTAAATACCCTACTGTAAAAAGTCCATCAAAGAAATCTGATTGGAGATAGGCAAATCTCCCATTAAATCCAGATCTACCATTAAGTCTACAACTGTAGAACTGACCTTGCAGCGGCTTCTGAAATCATCCCTTGATAAGAACCTGCCATCATTTACAGCTTCAACTACACCGTCAGCTGCTTTATCCCCTAAGCCTTCAATGGTACTTAAGGAAGGCATCAATTTATTATCAATAATCTGAAAATGATGGGCTTTTGCTGTATAAATATCAATCGGCATAAATTCAAAACCTCTTGCATACATTTCCTGGACAACTTTCATATCCTTTAAACTATCCTGTTCCTTCTTGGTTAATTCATTGCTGCGTCTCTTATAATCTGCCATATAACGTTCTAACCGTTCCTTGCCAAGGCACATTAATTCATAGTTAAAAGCGGAAGCACGAATACTAAAATAGGCCGCATAATAAGCAAGGGGATAATATACCTTAAAATAGGCGATTCGAAAAGCCATCATGACATATGCTGCCGCATGGGCTTTCGGGAACATGTACTTAATCCGCTTACAGGACCAGATATACCAATCCGGTACACCTTCGGCAAGCATTTCTTCCTCCATCTCGGGAGTCAGTCCCTTTCCTTTACGGACACTTTCCATAATTTTAAAGGAATGTCCGCTATCCACTCCCTGATAGATCAGATAAGTCATGATATCATCGCGGGTACAGATCGCAGTGGCAAGTGTACATTTCCCTTCTGCAATTAAGGTCTGTGCATTATTTAACCATACATCGGTACCATGGGAAAGTCCTGATATCCTTACCAGATCCGAGAAAGTCTTAGGTTTTGTATCTCGAAGCATCTGCATAACGAAATCAGTACCAAATTCCGGTACCCCAAGACATCCTAAATCACAGCCTCCAATATCTTCAGCCTTTAGTTTCAGGGCACTTAGGTTATCAAACAAGGATAAAACCTTCTCTTCATCCAGCCGGATGGTTTTTGCATCCACCCCTGTTAAATCTTCAAGCATACGGATCATGGTAGGATCATCGTGTCCCAGAATATCCAGTTTCAAAAGATTATGGTCAATGGAGTGGTAATCAAAATGAGTGGTTATGGTTTTAGTAGTCATATCATTGGCAGGCCGCTGAACCGGTGTAAAAGAATAGATTTCTTCCCCATGGGGTAATACAATGATTCCTCCGGGATGCTGGCCTGTTGTCCGCCTTACACCAACACAACCGGAAACAATACGTTCAATTTCTGCCCTTCTCCTATGCTGACCTTTCTCTTCATAATACTTAAGAACATATCCATAGGCTGTTTTATCTGCTAATGTACCAATGGTCCCCGCCCTAAAAGTATGCCCCTGTCCAAATATAACCTCTGTATAATCATGGGCCTTACTCTGATACTCACCGGAAAAGTTAAGGTCAATATCCGGTTCCTTATCTCCGTTAAACCCTAAGAAAGTCTCAAACGGTATGTCATGCCCGTCTTTACTTAAGGGCTGCCCGCAGACCGGGCAATTTTTATCCGGCATATCGCACCCGGAACTTCCGGAATAAGCTTTTACCTCTTCTGAATCAAAGTCTGAATAAAAACAATGGGTACAATAATAATGCGCGGCCAGAGGATTTACCTCTGTGATACCTGACATGGTGGCAACAAAGGAGGAGCCAACTGATCCTCTGGAACCAACCAGATATCCGTCTTCATTAGACTTCCATACAAGCTTTTGTGCAATGATATACATAACGGCAAATCCATTGGTTATAATAGAGTGAAGCTCATGTTCCAATCTTTCTTCCACTTGTTTTGGAAGATTAGGTCCATACATGGAATGTGCCTTATTATAACAGATTTCCCTGAGGGTTTTATCCGAATCCTCAATAACCGGGGGACATTTATCCGGACGTACCGGTGAAATCTTTTCAATCATATCAGCTATTTTATTCGTGTTGGTAATAACCACCTCATAAGCTTTATCCCGTCCTAAATAAGTGAATTCTTCAAGCATTTCCCCTGTTGTCCTAAAATAAAGGGGTGGCTGGTCATCCGCATCTTTAAAACCTTTACCTGCCATAATAATCCTACGGTATATCTCATCCTCCGGATCCATAAAATGGACGTCACAGGTAGCTACAACTAATTTATTAAATTCCTCACCTAATTTGATTATTCTGCGGTTTATATCCATTAATTCTTCTTTGGAAGAAATGTTTATCTTGTCGCTGCGGATCATAAAATCATTGTTGCCAAGAGGCTGGATTTCCAGGTAATCATAGAAATTCACCAGCCTTGTTATCTCTTCCGGAGGCTGTTCCCTTAAAATGGCCTGATATAATTCTCCGGCTTCGCAGGCTGAACCAATTAAAAGGCCTTCCCGGTTTTCCATAAATAAGCTCTTAGGGATACGCGGTCTCTTACTATAATACTCAATATGTGAAAAGGAAATAAGTTTATACAGGTTTACCCTTCCTATGTCATTTTGTGCTAATATAATTGCATGATAGGTAGGAAGCTTTTTTATAGCGTCCGGTGATAATTTACCCAAGGTATTGATTTCATCGATATTTTGGATGTTTTTATCTTTTAACATTGCAACAAACTTTACAAAGATTCCTGCGGTTGCACCGGCATCATCTACTGCACGGTGATGATTCTCTAAGGAGATGTTCAGTGCCTTTGCAACCGTATTTAATTTATATCTGCTTAAATCCGGTAACAGGATACGTGCTAATCCAACGGTATCAATCACGGTATAATCTATTTTAATTCCTAATACTTCTGCTTTTTTTGTAATAAAGCTAACATCAAAATTGGCATTATGGGCAACTAAGGCACTATGTCCACAAAATGCTAAAAACTTAGGAAGAATGACATCTATAGTCGGATATTTCAATACCATATCATCTTTAATACCGGTAAGCTGTTCAATCTCATAAGGAATTGGAATTTCAGGATTAATAAAAGTACTGAATTTATCAACAACCGTACCATTCACAACTTTGACAGCACCAATTTCAATCATCTTGTCCTTAACCGGTCCAAAGCCGGTAGTTTCAATGTCAAATACAACAAATGAATCATCCAGGGACTGCCCTTTCTGATTTACCACTACTTCTTTTAAGTCATCTACTAAATAAGCTTCCACCCCATAGATAACTTTAAATTCTTTCAGTCTATCCCATTCAGATTCGGGATAATCCCTTTTACTAAGTGTATGATTTGCTTCCGGAAAGGATTGTACCACTCCATGATCGGTAATGGCAACTGCTTTGTGTCCCCAGGCAAATGCTCTTTTTACTAAATCCTTGACATCCACCACCGCATCCATGTCACTCATCATGGTATGGGCATGGAGTTCAACACGTTTAACCGGACTGTTGTCCATTTTAGTAGTTGTAAAATCGGGAATCGTCTTAATACCAACAATAGAACCAATGGTAACTTCATGGTCATACTTATCCATTAAAGCCATTCCTTTGAGTTTAATAAACCGGCCCTTTTTTAAGACTCCGATTACTTCTGCAGCCTCCTCTGTTTTAATAAAGATTTTACCTTGAATGGAATCAGTAAAATCAGTAACAGTGAATATAATAATGGTTTTTTCATTCCGCAGCTCCCTTGCTTCAACATTCAGGATCTTACCGCGTATTACTACTTCCCCAATCTCATCCTGTACATCAGAAATCGGTACTGCCTCTCCTTCAAATCCTTTACCATATATGGTGTCCGGATCGTTAATAACTTTCTTATAACTGTATTTATTTTTATCATAGGCAGCTTTCGGTTTTGCTGCTTTATTATCACCTGATGCATCTTTTGTAGTTGAGGCTTTCCTGTTATTAACCGGTTCCTTAGAAGCTGCTGCTTCTCCTCCGGAGCTCATACGATTATCATTTAATTCGTTTAAGTATGCAGCTGCCGCTAAATCATCAGATATGTTCTGTTCATGGTTTATATGGGAAGCAGCATTCCCTAAAGCTATACCGCCTGATTGGGTTACAAATTCATATTCAGCTTCCCCGGGCTTTTCCTTTATCTCCGGTTCATAATATTCAAAACGTACTTTAATATCATAATTGAACCGGTTTTTATACATATCTGTTAAACAGTTTATAATACTGCCTGACATTTTCCTTACCAGAAAATTTTCTTCGCATTTGAATATAAGGTTGTTTTCTTCAAACGTTATTTCAGCCAGTTCAAAAACATTATATTCTAAGATACTTCTTTCCTTAAACTCTTCTAAAATACTGTCACGGTATATGTTAAACAATTTCTCCGGCGAATATTGAGCCGATAATATGTAATTTTCATATAATACAACGCGATTTGGAGCTGAAGCAAAAAGTTGTTTTTTAAGCTGATATTCCATTTTTTTTATATTCTGCCTTGGAATCAGCCGGCTGCTCTGCATGTATATTCTTATTTCTGCTGTTGATTTTGATACTGATACCCGCTCGATTAAAACCTCACTAAAAAAGCTGTCTAAATCTTTTGAAAGATCAGATATCTGATCAAAGACTTCAAAAAAAAGCATACCCATAATAAAGCCTCTTTTCTTAAAATAAGACACCCGCCCAAGGCGAACGCTTTCTGTTTTAATTTTTACAATGCTAAAACCTGTATGTTTCTGTATTAAGATTTAATACGATAGGCATAGTTAGCTGTATATTAAGCTTAATACAATAAGCATATATAGTCGGTGTAATAAGTTCGATACCCATAATTTATTTTTCAGCCTGCATTTTTAATAATTCTTCTCTTAGTGCTGATAATAAATCCTGCTCTGCGACTTTTCGAATAATTTCACCTTTTTTAATAATAATGCCTTCTCCCCTGCCCCCGGCAACTCCTATATCTGCTTCCTTTGCTTCACCGGGACCATTTACAGCACAACCCATTACAGCCACTTTAATATCCAGGTCAATGTCCTGGATTATATTTTCTACCTCTCCTGCCAGTTTTATTAAATCAATCTGGGTTCTTCCACAGGTCGGACAGGACACTAATTCAACTCCGCCCTTTCTAAAACCTAAGGTTTTCAGTATAAGCTTAGCTGATTTAACCTCTTCTAAAGGGTTTCCGGTTAAAGATACGCGTATTGTATCACCGATACCTTCATACAACATGATTCCTAAACCGACTGCTGATTTAATATTACCTGCTATTATAGTACCTGCTTCTGTTATTCCCACGTGTAAAGGATAAATTGTTTGTTTTGAAATGAGTTCATGAGCTTTTATACACATTAACACATCGGATGATTTAATACTGATAACCAGGTTGTCATACCCCAGTTCTTCAATTACATGGACTTTATTTAATGCACTCTCAACTAATCCTTTTGCTGTAACTCGCTGATATTTTACTACCAGTTCCCTTTCAAGGGACCCACTGTTTACACCTACACGTATTGGTATATTCCTTTCTTTGGCAGCATCAATCACTGCTTTTAATTTATCTGTATTGCCTATATTACCGGGATTAATCCGAATTTTATCAGCACCATTCTCCATCGCAGAGATTGCAAGCCGGTAATCAAAGTGAATATCAGCTACAAGCGGAATATGAATCTGCTTTTTTATCTCACGAAAAGCCTTGGCAGCTTCCATTGTAGGGACTGCACTCCTGATTATTTCACAGCCGGCTGCTTCTAATTCCAATATCTGCTTAACGGTAGCTTGAACATCTTCCGTCTTCGTATTAGTCATAGATTGGATAAGTATGGGATTATTTCCACCGATTACTTTGTCACCAATATGAATTATTTTTGTATTTTCTCTCATTTTAGCACCTATTGCTTACCTGATATTTCATTGGATACTACACAAATTTAAACATCTGTCTTTATGTAATATTGGTTCAACGGGTAATTATTACATTCTATATAACAAATATAGTAAGAAGGAGTTTCACTGACCTAAAAATCATAGATTATATGTGTTATTAAGTTAGCTAACCTGATTCCTTAATAAATACAAGATAACCTATGATTTTGCTGCAGCTAATATAATTAATGAAAAAGTCTGCTAAAATCGTTAAACATTACAAATACCATGAGTATCATTAATGCAACCAGACCAATCATATGAACCAGACCTTCTTTTGCCTGATCCACAGGCTTTCCACGGAATAATTCTAATATAAGGAATACAAGACGTCCCCCATCAAGTGCAGGAATAGGCAAAAGGTTCATAACTCCTAAATTGGCACTCAATAATATACTGATATTAGCCAAACTTAGAAACACGTATAATATACCATCACTTTTACTTGCCTGATAAGTATCACCGATAAAACTTACAATACCTACAGGACCCGCTATATCATCTTTACTTACCTTGCCCCGGACTATCTGCCCCAGACCTTGAACGGTAGTTTTAATCCAGTATTTTACTTCAACAGCACTGTATTTTACAACACCCAGTACATCGGTTTTAACTCTGGCTGAATTAACCGCTATTCCAACACTATAGTTTTCACTGGTTAAGACAGGTGTGATATCAACCGTAGTTTCTTTTCCTGCCCTGGAATAAGTTATTGATACTGGCTGTGCTGATAATGGGTTTTTCTGAAAATATTGATTTAAAGCATTCCCATCTTGAATGGCGGTATCATTAATCTTTACAATAATATCTCCGTTTTGAAATCCGGCTTTTGTTAAAGGCATATCATCATAAAGCGATGTTACGCTTGCTGCAGCATTATCCGGTGAATAACCAAATCCCAGCATATATGTTTTTACCATAAGGGGCATCAGGGCAACCTTGTTTTTTACACCATCTCTTTTATAGGTCAAGTTTACCTTTTCATCACTTAATGGATTAAATTGCAGATAAGTTATTACATCTCTGCCTATATCTATGTTATTTCCGTTTAATTCAGTAATAACGTCCCCGGCCTGAATACCTGCATTTGCAGCCGGTGAATCCTTTGTCACCTGGGTAATGGACGCCGGATCATACCCGACAACTCCGATTATGAACATTGCCAATACAAAAGCTAAGATAAAATTAAAGAAAGGACCTGCGATGACAACTGAAATTCTGGCCCACACACCCTTTTTACCAAAGGCCCTGTCATCTTCAACTAATTCATCTTCTCCCATCATGATACAGGAACCACCAATAGGAAGGAACTTCCAGGAATACTTGGTAGTATCCTTCCACTCAGGGGTAGTATCAAAATCATGCTGAGATAAAAAAAGTCTGGGGCGATATCCTTTTTCTGTTTTAACCAGGGTAATAATCCTTGGACCCATCCCTATGGAAAATTCAGTTACAAATATATCATTCTTCTTCGCCAGAAGAAAATGCCCCAGTTCATGAATAACAATAATTAAACTAAATATTAAAATCGCAATAATTATATTCATCCTTACCTCCTAAATTTAGTAAAAACAAACTCAAAAACCTCTTTATCCTTTTGCAGTTTGCTGCTTTATAAAATCATATGTTTCGGCTTCAATATTAAGAATTTCAGAAACGGATGGATTTTGTACTTTTTTGTGATTTAGAACTGCCGCTTCGATCAGGTCAACGATATCCAGATATTTAATTTCCCTGTTTAAAAATTTAGCAACCGCTATTTCATTCGCCGCATTATAAACAGTCGGCAGGCTGCCACCGCCACCAGCGACCTCATATGCCAGCTTTAAGCCTTTAAAGGTTTCAAAATCCGGTTCTTCAAAAGTTAATTTACCTAGTTCAAAAAAGTTAATCCTGGCACCGGTAAGTTTTCTTCTACAAGGGTAGTATAAGGCATATTGTATGGGCAGTTTCATATCCGGGGTACCCATCTGTGCTATAATACCGCCATCTTCGAATTCAACCGCAGAATGAATTACGCTCTGAGGTTGTATTACTACTTGTATTCTATCCAAATCAACATGAAATAACCATTTGGCTTCCATTACTTCCAACCCTTTATTGACCATTGTGGAAGAATCAATTGTGATTTTTCTTCCCATGGACCAATTAGGATGTTTCAGTGCATCTTCCACTTGTATGTTCACTAAATCATTTCTTTTTTTGCCACGGAACGGACCGCCGGAAGCTGTTAATATAATCCTGCTGACGGCATTCCCGCCTTCTTTGTTAAGGGCCTGAAAAATGGCTGAGTGTTCACTGTCAACAGGCAGCAGCCTTACACCGTATTCCTTTACTAATGGCATTATAATATGTCCTGCTGTTACTAAGGTCTCTTTATTGGCAATTGCAATATCTTTTCCTGCCTTTATAGCTTCAATGGTAGGTTGAATTCCAATCATTCCTACCATAGCAGTTACAACTGTCTCTGTATCTTTTTCTGTTGCACAGCTGATTAGTCCATTCATGCCTGTAACAATAGAAACCGGTAGATCTTTAACTCTTAAAGCAAGTTCCTTTGCTTTCTTTTCATCCCATACACCTGCAACTTTCGGACGGAATTCCCGAATCTGCTTTTCTAATAAATCTATGTTATTGGCCGCTGCTAATGCATTAACCATTAAATCCTGATTACACCTTACAACTTCCAGGGTCTGTGTACCGACGGAACCGGTAGACCCGAGAATCGAAATACCTTTCATTTTAATACCCATTGCATACCGCAATTAAAATAACTGAAAGTATCTATATGCAGCATTCCTTCCTTTTAGTCTATTTTCTTTCACCTGACTCCCATAATTTAATACAACTACGGGCAGTTAGCGAAAGAACTTATCTTTCGATTTCTCACAACTGACTGCTACGTCAGATATCAGGTACACCTATTATATATTTTACACATGCGTAAAAGAATTGTTACTGTTATTGTTATATTCTCATAAAGTAAAATTATAAGTAACGATTCAGCTGTCAGAACTGCTAAGTGTTTTACAAGACAAAACCTGAAAACTAAAGCACAAATTCACATATATCATGCATTTTTCCACATAAACGGTAAACGCATCTTTAAAGCAGTACACTGAATCGTTTATAATATATTAGAAAGCAGATAAACTACCGGAGCAACAAAGATAATACTGTCAAAACGGTCTAATATACCACCATGTCCGGGAATTAAGGCTCCATAATCTTTTATATTATTGTTTCTTTTAATAGCAGATGCCGCCAGGTCTCCTAATTGAGAAATAATACTTGAGGTCCCGCAGATTATCGCATATGCAATCTGAGGATTTTGGACTCCCAGAATACTGTCCTTTAATATTGTCGCATATATAAATCCCAGCAGGGCTGCTCCTGCTACTCCGCCGATACAACCTTCCAATGATTTATTAGGGCTCAATTTTGGCGAAATTTTATGTCTGCCTATAAGTTTACCTACACAATATGCACAGGTATCCGAACCCCATGCACCGATAAATATCAGCCAGACCAGTAAAAAACCATCATCCAGCATTCTGACTTTATAAACAAAGCTAAGCATTACTGCAACATAAAACAAACCCAGAAACACAACCGCTACTTCTTCAATAACAAACTTTGGATAGGAAAATACATATAACAGCATCAATAGTAATAAGAAAACTATGATAAACAACATATTATTTTCTTCTAGCTTAAAGAGTATTAACGAATCAAATACAGTAGCGGCAGCATAACCCATAAATCCTATGATAGATTTATGAATCTTAAAGATTCTGTATAACTCCATCATACCTATCAGGGAGATAGTTAAAATTAGGGCAAACAAAACATTTCCACCTGCAATAAGTGTAGCAGCTGCAATTATTATGAGAATAACCGAACTACGGAACCTAACCCAAAACATATACTTTCCTCCTATTAACACTATACCGCACCAAATCTTCTATTTCTACTGTTGTAATATTCAAAAGCCTTCTTAAGTTCTGCTTTATCAAAATCAGGCCATAATGTATCTGTAAAGTAAAACTCCGTATATGCCAGCTGCCATAATAAAAAATTAGAAATCCTCTGTTCTCCGCTTGTTCTTATTAATAAATCAGGATCAGGAATTCCTTTCGTATCTAAAAATTCACTGAAATTTTTTTCATCTATGTCATCTAAACTTAACTTTTCTGCTTTATAATCCATAGCCAGCTTTTTTATTCCCCTTAAAATTTCATCCCTGCCGCCATAATTTAAAGCCACTTGAAAGTTTAGCCCAGTATTCACTGCTGAAGCTCTTTCCAATTCTAAAATACTTTCCTTGATATCTTCATTTAATTTTGATATATCTCCTAAGATCCGGACTTTCATATTATTTTTACTGCTTGTTTTAAGGCAATCCTTCATGTAATTCCGAAGTAACTTCATAAGGGCATCAACCTCATCCTGGGGTCTGGTCCAGTTTTCGGTAGAAAATGCATATACCGTTAAATATTTCACACCCATACGATATGCTTCTTCACAGATTTTTTCAACTGTTTTACTGCCCCTCGCATGACCGTAATTCCTGGGCATAGATTTCTTTTTTGCCCAACGGCCGTTACCATCCAGTATAATTGCGACATGTTCAGGTATCTTCATGCCTTCCAGATCAAACTTATCTCCCATGGAGACCTCCAACTAATCATCGTGATTAAGGGACTGTTGCTTCCTTTTGGGTTATTAATTTGCAACAGCCCCTTGTTTTTATATCTTATACGGTAAGTATTTCTTTTGATTTATCTTCCGTAAGCTTATCGATATCTGCAATAAATTTATCAGTTGCTTTTTGAATGCTATCTTCTAAAATTTTAACTTCATCTTCAGAAGCTTCACTGTTTTTATTCAGTTTCTTAATAACATCATTGGCATCTCTTCTAATGTTACGAACCGCTACTTTTGCATTTTCCGCTTTCTTTTTAACATCTTTTACCAGATCTTTTCTTCTCTCTTCTGTTAATTCCGGAAAGACAAGGCGAATTACCTTTCCATCATTATTCGGAGTTAAACCTAAATCAGACGCTAATATTACTTTCTCAATGTCTTTAATTAATTTGCTCTCCCATGGCTGTATCTGTATTACCCTTGCTTCAGGAACTGAAATATTGGCTACAGATTGCAGAGAAGACGGAGTTCCGTAATAGTCTACCCTAAGCTTATCCAATAAATGTGGATTTGCTCTTCCTGCACGTATTGCCGAAAATTCCTCTTTTAAATTATCTAATGATTTCATCATTTTGCTTTCGTATTGTTCAATTCTTGAATCCATAATAAATCCTCCAA
This sequence comes from Anaerocolumna sp., assembly GCA_049692775.1. Lineage (GTDB taxonomy): Bacteria > Bacillota > Clostridia > Lachnospirales > Lachnospiraceae > Anaerocolumna. The sequence continues at coordinate 27,757 of JBAVPE010000121.1, read as the reverse complement.
TGATATATTTAAGTTTTTGTCAAACAGTTACTTTGGTTCCGTTAAAATCACCATGAACTGCTTTCACTATACTGTTCTCTTCTTCAAGGGCAAATACAAGCATTGGCATTTTGTTCTCCATACTTAATACTGTTGCGGACAAATCAACCACTGCAAGCTTACGGTCCAGAGTCTCCTGTAAACTGATCTCGTTAAATTTCTTGGCTTCCGGATTCTTTTTAGGATCACTGTCATATACACCGTCTACAGCCTTAGCCATTAGAATAATGTCTGCATTAAGCTCAACAGCACGCAGAACTACTCCCGTATCCGTAGAAAAATAAGGATGTCCTGTACCTCCTGCTAAAAATACGACCATACCCTTGGTAAAATACTTATTTGCTCTATCCTTTGAAAAAAGTTTTGTCATGCTTCCACATTCAAACGGTGTCAGAATTTGTGTATTCATACCTGAATATCTAAAAATTTCAGAAACATAAATACAATTCATAACAGTTGCCAGCATACCAATCTGATCAGCTTTGGTACGGTCAATGGTTTCACTGGTCCTTCCTCTCCAGAAGTTACCACCGCCAATCACAACTCCAACCTCAACTCCATCATCCACCAGCTTTTTCACTTGCTTAGCAACTGCCATGCAGGTTACTTCGTCAAAACCGGTTTTCTTGTCGCCAGCCAGAGCCTCTCCGCTTAATTTCAGTAAGACTCTTTTATATCTGTTCATTTAATATTACCTCCGGTTATTCAAATATATTATCTATATCTATAGATGCGTAGGACAGGGAGCAGAAACCTTCGATGACGGCCCCATTATTGATTTGAATTGACTGTGCCTTGATATTACCTTTAATTACGGCAGAGGAATCAATAATGATCGAACCGCTGATATCAATATCACCCTTGACAGCTCCTGCAATTACACCAGAAGTACCGGTTACATCGCCGATTACCACTGTACCAAGTCCAATTTTGACACTGCCTTCACTTGAAATACAGCCTTCAAAACGTTTAGCTCCAACATAAACCTCTGCAGCCATACAATTTCCGTTTACCAGACCTACAATAGAAAGTTTACCCTGGCAATCAATATCACCCTTAATGGTACCCATAACTTCTAAAGAACCTTCTGATGTAATATTACCGTTAATTACAGTTCCTTTTGTTATGACAGTTACTTCGTCACTGTCATAACTTGGTGGTTCACTTGATTTTTCTTCTGTTTTGGGGTCGTCTGCAGGTTCTTCCCCTATTTCTGCTTTTTCTTCCTGACTTTCTTCTTCTACATTTTCTTCTTTGGTTAATATGGCATCCAGAATATCCATATCTACATTATCATCATCCTCTGTATCTGTTAAATCATCAGCAGCCGCAGTTTCAGTATCTGTTTCTCCTGCTCCATCCCCTAAAGTATTAACCTCTGCTTTGTCGTCAAACACTTCTTCCGGTAATAGTTCATTTACTGCCTGAGATAAATCATCCTTGAACTCCTTAAAAAAACCCATATTTCATCCTCCTGTAAAAATAACTTTTATTTTATTTGTTCTAATGAATCAGCTTTCACTTGTTGTATGGGTATTACATTTTCATTCAATGGTAATAGTTCTACTCCTTGTTCTGTTAATGTCTCTAAAACCTGCTTTAAGGATTTTACCGTATTCTCCTTTGTATCGGTGTCATGCATTAACACAATGGATCTGTTATGTAATTTAATGCCGTCTATAACGTTATCATATAACTGTTCCGGGGTATAATCCACTCCTGTTGCGTCACCGCTTACTACATTCCAATCAAAATAAACAACAGACTTCTGATTCAGGAAATTAATAAACACAGAAACATCTGCCTTCATGACATTACTACTGCCGCTGCCACCGGGAAAGCGATAGATAGAGGGAATATATCCAGTAGTATCATATAACAAATCCCTAAGCTTTGTAAAGTCCTTATCAAAATCTTTCACAGATTTATATATTATATTGTAATCATGGGAGTAAGAATGCATCCCAAGCGTATGGCCATCTTTCACAATTTCCTTATACATTTTTTTAGAATGTTCATCCGTTTTACCAATAACAAAAAAAGTTGCTTTCACATTATAATCTGAAAGAATTTTAAGTATATCACCGGTATATTTACTTGGACCGTCATCAAAAGTCAGATATACCGTCTTTTTATTAAAATCTTTATATTCATCCTTGTCAGAATCTGATTTTATTAAGGTATCTTTAACCGGTTTGGAATCTTTCCTGGTATCGAGATTCTTGGCAGTATCTGGATTATCCTTAACATTATCTTTATCAGCTTGAAATTCATTATTATAGTACTCGTCTTTGGTATTTTCTTCAAGGGAAGGACTTTTATCTGTATTATTTTTATTATCTTCTGATTGTATGCCAATCTGTCCGGAGTCTGTATTAAATCCGCTATTATAAACCGTCGCGGCGTGAGCAACTATTTCATTGCTGGTAAGGTTTTTACTGCTATAGGTTACTCCATAACGGTCAATCATTAATATATTAATTTGCTTTTGCAGATAATTTAATTTAATAAACATAAATGTACATAAAATGGTCGGAAGTATTAAGAAAACTAATCCTATTATAATAATACAAGTCTTTATGCGTTTTATACGGTTACCTCTTGCATTGGCACTTTGACTGCTTATCTTCTTTTCTTTGTCCAAAATATGTTCTCCTTTAATTACCATTTATACTTTACTGAACATTTTACCACATTTTGATGAAAAATAATATAGATATATTGTATCAAAATATAAATTATATATATAAAAACCCCTCATTTAAGTTTAACCTTTATACTTGTCAATTTATTATTTTATCTCATAGGGCGAACTTTCCTATGGGATAAAATAAATGGAAACAGGAACGGATCCTATTTCCAATGCTCTCCTATTTTTTAATTTTTCATTCTTTCCGTCTTCTGGTTTTCAACTCTTTTAACATCTGAGATGACACGCGGAAGTGGATCCATATGGTATATCTCACCGACCTGAAATAAAATAGGCTGTGCTAATCCGCATTTTTCAATCAGGATTTTATTTGAAAATACTGTTTCCGGATCCGCATCTGCTGCCAATTCTCCCTTATGAAATACCAAAACCCTATCAGCCCAACGCCATGCAAAATCCACATCATGGGTGGCAATCACAAGCCCTAATCCTTTAGAACTTAGCATATCAAGATTTTTTTCTAATAAACTTGTGTTTGCAGGGTCCAGACTTGCACCAGGCTCATCAAAAAGCAGTAATTGAGGATTCATTGCCAGAACATCCGCAATACTGACGCGTTTTTTTTCACCTCCTGATAAATAATGAGGAACCCTAAAACGCATTTCTTCCAACTGCATGTTCGTTATAGCATTATCCACCTGTTTACGGACAACCTCTTCAGATAATCTAAGATTCATAGGACCGAAGCTTATTTCAGCCTCCACCGTTCCGGCAATCATCTGACTATCCGGATCCTGAAACACAAGACCAACCGCTTGCCGGAGTAAGAGAGTCTCTTTCCTGGTCCAGTGCATTTCTTTCTGCCACAAGTACATTTTACCGCTATTGGGCTTCACGATTCCATTACAGCATAAAAAGAAAGTACTTTTTCCGGCTCCATTATTTCCAAGCACTGCAACTTTTTCTGAAGCATATAATGTAACGGTTAAATTATTTAAAGCAATACGTTCTTTATCATAGCTAAAGTTTATCTTGTCAAAACAAAGTATTTCTTCCAATATTGTGCCTCCTGATTTAATATGAGTGCTCCCAGAAAACTCTTAATAAAAAGCAATGGTGATGCCGAATGTAAAAATTATTAAGCCTATGGCAACTGTAACATGACATTTCGTAATGCTTTTTTTATTTTCTAAAAATCGGATTTCTCCTATATAGCAGCGGCTTTCCATCGCATCAAAATTTTTGTTTGCCTGTCGATAGCTTCTGGCAAGTAAATTAGAATAAATTTTTCCGGTAGTATATATACTGGTGGGGAAATCGATAAACCCAAGTCTGCTCCCAGCTGCATCTTTCATTGAGCGATGCATTTCCAGCAATATAAAAATATAACGATAAATCAAATACATTAACTCAACAATGATATCCGGCGTATGGGAACGCCTTAATACACCAATCACCTCAGACATAGGGGTTGACAAGCTGAGCAAATACAAACAGCTGATTGCTCCCAAAGCCCTTGACATAACAAGTGCAGCCCGTACCCGCGCTAACCTGCCAACTATTAAATAACCATGAAATAGCGGTAAACTAATTATGCCGGCCGGTTGAAGACTATACTCAAAAAGCAGTGCTAAACCGCTCACTAAGAGAAATGACACCGGTAACGAAAGAATTGAAAGATAATCCTGTAATTCCATGCCGCCAACTATAACACTTAAAATAAGCATAAGTAATGCTAAAATTAATCCCACTACAGGAGAATTTGAGACAATACTCAAAAATATCAAAATCAGGACTGTCCAAAACTTTAATGAGGGATGTACCTTATTTAAGCGTGCATTTTGTGCTGAATTATCTACCGTCAGAAATCCTTCATGCTTATGGCGGCTCATAGCTGCAAAAAGTCCTCCCATAAGAATGCACAGGATTAACAGTATGGCATTGGGAAGCATTGCATAAAATAAGCACCATATTATTATGATTGTTAATAGGGCTGTTATAATCATATAATTCTCCAAATTAAGGGACTGTCACAGAATAGCCTTTCTATACTCTATCCTTTCAAAAAAGTTGATTTGCTATTCTGAAACAGCCCCATCACCTTTATTTTATTTTGTCTCTCCAGCATATTTTTTACGTGCAACTAAATACCCAAAAGCATATGCAATTACCCCAACCCCAATTCCGGTTTGTACGCAGAAAAGCAGGCTTTCAATTTCACCCGGAAGTTCTCCTCCTATTACCGTTTCCAAAACCGGTGTAAACCATGGTTTATAATCCTGTCCGGCTATTTCCTGAATGACCTGGCTTCCGGCATCATCGCTGCCCCCAAAACTGGCTCCTTTTAAAGCAAATAACGGAACAATAGCAAGAAGTAATGCAATGATTAATAAGATAAATACCGTTTTTTTATTTTTAGACATTTTTATACCCATTGCATACCGCAAGCCTGCTTGCGGTACTGCCACAATAAAAATGTGAAACAAGTTTCACAGGTTGAAAGAATCTATAAGTGGCATCCTTTCGTTATTTAAATTTTCTTTCAACCTTACTTCTCCTCCTCAAGAAAACCGACTTCTATTAATTCCGATGCCGCAAAGCTTTCCATACCCATAATAATAATTACGGTCAATATTCCTTCGATTACGGCAAGTGGTAGCTGCGTAGGAGCAAATACGGCAAGGAATTTTACTGCACTTGCCATAACACCCCCATTATCACTTGGATAGGCCAATGCTAATTGTAAGCTTGTAACACAATATGTAAATAAATCTCCAAGTGCTGCAGCAATAAAAATATTTACCTTTCTGTTGAATTTAAATTTTTGTCCCAATTTGTAAAGAAGTATTGAGAGAATTGGGCCGGCAATCGCCATACTAAATGTATTAGCTCCCAGGGTTGTCAATCCGCCATGCGCTAAAAGTATTGCCTGGAAGATTAAAACTATGATACCCAGAACACTGGTGGCCAATGGTCCGAAAACAATTGCCGCTAAACCTGTACCTGTCATGTGACTGCAGCTTCCTGTTACGGAAGGAATTTTAAGTGATGACAATACAAAAATATAAGCGCCTGACATCGCTAACAATATTAAAGCCCGGCGTTTCTGCTGTACAGTATGGCGTATGCTGATTACACCCGCTGTCAGAAAAGGAATACTAATTGCTCCCCACGCAATACAATGTATAGCAGGCAAGTACCCTTCCATAATATGCATTGCATAGGCTGTTTGTGAAGAAGTTAAAAACAATGCAACCATTACTGAAATAGCAAGCATTTGTTTTTCTGCTTTTTTCCATTTAGTCATATTTATTTCCTCCCATTAAATATTTATGAATCTTTATTTATTGTTTAAATTTCTTACTAAAAATCTTAATTGGTATAGGGCGTTCGACCATGAACCGCAAACTTGCTGCAGCCGCTGTCTGATTTCATCCGTCACTTCATTTTTTTGCGGTAGATGATGTCGTTTTTCGGATAGTGTTTTTATATACATAAGATCATTTTTTGCCTGCATATCCAGATTTAAGACTTCATAATAACAGTCATATAATGTATAACGATGATATCGTTTCATATCATTTTTTCGATTATTAATACAGGTCGATGAAAATGGTGTTATTCTGGTTACCGGCTCCAGACCGATTTGATATAACGTATTTCTCCAGGTACCGCATCGCTCTATCAATTTTTCTTTTATTCCTATCTCTATTTCATTGCGCAGCGGTGCCCTTCCAAGCAGGTTTGCCTTAGTGGCTATATCTTGTAAATATAGACGATATTCTTTCTCTAAATTATCGATTTTAAATAAGGAATTCCTGATAAAGAAATTTTGGTCTAAGCCTGCCTCTATTATGGCTTCCTGCCAGGTGTGGATATATTCACCCAATTCATCGCATACTTCAGGTAAATCCCTGGGATGTGGAATACGCCCTAATACTTTCGCTTTTTCACGAATATCAAGAACCAATTGATCATAATTTTTTTTCGCTGCTTGTGCCTGTACAAGTGTTAAACCGCCTTTTCCTGCATTCTTAGCCAATCCTGCAGCACTTAAGGCATAGGGCCATTTTTTGAAACGCAATTTTATATATTCACGCCAAATCCAGAATACTTCTTTTTGTGAAGGAGAATGACCAACCTCTTTTGCTATTACCGTAATAACATGAAGAAGCTGCTGATCAGACAAACTCTTATACAGTTGTTTTCCGCTTGAGGATGACAAAGAATATGTTCTCTTAATATCAGATTCTTCATTTTCTTTTCCAAGCTCTTTATTTTCACTGGATTTTGATATCTGAGTAAGTTTTTCATATAAATTTGATAATTGGTTTTTAGATAATTTCGTAGTATTCATGTTTTACTCCCATTGCATACCGCAGACTCAGCCTGCGGCACTACCATAAATTATAGGTTGTAAAAGTGTTTTTCTTTCACTGCCATTTTATTATACGATGCTGAAATCACCCCGTTCTTTCATCAAAGCAATTATTTTTTTGCATAAATAATAGCCATGACAATGCTTATTGCCACAGCCGATTTTCTGTGTATGTACGTTGACAATACGATAGCTCTTTCGTCAACTTTCTCTTTTTGTAGGTCTTCTGACTCACGTTTTCGAAGTAATAAAATATAGGTTACTTCCACACCCATTCTTTGCCTTCTCAGGTTTCCCCAATGACTGATTTTCATCAACAAGAATGGACTCCACGTATACAGCGGCGGTACCGTCTGGGATTCTCACCCAATTCCCTTGTCCATCCATACCCACTAAACGGAATATGGCCACAAAAAGCTTTTTCTTTTAAATAATTAATGCCCATTCCAAATAGAACGGGCACTTTTATTAAAATATAACAACATAACAGAATGCACACCTACAAGGAATTTTAATAAAGGATACGACCTTCGCTGACTTATACTTTATTTCAGTAATTACAGCAAGTTCACTTGTGCTGGATTTACACCAAACTTTTGATTAAGAGTTACTGCCTTAGTATACATTCCTCATCGCATCTGTTAATTATTCAATTAGCCTAATTATACAATAACACTTAAATCATGTCAATACAGTTCTTAATTGGTTTCACGGCAAACTGCCTGAGTTTTAGAATTATCTTTTACTTTTTATATTTTATATATGTAATTTAAATAAATTTAATTTGGGAAAAGTCAATACTGCCTTCATCATCAACCAGATTACCATCTGCATGGACATATTCTACTTTACCTACAAACATTTCATGTGACCCAGTCATTATAGAATCAACAACCGTACATTCAATATTTACAGGACAATCGGTTAAGATCGGTGCATTAACCTTTACCCCGTCCTTCAGCCTCACATTCTGTTCCTTTAATTTATCGCAGTCCCTTTTACTGTTTCTACCCAGAAATTCAAAGGTTTCCCGGTAATTCTTATCTACAAGATTCACAACAAAACAACCGGACTCTTTAATCATTTTATAAGAGTATCTGGTCGGTACAATTCCTACCATAACCATAGGAGGTTCATAACTACAGTTCCCGCAATATCCTACTGCCAGAACATTATCCTCACCATCTAATCCACGACAGGATACTAAAACTTTCGGTGCCGGTTGTAAGGCTCCTTTTTTATTTGCTTCTTTTTTCTGCATATTCGTCCCCTATTCATAATTATTAGTAATCTTCAATTTGACCATAACTAAAATAACATTAAATCCTTCCGATAACACAAAAAACTATTATTTCACCTCCTTCAAATTGAAATGCATCATCGTTTTTCCCTAATGCATTTTGGTCGTATGCTCATAAAATTAGTTTAGTCCAACTGTGGGCATATGTCAATATCTGTTTTTTAAGCTGTAATGTTCTATTTGCCTTCGCATTAAACAAAGGTCTGGCAAGCATGAATTATATTTAATTTTAGAAGTCCTTCCTTCGATAACGCCAACAATTCTTATTACAGAATTTACCTTTGCAATTATCTGCACAAGTGACCTTAACAGAACCGCAATCAGGGCATACATACTGACCGTTTTTAATCAGCCCAAGGTTTTCATAACTTTCTTTCCACTCTTTTCCACAATCAATACACCGGATAGGACATATATTACGGGTAAAATTACCCCCTTCTATATGAATCATTTTACCATTTATCAAACTGTCAGCCAGTTTTTCTCGGGCTGACAGTAAAATTCTCTGGAAAGTAGGTCTTGAAACTTCCATTCTTTCTGCACATTCCCCTTGTTCTAATCCCTCCAAATCCTTTAGTCTTATTGCTTCTAATTCTTCCAGTTTCAGTATGTTTTCAGGTAATTCCGCTACGTCAGTTTCAGAAGGTATAAAATATGGTATCGCTGGTATATGTTCAATTTTTCGCCATTTTGTAGGTCTTGCCATCTTTTTCTCCTCATATTACAAGAGCACTTATGGAAACTCTCATAGCCTGTTTTATTGATGTCTCAAATGCCGTTAATAAAATTGCCTCTCCATTTTCGTGATGTCAGGGGTATTTTTTATGCACACTAAAGCATAGCGTAGAATAAGTAAACGCACCTATGATAGACAGAAAATGACCTCAACCTATATTCAACATCTAATATATCTTCCATTATAATAATATCTGATTAATTATAAATGTCAATCATATCATTATATGGACCTCTAAAATTGGGAAAGCATTTCCCGGTTCAGAATGCCTTCCTTACAAAAGTGTTCATATCAATTACATTCATTACCTTCTATTCTGATTCATATCTTATTGCGTTCATATTACAATCACGTTACCGGTATTATTATAAATAAACTTCTCTTTAAATTCCTTACAGATATCAGAAATGCCTTCATCCCCAGTGCAGTGAGATACCGCTATTAATTGAATCTTCATGTTTTTCAGTGAATTAATGGTTTCTTGTATTCTGATTTTCTCAGCTTCAATTAAATGAGTTCCTCCGATTACAGCATAAATCGGAATGTTTATTCTTTCGGTAATAGAATTTAAAATATTAATCAAACCTACATGAGAACAGCCCACAACTACTGCCAATCCTTTTTTAGTCACTATACCAATTGCGATCTCATCATCAAATCCATCAGTGACATAAGAAGAATTCTCTTTTATTAAAAATTTGCTGTTCTGTTTTTCAAAGTCGTTTCTCTTTTGAAAATGATGAAAAACAATAATATGATTCGTTAAATACCTGATATCTTCATTAACTTTATTTAAGATGATCCCATTTTGGATTATAAACTTTTCGTCAAATGAATTTCCATTAAACCTGTATTCATGTCCAGATATTTTTTTGTATTTTGGTTTAAAGAATTCCTCACCAACAATCAACGGTGGAACTTTGTTTAATTTTTTTACTAATTTTTCAAAACCGCCGCTGTGATCGTAATGACCATGGCTGATTATAACATAATCCAGGTTTTCTAAATTATGCTCCATAAGTTCCGCATTTTTTATAAAGTCCCCACTTTGTCCGGTATCAAACAGAATATGTTTACCATCTGCTTCTATGAGTAATGATAGTCCATGTTCATAGTATAATTCATTTTGGTCATCCCTATTATTTTCAATTAACGTTGTTATCCGAAATTCCATTTATTTTCCCTCATATGGTTCCTAAGAACAAAAAATGTGTCTCACTTTAAGATACCGCAGTTTACCGCTGCCAATTATAAACTTTCCCTAAAAAAAATCACCTGCCTCAGTCATTGCAATGACCTTCATGCGAATGTTCGGTACATACACTGCCTGTTGATTTAATTGCTCCGCCAATATACTGATTTATAATATCATCAGCGGTACCCTGAGTCCCAACTATGACTTCAATTCCATTTTGGGTAAATAGTTCCTGCGCAGCTTCCCCCATTCCTCCTGCAATTATAACGTCTGCCATTTGTTCTTTTAAAAATACCGGAAGATATCCAGGCTTATGACCGGGATTTTCTACAAAAACCTTGTTGGTTACTTTAAGATTATCAATATCATACATTGTAAAACCTTCACAATGCCCAAAATGTCCGCTTACCATAGTTCCATCACTTGCTACTGCTACTTTCATCTTTTTATTCCTCCAATTATTGTTTTATTTTTAATAAATCTTCTGTAATCAAGAAAGACTCTGGCGCTGACGTGCTGTCACTAAAGTGACAGCACGTCATGCGCATCCCCCGGAGGGTTTTTATCTCATAGGGAGAACTTTCCTATGAGACAAGATACGATTCATATGAATCCATATTTCTTCGATTGCTTTTCTTGCTGGGCTGTCTTCAAATTCTGTAATCGGCTTTAATGTATTAACGGATTCCATGACTTTCCCATCAAATGGTATCTTGCCTGCCACAAAAAGCTCCTTTTCCTTTGCGTATTTTTCGATCTGTGTTGTCATTTCAGGGTTAATATCATATTTATTGATACAAATCATAACATGTGTTTTAAAATGCTCCGCCAGTTCCAGGATTCTTTTTAAATCATCAAGTCCAGATCTTGTTGGTTCTGTAACGATAAGTACAACATCCGTATCGGTTATGGACGCAATTACGGGACACCCAATCCCCGGCGATCCATCTATCATGGTAATCTTATCTTCTTCAAACCTTTTCACATTTTTACGGAGATATGTTACCAGCTTACCGGAACCATCACTCCCGGCCTTCATAACAGCCCTTGAGATGATTCCTTTCCCTGTTCTGGTTAAAAAAGTATCTGCTGACTTTTCGTCTGCCAGAACAATTGCATTCTGTGGACATACTAATGTGCATGCACCACAGCCTTCACAGGTTAATGGATCTATCACTGCCTGGTTAATAGCACCAAATTTACATACTTCTTCGCAGATTTCGCAGCTGATGCAAAGACTATTTTTTATCCTTGCTTTTTTACCGCCATAGAAATTTTTCTTTTCTATATCCATTCCTTTATAAAAAAGATAAAGATTCGGAGCATCCACATCACAATCAACCTTAATAACTTTTCCTGCAAGTTCTGATAAAGCAGCCACCACCGTTGTTTTTCCGGTTCCGCCTTTTCCGCTTAACACTGTAATTACCATGCGAAAGCCTCCTTTATCTTTCCTGCTATAGACAAGAAAATTTTTTTATAAAACTCATCTTCACATAACATATTCCCTTTGGAATAAATTGCTGCAGCCGACTTTTTATATGGAATAGTCCCCAATAACGTAATTACATTCTCTTTACAAAAACTTTTTATTAAATTATCTTTTTCATCATCTTTATTAATAATAATTCCATATGGTATATGGTTTAGCTTTACAAGCTCAACCGCCATTAGAAGGTCATGGAGTCCAAACCTTGACGGTTCCGTAACCAGAATAGCTGCATCTGCGTATTTCAGGGTATTTACAACACTACAGGATGTTCCGGGAGGACAGTCTATGAAGTGGTCTTCTTTTGATAAACCTCCTAATACTTTTCTTATAACCGGAACTGCCATAGGCTCACCAACATTCAGAATACCTCTCACACAACTAATTCTTTTTGTTATGCCGCCCTCCAGCTTTCCTATGGAACGTTTCTCATAAGATAATGCCCCTGCATTACATACTAGTTTGCACGCACCGCAGTCATGACATAATTTTTCGAAGACAGTTATTCTTCTTCCTGCTTTCGCAAGTGCATGAAATTGACATACCTTCGCACACGATCCGCATAAAGCACATTTTTCCGGATCAATGACGGGATACTCCACAAATACATCTTCTCTTTTTTGTATTGGAGGATTCAGAAAAATAAATCCATCTGGTTCTTCTACGTCACAATCAACATAACTAACGCCCAATATCAATGCAAGATTAGTCGATACCGTTGTTTTTCCGGTTCCTCCTTTTCCACTAAGTATTGCTATATTCATATTTACACCATCGCATACCGCAGACCTGTCTGCGGTACTGCCACAAATAAAAAGAAGTGAAAGAATCCCCTGTGACAGCCTTTCTTTTCTTAAATTTTCTTTCACTCTTACACTCCTCGTATATCGCAGACGGGTCTGCGGTATTGCCACAAATAGGAGGACATTATCTGTCTTTCTATTTTTATCTCATGCCATGATGTGTACTAACTGCAGTATTTATTTCAGAAAGCTTATTTTTTTGCAACAGTTCAACCGCTTTAACTGCTGGTATAATATCACTACTATAAGCTCTAATTCCTGCTTTTTCCATCAGTTCAAATGCATTTGGGCCTAAATTACCGGTTATAACTGCAGAAATGTTTTCTTCTATTATCTGGCTCGCCGCAGCAATTCCTGCTCCTCCACCTGAAAATAATCCATTATTACCAATTGATTTTACATCTCCTGTTTCTGTATCAAATATCAAAAAATACTCACATCTCCCAAATCGTCTGTCTAAAAGACCTTCTTTCTCTTTTCCTGTTGCTGAAACTGCAATTTTCATTAAAAACCTCTCTTTCTAATTTATAATTAAATTATGAGCATATGCTACTTATTACAATACTATCTATTTGGGTTTTTGTCAAATGCCAATTTCATTTCAATTATTTTCAACGTGCCATTCCAGGAACGGCTTCTGCGTTATTAATAAAACCAGATGATAATACAAATGAAACAAACTCTTATTTGTGATATACTATGCATTATGCCTTTGCGGTTAATGCATTCGTGAATCTTATAAAACAATGCGGGGCTGATGAGTATGAATTTACTCTGCGTGAAACACGTACCTATGAAATTATCGAAGATGTCAAAAATCTGCGCAGTGAAATTGGGATTCTATACCTGAATCCATATAACCGTAAAGTTATTGAAAAACTTTTACGGGAAAACCGCCTTGATTTTCACCCGCTGTTTTTTGAATAATGATGCGATTGTTGGGCTTCCGGCAGACTTAACTGTTACCACCCATGTATGCCGCGGCAACTATCATTCCACCTGGGCAACCTCCGGTGGTTATAATCCGGTTGCAGAAACACTTTTTGGAAAAGAAAATGTTTCCGCCTATTATCTGGAATATGACACCGGCCGCGCCGGTGATTTTACACCGCTGGCAAAAGTATCTGATGATAAGCTGGTAGTTCTTGGCCTTGTATCCTCCAAAACCGGGGAACTGGAGGATAAAGACCAGATTATCACCCGTATCCACAAAGCGACCCGGTATATTCCCATTGAACGCCGAAGAAATATGGGGATAAGATATTTTCCCTTCAGCTTTCCAATCTACCGTCCGCTGTGATTTCAACACCAGTCAAATAGGACGGCATCAGACAAGATAGCCTTTTGCAAATATTCTCTTTAAACGACAATGAGATGGGTTTTTCCGTCATCTATCAGTTTTACCTTATTGCCTTCCACCTTTTCTCCGTCAAGCATTAATTCTTTTGTCGTTAGCACTCCTTTACTCCTGCACTCAACTTTTATATCGTAACAGGCAGTCCCGTGCTTATACAGAATGGAAAAATCACCAAAGTTGGCTGGTGTTGCGGGATCAATAATCAGATAACCCTCTTCTTTCCTTATTCCCAAAAACCAGTTTATCAATCCTTGATACATCCACCCTGCTGAGCCCGTATACCAGCTCCACCCTCCCCTGCCTGTATAGGGGGCGCTCAGTGATATATCAGCTATCATAACATAAGGTTCTTTTTCATACTTTAGGGCATCCCGCCTTTGCAACGTGATGTGGATCGGATTTAACATGGTAAAAAGAGTATAGGCCATGCTATAATCCCCCATCATTGCATTGGCTATCGCAAGCCATACTGCTGCATGGGTATATTGACCACCATTTTCCCGGATTCCGGGATAATAATTTTTAATATAACCCGGATTCTTGTTCGTCTTGTTAAATGGAGGGGTTAGGAGTAAGGAAATTCCTTCCTCTTCTTTCACTAAATATCGTTTGGCAGATTGCATTGCTACTAAGGCCCTCTCCTTACTGGCACCTTTCGATATGACACTCCAGGACTGACTAATTGAATCTATTCTGCACTCATCGTTTTCTTTTGAACCAAGCTTCGTAGAATCATCATAAAAAGCCCTCAAATACCATTCACCATCCCAGGTATTTTCTTCAATATTACTCCTAAGGGTTTCTTTTCTTTGCTCTAGTTCATTTGCAAATTCCAGGTCATCTTCATGATGGCAAAGCGGTATAAAGTTTCCCAGTAAAGCATAAAGAAACCATCCTAACCATACGCTTTCACCGGTCCCTTCTATTCCCACTTCACTCATGCCATCATTCCAATCACCGCCGCCCATTAGAGGGAGTCCATGTATACCAAACCGTGTATAAAGAATTGTTTTCTTGCAATGCTCATATACACTCCCCACCATATCTGATTGTTCAGGAGTTAACATTGCATCATGTTGATTTTCTTCAAGCAAAGGACCTTTGATATAAGAAACTTTCTCTTTTAATATAGCATAATCTTCTGTACCGCGAATATAGGCAGCTGTGGCATAAGGCAGCCATAACAGATCGTCCGATATTCTCGTTCGTACTCCGATTCCCATGGGAGGATGCCACCAGTGCTGCACGTCGCCTTCCTCAAATTGCCTGCCAGAAGCGATGAGGATTTGTTTTTTTAAAGCACCCGGATCCGTATAGAGAAGGGAAAGTGTATCCTGAAGCTGATCTCTAAATCCATATGCTCCCCCACATTGATAAAAGGCCGCTCTCGCATTTATCCTGCAAGATATTGTTTGGTACAAAAGCCAGCCATTTACCATAATGTCTATTGCCCTATCGTTTGTCCTGACCTTGATCGTTCCCAGTGTCTCTTCCCAATAATTCTTTACCTTATAAAGTTCTGCTGTAACCTTTGAAATATCATTATACTTATGCCTTAGTACGGTTATCTCTTTAAACTCAGCACTCTGCCCCAGTGCGAATATTACTGTTTTGCATTCATTCGGTTTGATTGCTACCGATACCTGTACGGTACCGCAGGCATCATAACACACACCCGTATTATTCGATAATTTAATATCCAACCCCCGGGGCTTTAAAATCGAACCTTTTAACCCAAAGAATTCTTGTCTGTCACCGGTATATCCGCTTATCATCTCACTGGAAAATATAAAAGCGTTGTATTTGTGATAATTATAACTATAAATATTTGATGCACTTAAATATTCGTGTTCATTATTATACGCGGATAAGATATAAGGACCCGTCTGATCCCTTGCTGTACCAAGAACCCACTCTACATAATAAGTAAGACTCAAATACTTATCCCTGTCACACAGGTTCGTTAGTTTAAGCTCCCAAAGCTTTATCGGTTCATCAAGGGGAGCGAATACAGTAAGTTCCTGCTTTAAATTCTCCTCTTCATGATGAAATACCGAATACCCAAAACCATGTCTTACAAGATACTTTCCCCTGTCCGTCCTTCCAAGAGACATGGGCGTTATAACCTTTCCCGTCACTTCATCTTTAATATAGATAGCCTCCGAGGCCTTATCACTAACAGGATCATTTGACCATGGAGTTATCTTATTCTCCCTGCTATTACCCGCCCAGGTAAACCCCGCTCCTGACTCAGATACGAAGAATCCAAAGTTCTGATTCGCTATTACATTAATCCAAGGTGCCGGTGGCTTATTGTTTCCCTCAAGAAGGATTTCATATTCTCTTCCCTGTTCCACAAAACCACCAAAACCATTGAAAAATTCATAATTTGCTTCCAATTTCTGAGAATGCGTGCTTGTATCTTTATCATCTGTTTTAGGTGTATTTACGGAATCCATGTAAGATCCCTCCTTTGCTAATAATCCTCAACTTTTATTTCTTTCACATTCTGTGTGACATTTCTAAAAAATATACCTGTCTTTTCAGAGAAAACCACTCTTGCAACCGTAAAAAGCAAATCCAATTCTGCCGGTGTCATCTGATAAGAATAAAGTATGAAAAGACTTGGTCTTTCTCTGCTTGCATCATATATCCTAAGGGAACTTGTCATATCATTCAGCAAATCGGTAAGTTCCTGCAAATAACCATACTTTCCCTCACTTAGTATGATCAGGTCAACCTTGACACGGTTAATTCTAAGATATTCATATGCCTTTAGCACATTCTTTATAATTCCTGCATCTTCGATTGATTCTACTCTAAGAAGCATAATAGGATTATCTCCTGACACACCAAATTTCCATAAGAAACTTTGGTTTTTCCAATTCCGCCGTATATTCTCCACAGGCCCCCTGTAATAACCTGACGGATAAAAGATGGGACTAATTAAATCCTGGAACGCATTCAGCTGAGGTCTGGTAATATCAAGATATTTGAGTTCAATTTCGCTTTGCAACCTAAACTTTTCAAATATATCATCAATTCGATAAGCAACACTAAGTTCTTCACTTATTTTTACCGCTTCCTCCTTACTGTCACACACACCGGTTATAAAGGATATACAGGCAGTTTCCTCTGCTTCTAAGGAAATATTAACCCGGAGGCTCATGATTGGATCATTGCAAAATCCTGTATTACCCGAAAGTGAGATGCTATTTACTACTGCCTCCGGGTTTTGAAGTGTGTTGTTCCTACCTATGAATTTAAGCCTGTCATTCTCATATTCCACACTCTTAATCAGCTTTACACTAGATTTAACCATATGCATAATATAAGAATTTCCACCATCTTTGCTGCCTCGTCTTTTAGATAAAAATACAGATTGTTCTTTTAAAAACTCACTTTCAATAAAAAGC
Organism: Anaerocolumna sp.; assembly: GCA_049692775.1. Lineage (GTDB taxonomy): Bacteria > Bacillota > Clostridia > Lachnospirales > Lachnospiraceae > Anaerocolumna. The sequence goes on along the minus strand of JBAVPE010000121.1, from coordinate 10,394 downwards.
TTATTAAATGCAGGATGACTTAACTCAGCAAGATAACTATCCCCAACAACTTCCAGATAGCTGGTAATTTCAATTTGTTTCGCTTCTTTTCCATTATTGGTAAGTATTAGTTTACGAATCTCCAGGTTATGGTCTGGGGATAAACTAACCGCTGTATGAGAAGATATATCACCGTCTGTTCTCTTAAACTCTGCCTGGTGCGGGGAAAATATAGCCTGATACTCATCCGGTTCCGTTTTTGTAGGATTATAGGCAGCACTCCAAACCTTGCCTTCCCTGATATCCTTAATATAAATATAATTACCCGTGCCGGCATAGAGGTCCGCTCGCCACCGATAAAGCATAATGTCTTTATAATTACTAAATCCGTCTCCATCTGAAGTGATCATAAGGGCATATTTATTATTGGACAGATAGCTGACAACCGGTATTCTTGGTGCTACATTGTTAACATATCTATTGCTTGATACATCTTCCTTAAAGTGCATTTTTCCCATTTTAATGGTATATCCTCTTCTGGCAATCGATATGAAATGTGATTGGCGTTTCTCCTCAAGCAATACCTCCGCAGCCTTAATAATTGCCTCTGCATGAAACCTTCTTCTCATGATACCATCATTCATAAAATTATTAATCGCTATAAGATTCATACCTTGATGATGCGCCATATAGGATTTCACGATACAATATGGTGCCATAGTCAAGGAATCAGGACTATTAAAATCGATTGCTTCATAATATCCGTAAACACCAAATGCACCTAATTCCGAAATTTTTTTTAGATTAGATATGCAATCCTGAACAGCATAATCCAGGGCTAAAATGGTAGCATACGGGGCTACCACTAAGGAATTTTTACGTGCCGGCTGCAGCCTGAGCTGAGGAACACCAAATGCCCTATACTGGTAATTCGAATCTAAGTCAAAACGATAATACTGTGACTCTGAGATTCCCCAAGGTATTCCCAAATGCTTCGCATACTTTATATGCTGTAATACAGCCGCTTTGGAGGTCTCAGCAAATACGGAACCTTCATACTCACCCATAACCAGATTTGGCATGAGATATTCAAACATTGTCCCACTCCAGGAAACAAAACAGGGTATTCCCCTTACCATGGTAAGAGGTCTTCCCAGCTTGTACCAATGTTTTAGAGGAATGTCGCCCCTTGCTATAGCCACAAAACTTGTAAGTGATGATTCGGAAGCCATTAAATCATAACAACCATTATCTATCGTCCCAGCCGACACATGATAACCGATGTGAAAAAGCATTCTTTTATCATTATATAAAAAATTAAAATCTACATTTTGAAGAATATTATTTGCTGTATTACAAATCCTTTCTATTCTCCCTATCATAACCTTTGCATCGTTATTACCGTTTAATTCCAGCAGCTTTAAGGAAGGATTAGAGGAAAAAATAATTTCTTTCAGCTTGAAACTTTCTGCTTCGTTGATAATTAATTCCATATTTCTTAACAACTCCCTGTCCCAGGCTAAATTTTCACGTGGCAGTTGTTCTCTGTTAATCAGGTAATCTTTTATAGACGTAATATCTTCTATAAATTCACCTATTGTTATATAGTCATCTTTTATAGCCATATCACTATTAAAAAGCTTTATTGAATATCTTATCTCTGCAATCAGACTCTCCGGAAATATGGGCGTTTCAATTAATTCTAAAAGGCCGTTTTTAAGAGCTATCAGGTGTCCAAAGAAGTTACCGCTGTCTACGGTTGAAATATATTCCGGAGCCAGCACTTTTAGGGTGTTGATATTATACCAATTATAAAGATGTCCTTTCCACTTAGGTAGTTTGACCACGGTATCCATTAAGTTTTCTAATAGCCCAATTGTTGAACTTAGGGTCTCATAACCGAAGTCCCTTGCAGAAAGAATTGCCAGCAGCTGAAGTCCAATATTCGTAGGCGATGTCTTATCACTCATTTTTTCAATATAAGCCATCTGAAAATTATCCGGACACAACCAGTTATTTCCCTTTGTTGTGTGATCTTTAAAAAACCGCCATGTCCTGCGTGCCGTCTCAAGCAACAATTCTTTATCCTCCTCCACCGGCCTTTGAGGATTTTGCTGCTTTGGCTGACTGATATAATACGCCATGTAAAAGGATATAACCCAGACAAGTATTACCGCTCCATATAGAATGATTACCAGTGGGTGAATCTCCCCGCTTACCAATATTCCTAAAAGAACAGCAGCCGGAATAAAGGAACTCCACATTGTAAGGAAATAGCCTTTCTTTGAATTTATAATAGAAGCATCTACGGTTTCTGAGGCTTTCCATTTTAGCAGGTTTTTTTTACTTACGAACACTCGAAAAAGTGTTCTGATGATTGCATCTGTTGCAGTATACGCCCTATATGGAGTAAGAACAAGTTCCATAAAAGCCCTTTCAATCATTACTCCGATTTCTCTGAACAGCCCCTTATATACAATGGCAAGCATTGGTCTTTTCATCTTTTGCATCCATATTGCTGCTAATAAAATAACCAGGTTCAGCAGGTCAGAGAAAAATACTAAGGGCAGCCATAGATAATAAATACCTGGCATAATTGCTAAGTTTAAAATAATTAAGATCGTCTTACTTAAGGGTACAAGGCTACGTCTTAAATTATCAAATATTTTCCATTTTGAGATTCCATTTAAAGCTTTTTTCTTAAACAACCACGGTAACAGCTGCCAATCTCCCCTTATCCATCTATGCTCCCTATTCACAAAAGAAAGAACGCTGCTTGGAAAGGTATCCATTATTTTTACAGCACTCGAAAAAGCAGTTCTGACATAGCAGCTCTCTAAGAGGTCATGACTTAATATGCTGTTCTCAGGTATTGTATTCTTTAGGATAAGATGAAAGGCTTCAACGTGATATATTCCTTTACCGGTATAGATCCCCTCCTTAAATATATCCTGATAGATATCGGATATGACTACAGAGTAATGGGCTAATCCCGATTCTCCGCCAAAAATTTCAGGGAACCTGCTGCTTTTCTTGTCAACAATATGGTTTCTAATCGTAGGCTGAATAATGGCATAACCTTCAACCACCTTTTTACTGACAGGATCAATCACCGGTCTATTAAGGGGATGATCGATCAGTCCCACAAATTTAGCCGCATTGTCACGAATTAGATTGGAATCCGCATCCAGGGTAATGACATATTGGAAGGTAGTCAGTAATGATTCCTCACATAGTAGTGTAGAAAAACTCGTATCCTCTTTCCTGGTTCCGTGAATTAAATTATTAAATTCCTCCAGCTTCCCTCTTTTTCGTTCCCAGGCCATGTAACAGCCTTCCGACTTATTCCATTTGCGGCTCCTTATAAATAGGGAAAAACGTTTATGGCTGGATGGATAAAGTTCGTTAAGTTCCTGAAGGCGATTAATGAGGGTATTCTTAAGCACCTTATCCTTTGGCATACTTATATTAGACGAATCCTCAAAGTCTACCAGAAGGGCAAAGTAAAGATTAGATTGTCTGTTGGCTAAATAATGCCTTTCTAATCTGTCAAAATACTGGGTACATTGCTTCTTTGAATTAATAAGTACGGGCATTACGATAAATGTTCTCGCACTATCGGGAATCTCCTTCAAATAATCTAAAGAAGGAATCTTCTTTACAGTTAACCGTCTTGTAAATATATGATTGGTTATTTCTAAAGATATTCCTAACAATAGAGGAAGCGCACTTACTAAAATAATTATATATTTAAATGGATTATCAATTTCCCCTAAGTCTTTCATCATATATATTATAAAAAAACAAAAGCTAAAAAGGATTAAGAATGCACTCAGGAAATATAACAGCCCTCTGACATTCTTCTTTTTCCCCAATATTCCTGGTATCGGTTTATTTAATATTTTAGCTTTCAGTATGGTGCTTCCTTTTTCTATCAGATAAGCCCCCACATGATGGGAACAATTTAAATCCTCTATTCCCTCCATAGCAAGGTCCAGACAGTCCTCTGCTATTTTAACTTCATCAATTTTATACTTTAGTGAAAGTTTTACGATCTCCCCTCTATAGATTCCTCTGCTCTCAGAATCCATTTTCGTATAAACCCCATCCGGATCTTTTGACAGGATGCGTTCAAGTGTGGAAAATTCCTCAAAAAACTTTTCTTCATCTACTTCGTTAATTTCTCTCAGGCTTACAATAAGGGAATGAATACTTGACTCAAGATAGGACTCAAGTTTTCCTTCTTCTAAGAAAATCTTCGATGGCATTATGTGCTTACCTTTTACTTTAAAATGATAGGATAAATATCTTTGTATTGCTTCATCCTCAAAAGACATACTTTTTAAAAGGTATATGACATGGGCGTGGAACGAGTAATTATGTTTACAGTCTGAATCGATTTCGCTAAGCAGTACTGCAATATCCGGTATACCCTGCCCTGCTGCCAGCTTTTCCTTTACAAACCTGTCTGCCTTAGATTTAACCTTTATAATACGGACGATATCATCTGCTACTTCAATAATACTCTCTAACAGGCAAAAACCTATCATTTCGGGAAGAACCCATATCTCTTTGTCTGTTAAAGAAATTTCTTTTTGATAGGCATGAATCATGATGGAAATATTTGTCTCATCTAAATGTCCTCCTGAAAGTGCTACCATCTTCTTTGCGACCATATAGATCCTGGGATATCCCCGGCACTCCTTGTCCCGGAGTATTGGCAGTACCTCATAACTTGTTCCCGAAACCCTGACTTTCTTAATCTCCCGGTACATCATTTGGAAGTTGTCAAACAACCAACGTGCGGCAGGTATCAAAGCTATAATATCTGCTGATATTTCAGATATATTGTTTCGAATTTTGTTTAGTTTTTTATAGGCAATTTTATTGTAATCGCCTAAGACAAAATTATATTGCATTATCTTGACATTTTTGTGTTTATCTGCCATGTCAACCATCTGCAGTATCCATTCTTTCTGTCCAAGTACATCTTTGATACTTGTGAGTTCAGCCAGCAAATCTGCTTTTTTCCTAAAATGAATAAATCGATAATAAATAAAAATCAGTATACAGAACAATGCAGTTATTATAAGTGCGATTTTAAATTCCATTGACCTGTTTACCACATTATTTATTATTACCTCTCTTGTACTCAATAACATTTTTACCACTCCCTTTATTTAAATGATTCAAAACTGTATACTCTTGATTATGCTGCATTATTTAAAAATTGCTGGATATTTCAAAATAAAATGATTATGTTATGATACAATTCATATTTAACTATTTACCTTCACAAATATATCAGCACTAAATAGATAATGAATGCATTACAGTATAACAATCGAATGGTTTTGACTGTATTTTAGTATTAACGAAGCTTCCTCTAACTATTCACTTTCTTCAGCTCCAGGAAACACATTAACGATTACCTTATGAAGATCATCAAAAAAACTTAAAAAATATCATATTTTGTATTTTATAGTAGAATAAAGTAGTAACTGTTTAGTACATCTGACATAAAATAGAATGTAATCTAAAATTTTATGGAAAGGGTTGATTATATGGTTCCACCTTTTTTAAGTTATATTACATTTAATCGAATGGGTTTAACAGCCAAAAGCTTAAAATCCATACTGGATACTCCGGAAGATTTTGAAATGCATATCATTGACAGCAATTCCAAGGATGATACGTGGGAATATCTTCAGTCATTGAACGACAGCCGTATTAAGTCAAAAACACGGCTGCCTGTTAATTCGGGACCAGTATTCGCGTTAAACTTAAATCTCACGAAGAGAAGGCCTGATCAATATTTTTTCTCTGTTGACAGTGATGTTGTTATAAAAACAAAGGATTGGCTTACGCGCTTTATGTCGGTATTTAATACATTTCCTGATGTAGGATTATTGGGAGTTCAGAGGACTGCGCCGTACATCCCGATATACCCGCCGGTTATACCTAATACAAGCAACGGTGTTACCTATCTTGAGCTTACAAATGGTTATGTAGATGCGGTCCTGGATTTTGTTCATGGGTGCTGCATGGGTATGAGGCCTGAATTAATACAACAGATAGGCTATTGGAGCGAAGAAACCTGTTATGGTGACGCGGAACTTACACCAAGAGTTATACATTATACCAGTTTCAAGGCGGGTTATATGAGTGATCAGAATATGATTCCGCTGATCGATATAGACATGACACAGACGCTACCCTGTGCTGAATGCTTAGTACAAGGATACTGTAAACAGGATAAGGTTATCAATACCTGTTTTAATATTCACCGTAATTCCAATAAAAATGAACCTTTTGTTAATAAATTCAAATGGAAATACCTGGGATTTTTCAAAGAACTTGAAGCAGGACAAAGGACTGCCTATTGTGCATCCATTTACGATGCCAGTTCAATGGCGACCCATGCATATAACACAGAATGGGCAATGGAAAATATGAATTATTATATTGAAAATAGTAACTGAAGAATGTTTCTTCCGCTAAACCCTGAAACCGGTTGTAAGCGATGGACGGATTCTAATCGGGTAGGAGGTAGATAAAATAATTATCTACCTCCTACCCGATTTTGTTACATATTTTCTTATAAAGACGTAATTCCATTTATAAATATTATACCAGAAATTAACATTATCGCAGGTCATGGTCTCGTTAGCGTCAAATACCATATTCAGACCGGAAGAGGCCTGTTTTCTTTTGCTTTAGCTATTGGTTTATGAAAATCAATAAACGCTTCATACTTATTTCTTACAGAACTATAAATCCAGTTCTTTTTAGGTAAACAAACTCCATTAATATGACTTACTCTCATAATTCCCATAACACAGTTTGTTATAAACACTTCTTCTGCTTGTAAAAAATCCTCGATAGAGTACCTTCCCTGGCTAACCTCAAACTCTTCTATTACCCAGGCCCTTACTATGCCGTCCAGAATACCACATCCTATCTCCGGTGTAAGTAATTTACCTTGTTTTACAAAAAAGACGTTCGAAACACTTCCCTCTGCCAACTCATTATTTGTATTAAGGAACATCACCTCACCGTAACCATCCTCACCCGCTTTCTCCTTTTCCAAAATATTGTCAAGGTAATTGAGCGATTTTATATAGGTCGTATGACTGTAAGGATTTCTTCGTAAATCACTAATTCTGACACCAAGCCCGTTTTCATAATCATCATGTGTATATGTTATATCTCTCGTGCATAATACAACATTCTTTTCTGAAACAATCACTTTTAAAACACATTCACTTATTTTATGTTGTTTAATGCATTTTAAAATATATTGACTATCCACGCTGCTTTTTATATTTAGTTTCCTAAGTCCCCTTTTTAATCTTTCGCAATGCCGTTCCAAAAATAAGGGTTGCTGCTTAACTAAAATTGTCTCAAATACTCCTCGCCCAAAGTTATATCCATTATCCAGAATAAGGCTTTTTTCACTGTTTAAGCTTCCGTTTACTATTATCAGATTATCCATTTTCTCAACCTCAAAACTTAATTTATTCTGTTAAGTTATTTTCCTTTTACAATCCAACTTATTAAATCACTTTTATTAAAGCCTTCGCCTTATCCAGGGTTTCCTGATATTCAGCTTCTTCATCAGAGTCCCAGGTAATACCTCCGCCAACACCAAAGTAAACATTATCATCCTTTTTTATAATAGTTCGGATAATAATATTAAAATCAGCATTTCCATCAAAGGAAAAATACCCGATGCTTCCAGTATATAAGGATCGTTTTAATTTTTCTAATTCATCTATGATCTCCATTGCCCTTATTTTAGGTGTTCCGGTAATAGAACCTCCCGGAAAACATTTTTTTAAACACTGGATTGCATCTGTATTATCCTTAAGTGTTCCTATAACAGTGGATACCAGATGAAAAACTGTACTGTATTCCTCAAGCTTGAATAACTCCGTTACTTTTACAGAATGTGGCTTACATACCTTACTAAGGTCATTTCTCTCTAAGTCTACAATCATCAGGAGTTCAGCCTTATCCTTTTCACTATTTAGTAATTCATTTCTGTAATGCAAATCCTCTTCTTTATCCTTCCCTCTTGGCCGGGTTCCTTTAATTGGCCTTGTTTCAACCTTACCATCCCTAACCTTTAAAAACCGTTCCGGTGAAGAAGATATTATATCGAAGTCTTCAAGTCTCATAAAAGCCGCAAAAGGTGCCGGATTTATTACCCTCAGATCCCTGTAGATATCGTAAGCGTCCTTGTTTGTTTTTACTGTAAACCTCTGGGAAAGGTTTGCAATATAGATATCCCCGCTTCTAATGTATTCTCTCGCTTTACCAACTGTTTTCACATAACTATCCTTTGTAAAATTGGATGTAAAGGAAGCAGCACCTGTTTTCATGTATCCTGCTTCTTGTATTTTTTGTTTTAATATTACTTTCTCTATATCCTTGATACTTTTATGGGGGTCATTCAAAATACCACAGGCAGAGATATATTTTTTACCGAGTTTATTGTCAAAAACAATCAGATTATCGTAGAATATAAAGTAATAATGGGGCAGCAGAATATCTTCATCCAAGTTCGCCTTTATATCTTCCAGTATAATTCCAAGATCATAGGAAAGGTATCCGATGCAGCCTCCAATAAAAGGTATCCCGGTACTATTTTTAATTTTATATTTGCTTAATATTTCACCAAGCTTATCAAATACATCACAGTTATGTTTTACATTATTTATATAACATTCATCTTTTCTGCCTTTAAGAACTAAAAACGGCTTAACTCCAATAAAGGAATATCTTCCCAAATTATCAGGATCCATCGTGCTGTCCAAAAAAGAAATATTCTTTTCCTCTTTAAATGCAGAGTAAATATCAAAAGAATCCAGTTTAGTGGCAATTTCTTTTAAAAATATTTCCATTATACCCTCTCTTTGCGATTACAGATGTTTATAAAGTTTTTCAATATAGTATGACCACATTCTGTCAGCTCAGCTTCAGGATGAAATTGAACTCCTTCCAGACAAAAGTCCCTATGCCTTATCCCCATAATAACACCGTCCTGAGTCTCACTAGTTATCTTTAAACAATCTGGAAGAGTCTCTTTTTGAATAACTAATGAATGATATCTGGTAACTTTTAAAGGATTTTTAATACCAGCAAAAACCCCCTGTCCGTCGTGGAAAATCTCAGAAATTTTACCATGTACCGGCTCTTTCCCTTTTATGATATCTGCACCAAAAGCATATCCAATTGCCTGATGGCCCAAACAGATTCCCAGTATAGGGAACTTTCCTTTAAAAATTCTAATTATATCCAGTGATATTCCGGAATCCTTAGGTTCTTTAGGTCCGGGAGAAATTATTATGCCTTCGGGATTAATATTATTTATCTCTTCGACCGTTATCCTGTCATTTCTGAAAACCAATACCGTTTCACCTAATTCCTCCAGATATCGAACCAAATTATATACAAATGAATCATAATTATCTATCATTAAAAACATAGTTCACCTTTATAATAATCCTCTATTTATTATTGTTTCATTAATTTCTTTTAGTGCATGTAACATTCCTGGTTCCCGGCTCTCTAAAACCCCTCATAACCATACATAAGTGTTCTGCTTCAAGCTCACTAAATGACATTATATCATACCGCTTAGTAAGTCTGCAATCCATCTTATTTCTTCTGCAGCAGACAAATGCTCCCGCAAAGCCTTGAAGCTACATAAAATTACAATTTGAGTCCGATGGAGCCTTGGCGGTCATAATGCATTGGAGTACATTCAGGTTAAATAATTTTTGATAATTCACCCGTTACAGAATCAATTACCAGCCCATAAACCTTTATCTCTTCCGGAACCAAAGGATGCTTATTTATCAGTTCTGCTGTTTTTTTAACAGAGATATCCAGATCCATAAAACCAGACAGCCATGAATCAAAGTCAATACCATAATACTTTATCATATCTATACTCTGCCGGGTTATCCCGTGGGCTTTCATTTTTTCTATCATTTTTTTACTATCTGTGTACATAGCACCGCAATCGGTATGACCGATTACCAGAATTTCCTTGACATCCAGTTCATAAATTGCTATTAGCAGACTTCGCATTACACTTCCAAATGGATGGGAAATAATTCCGCCTGCATTTTTTATAATTTTGGCATCACCATTTTTTAACCCTAATGCTGCCGGTAATAATTCCGTTAATCTGGTATCCATACAAGTGACTATAGCAATTTTTTTATTTGGATATTTGCTTGTAACATATTTTTCATAGCCTTTCTTTTCAACAAAAGCTTTATTATATTGTAAAATATCATCAATCATAATTAATTCCTTTCTTTTTTTCTATCACGCGCACCCATATGGTAATTGTCCGGCTCCAGGTTATTATTTGGTTTCATCTTCATATGCAACTATAACAC
>JBAVPE010000120.1:0-11149 GCA_049692775.1 Anaerocolumna sp. | reverse complement strand
TGTAGGAATCTTATAGTAGAAAGAGGAGTAACAACAATGGAATTAATGGAAGTGATATTAACAAAGGAAAATCTAAACCGGGCCTATAAAAAGGTAGTTGCCAATAAAGGTGCAAGCGGGATAGATGCTTTTACCCCCAGCAGTTCTCGCCCAACAGAAAGCCATGGCAGCGAAAATGGGTGGAGTTCCTAAAAAAACTGCCGACACGCCTGAAAATGCAATCGCCATTGTGACAGAACGCGTGGCACAGGGAGCGGACTACATTAAAGTTATGGTTGAAGACGGCACGGTATTTGGTTATCCTGGTACGCCCGATGTGACTGACGAAGTAATTGCAGCAGCCTGCAACGAAGCTCATCGTTACGGCAAATGGCTGTCGCACATACTATGTCCATTATAGCCACCGAACGAGCAATTAAAGGGGGAATTGACGGCTTGATGCACATCTTTATCGACAAGCCATATACGCAAGAAATCATTGACACCATTGTAAGTTCAGGCGTTTTTGTCTGCCCGACTATTGCCGCTGGTGCATCCACAATCGGTGACAGTGATGCTACCGAGTTTGGCAAGGATGAGCGTGTAAGATCTAAATTGAGCGAAGAATGGCTGAAAGCGTTTGACAAGCACATCGCGACTTGGCCGCAGGGTAAAATGGAATATGTGCTGGCAACGGTAAAAGCCCTCTTTGATGCAGGTGTTGATATTTTAGCTGGCGCAGATGCTTCACAGGCAACAATTGGCGGTATGGTACACGGAGCCAGCCTACATCATGAACTGCAGCTACTGGTCAAAGCCGGACTAACAACTATAGAGGCACTTAGAGCAGCCACTTCGGTTCCTGCACGTCGGTTTGGACTTAATGATCGCGGTAGGATCGTGAACAGTGCTCGTGCCGATCTGCTATTAGTGAAAGGCGATCCAACAACTAATATTTCAGATACATTATCAATTGAGGCGGTTTGGAGACAAGGCGTACAATTATCTAATATTTAGGAGGAAAAAAATATGGGTTTTATTGATATACATCATCATGCTATCGGAAAAAACAATCCTAATGCTGCCTTATTGCCACCCTGGGACATCAAAATAGATGAAGCGGCAATGGAAAAGATGGGGATAACAGGAGCATTACTTTCGCTACCTGTATCAGCAAGTCCTGAAGTTACCAGACAAATGAATAACTTTTTAGCACAATTTGCTGCTTATAACCCAAAGAAATATGGAATGCTGGCATGTCTGCCGACTGGATTTGTTGACGACGCATTAAAAGAGATTGATTATGCTTATGAAACAATGAAGGTGGATGGATTTTCTATTCCCAGCAATACAAAAGGGATTTATATCGGCGATGACCGCATGGACGAAATCCTCGCGGAATTAAACAGGCGGTCGGCTGTAGTACTGCTTCATCCTACTAAGCCAGGTGGAGTAAATGAGTCTCTGTTTGTAAAAGATATGTCCATTTACGAATTCCCTTTTGATACAACACGCGCCATGATGGATCTCATTTATAGAGGAAAAGCCCAAAAGTACCCTAATATTAACTGGATTGTTTCTCACGCAGGAGGGACAATTCCTTATATTGCTTATCGCTTGAGTACAGTTGCGCAGGAAAACAAAGCAAGTGGCTTGTCGAGTGATGAAGTTCTTGCTTCTTTAAGAAGTTTATATTATGATGTGGCGCTCTCGACCTCACCCAGTGTATTTTCTACATTGAAAGAATTAGTGGGAGCATCACATATCCTGTTCGGTACGGACTTTCCCCTACGTTATGAGAAAGGTGTATCCGAAAGCATCGAACAGTTCAGCAGCTACTCAGGTTTCGACGAAGGCGAGAAAAGAAAGATAATGTCAGAAACAGCAAAAGAACTTTTCCCTCGTTTCCGTTGAAGTAAAAGTAAGACAAAATGGCGTTAAGGTGCAAGTCTTAGCGTCGTTTTTTAAAAAGAAATTAATAAAATTAATTATCAAAATAATTTTGTTATGCACTTGACGAATATGTAAGAAGGAAAAAGATATGAAATTAGGAATGAACAAAATCGCTGCGCGATGGCCTACCAAGGCTGTGGCGCAGTTTCTGTTATCTGACAATTAAAAGTAACCGCAGAATAATAGGGTGGATTTTATTTTTGTATACTGAATGTCATAATGATAGTCAGTATACAAGCATTTTACTATGAGTTAGGAGGTCAATATTTATGAGTTGTTCACCCTATTCTGTTGAAGAACGTTTATCGCTTATTGATGAGTGTTACAAAAGTGGATTGTCGGTACATTCCTGGTGTGACGCAAAAAGGATCGCTACGGGTACCTTTTACAGCTGGATGCATCATTTAAAAAAATCAGGATATTCGTTTTGCCGAAAATAAACATCAATTACTTTTGATAAACGATAATCATTGGTTTTATATATAAACTTTTCTTCTGGTACAATTATATTAAAATTCCATTTGCAATATCTATTTAAGTCCAAAAAAAACCAGCTAATGCACGGGAGAGTATTTCAGGGTCAATTACAACTCCTGAGAGCAACATTGCTTGCTTAGCAGCAATTTCATATCGTTCTATGTAATTTAACTTGATAGGAACAGCGTACACAAGAATAGCCTGTGCAACCAAAAAATATGATGGATTTCTTTCATCATTAGCTATTGACTGTAATATAGTTTCTTGCGATGTGTTACTTTCATCAATTAACTTTTGAGTTTCCTTTACTATATTTTTTATGTAATACGGTACACCTTTCCATTCTGTGCCACTAAAATGGCGCCATAGAGGTAATGTTAGATGAAAAGTATAGTAATTTGTATCACGATATAGACTTAATGATAATATTTTGGTAATCAGTTCCTCAATGAGAAAAATCCTTTTCTGCTTATGGGCTTATTTTATCATAACCCTAATTTATAATCTATTTAAATCCAAGCAATTCAATTAGCATTTAGCATAACAAAACACAGGTTTATAGAAATGAGCGGTATTATCTTAAACGAAACTATTAGAGTTGGAGACTTAATTTACAATAACACGTTATCATTTTTCAATGAAGCAGGTAAGTGATTTTGGTAAAAAAGGAATCTCAAATTCATATAGATTGAGTGTGATGGATTCCGAAAAATGAAATGAAAGAAAAAAATCAATCATATGAAAATAAATTTCATTGAATAAACGAATAATTGTGCAGTATGTACAAATAAAAATGATTTATAACTTATCTATTGACATAATGAAGAAATGATATATAATAAAATTACACAATAAACAAGAATGTTGTGTGATATGAAATTATATTTCACACAATAACTCAAAAAATGGAGGATAAGGTATGAAACTAGGTTCAATTATGAAAAAGGGAATTGCTGTTAGTTTAGTTAGTCTTATGGCAGCTAGTCTGGTTGCATGTGGATCCAGCAATGGAAGTTCAGGATCCAGCGAAAGCAAGGGAACGGCTGAAACGGCCGAAGTTACAGAACCCGCTGCAAGTACTGGCGGAGATGTGACCTTGAAGTTTCAGCAGTGGTGGGGAGCTGAACTTCCGGAAGGATATTTGGATGAAATTTGTGCTAATTATGAAAAAGAGACTGGGGTTAAGGTTGAACTGCTGACAGCACCGTGGTCAGATACGAAGACAGCAATTACTGCAGGTGCAACAAACGGTACTATTGCAGATATTGTAAGTGTTGATGGGGCATGGTTATCGGAATTTGTAGATATGGGCATTTTATCTGATGTAGATGCAGCTGGTGTAAATAGCAGTCTTGCAAGTGATATTTGGAAAGTTAATGGTGCAGGTTATGTTGTTCCAATCTTGAATTTTGCATATCCTATGTATGTAAATATGGATATTCTTAATGCTTCAGGTGTTGAATCAGTTCCGACTACATGGAGTGAGCTTGAAGCGGCATGTAAGAAAATTACAGCAGCGGGATATTCTGCGTTTGCATTAAATCTTGGTACAACGAACGCAAATGGTATCCAGAATGTATTTATGGGTACCGGATGGGCTTCCGGAATAAAACTAAAAGATGATAGCGGTGCATACAAGACAGAAGGAAATGAAGAACTGGTTTCTCTTGCAGAAATGTTCAAAACACTTTACGATGATGGATCCTTATATCCTGGTATGAGCACCTTAGAAGAATCTGAAATGACAAGTAATTTTGCAGCAGGTAACTGTGCATTTACGATAGCATCAGCTGCTACAATGAGCCAATTTGATGGCATTGATTTTGAAGCTACTACTATACCAGTAAAAGATGGATACACAGATCAAAGTGGTATCTGTTACGCAAGCTGGGCTGTAGGTATTTCAGATTCATGTAAATACAAAGAACAGGCAGCTGATTTCATTAACTATTTACTTGGTGGTATTGATGGAACAGATGGTTCTGCATCAGCAGGGTTAGCAGCTACTATGTCGGCATTTCCAAACAGTACTGTTGCTGAACCTGATTATAGCGCAGCTCCAAAACAGTTCCAGTCTTACTATGAGCTTTATAAAAAGAATTATGTAATTAACGAATTCATTGGACTTCCTGGCGCATCAGACGTAATGACATCTATGACTAATGATTTTGTAACTTATCTTGAAGATGATCTAGACGTTGACACAATGCTTGCAAACTGGCAGGGTTACCTTGATGAGGCAGGAAAGTAAGGGCTTTTGTAAGGTTAATATTTTAGAAAAAGGGTCTTGCCCTGACCCTTTTTCTAAAACTACCTAAAACTATTTAGGAGGGATTGACTTTGAAAGTACTGGGAAAGAAAACAGCTCCGTATAGATACCTAACACCAACTCTAATATTGATGACTATTTTGATGGTAGTCCCAATCTGTATGGTAATTGGCTATTCCTTTATGGATAAGGCTGTTGTTTCTAAAAATCCAAGTTTTGTGGGGCTTGAGAATTATAAAGAATTATTGTCAAATAGCAGCTACTGGAATTCGGTATCCAATACGATTATCTTTGTTGTAGTAAGCGTCGTCGCACATTTGGTTTTAGGTATACTTTTTGCATTATTATTAAATTCAAAATACTTTACAACCAGAACAAAAACAATTGTGCGTGTTATTTATATTCTGCCATGGGTATTTACGGCATCTGTTGTTGCGATTTTATGGAAATTAATGCTACAGCCTTCGGGTATTGTTAATTATATCCTGTCAATTTTTCCACAGGTATCCCGAAATACGGAATGGTTGAGTAACAGAAGTATAGCTTTGGCAGTTATATGCTTTATCAATATCTGGTGTGGCTATCCCTTTTATATGATTAGTGTTCTTGCAGGACTACAAGGAATTTCCGAATGCTTGTATGAAAGTGCTGCGATTGATGGAGCTACTGCTATTAAACGTTTTTTTTATATTACTATACCACAATTAAAACCAATTTTAATTAGTATTGCAATGTTAGATTTCATTTGGACCTTACAGTCCTTTAATGTAATTTGGATGTTAACTGGTGGTGGACCAGTAAACACAACACAAACAGTGAGCATTTTTATTTACAAGCTGGCGTTCCAGAAAGTGGACTATAGTATGGCGTCAACAGCAGCGACAGTATTGCTTCTTGTCTGTGTGGTCATAGCCATCTTCTATGTAAAACAGCAGAAGAAAGTGAGGGAATAGAATATGGTTGGAAGTTACAAGAAATTGACGAAGGTCATAGTTACTATTCTTTTAATTTTGGGAGGAATCTTTTCAGGATTTCCCATACTCTGGATGATTTGTTCTTCGTTAAAATCTAATTCGGCTGTTTTTTCATGGCCACCTAAATTTATTGATAGTACAGCCAGCCTATCGTCATATATTGCTGTGATTACAGATTTAACGAAGGTTCGGTTTTTTATAAACAGTTATATTATATCAATGTGCGTAGTAATAGCGACATTGTTTATCGGAATACTCGCAGCATATGCTTTTAGCAGGTTTGATTTTCCGGGAAAAGGAATTTTTAATTCCTTGATTGTAAGTGTACAGGCAATTCCGCCAATTGTATTATTAATTCCATACATGGGATTGATTGTTGCAATGGGGTTGTTTAATACGTATTTTGCACTTATTCTTACTTATTTGGTAACAACGTTACCGTATTGTATCTTAATGATGACTGGATATTTTAATACTTTATCTAGAGAATTAGATGAGGCGGTTATGGTTGATGGGGGGTCAAGATGGAAAGCGCTTTGGACAATATTAGTGCCGATATCAATACCGGGAATGGTTTCTGTAGGAATGTATACTTTTATGCAGGCATGGAATGAGTATTTGTTTGCACTGGCATTAACGCAGACAACAGAAATGCGTACAGTACCAATTGGTATTAATTTATTAATGGGTCAGCATGCGTATGATTGGAGCCAGATGATGGCGATGAGTGTATTGGGATCTATTCCTGTACTAATTTTGTTTATATTTTTCCAAAAATATTTTATTGCCGGTATGTCTGCTGGAGGTATCAAGGGTTAATTGAGATTACAGCGTTAAAGAATAAAAATTTTTCATCTTAACAGCTATGATTGTAATGCAATGAAAAACCATTATCTATTGAAACCGATATTAGATATTCTGACGCAATGATATCTGGCAGGAATCCAATGGCTCAAGAAATTAATCAGAGTATAAAAAATACATCTTTAAAGTTACTGGAAAGTTTTCGAAGACACCCAGTAACAGAAGAAGATGTACAATATATCAGAGGTACACAACAATATACCTCGAGTGACAAGTTTATTATACACGAGGTGATGGCAAAATGGAATAGGAAATCGAACTGAATATAAAGATTTGATTTTTTAGTTTTTATTCTTTGCTGTTGTAGAGATAAGATGCAAATTAAATAATTAAAAGAAAAGAGGATAATATTATGTTGATGAACATGAAAGATTTACTTGCTGTAGCTAAGGAACACAACTTTGCAATCCCTGCTTTTAATATCAGTGATTACAATATGTTTAATGGTATTATGGAAGCAGTAGAAGAAAAAAATGCACCTGTAATTATTGCTATTCACCCTGATGAGTTGAGCCATATATCGACAGAAATGGTAAAGGGAATTATTGAGCGGATTCACAGCGCCTCTGTGCCAGCGGTTGTCCATTTAGATCATGGCGGAACTTTTGAACAGGTAATTGTAGCAATTCGTGCAGGATTTACTTCTGTTATGATTGATGCTTCCAGCCAGCCTTACGAGGAAAATGTTGCAACATGCCAGAAAGTATGCGAAATTGCACATGCTGTTAATGTGTCTGTCGAAGGAGAGTTGGGTACGATTGGAAATACGGATTCAGTAGAAACAACAGCACCAGATGAAATCTTATATACAGATCCGGTACAAGCAAAAGATTTTATTGAAAAAACGGGTATCGATTGTTTAGCTATTGCAATCGGAACGTGTCACGGTATTTATCCAAAAGACAAAAAACCGGAGCTTCGGATAGATATTTTAGATGAAATCAAAAAAATTGTTGATTGCCCTCTTGTACTTCACGGTGGTTCATCTAACAAAGATTCAGAAATTGCAAAATCAGTAGAACATGGTGTAAACAAGATTAATATTTCCAGCGATATTAAGGTTGTTTATTATGACAAAATGAGAGAAGTCCTTGCAGATGCATCTCTTCGTGAGCCTAATGTGATTCAGCCAATTTGTGTAGAGGCAATGAAAAAAGTCGCTTTTGATAAGATTGAATTGTTTAAAACGGAAGGAAAGGCATTACTTTACTAAACTCGAGGAGACTGTAAAATGAATGAGAGAATTGCACTAGGCTTTCATACGTGTGTTGATTATGAGCTGATATGGGATATACGTGTTGTAGAAAGACAGATTTTAGCATTTGATATACATGCGGATGAATTAAAAATGGATATTGACGTAGATTCGGAAAGAGCAATTTGGATTATGAGTCTTGCACATTTGCAAGCTGGTATAGGGTGCGAGATTATTCCTGATATGTCAGAAATGTGTGTGGAATTTTCAAATCATTTTAATTATAAAGTGACAATGGGAGGAACACCTACTCGAGCAGCCATTATCCTTGAACGTCTGGGATATTCTAGTATATTACAGACTAGTTGCTATAATGAGCATGTTGAAAGGATGATGCCGGAAAAAGTCCGCATTTTGCCGGGTACAGACAAGGATAATACGAAAATATATCCTCACGTTGTATTGCAATGTCCAGGTGGTGTCAGGATCCATGCAAATGATATTGACTTTGTCACACCGAGAGAAAATAGAATATTAATTTCACGAGATGAAGATAGTCTGAATATGCCTATTCTGGATGAGACATTTGGAAAAATGATTACGGAATGCGAAGTATTCTTACTGGGTTCATTTACAGAAATTATTGATTTTGATGTACTAAAAGACAGAATGGAAAAGCTGAAGAGGTTGTTGTCCTATTTACCAAATGATGCTATTATAGTTATGGAGGATGGTGGTTACATCAAATCAGAATTCCGCCGTTATGTACATCAGCAGCTTGCACCACAAATAGATATAGTAAGTATGAATGAAGATGAGTTACAGCAGTATATCGGGAAAAAAATTGATATACTTAATCCTGAAGCAGTTAACGAAGCTTTAGAATATATATATGAAAAAATTGGCATCAAAAGAATAATAATACATTCTTCTGCGTGGGCGCTCGTTTACGGAGAAAAGGTAGACGATATAAAAGCTTCTCTTGAAGGCGGTGTTATTATGGCAGCTACACGTTTTAGAATTGGTGATGACTTTACGGTAGAAGACTATGTACAGACGAAAGAATTAGCGGATAAAAAAGATAGTATTATATTTTGTAAGAGAATAAAAGAGATACTGGGAAATAGAATATACGGTATCCCATGCAAGGATTTAAGCTATATAGAAAATCCGACAGTAGTTGGTCTTGGAGATTCCTTTGTGGGAGGTCTTTTGCCTGGCTTATTAAAAGAAAACAGGTCTGATAGATAGCGCAGAAAGGGGAAAGAATCATGTACGAAAAAACAGAAAATATATTAAAAATGGCAAAGGAAAGCAATACTTCAGTAATTTCGTTTGTTTGTATGGATTATATAATGGCAAGATCAGTTGTATGTGCCGCCAAAACCACCAATACACCTGCGATGATTATGCTGTATCCAGAACATGTTACTGTTCAACATACAACAGGATTTGCAAATTATGCAACCATGGTAAAAGAATTGGCAAAGGATGTAAAAGTACCTATTGGATTTCATGCGGATCATGATTTTAGTTATGAAGCGGTTATGAATACAATAAGTGCAGGCTTTGAATCAGTCATGATTGACGGTTCGATGTATGATTTGGATACTAACATTGCACTAACAAAGAAAGTGGTCCTTAAAGCACGGGAATATGGGGTTTGCGTGGAAGGAGAAATTGGACATGTTGGAGCAGCAGCTGATGCTGATAATGCCAAGGAAGATTTGTATACAAAGGCAGATGCTGCAGGGAAATTTTGCAGAGAGACAGGAGTAAATTCTTTGGCAGTTTCAATTGGAAATGCGCATGGTGAATATAAGGATACACCACAGCTGGATATTCAGCGTTTGGAAGAGATTCATGCAGCAACTGACGTACCATTAGTACTTCATGGAGGCAGCGGTATACCAGATGACCAGTTATTGGTTGCATTTTCAAAGGGAATTAATAAATTTAATCTTGGGACAGAATTTTTGGGCAAATATTATGATGCAGTAGCAGAATATATAGTAGCGAATGCAAATAATCCTGATCCAGTTAAAATTATTAATTTATCGGAATACGCTCAGTCAAAATTACAACCATATGTAGAAGAACGTATGAGGGCACTTTGTCATTTTTAAACTAAGGTTGTTGGTTCGAATATTATAACTCAAGTTTCGAGTTGGACTAACTTCCTATACTTATCAGTTGAACTGCCTGATATCATATGAATTCACGCAGTTCAACTGATGATTCAAGTCCATTTACATTAAAATAACTGTCAGATATTAAATTTTCAAGGGGCATATTTAAAATCTCAGTGCGAAGTTTGAGTTATATAATTTTAAGGAGTGAAAGAATTTGAAGGACGTTAATATAATAGATAGAGAAGTTCTTGATGTCATAAGAGAAAAATATGAAGAAATCTTTTCGGCAGAAAAAAAAGTAGCTGACTTTGTTTTGCAAGACCCACAAAAGACAGTGGAATCCAATGTATCAGAATTGGCAAAACTGAGTGGAGTGAGTGATGCTACAATTGTTCGTATGTGCCGCCATATTGGTTATTCAGGGTATTATCAGTTTCGAATCACTCTTGCAAGAGACATTGGGAAAATGCAATATGCTGTGTCAGAAATTTCAGAAAGTAATGGAGCAGTAGAAAAGCTGTTTTTGGATTATGCTGAAAACATAGTTGCTATTGGCAAAAGAATTGATGAAAAAACTATGTGGAATTGTGTAAATTTATTAAAGTCTTGTAATGTCGTACATGTTATAGCTAGCGGTAATACTAATATTTTGTCACAATATATGGATTTTCGACTTGGAAGACTTGGAATCAAAAGCAGCTTTGGTGTATCAGCAGAATACTATATGAATCATATAAACCTGGCGGACCCGGGAGATATTGTGATTGCCATCTCTAAATCAGGTACGTCAAAACCTGTAATTCTAGGTATGGAGCTAGCTAAGGAAAAGGGATTGAAATGCATTGCAATTACTTCCTATATACAATCCCCAGTCTCAGAACGTGCAGATTATGTACTGTTAGCAAAAGGGAATGATTTATCTTTTAATTATTACAAAGACTATGATCAAACCAATATGATGGTAATCATTGATGCTCTTTTGGATTTTGTTACAAATATAGATTTCATTAAGTTAAAACAAGCAGACAAACCAGAAATAATTTTATCAGAATACAAAGTATAAAGATATGGAAGAAAAATTCACTTTTCATTTTATGGAAAAAGTAATGAGATGAGCGTTAGATATCAGAGAAACTTTAAAGAGTAAATGAGTACTCTCGGAAACTAATAGTAGCAATAGAAGATATTTTAGATGCTGAATATAATCTGAGAACATTTTCTGTCTATCATAGGTATGTTTTTACTTGCCTTTCCTTTGCTATGCTCAGACGGTCTGCGTAAAAACATACCTAAGACATCACGAAAA
>JBAVPE010000119.1:0-9452 GCA_049692775.1 Anaerocolumna sp. | reverse complement strand
ACAAGGTGGATAGGACAAAGGTGGAAGTGTGGTAACACATGCAGCTGATTGTTACTAATAGGTCGAGGGCTTGACCAAAGAATAGGAAGGACTTCCCAGGAGGATTTCCTATAGGGTATTTGTTCATAATAACGGATGAGGTTCAATGTGTTAGTCAAGTCATTAATCAATGTAAATAATTTAATATTGTAATAGTAATATAGGCCTGAAATTTCTATTTATTAGATTTTTCAGGCTTTTTTGTTGTCAAAATTTATATAATAAGTTTGAATTTTGGATAAATATATAATATAATATGAATAATGAATAAATTATAGTTGAAAGAATCTTTGCATAACGGAGGATAGGACCATGAATACTGGAGTATTGTTGGAAAGTGGAACAAACGAATTAGAGATATTAGAATTTAAAGTCGGAAATAACTATTACGGGATTAATGTGGCAAAGATTAGAGAAATATTACCATATCAGGCACCAACGCCGATACCCAATGCTCATCCATGTATCGAAGGAATATTTATGCCCAGGGAAACTATCATTACAGTAATTAATCTGGCTAAATGCCTAAACATGCCGGATTTAATAAATCAGACAACGGATATGAATATTATAACGAATTTTAATAAGTTAAATGTTTCTTTTCATGTTCATGGAGTAGTAGGTATTCATCGTATATCCTGGGAAGATATAACTAAACCGGATGAAACAGTTAATCCGATTGCGACAGGAATTATTAAATTTGAAAATAAACTCATCATAGTACTTGATTTTGAGAAGATAATAACCGATATTAGTCCTGAGACCGGTTTAAAAGTATCTGATATTGGCCGTTTAGGGGTAAGAAATCGAAATGAAGCGCCGATATTAATAGCAGAAGATTCCCCATTACTTAGTAAATTAATTCAGGAGTGTTTGACTAAGGCTGGATATACCAATATTATTTCCACAGCTGACGGTTTAGAGGCCTGGAATAAACTACAGGAGTATAAAAGGGATAATGTCATTGATACAAGTGTTAAATGTATCATTACAGATATAGAAATGCCCCAGATGGATGGGCATCATCTGACCAAATTAATAAAAACAGATCCTGAACTGAAAGATTTACCGCTAATTATTTTTTCATCTTTAATTAATGATGAAATGAAAAGAAAAGGAGAATCAATAGGAGCAGATGCCCAAATTACAAAACCTGAGATAGGTTCACTGGTAGAAGTAATAGATAAATTTATTTTACAATAATTTCATTTATCTTTTCTCTTAATATGGGAGAGAAGTATCGGATATTGTCCGCTTACTTTATAATTACAGAATAATTTAAAATAGTTTTTATTGATATTTATGGGAATGAGAAATGGATGGAAGAAATGTAAATTTTGCAGAACAAATATTTCGGAGGGAGAGGAATATTGTAAATGTGTTTTGAAAACAATAAAACGAAAATGGATAAATTTATCTTGATAAGCTATTAAGGTCTGCACCCATACTTACTATAGCAGGACACTTAACAAAAATATAGTATTGCCAGATATGAATTCTGATTTTGCGAATACGAGAATTAATGATACTTTATCAGAAAATAATAAGATATCATTAAATAAAATCATTACACAAAATATTACGAAACAGGATGAAAAAAAATTGAGAGATGAATATGATAAGGAAAAAGAATTACATAATAATACGGATGATGATGTTTTATCTTTACTGCAGGATTATTCCAAAGATGGGAATAATGCGAATGAGTCTGATCAGTCTTTTGCAGGATCTTATTATGAGAATAATGAAACTTCAGAGATGGAAGATACAGATGAAGATTTATTAGCATTGCTTGATATGATATCAGCGCAAGACGAAGCGAATGTTAAAAAAAATGATGATAAACTGCCAATAGAGAATATTAAAAACGCTCCGGATCCGGAATATGCTGAAGAACTGGATGATTCAGAAGATGAAAATAATTTTAATAATGATATTTTGTCTGTTGATGATTTACCTTCTGAAATATCTGGAGGTATTGATAAGAAATTGGTAGACGATGAAGAAAAACTAACTGCGGTAAATGATATGGGCGGAATTTTTTCTGATGTATTAAGTGCAGTGGATTCTCTTCAGGATAAAGAAGGACAGAGCTTAAATAAAGTAAATCCATTAACGCCTGATAAAGACGATAATAAACAAAAAGAAAGTAAAATTGATAAAAAGCAAAGTTTTTGGCATAAAATTTTTGGAAAAAAAGATGATGAAAATGGTGAAAAATCGGAGGAAGCCAATAATATTGTACCCAGTACTATAAAAACTGAAAAGAAAAACAAGGAAAAGATAAAAAAGAGCACGAAACTAAATAAGAAAGCAAAAAAAGAAAAAATAAATAAAGTAATAAATGGTACGGGCGAAAACAATGAACAGGACAATGATAATAATGCCAAAGCTAAAACAAAACCTAATAAAGCGGCTAAGACGAAACCGGAAAAGAAGAAATCCGTCAAAAAAATGAAAAAAGAATCAACCGCTAAATTAACAGAAGAAATTGAAGATAATGATGACAATATTAAAATAAATAGATTGGCTGTAATATTTGTAATGACTTTCTTTATATTAATTGGTGGATTTGTAATATTGGGAACGAATCTTTATTCATATTCACTGGATATACAAAATGCAAATTTTGATTTTTCGAGACAACGTTATACACAAGCTTACAATGATATATATGGTCTTGATATCAGGAAAAAAGATACCGAAGTATACAATAAAATTATGACGGTTATGTTTGTAAACAAAGAACTGAATTCATATAATAATTATATGGACTTAAAAATGTATCCTGAAGCTTTAGATTCTTTATTAAAAGGAATTGAACGTTATGATAAGTATAGTAAGCAGGCAAAGGATCTTGGAATTGAAAGTGATTTGGATTATGTAAAAAAACAAATATTAACTGAATTAAAACAAACATTTAATATAACTGAAGAAGAAGCGGTTACTTTAAATAGTTCAGATAGTCAGACGAAATACAGTATTAATGTGATAAATACAGTTTTAGAGAATATGAAATAATTTCTGCAAAGAGGCATAAAGGGTATTGCATAAAACTTGCATAAACCCTTTATGCTTATTATCTTAGAATGCAGTTATGGAATTGAGTTAGAAAGGTATGGTATAATATGATTGCTATAATAGACTATGATGCCGGCAACTTAAAGAGCGTTGAGAAAGCATTGATTTACTTAGGAGAAGATACAAAAATCACCAGAGACAAAGAGGAGATTTTAAATGCGGATAAAGTGATTTTACCCGGTGTTGGTTCTTTTGGTGATGCAATGGGAAAGCTGAGAAGCTATAAGCTGATAGATACAATCAAAAAAGTGGCTGAATCAAACAAACCTTTCTTAGGAATTTGCTTAGGACTCCAGTTGTTATTTGAAAGCAGTGAAGAATCATCAGGGATTGATGGATTAGGAATTCTGGAAGGCAAGATAATGCGTATACCTAATTGCGATGGACTCAAAATTCCGCATATGGGATGGAATTCTTTAGTGATAAAAACTGGTTCAAAGCTCTTTAAAGGGATAGATAATGAAGCTTATGTATATTTTGTGCATTCATATTATTTGAAAGCAAAAAATGACGAGGAAGTTGCTGCTACCACACATTATAGTACTTTAATTCATGCGTCAGTTGAAAAAGGCAATATATTTGCCTGTCAGTTCCATCCGGAGAAAAGCGGTGGGGTTGGTTTGAAAATACTAAGAAACTTTGCAGAATTATAGGAGGAAAGTATGTTTACTAAAAGAATCATTCCATGTTTGGACGTGCTTAACGGACGTGTTGTAAAAGGAATTAATTTTGTAAATCTTAGGGATGCGGGTGATCCGGTTGAAGTTGGTGCAGCATATGATAAAGCGGGAGCGGATGAATTGGTATTTTTAGATATCACCGCTTCTTCCGATGCAAGAACGATTAAGTTGGATATGGTACGCAGAGTTGCGGAAACGGTATTTATTCCTTTTACGGTAGGAGGAGGTATACGTACTATTGAAGATTTTAAAGTAATCTTACGTGAAGGTGCAGACAAGATTGCAGTTAATACAGCTGCAATTTTAAATCCTAATCTTATCGCTGAGGCTGCCGACAAATTCGGAAGCCAATGTGTGGTGGTTGCAATTGATGCAAAACGTAGGGAAGATGGGTCAGGATGGAATATCTATAAAAACGGCGGAAGAGTAGATATGGGAATTGACGCTGTTGAATGGGCTATAAAAGCGAATGAATTAGGAGCGGGCGAGATTCTACTGACCAGTATGGATTGTGATGGAACTAAAGGTGGCTATGACTTGATATTAACACGTACTATCTCAGAAAATGTATCCATTCCTGTGATTGCATCCGGTGGTGCCGGTAATATGGAACATTTCTATGACGCTTTAACGAAGGGAAAAGCGGATGCAGTGTTAGCGGCGTCACTATTCCATTATAAAGAAATGGAAATACTTGATTTAAAGAAATATTTAAAAGATAAAGGCATAAGTGTTCGATTAAATGCTTAATATCCATATATTAAAATATATAGATTAAATAAGTTAAAATAAATCTTAATAAGAATAAATTTTGAAAGCTGATAAGTATAATTCATTTAAAATTAAAAACATTATAATTATCGGCTTTGGATAATATAATAGGAGTAATATAAAATGAGTGCGATAACAAACGATTGGTTAAATGTTATAGGAAATGAATTTCATGAAAACTATTATACTGAATTGTATAAATTCGTAAGAAATGAATATAATAATTATTTAGTATTTCCGAAGGCAGATGATATTTTTAATGCATTTCATTTTACACCTTTGGAAAAAGTAAAGGTTGTAATTATTGGGCAGGATCCGTACCATAATGACGGACAAGCGCATGGCTTGTGTTTTTCTGTGAAACCGGAAGTAGATATACCACCATCTCTGATTAACATTTATAAAGAATTAAATGACGATATAGGATGCAGAATACCTAATAACGGATATCTGGTAAAATGGGCAGAACAGGGTATATTATTATTAAACACAGTTCTTACCGTAAGAGCTCATCAGGCTAATTCTCATCAGGGCAAAGGATGGGAGAAGTTTACAGATGCAGTTATCCAAGCTGTAAACGAACAAGATAGACCAATTGTCTTTATATTATGGGGCAGGCCTGCCCAGCTTAAAAAAAGCATGTTAAGTAATCCAAAACATCTTATATTAGAAGCTCCGCATCCTAGTCCGCTTTCCGCTTTTAGGGGGTTTTTTGGCAGTAAGCCCTTTAGTAAAACAAATCAGTTTCTTGTGGAAAATGATTTAGAACCAATTGACTGGCAGATTGAAGATTTATAAAAATTAAAAGAGAATTATATATAATAGGAATTACATAAAATAGTAGTAGCAAACATAGCAATAATTTTATGGAAAGGTATTATAAATTAATAACTTAATTATTAAAAGTATCGTTATAATTATAGGTATCTATAAATCATAAGATATCTTTTCATATTCATTATTGACGTTGGTTGATATGCATGTTAATATATTGACATATCATTTAATGACGTGGAGGGTGGGTAAATTGAAAAGAGATACTCTTTATGAAAAAATTTATAATGACATTCTTGAAGGTATAAGTACAAATAAGTATCCTGTTGGCAGTCTTTTACCATCGGAAAGCGAATTGTCAAAAGCTTATAATGTCAGCAGGATAACGAGTAAAAAAGCACTTGAGATGCTTGCAGTAAGGAATATTATTATTCGGAAACCCGGAAAAGGATCCTATGTGTTAGAAAATCATCTAAAAGAATTAACAGAACCTACTGAAACAGTGGCTATTCTCAATAAAAATCATAAGGAACGGCTAATTGGAGTCATTATGGATTCCTTTGGGGATAGTTATGGCTATAAAATTCTTCTGGGTATGGAGCAGGAGTGTAAGAAGCATGGAATAAGTATGGTTTTAAAATGTTCCTATGGCAGTAAGGAAGAGGAAACAAAATCCATTGATAAATTATTAGATATTGGCGTTGATGGAATTATCATTATGTGTGTGCATGATGATAATTATAATTCTAAGGTATTGAAATTATCCCTGGATAATTACCCGACGGTTTTAATTGACAGGATGCTGAAAGGAATTCCAATTCCTTATGTTGGTACAGATAATTATAAAGCGGCTAAAGAATTGACGGAGGGTCTGTTTAAAGTAGGACATCAAAATATTAGTTATGTTGCCCCAATGTCAGTAGATACCTCAACAGTGGAAGATCGTCATAAAGGTTTTGTGGATTGCCATATGGAGCATGGACTTGTTACAAATGAATCTTTGTGGATTACAGATTTAAAGTCTACTTTACCCTCCTATCATACTGATGAGTTAGCAATTGATGATAATAATAAAATTAAGGACTTTGTATTAAACCATCCGGAAATAACAGCTTTTTTTGCTATAGAATATGAAATAGCCGTCATTATATACCAGTCTTTATGTCAGCTCGGACTGGAAAAGGAAAAAAGCATAGCCTGTTTCGATAGTCCCAAAAACATTGCGGATGAAATAATGCACCTTACCTATGTAGAACAGGATGAAGTATCAATTGGTAAAAACAGTATTCGTGTCTTAGAGGAGACAATGGATGGAAAGAAAGATATTGAACCGCAGTTAATACCTTATCATATTATTAAAAAATAGGAAAAAATATTAAATGAAAACAGGTATTAAATAAAACAGATATTAAATAAAACCAGATGGAAAACAAATATGTAATAGAGAATAGATATTTTATATAAAACAGCTTACAAGGTTGGTTTATTTAATTAAAATGAAATAATGTTTTGAAATAGCGTGATTTTTCATGAAGTCACGCTATTATTTTACCTAAATATAAGATGATATAATAGTATTGATCAATTATGCCAAATCACCAAAAGGCATATTGACATATTATTAAATGATATATATAATATAGTCATGTAGAAAAGGTATTATTACCATGTAATTGAAAACAGTTTCAGATACTTGAAACAACTATATTAGAAGGGATATAGTAACGGGAATATCATACTATATATGAATGAGGATGAAGGAATGAAAGTAAAAATACCGGAAGTATTAATGGAAGCTGCAAATCAATTAGAAATTTTTTATACAGATAAATTTCCAGCATTAGCATCGTTAGCAAAACAATGTTTTCTCAATACAATTGAAACTACTGTAAAAATGCTGGAAGATGGAAGTTGTTTTGTTATTACGGGCGATATCCCTGCTATGTGGCTGAGGGATTCAGCCGCACAGGTAAAACACTATGTAAAATATGCAAAAGAGGATGCAAACTTACGTAAGATTTTAGAAGGAGTAATTCATAAACAGGCAGAACTTGTATGTCTTGATCCCTATGCGAATGCTTTTAATGAAAGTGCAAATGGAGCGGGGCATAAGGATGAGACAAGATTAAATGATTGTGTTTGGGAGAGAAAATATGAGGTAGACTCCCTATGTGCCCCTCTTTATCTCGCCTATACATATTGGAAAACAGTAGGTACCATTAATTTCTTTGACGAAACTTTTAAAAATATGATAGAAATCATTGTCAAAACTTTTACAACGGAGCAAGATCATAATAAATCACCATACTTATTTAGACGTTATAATTGTGTGAAAAGCGATACATTACCTAATTGTGGTTTAGGGAGACCTGTAAATGTAACTTGTATGACCTGGTCAGGATTCAGGCCTTCTGATGACTGTTGTAAATTAGGCTATTTAATACCGGCTAATATGATGGCAGTTCAAGCACTGATATATGGAAAAGAAATATGTGAAGAAGTGTACAAGGATAAAAAGTTAGCAAAAGCCTGCGAAAGTCTTGCAGAAGAAATTAACAGTGGTATATTGGATTATGGCATGGTAGAACATCCGCGATATGGAAAAATTTATGCTTATGAAACAGATGGATTTGGTAACTATAATCTGATGGATGACGCGAATTCCCCAAGTTTACTGGCAATGCCATATCTTGGGTACTGTAAGAAGGAAGATCCATTCTATCTAAATACAAGAAAGTTCATTTTATCAAAGGATAATCCCTATTATTCAGAAGGTAAATATGCAAAAGGAGTCGGGAGTCCTCATACGGCGCCGGGGTATGTATGGCATATCGGCATCACAATGCAGGCACTTACTTCAAATGATAAACAGGAAATAATGGAATGTCTTAAAATGCTGGCAGCTACCCATGATAATACAAATTTTATGCATGAATCTTTTAATCCGGATAATCCGGCAGAATATTCAAGACCATGGTTTGCATGGGCAAATACATTATTTGCAGAACTGCTGGAAGCCTTAATGTCAAATGATTTTTGGATAAGTTAGTATCAGTAAATGTAGGCTATGAGAGCAACCTTTGCTATATAGTATGGGTAATGTTAAGAGATTTACCCATAATAATACCTCCTGGGATTATGCAATGATTGAGGTATGCCATCATAAATAGCTGGATATATCGGGAGATGGTTATGGTGTGAGCTTATTAAATGATTGACAAAATATAGCACTTAAACTATACTAACTGTATTAATCGTAATAATACGGTTGGTATAGTTTTTGTTTTATTCCGGATGTTGTATAGTAATTTAATCCAGCAGGTAATCTGAATGAGTGCTCTCGGAAACTAAAATAT
Source organism: Anaerocolumna sp. (assembly GCA_049692775.1). GTDB lineage: Bacteria > Bacillota > Clostridia > Lachnospirales > Lachnospiraceae > Anaerocolumna. The sequence goes on along the minus strand of JBAVPE010000119.1, from coordinate 751 downwards.
CAGTAAAATCAGTCTGTGAGAATTTCCGGGAGTACTCTGGATAAGAAAGGAGAGGTCTATGATTATTATAGACTATAAGGACCGCCGTCCAATTTATGAACAAATTTTGGAACGTTTCCAGACATTGATTTTAAAAGGTGTACTGGAACCGGACAGTAAACTTCCGTCAGTTCGAAATTTGGCCATGGACTTATCTGTAAATCCCAATACCATTCAAAGGGCATATGCCGGATTAGAACAGCTTGGCTTTGTTTATTCTGTTAAAGGGAAAGGGAGTTTTATAGCTGCAAATACGCAGTTAATCCAATGTAAAAAGGATGAAATACTTGAAAAGGGATTAAAATTAGCAAAAGAAGCAAAAGACCTTGGAATCACAAAAGATCAATTCATTAAGAAAATTAATGAAGGCTTTGAGGAGGGAAGAAAAAATGATTGAGGCCGTTAAGGTTAGCAAAGAGTTTGATGAAATTAAGGCGGTGGATGAGATTTCAGCTGATATTATGGAAGGTAATGTATTTGGCCTGGTGGGAACAAATGGAGCCGGAAAAAGTACATTTTTAAGAATGCTCAGCGGAATTATAAAACCTGACAGCGGAAGTGTAAAAATTGATGGTATGGAAGTATTTGAAAATATTGAGGCAAAAAAACTATTTTTTTATATATCTGATGAACAATATTTTTTTAGTAATGCCACATCCAAGGATTTAAAAACTTATTATCAGATAATTTACCCCAATTTTGACGGTAATCG
>JBAVPE010000118.1:0-3746 GCA_049692775.1 Anaerocolumna sp. | reverse complement strand
ATATAACTTTATTTATAATCCCGATATGTCTTTAGAGGATGCAAGTAATTATATGCAAAGTACGGTTAACTCAGCATTGGTAGTATACGGCGGAACTAAATTAGCACAGTATGGCATGAAATCAGCTCGAGCATGGAAGGAAAAGCCTTCTTCAGTGATGAATATTGGGAAGGGAGGCTCTCAGGCTATAACTAATGATATATTAGAAAGTCCTAGAACTGGAAGCGCGCTAAAAGTTGATGATATTAAGCCAATATATAAAACTGACCCAGTAACAGGGAAAAGTAATATGGTGCAAGAATTCCCGGCGGGAACGCAGGCTCATGGATTTAATAATATAATTGATAATTATGCAGGATATGCAACTAAAACACCACTAAGTAATGCAACATTGTATCAGTTAGATGGTTCTCTGAATGGAACATTAGGTCGATTTGAATGGATAATTCAGGATGGAAGTGTAACTCATAGAATGTTTATACAAGGTGGGATTATGAATGGAGTGCCAATAGTAAAATGATAAAAATAGAGGAATTTAAAAAATATAATTTCAAAATAACTTGGAAATTACTTAATATAGGATTTAAAGGGAGTGACATATTTGCTAATCAACTATATTCCAATGATATAATAGAATATGCAATTGAAAAGCTGGAAGCAGATGAATGTGATGACTTGGTTTGCGAATTAGCTAGCGAATATGTAAATAATACAGAGGGAATAGATAGTCTTTTAAGACAACTTTCACGTAAAGAGGGTACTGATGAAAGTTTAGAATTAAGAAAGTGGAGAGTTGTCTTTGTTACTCAAGAAATTACAAATAAAAAAGATAATTGCATTAATGGGCTTATGAGTTTGGGGGATTTATGGATAGGTATGGGGTATCCTGAAGATTCACCACATATATTTCAAGGGAGAGAGAACGGTATTACACCAGAGCAATATTATACTGATGAAAATTACTGTGAAATCTTCGAACAGCACATTACGTGGTTAAAGAAGGAGATTGAATTTATTCAAAATAATCAAGGCTAGATAAACTAATTGCCATAACACCAAATAATTAAAGTAAGAAAAATACCAATCTTACTGTTACGATTGGTGTTATGGCTTCTTTTTTATTTATAAAAATAATAAGCAACTACAGTTATTTTTTGGATGATGACATAAAAAGAGTTGAGCACATTCTGAGGGACATAAGATAATAATAAGGGAAGAGAATATTCAATTTTTAGTAAGCTGTTGAAGAACCAACAAAGTTGGACAAAGGGACGTTGTTGGAAAAGTAACATAAGGAAGAGGGGGGAGAGACGTAATAAAAATAAATGATATTGAGGAAGTTACTTGCATTAACAGGAGAGCAAGAGATTATGAAAGCACATTCATATGAATAGGAAGATAAGTATCAAGGTGAACATCATAGGTTTTATTACGATAGATTTATTAAATGGTATTACAAAGGCATCATGCTTATATTATAATGAAAATAAGCCTTTTCATAATTTTTTACATAAATGGATTGAAAGCAGGGGACATGACTTACGAATTATGTTTTATGTAACAAATTGGTATAAAGACCTTGTTCCAAGATGAACAGGGTCTTTTTTGGAAGTAGTTTCATGAAGTTCTGTATTACCTCTTGACATATGTCCGACATAAATATATAATACTTATGTCTGGCAAAAGTAGGAGGTGAGTGTTTGGCCGACAAGAAAATGGGACGTCCAACAGACAATCCAAAGCCTAACAAAGTTACTATCAGAATGGACAACAATACGCTTGAAAAATTGGATAAATACTGTAAAAACAATGATATTGAGCGTTCAGAAGGTGTTAGGCGGGCTATTCATAAGTTGGACGATAAAAAATGAAAGGAAGCAGTGTCCAGACGGAAATCAAGCCACTACTTCCCCAACCGACAACCGTCGAAAGGCAGTTGCAGTGTAAATATTATATCATGCGCTGCAGTCACTTTCAAGCATTGTCGAAAAATGGAATGAAAGGATGGAGCCTTATGACAAACGAAGAACGAAAAATGTTCAAAACTTTTATCAACATGCGGGAAGAAATCGCAATGAAACGTTTGAAAAACAACTTTCAGTATCTGGATATTTGTGAACAGCAGGAAAAAACTGAAAAAACGGTGGAAGATCTGTTTCAGCGTTTTGAGAGAGAGGAACGAATTACCATTTACTGCCATTATGAAGGTGAAACAAGAAAAAATAGTTTTGAAATTGATGAAGTTTATCTTCAAGGCTTGAGGGATAGCATGAAATTTTTGGCCTTCCTTGGAGTATTCAACATGGAGGTGAGCCTATGAAATCCATATTGCAGGAATTGTTTGACGGCAGTATATATCCGGATGAACTAATCATTTCAAGAGACCCGGAATATTGGTTATTTAACAAAAAAATATCCAGCATGATGGACATGTGGAGAAATAAGCTTCCCAAGGATGAATTTACAGAGCTTGAGGCTCTAATGGATTTACATTCCCAAGTGGACTCCCTGCACGCCGAAGCCGCTTATTTGTACGGCTTTAAGCTTGCGACATGGATTATGATTGAAGTGATTACCGGAAAGGGGGAGCTTGTGCGTAATGATAATTAAAACTTGTACATACCATGATGAGAACAATACCATTGATGTAGTTACCAATGATAATACAAAAATGAGCCTCTTACGTGCTGTGATTGTGAACAGTTTACATGCGGACATGATTGGCCGATTAAAGACGGACATTCTCTAATAGCTGCATAAATGCAGGAGGACTGCCTATGTTGAGCATTCCGCCTGCATTTTAGTACCTTGTCAAAACAAGTCGCTATGAGTACCTGTTCTGGTAAGAGTCAAAACTAAAACCCGGAAGAGGATATTTATTATGACAAAGCAGCAGGAACCTGGAAAACCATCAATTCAAAAGCAAACCAGTACGACTTAAACGGCAATATCATAAAGACTCTGGATGCCTTGGGGTATGACAACGGGACAGGAACAAGTATAGCAGAAAAAATCAATTCCGGTTATGGGACAACCAATACCTATAATGATGCCAACCTTTTGATTACAACCCTTTCGCCTGTGTCAAAAGATAACAGTCTTACCTTTGATGTGAAATATGCCTATGATGCAGCCGGCAGAAAGACATCCGAAACCAATGCCAATAACGTGGTGACAAAATATCAGTATGATGATGCCGGCAGGTTAACCAAGACAACGGTCACAGATACCACGGAGAAAGTAATCCAGCAGTCTGCCTATGACGGCATGGGAAATGTCCTGACCCAGACAGACGGGAACGGCAATATCACCACCTTTACCTATAACAGGCTGGGCTTGTTAAAGAGCCAGACAACACCAGGTGATGCAAGCATAGATGCCGATACCATAAGAAATCAATATAGCTTAATGGGGCAGCTGGTATACCAGAAGGATAGCAAGGGGAAGGTAAACCAATTTACCTATGACCATGACGGAAAAATTTTGACTGAAACCGAAGAAAAGGAAGACGATACCCAGAGCATCACCACTTCCAAGTCATATGATAAAAACGGAAATCTCCGCTTTACAACCGATGCTAACGGTGCCACCATCGAATATGGCTATGACACTTTGAACCGGGTAGTTTATACCAGGCAGACCGTGGATGGTAAAGTACGTGATACGTCGAATACTTATGATAAAAACGGCAACCAGCTCACGGAAACGGACTGGCTGGGAAATACTTATACCAGTGAGTACGATAC
>JBAVPE010000117.1:0-41752 GCA_049692775.1 Anaerocolumna sp. | reverse complement strand
GCTGAATATAGGTTGAGGACATTTTTGTGATATCATAGGTATGTTTTTACTTGCCTTTCCTTCGCGGTGCTCAGACGGTCTGCGTAAAAACATACCTATGATATCACGAAAATGGAGATGAAATTTTTATAACAGCATCTAAAATATCAGAAAAAACAGGTTGTGAGAGTTTCCGAGAGTACTCAAGTATAAAAAGGAGGAAGACCTATGCAAAAAGAATTACTTAAGCAGTTGGAGACGCCCTGTATTGTAATTGATATGGCAAAAACAGAGGAAAATGTGGCAAGAATGCAGGCAGCGGCAGATGCATGCCATTGCAGGCTAAGACCACATATTAAGACACATAAGATGCCGCTGTTTGCAAGGATGCAGTTAGCACATGGAGCCTGTGGCATTACCTGTGCCAAAGTATCTGAGGCAGAAGTGATGGCAGACGGCGGGGCAGAGGACATCTTTATTGCTTATCCCATGGTAGGGGACTTTCGGATTAAGAGGGCAATAGAACTGGCGAAACGGGTGAAAAGGCTGATTCTTGCAGTTGACAGTCTGGAAGGTGCGGTTTTGTTAAATGAGGCCGCTAAAACCGCCGGACTCACCCTTGAGATCCGCTTAGAAGTGGATACCGGTGCGAAGCGTACCGGAGTTTTACGGACACAGGCGGCAGAACTTGCAAAGCAGATTAACGGACTTTCCAATCTGAAGCTGACCGGAATCTATACCTTCAAAAGCCTGGTTTATCATGATGCAGCTACGGAAGATAAACATCTTGCCGGAATAGAAGAAGGTGACCTGATGGAGCAGATTGCAAATGATATCAGGAAAGCCGGAGTGCCAATAGAAGAAGTGAGTGCGGGTTCCACACCGACAGGCTTAGAAGTGGCAAAGACCGGAAAAGTAGATGAAATACGTCCGGGAACCTATCTGTTTAACGATTATATGTTATGCAAAGAAGGGGCTGCACAACCGGAGGACATTGCAGTCCGGTTCTATGCCACGGTAGTGAGTGTTCCCTGTAAAGAATATGCTGTCATAGACGGAGGAACCAAAACCTTTCCCATGGATATTCTTTTAGATACGGCACCTTACTATTATCCGGGGTATGCGCTGGTGGAAGGAAATGAGGATTTACAGCTTCGACGTATGAATGAAGAACATGGAATTATCACCAGTAAAAAAGGAGATACGGGCCTGAAAGCCGGAGATAAGATAGCGCTGATTCCGATTCATGTATGTACTGCCATTAATATGCAGAACCAGGTTTATCTATATGATGGAGAAAACCTGAACCAGGAAAAGGTAGCGGCAAGGGGAATGTTAGTATGAGAACACTGATTAAGAATGGATTGATTTATGATGGAAGCGGCAGCAGCCCTTACCGGAAAAACCTTCTGATAGAGGAGGATAAGATAGCTGCCATAACAGAAAGCCAGGACATCGGTGCAGATGAGATAATAGATGCCGCCGGTCTTACGGTTACCCCGGGATTTATTGATACCCACAGGCACTGTGATATAGATGCTTTATACAATCCTGACTTTGGAACCATTGAGATGGCCCAGGGGCTTACAACCGTAATCGGGGGGAACTGCGGACTTGCGCCGATACCTGCGCCTGAAATATACAGAAAAGAAATCTTTGATTTTATCGAACCCTGCCTTGGAATTGCACCGGAGCAGATGAAGATGGAGCATTTTTATGAATATATCAGGGCACTTGAGGGAAAAAATCTTCCAATCCATGTGGGCAGCTATATCGGAACCGGCACCCTGAAAGCAGGCATCAAGGGTTATGGTAAAACTTCATTTACAAAAGAAGAGATGGAACAGGCTAAGTCTTATATACAGGAAGGCATGGAAGCGGGAGCTGCTGGACTTTCCATGGGTATCATGTACCAGCCGGAGTGTTATTCGAGCCGGGAAGAAATGACAGAGCTGATATCTGCGTCAGCACCCTATGGCCGCCCGCTGACCTGTCATATCAGAGGAGAAGGGGACAATCTGATTTCTTCTGTAAAGGAAATGATTGAAATTGCAAAAGAAGCAGAGGTTCCGTTAAATATAAGTCATTTTAAAGCTACAGGTGTAAAAAACTGGGGTACTACCATTGATACAGCAATTGACCTGATTGAAAATGCACGTCATAAGGGGCAGGATGTTACGGTGGACTTTTATCCGTACTGCGGAGGTTCTACCACATTGCTTAGCCTCATTCCGCCATCTGTTATGGAAGACAGTTTAGGGCTGACATTAAAAAAACTGTCGACAGACCGTGGAAAAGAGACATTAAAAAAAGAACTGTATCAAGAGCATCCCGGCTGGGATAATATGGTAATGGCCATCGGTTGGGAACGAATACTTTTAAGTTCTGTCACAAAGGAAGGGAACAGGCTGTTTACCGGGCGGAACTTTAAAGAGGCGGCAATCCTGGCCGGATATGAGGAACCCGGTGAATTTATGTGTGATCTTCTGGTGGAAGAACAGGGAAAAGTGGGTATTATTGTACTATCCATGTCACAGGAAGATGTGGATAAGGTAGCAAATCTACCCTACTCCATGGTGATTTCAGATTCCCTGTATGGCGTAAGTGATTGTCCCCACCCAAGATTATATGGATCATTTCCGAAGATAATCAGGGAATATGTAAGGGAACGCCAGGTGCTTACCATGGAAGAAGCCATAAAGAAGATGACATTACTTCCTGCAAAGCGGCTTTCCATGGAAAAAAGAGGAATGCTCCAGGAAGGTTATTATGCAGATATCAATTTGTTTGATGCAGAAAATTTAAGGGATTATGCGGTTTATGAAAATCCTAAACAACTTTGTACCGGATTTCAGGCAGTTATGCTAGATGGAAAAATTGCTGTTTCAAAAGATGCGGTAATCAGCCGGAATTACGGCAGTGTTATAAAAATAGAAAGAATGAGGTCAATAACATGAGTGGTGTATATACTAAATTAAAAGAACTAGGTCTGGAACTTCCGAAAGCGCCTGCAAAAGGCGGAGTTTATTCGTCTTCCAAAGTATTTGGGAAGAATCTGGTATACATATCCGGGTGTGGTCCGGTGCTTGACAGCCCGATTACGGGAAAAGTGGGAAAGGAATTTACAAAGGAAGAGGCAAAAGAATATTCCAGAAATTCCATGTTAAATGTACTTGCGGTTTTGCAGGCGCAGATAGGTGATTTAAGCAAGGTAAAGCAAGCTGTTAAAATTCTGGTTTTTGTAGCAAGTGCAGATGACTTCTATGAGCAGCCCTATGTGGCAAACGGCGGGTCTCAGCTTCTTGTAGATATATTTGGAGAAGAAGCAGGGGCGCCAAGCCGGTCTGCAATTGGTGTAAATGTACTTCCGGGAAATATTCCGGTAGAGATTGAAGCAATTTTCGAGATTGAGGAGTAGTTATGATTCCTGTGTATTTAGATGAAACTAAGACGGACAAAGAAAGAGTGAATGATTTAGTTGCCCGGATGACCCTGGAGGAGAAAGTGTCCCAGCTAAAATACGATGCACCGGCCGTAAAAAGGCTTGGAATTCCAAACTATAACTGGTGGAATGAGGCACTTCACGGAGTTGCCAGGGCTGGGGCAGCCACTGTATTTCCACAGTCAATCGGTCTGGCAGCTATGTTCGATGAGGAATTCTTAGAAGAAACCGGTGATATTGTAGCAACGGAAGGAAGGGCAAAATATCAGGAGGCAGCAGCAAATGATGACAGGGGACTCTATAAGGGAATTACCTTCTGGTCGCCTAATATTAATATCTTCCGCGACCCCAGATGGGGACGGGGACATGAAACCTATGGGGAAGATCCCTGTCTGACAGGACGTATGGGAACGGCCTATATAAAAGGACTCCAAGGCAGGGGTAAACGTCTGAAAGCAGCAGCCTGTGTAAAACATTTTGCTGCCCATTCCGGTCCGGAAAAAGGACGTCATTCTTTTGACAGCATTGTAAGTAAAAAGGACCTGGAAGAAACCTATTATCCGGCTTTTGAAAAATGTGTAAAAGAGGCTAAAGTGGAAGGCGTTATGGGTGGTTATAACCGCCTTAATGGTGAGGCCAGCTGCGGAAGCTATTCTATGATTACGGAATTGCTTCGTGAAAAGTGGGGGTTTGATGGTTATTACGTATCAGACTGCGGAGCAATCAAAGACTTTCATATGCACCATGGCCTGACTTCTACGCCGGCAGAATCTGCAGCCCTGGCATTAAAAAGCGGCTGTGATTTAAACTGCGGGTTAATCTATCTCCATGTGCAAAAGGCATACAATCAGGAGCTGGTGACGGAAGAGGACATTGATAAAGCAGTGTATCATTTAATGATGACAAGGATGCGGCTTGGTATGTTTGATACCCATACAGAATATGAACATATTTCATATGAAATGAATGACTGCAGGGAACACCATGGGGCAGCATTAAAAGCAGCAGAAAAATCCATGGTGCTTTTAAAGAATAATGGAATCCTTCCCCTTAAAAAAGAAGAACTTAAAACTGTAGCAGTGATTGGCCCCAATGCCGACAGTGAGGAAATCCTAAAGGGAAACTATAATGGAACTGCTACTGAGAAATATACGCTGTTAGAGGGAATACAGGGCGCAGTAGGCGAACATACCCGTATTTTTTATTCGGAAGGAGCGCATCTGTACCGTAATAATGTAGAAAATCTGGCGGAAGCGGATGACAGGATAAAAGAAGCAGTGTCTATGGCCAGAAGAAGCGATGTTGTATTCCTTTGTCTTGGCCTGAACGGAACCTTAGAAGGGGAAGAAGGAGATGCCAATAACAGCTATGCCGGCGCAGACAAGGCTGATTTAAATCTTCCTGGGTCACAGAGCCGTCTTCTTAAGGCCGTCTGCGAAACCGGAAAACCGGTGGTGCTGCTTCTTTCTACCGGAAGTGCCATGGCAATTAACTATGCCGAAGAGCACTGTGCTGCCATTCTTCAGGTATGGTATCCCGGACAGATGGGAGGTAAGGCGGCAGCAAATCTGTTGTTTGGGGATAGTTCACCGTCGGGAAGGCTTCCGGTTACTTTTTACCGGACTACGGAAGAACTTCCGGAATTTACAGATTACAGCATGAAGAACCGGACGTACCGTTATATGGAGCAGGAGGCTTTGTATCCTTTTGGATATGGATTAAGCTATGGGGACTTTGCTTATCGAAATCTGACGGTAGAGCAGTCAGTACCGGGAGTACAAGGATATATAAGGATATCCGTGACCGTTCAAAATCTATCTGAAGTGGAATGCCAGGAGGTGACACAAGTTTACATTAAAAGAACCGATTCTTTACTGGCAGTGCCGAATTTCTCCCTGGCAGATTTTAAATGTATTTATCTAAAATCAGGTGAATCAAAATTAGTTGAATTTTCATTACCAACAACGACATTTATGGTAGTAAATGAAGAGGGAGAAAGAATCTTAGACGGAGAGAAAGCTGTTATCTATGTAGGAGGAAGCCAGCCGGATAAGAGAAGTGTCAGACTGACAGGAAAGACACCTTTAAGCTTCGAAGTTGAATTAGGATGCCGCCGGTAACACCAGTCATTACCAAATATTGAAGAGATGGTAAGTAAATATGATGGTGATTCCTTTATATGGCTTCGTTATCCAATCCTTACTTATTAAAAAAGATTCTTCGAGAGAAGGGTCTTTTTTTACTGCATCTTATTACTTAACTGAATAATTAATTTCTGGTAGGGCAAAGCAAAAATCCTTAAAAGATTTTCGAATAAAATTCTGTTAAAACTATAAAAGACTTTATAAGCAATTGGTCTTGAATTTGATCCGGAATTTCTGTAGGAATATAAAAGCATTTCTTGACAAATGATAGAATCTATAGTATATTATGTGATGTGCCTTTGAAATAAAGGGTATAAGATATTCAATTTGATAGATATGCGCGAGTGGCTCAGTGGTGGAGTATCGCCTTGCCAAGGCGAGGGTCGCGGGTTCGAATCCCGTCTCGCGCTTACAAAATCCCTTGATTTCCAAGGGATTTTGTGTTGTGTTGATATGTGCAGCGCAATATTAATGGTATTGATTAAGTAGAAATTAGGTTTACAAATAATTATTTTTTTATAAAGCCTATTGACTATCCCCTTAGGTGTTAGATTATTATTGTTTTGGAGGTGATAATTATGTTGATTAACGAAACATGCAAAATAACAAATTTGACTAAAAAGGCAATTGAATACTACACAGAACAGAATTTAATTTTTCCTGTTATATTAGATAACGGTTATAGAGATTTTAGTAGCGATGATATAGAACGCTTGAAGAAAATCTCTGTTCTTCGTAAGCTTGGACTTAGTATTGGCGAAATAAAAACAGTACTTGCTAATGAAAATGTCGATACACTAAAAAAGCTATCAGTTCGAAATGAGTTGTATGTGCAAAGAGAGCGAGCAAAGAATGCTATCCTTGATAAGCTTAGTTGTGGTAAAAGCTATACTGAGATAAGTACTGAATTATTAGCAATTGAACAAAGTGCTACAGTTACAGAAAAATTACTAGATGCTTTTCCAGGATATTATGGTAGATTCATAGCCCTAAATTGGGCGCGTTTTTTTAATGAACCAATTGAAACGGATGAGCAAAAATCGGCTTACAAGGAAATTTTAGTGTTTTTAGATAATGCACCATTACTGAATTTTCCGGAAAATTTACAGACTTATATAGATGAAGCAACAACAAACATCAGTACGATTGATATTAACGAAATGAATAATAAAACTAAGCAGTCTATAGAAAACCCAGAAACATTTTTGTCTGAAAACAAAGAATTCTTGGAATATTACTTAGCTTATATGCAATCGGACGAATATAAAAATTCACCGCAGTTTCAAATGCAATCTTTACTGATTGAGTTTAACAAAACCAGCGGTTACTATGATATCTTAATTCCTGCCATGAAGAAATTAAGTCCCTCTTATGCTGAATATTGTAAGCAAAGTGAAATTGCAAATGAAAAATTATATGCTCAATACCCAGAAGCAAAAAAGCTTGATAACTGCTCCAAATGAGCCTAACTTGAAGTTAACTAAAATTATTATATAGCTATAAAGGAGCGAATTAATTCCATCTCCAAGTGCGTCCACCATCGGTTGTACACAGTAAACCCCAGGATAAAACTTAGGTTACCTTTTTGGCACCTTTTTCTTCTGGATTGACTTCCGTTATAAGGAAATGTATAATTAGATAAATTGTTTTTTATATACTAACGTATACATTACCCTCTTTTGTGATTCAATTTGTGGAGGTATCTGAATGGATGGATTAAAAGTAAAAGAACTTTTTTACGAAGCACTTGACAAGGATTCACTGACATTGATGCGTAAAGTGCCAAAAAGCGACTTACATAATCATGTTGGCAGAGGCGGGAGTTAAGAACATTTGAACATTTTGTAAAATGGTTCAGACAGAGAAGAAAACAGTTCAGGAGGGATTAAGGAATGAAAAAGAAATTGTTATTTATAATAATGCTTTTACTTATCAATGCAGTATTGGTATCCTGTGAAAAAGATAAAGTAAATATTCAGGGTAAAGAAGCGATGGGAGAGGTGACAGAGCAATCCTTAGAAGTAGGGAAGACGGAAGATGCTGAAGTTATTACCCAGGAACCGGCTAATAACATGGAAGATGCTGCCACCTCAGATGAAGCTGCAGCCGGTTCAGATGTGACATACGGACCTATCCTTATGCCGGAGCCTTCCTTCGGTTACTATATTGCCGGCAGCATAAATGATAAAGAAGGCCAAGCCATTAAATTAAATATGATATCCAGCGAAGCAAATAATATAACGGATGATGATGAATGGTTTATTAATCATGACCTTTCTTTGAGTCCTTATTCCCTGACTGGCTCCTTGCAGGATATCACCGGGAATTTACCGGATGAAATTGATCAAGAGGTGAATGGAATGGCAGTAACATCTGTATTTCAGGATGATTCTTATCTTTATTATACCTACGGCTCTAATTATTCAGAAGGATATATCTTGAATATATATGATGTAAATACACATAAAAAGGCTTATTCCTTAGATTTTTCAAATTACAGGTATGCTCCTGAGTACATAGATACTGATTATGACTATATCCAGCAAAAAATCAATTGGGCAGAAATACAAGACAATATCTTATATGTGACCCACAGTCATAATACCTATGCAAAAAGCTCTGATAATATGAATGCTTATATAACAGCCATCGATTTAACCGATATGGGTATTTTATGGAGAACGGATGCCCTGGTCTGTAATTCACATAATTTTCAGATGATAGGTGACGTTATAATCTGTGGATATGGATTTACGGACGAAGCAGATTTTCTGTATCAGATAAATAAAAAGAGCGGAAAGGTCTTAGAGAAAACTCCTTTGAAAAGTGCGCCGTCCTATATTATTGAGAAAGATAATGTATTATATGTCTGTACTTATAATACAGATTATGAATTTGATATAATGCGTTAGTTCATTAGATTTGGTACGTTTAATAACAGATTCTAAAAATGGACAGATGACAGGAGTAAAGAGTGAAAGAAAATTTAGAAAAAGAAAGGTTGCCATAGCGTGATTCTTTCACTTCTTTTTTATTTGTGGCAGTACCGCAGACAGGTCTGCGGTATGCGATGGTGTTAAATATGGTTAAGGTACTGTTTGTGTGTCTTGGGAATATATGCAGATCCCCGATGGCAGAATATGTATTGAGAGACATGGTTAGAAAAAGAGGGCTTTCTGATAAGTTTATAATAGCTTCTGCCGCCACCAGCAGTGAAGAGGTGGGAAACAGGGTACATAGGGGTACCTGGAATAAACTTAAGGAAGCCGGTATAGATGCATCCTCAAAAAGGGCAGTGCAGTTACGGAAAGAGGATTATGAATACTATGACTATATAATCGGTATGGAACAAAGTAATGTTCGTTCCATGGAAAGGGTTTTTAAGAAGGATATTAATAATAAAATAATGAGATTATTAGATTTAGCACCTCAACCCAGGGATATTGCAGATCCCTGGTATACGGGAGATTTTGACAAAACTTATGAAGAGGTGTATGAAGGCTGTACGGTTTTACTTGATTATATCTGTAAAAAGAAGAAGTTTCTTCGTCAGGAAGAAATTAATTACTAAAAGCGACTGTTATCGGCACTTAGTTATCTCAAAATCCGTTCTAAATTTAACCAGTTGACTGATAACTATGCCATTTAATTTTTCCGGCATTAATAAGGTTTCCATTACAATATTCGGTTACAATAAATCGTATATTTTGATTTATCCTTAATATTACATCCCCTTTAAAGGTTAAAATATGCGGACACCTGATATCTTTCTCGCTTAATTTCATTTGAAATGAGAGAGCTGTGTTTAAACGTTGTTCCTTTGAAGCTGGGTTTCTCTCCGTGTAAACCCCTATTGTTCTAAATTAATATTGTTCATTAGTTATTGTTATAGAAAAACTTATTATAGCATAATTTACAAAATATCATTATGTTATACATAAATTGGCTAAAATTTTTACTATGATATATGAAGTGTTTGTTTGATCCGATTTAATACAGGCATAAAATACTACATTGTTTCAACATATTCAATTCCCAGAATATCAAAACAATTTAAGATAACCTGCTTAACGGCCATAATTAAATTAATTCTGGCAATTTTAATACCTTCACTGGAAGCATTAATAATCGAATGCTTATGATAAAACCGGGAAAACTTTTGAGTCAGCCCATAGAGATAATTGGCAATCACATGTGGGCTTAAGGTTTTGGCAGCTAGCCCAATTACTTCATGCATTCTGGATATTTCAAGAACCAGTTCTAATTCTTCATTTTGATCTAATAATGAAAAATCAGGGTTCGTAATATTGATATTCTGGCAATTCTTAAGAATTGAAAAGATTCTGGCAAGGCTGTATTGCAAGTAAGGTCCTGAATCCCCTTCAAAACTCAATGCATTTTCAAGGTCAAAGGTTACGTTCTTATCATTCGATGTCTTTAATATAGAATATTTAACCGCTCCGTAAGCAATTGCCTTCGCAGTGACTTCGTCTACAGTGTTGCGTCTTTTTTGTATTTCATCTTTGGATTTTTGATATGCATCCTTCATGAAATCTTCCAACAGGACAACAGTACCATTTCTGGTTGCCATTTTGCCCTCTGCCAATAATACAAAGGAATAATGAACGGCTTCAGGAGCCTCAAAGCCTAAAAGGTCTAATACTGCCGCAATTTGTTTAAAATAAAGTTTTTGATCTTCACCTAATACAATGATATTCCGGTCAGGATTTTTTTTAACTTTATCAATGGTATAAGCGATATCCCTCAGCGGATATAAAGATGTTTTATCCTTCCTGGTTAATACCAGATAGGGTGCTTTCATTGGCAGATTATATTTTGATTGGTTCAATACAAAACGTCCTTCTACGTCTTCCTCCAGCTCTCCGGTTTCTTTTAATTCACCTAAAATATCATTTAACCGTTCGCTAAATAGATAATCTGATTCATAATCAAAGGAATCATACTTTATGTTAAGTTCCTTCAGGATGCCCGTCTGTCCCTCAATACATATATTAACCAGGTTTCTGAATTGTTTTCTGACTTTCTCATCACCGTTCTCTAATTGATATAAAAGAGAGAATATATCATTTTCCAGTGCGGGGTTTTCTTTTAGCTGATTATTCATCTCAATATATAAATTCAGTAAGTCTTTAAAAGTTACATTCTCTTTTTTTAATGCGCCTAGCAAAAGCATTGCGATCTGCTTACCAATGTCGTTTACAAAGTAGTGTACGTCAACCATATATCCTTCAAATTTTAACAAACGGACAATCGTATCCCCAATAATTGCATTACGTGCCCTTCCGACATGGGGCGAGGCATTCGGATTAATGCTTGTGTGTTCGATTAATGCAGTTTTATTCAGACCGCTTTGATTGGAACCATACTAATCCAAATACGGTTTGTGAGATACACAAAACGGCCGCAGAATGCGGTATTATTCACCCTGTGATTTGTGTCATTCAATATTACAAAAATTAAATCCAATCATATAAGTATAATAAAATTCAGGGCATATAGCAACGGCCGGATTTCTAAAAAATCCGGCTGTTGCTATATGCCCCATTCCGGTAAAAACACTCCGGTTTTTCAGAATTATTACAGAAATTTTACATTCTTTCATCACAACTAAGGACAATATCATATTATAATATTTTAAGGAATGAAGATGTATGGAAGAATTATATATTAAAATTTTCGTAATTAATTTGCAATCTTCCTTATTTCCAGATATAATTACAAAATATGATGTATGGGGATAAATTCGTAGAGAAAGGATATGTGAGATGGACAGAAAAATAATGTTCTTTGATATTGATGGAACAATATTGACAGAAGATACGCATAAAATTCCCGATAGTACCATAAAGTCAATAAAAGAAGCGAGAGAGCAGGGACATCTGACCGTTATAAACACCGGAAGAACCTATTTTAATATAGACAAAGAAATTCGGGATATTGGGTTTGATGGTTTTGTTTGTGGCTGCGGAACCTATATCAATATCGGTGATCAGGTAATTGCTGCAACGACGTTAGAGGAAGATATCTGTAGAAAAGCGATTGATTTATTGCGAAAACATAATATGGATGCAGTTTTAGAGGGAGTAGAAGATGTGTATTTTGATTCCAGGGAAATTGTATCTGATGAAATGAAAAAATTACAAGGGCATTTTCACCAGAGGGGCTATGGATTTAAGAAAAACTGGGATTATAAAGGTCTTTTATATGATAAAATATTTGCAAAAGCGAATCCGGAAACAGACATTAATGAATTTAAAAAGTCCTTAGGTGATGGATTTGAATACATTGACAGGGGCGATAAACTCTATGAAATCGTACCGAAAGGTTATTCTAAGGCAACCGGAATTAAAAGGGTTTTGGAATATTATCAATTACCGGTTGAAAATGCTTATGTTTTCGGTGACAGCTCAAATGACCTGCCCATGTTTGAATACGTAGTTAACAGTATTGCTATGGGTAAAAGTGATAAATGTATCTCTAATATAGCAAGTTTTATTACAAAGGATATTTGTGAAGATGGGATTGAGTATGCGATGAAGCATTTTCAGATTATATAAATCGATTGAATTCAGATGAGGTAGATGGAGCTGTTAATATAACAAAGGTCTGAGTTATCCGAATGCCATTTTTGGAATTAAGTTAAACACCAAGTGTTATAAGCTTATCTTTACCTCTATTGAAGCATTTAGATAACTTTTCAACTTCTCAATAAATTTTTTAACTTTTCAATTTAATAAAAAAATACTAAATATCTATTTAATGAAAAAAATACTAAATATCTATTGACAGATAGACTTTCATACAATATAATATCTTTTGTGTCTGAGACGCAGACAAGCTTAAATTAATATGCGCGAGTGGCTCAGTGGTGGAGTATCGCCTTGCCAAGGCGAGGGTCGCGGGTTCGAATCCCGTCTCGCGCTTAACTTAATTAATCAGAAGTCCTTTATTTATCAGGCTTTTGGCGATTTTTCATTTCTGGAGTTTTGAGTACCCATGAGTACGTCACTTCCATTCATCTCTGAAAGAGCATCTATAATCCGTCTCATTGTCCAGTTCTTTCTTGGTTAAATCATATTCACTGATACAGCCATGAAAGAAATCCTCGATATCTTCAACTAATATTTTGTCAATGGATTTTCTGGTGATTTTTGTTCCTTCGTAATACTTTTCCCAATGGTTCCTGTTTCTTTGAATGGTCCTGCTACTCAGATTCATTCCCTTACGCTTTTCTATCCATTGCGGATACAGAATCTCCAAGGTTTCTTTCTTTACTGGATAATAAATCTTGTATAGTTTTTGATATATCCCATCCTCGGTATAAGAAGTTATTTTAACCCTCTTATTTACTTCTGTAATACTTTTTCCTTCTTCATTTCTTTCACTATACTTTCCAGCTCATCCGACTTCATTGTACCGCAGTTAAAATATTCTTGCAAAAGTTTTTTCTCTTCCAGATTGATTTGTTTCATAAAAATGCCTCGTTTCAGAATAAGATGGCATTTTTGTTTGTTATTTTTGTTTCTATGCCTCAATTTAAATATGCAAGATTATTTTAAAAACAAGGAATTATTCAGGTAATGCTCTGCTATGACGCTGATTCTGTTATGTCCGAGTGCCTTTGATGTGATTTTCATCGCCTCTTTGTCATACCAGACGCCCTTCTTATCCTTCCGGCAATAATAACGGTCACACTTCGGTATCTGCTCAATCGGTCTAGCATTCGCAAGATAGATGGCAGTTGCATAATCACCACGATAGGAATGAATATCGGCTGCATTATGTATCTTATTCCATACCTTTTTATTTCCGGCTTCATTCATTTTCCGGACAACCAAATCAACATTTCCTATAACCGGAACTTCACGATACTTACCGCCTTTAGAACCGGAACGGACAATGATATAATACTTTCCATCCTCTTCTTTCAGACAGTTTCCCATCAAAGCAGAAAGTTCTGCACGTCTTAATCCCGCGGCACGGCAGAATTCTACCTGTTCCATATTCTTTGTTTCAGAGAAATGTGCATCCCGTTTCTTGGTTCCACGACTTCTTTTAATATTCGCTCTTAACCTCTCATCTGTTTTTATAAATTCAGCGGTAGGGCATCCGAAGATCTTGGCTAGGGAGCTAGCTTCTAACTTCTGTGTACTTGCAGAGAGAGTTTTCCTGCTTTCCAGCCACTCATCAGTATGGTGTCTACATTGTTCTAAGGTTTTACACCGATATTTTTCTTTACACCAGAGAACGAAATAACAGCCGTGCTTTAAATAACTACGGTAGGTTTCCCAGCTATATATATAATTCGACGTAATTTCTTTTCTCTCCTTTTCAGAGAGCTTATCCTTATGTTTGGAACGACCAATTGCAAGCTTACTGTCCAAAGATTGATTCACTTGGTCAATTAGCGATTTTTTGTTCTTGTGTGATATAACGATTCCTTTCTCACATATTTCGTGATAAAAATATAAACAATGGGTATTTGTTAAAGCTAAGCACAACCCACTCTTATTAAGGAAAGCCTTTCATTACGAAGGAATGAAATACATTCACTTACAATCTTATGGACGATTGTTTTTGCCATGAAACACTCTGTGTTTCAGAAAGATGTGTAACCGTTATTGGAACAAGTTGTAATAAATAGATATAAATGATATAATAGTTAATGTTATAAATTGATTAATTGATAAGGATTATTTTACAGAAAGGTGTAACTTAATGAAAAAAGAATATTCAGCTATTCCAGAGTCAATGGAAAAAATGGAAACCTATGGTTTTTCATGGATGGATTTTGTTACTGCCATACCATCACCACTATTTGTAGTAACTTCCTATAAATCTAATGGCAAGTCTAATGCTTGTTTACAATCATGGGCATGCTTTAATGGTAGCCCTAGTGGCTTTTATGCAATTCTCTCAAGTGTAAATAAATCTGGACATATGTATCAAACTATAAAGGAAAAAGGGGTAGCAGTACTGAATTTCCCGTCTGCTGATATTTACGATAAATGCACAGCAACAATCGCAAACAACGGATTCGATAATGACGAAATAACATTATCGGGACTTACCGCAGAACAAGCTACGAGTGTAAATGCACCACGTATTAAAGAACGTTTTCTTAATCTTGAATGTCGCTATCTTTGGGAACGTGAGATAAAAGATGGAGATACCCATGTTTTAATGTGCTTAGAAGTTGTTAATATTTTTGCAGATGACGTTCATTTAGATGAATTAATTCAAGGAAGATATGGTGAAAAAGGATACCTTTACAATGTTCATTATCCTGTAAACCCAGAAAATTTTGAGGGCAAATCACACGATTGGATAGCAACATTGAAAAAGTATAAAGATATGGGTGAATATTAAAAAATATGCATAATATGAAGTTTCAAAATTTCTATTTTCAGTGCTGATATAAATCGTATTCGAAAGTAGATAATTAAGTAGTATTATGTTAAACTAAAGGTATAGTGGGACTAGGAGGTGACAAGTCATGAATTACATGATTACAAATGAATTAATCGAGGGATTGAAAAATATTTTTCATAATAGATTAGTAAGCATCATTCTTTATGGCTCTGTTGCCAGAGGAACGGACACTGATGAATCAGATATTGATATAGCTATCATATTAAAAGATACGAAAGTCCATTCTCTACCAGATAAATTAGTTGATTTTACTTTGGACTTAGATTTGAAATATAACAAGGTATTTTCTGTTATTGATATCGATTATGATGAATTTTTAAAATGGGAGAATGTATTGCCTTTCTATAAAAATGTTAAAAAGGATGGTGTGATTTTATGGAAGGCAGCATAAAAGAATTATCTGCATACCGTTATGAAAAGGCTTTAGAAGACTTAACTGCTTCAGAAGTAATGCTAAAGGAATCTCTTTGAATCAGTGAAAAAAGCACGCATCCGATGTGTGCAAATAAATGACAGAAGATTTTTAAGTAAAACTACAGATTTGGTCTTGTATGGTATTAAGTGGTTCCCTTTAGTTCCAAGATAATTAAAAACAATATATTTTTCAGCATATCCATTTAGGAGGAATTACAAATGAACGAAATAATTAAAAGTCTTCATCAGAGAAAATCTGTGCGGGCATTTAAAGATATCATCATCAAAACAACTGAAAAGGAAGCAATTTTACTGGCGGCTATGACCGCACCAACTGCCGGAAACCAGCAACTTTATACAATTCTTGATATTACCGATCAAACCATTAAGGATAAGCTGGCCATATCCTGCGATAATCAGCCCTTTATTGCTAAAGCATCCATGGTATTGATATTTTGCGCAGATTTTCAAAAATGGTACGATGCTTATTTAGAAGGAGGTTGTAACCCGCGATTACCTGGCGCCGGAGATTTGGTGCTGGCAGTGGAGGACAGTGTCATTGCTGCGCAAAACGCCGTGACTGCTGCCCACAGTTTAGGAATCGGATCTTGTTATATCGGTGACATAATAGAAAATTGTGAAGAGCACAGAGAACTTCTCGAACTGCCGGAATACGTATTTCCTGCCGCCATGCTGGTATTCGGATATCCGACAGAGCAGCAGCTGGAACGCCCTAAGCCAGAACGTTGTGATTTAAAGTATATTGTACATGAAAATCACTATAATCGATTGACGGGAGATACCTTCCGTGAAATGTTACAAAAGAATTCCGGTCATCAAAGTTATGGTGCGTGGATAAATGCCTTTTGCAAACGGAAATATAATTCTGACTTTGCCGAGGAAATGACCAGGTCAGTGGAGATGTATCTAAAGGCTTTTAAATAAGGATGATACTTTGTTACATTGCATTTGAATTGACTGCTTTAAGTGGAAAATTGCCATTCGTTTAAAAAATAATGTAATAGAATTAAAAAATCGCAAATCCCAATAAATTGAGACTGATGAAAAAGTCCCATAATTTAAGGGTTTGCGATTTTTTGTTTTTTAATTAATGTGTGCAGGAGGTGTGTCGGCTATAAAGAACTGCTCATATAGAAACTACTTTATATTATTTTTAGAATACCTGCCGTTACCTTATCCACAATCGCCTCTTACTGAATATAAGCGTCAGGTAATAATATTCAGTGAAACCTCATAGTATTATACGAAATGAACAAACATCATGGAAACACATAAAACCTCAGAAAACATATAAAAAAGGAGAAGTTATTTATGAAGAAAGAAAAAAAGAAGTTCCTGAAACGCTTAATCGTTATGTTAGCTGCTGTATCTATGGTATTTACGAATGTTCCCGGTTCATGGTCCGATAGCTTTGCAGCTACGGCCAGTGGGGAGCCTGCATTGATACAGACTGACTACCGGGAACAGTTGTCCCAGGAAAGAATGGTTGCTTGCTTTGGAACACCTGTGATTGATGGTGAAGTAGATGAGGTATGGAATCAGGCAGTACCCGTTTCACCAGCGGTAAGTTCCGGTAATACAGATACTACAGCTGATTTCAGGGTATTATGGGATGATAATGCTTTATACATCCTTGCAGAAGTAAAAGATAGCAATTTATCAGCAGAATCAGGTACTGTTTATGCACGAGACTCTATCGAAATCTTTTTAGATGAGAATAATGATAAGACACAAGCATATGATGTTGATGATTTGCAATTCAGGGTAAATTATAAAAATGCCCAATCTGCAGATCATGGGGATCTGGACCGTTTCTATACAAGTACAAAAGTAACAGGGGATGGATATCGCATTGAAGCAAGGGTAGCGCTTCAGGATCAGCCGGTGAATGACAAAGTGCTGGGATTTGAATTATCGATTAATGATGCAAAAGCCGGAAACAGAATTGCTACGCTCAATGTCTTTGACAAGACGGGTAGTGCATATGCTGATACGGGTAAATTTGGTGAAATTCTGCTTGCCGGTAAAGCTGATGGTGCGACTTCTGGTTTGAATCCGTATGATCTGATGAATTTGGTTAAGAATGCCCAGGCGATCAAGCTTGAACGCTATACGAATGGAAATGTAGTGGAAGATCTCATTACAGAATCACAAAATGCCATTGCAGACCAGAATACTACGCAGGAACAAATCGATGAATTATACGCAGCGTTACAGAAAGCAATTAGGGAACTTAAAGCTATGGATCAAGGGTTCGATGAAAAAGAATGCAGGCAGATTCCATCTGAATATAAGACAACGGATGATCACCAAGGTACGATTGAAAGACTGGATTACGCTACCAATACTTATGATGTGAATAATAGGCAACTTAATAAATACCTGAATATATATCTTCCATCCGGCTATGATGCTAATGATAAGAGCAAAAAATATAATGTTTTGTACCTGATTCATGGTATGGGCGAAAACCAGGATACTATATTTGGAGGACCTGGTAAGAATACCGAAATGATGAAGATCCTGGATAATATGATTGCGAATGGAGACCTTGACCCGCTTATTGTTGTTACGCCTACTTGGTATAATGAAGGTAATTCTGATATGTTCGGATTAGTTAAGAATTTCCATAATGAGCTCATTAATGACATACTTCCTGCAGTAGAATCTAAATATAACACCTATGCAGCATCAGCGTCAGAAGCGGATTTGATTGCAGCCAGGGAGCATAGGGCATTTGGTGGATTCTCAATGGGTTCGGGATGTACCTGGTATAATTATATTAATTGTCTTGACTATTTTAAATATTATCTGCCGGTCAGTTTATATTGTTTGGCAGATGTTACCGATTTAGGATACGAAGGCAGCAGTTCAGATCAAATGGCACAATACTTAGCAAGTGTAGCTGAAAAATCCGGCTATGGGCCAAAGGACTATTATATATTCTGTGCTACAGGAACGGATGATATGGCTTATAGTGGTATGGCAACACAGATTGACGCTATGAAGAAATTAAAGGACACCTTTATCTACACAGCTGATCTTTCAAAAGGTAACTTCTATTTCATGACATTAGAAGGTGGTACACATACCTGGAATTGTGTGAACCGGTATCTTTATAATATGCTGCCGGATCTATTTGAAAATTAGGGTCAACAAAAATCCCTCTTTTATCACTGAAATTTTATTAAAAATTTTTTCATAAACTCAACAGGGGATATTCCCAAAGAATATCAAATAAGAAAAGCTGATATCATATTCTGGAATATGTAGTCAGAAGGGTAAATTTGAAAATTAGGATTTCTTCAAAATCCGGTTGTTGGAATTGTGGCATTTGTTTGAAGAATTTGAGAAAAAAGTATTGCTAATTGTACTGTTTCGGATAATAGAATCGTTGCAGTAATAGTTGGAACTACTTGTTTTAATAATGTAATAGCATTAGATATTGAAACAGAGGAAAAGCATAGAAGAAGGGGGTTAGCTTACGCCATGGCGGTAGAGTTTATAACCGATTGTTTGAAACATGATTATCTTCCAAATGAGCTGGTTAAAAATTCAATCGAGAATGATAAATCAAGGGTTAGCGATTTTTTGTTGCCTGGTAAACATGCGTGCAGGATGTGCTATGTGTCTGCGCTCATAATAAACCTCATGTTCATGAGCTATTCCAAACAAGCAATACAAAATGGTTGTCGGCTGGCTTGCTCTTCATGAAGAAGAAGCTTATCACGCCTGGAATAAGGCGGTAAAGGGCGAGAATTTTGATAAAATCCAGCCATTACGAGTTTTAGAGTGGAGGTTTTACTATGTCACTTTTTGGAAAGAAGAAAGATGAAAATAATGGTTGCTGCTGTGGCGATTGTGATGCAAAAACCATGGAAGAAGTAAAGCAAGCGCAGACAACCGGCAGTTCGGTAAAAGTTCTCGGTTCCGGGTGTGCAAAGTGTAATGAACAGGAGGCAAATACAAAGTCAGCTCTTGGGCAACTTGGTATGGATACTACCATTGATCACGTGACGGATTTTACACAGATTGCCGCTTATGGTGTAATGACAACTCCCGCATTGGTGGTAGACGGCAAGGTAATAGCCTACGGAAAAGTGTTGAAGACTCAGGAAGTTGTTAAAATATTACAGAAGGTTAGATAATACTGTTAACGGTTAAGGCTAAATTAGTCTTGACTGTTAGCTTTAACGGTGGGTGTGAAATAATGTTTACTTATATCTTATATGGACTTACCGGTACTGGCTTGGCGATTTCTTTTAATAAAGGCCGAAAAAAACAAAAATGATACTGGAAAAGGTATTGGTAGCATTTGGCATAATGACTTGAGTGGGTTAGGTTCCTCCTTTACTCCGTGCAGTATACGAACCACCATTACAGTAATTTGTGACTACTGTAATCACTGCAAATACATGTCCAATCTGCCCCATGACATGCTAAAAATAACGAAGCTTCTGACAGAGGTTCAATTTCTTTTAACCATACCGCTCGCACCGATGTTACCATGGATAGAGCATTTACCCACAGTATTTCATTATTTTCCGTTGCTCCCCACACTTCCTTTTCAAAAAATGCAGTTACGGTAAGTTTCACTGAGATGGTTTCCAGTGATTGGCGTTTCAGCCAATTCCATTATGCCTACGACTTGGCACACCACAAACTTTTTTACACTACCTGCAAAAAAACCCAAAGCTTCACTCAGAGATTCAATTCCATTATGCCTACAACTAGTCGTACTAAAAAATATTTTACATTACCCTTCCTTTTGGGATGCTATTATTTCCTGTCCTGTAAAACTATTTGGGTTATTAATAATATCTTCTAGAGTTCCTTGGGCAATAATTTCACCACCATTTGTACCACCCTCAGGACCTAAATCAATAATCCAATCAGCCATCTTAATAATGTCTATGTCATGTTCAATAACAATTAAAGTATGACCCATTTTTACCAATCGCTGAAAGATATTTAATAGGTATTGTATATCATTGAAATGCAAACCCGTTGTAGGTTCATCCAAAATATAAATATAATTACCGTTAGTCTTTATACTCAGTTCTTTAGCAAGCTTAACACGTTGTGCTTCCCCTCCGCTTAAAGTAGTAGCACTCTGACCAAGTTTGATATACTCAAGTCCAACATCCTTTAGTGTCTGTAAAATTCTAATTATGTCTTCGTAATCAGTAAAAAAGGATAGAGCTTCTTCAACATCCATATCTAGTACATCAGATATGTCCTTACTTTTAAATTTTGCCTTTAAAATCTCTGGTTTAAAACGTTTACCACCGCACTCTGCACATGGTATCCATACATCTGGAAGAAAATGCATTTCAATTTTGATTTGTCCCTGTCCTGCACATACTTCACATCTTCCTTTATCAGAGTTAAAGCTAAAATACTCATGAGTTAAACCATTTTTTTTTGCATATTCGGTACTTGCAAAAACTCTTCTTATTTTATCGAATAAACCAGTATAGGTTGCCGGATTAGAGGTTGGTTTCCTTCCGATAGGTGCTTGTGAAACATTAACTAATTTATCCAAATATTCAGTACCTGTTATTGCTTCGTATTCACCCACAGGCTCTAATCCACCATTTAAACGTCTGTCAAGCAGTGGCTCTAAAACACCACCAATAAGACTACTCTTTCCACTACCACTAACCCCAGTAATACAAGTTAATCTACTGATTGGAATTTGTGTATTAACATTTTTAAGATTATTATGTTTTACGCCTTTTAATACTAGCCATTTATCGGTATTTGTTATTTCTTTTGAAAGTTTATTTACACCGACCTTTAATTTTCCACTCAAATATTTACCGGTTAATGAGTTTTCGTCTGCTAGCACATCTTCCGGTCTTCCTTGAGCCATTATATATCCCCCCTCTACACCAGCTTTGGGTCCGATATCTACTAGCCAATCGGCATTTTTCATAATTTCTTTTTCATGTTCTACAACGAGAATTGTATTTCCTTGATCTCTAAGTTTAAACAAAGTTTCAATTAATTTTTTTGTGTCTTTAGGATGTAAACCAGTAGAAGGTTCATCTAAAACATATAATATACCAACAATCCCACTACTTAACTGACAGGCGAGTCGCACTCTTTGTCCCTCCCCCCCGGATAAAGTTGGTACAGTTCTATTCAATGTTAAATAATGTAGCCCTACATCCACTAAATATGTTAGCCTATTGTATATGTCTAAAAGTAGTTCTTTACTAAGAGCAAATGTCTTATTGTCTATTGTATTGTAAACATCTATAATCCAATTCAAGGCATCACAAATTGACATTGTATTTATTTCTGAAATCGTTCGGTCTCTCAATTTAACAGCTCTTGCCTCTGGGCATAGTCTATCACCATGACAAGTCTTACAAGGTTTAGAAGTCATGTATTGTGCATATTTTTTCCTGGCAAATTCAGAATCTGTGTCATAATAGAGTCTTGTTAATTCTGGAACCAATCCTTTTATCGCTTTATATGATTCTTTCATTCCATGAGCAGACTTATATTTTAGCTTTTCATCACCTGAACCATAGAAAATAACATCTTTAAACCAATCGGGTAAATCTCTCCAAGGTGTTTCAATATCCAAATGATAGTGATCAAATAGAACATCAAGAGGACCTGTAGGATTAGTTGCTTTCTTACCATCTCTAACATTGCCAAACCATTGTAAAGCACCATCCAAAATAGAAATATTTTCATCGCCAACAAGACGAATTGGATCAATTTCCTGATTGACACCTAACCCTCTGCAATCAGGACACATACCTATAGGTGTATTGAAGCTGAAGTGTTGTGCGGTTAATTCTGGTAAGTTGGTATGGCATAAAGGACAGATTTGTCCGGCTGTATAAAACAAAGATTTACCACTATCACTTTCGATATTGAAAATACCTTTTGTGTATTTTAATAAATTTCTAAGTAGGGCTGTAACACAATCAACAAAAATATTTTTCGTCTCTTCAATCTGAATAGCTGGTATAATAAATTGTTTAGAAACTAAATCAATTGAATTAAAATTTTTTTCTGATTTAATTGTTTCTTCACTAATATTTATGGTTTTTCCATTTAACCTTATATTTTTGAATCCCTCTTTAAATGCCTTGCGCAAAATACTATTAATATCTTCTGTAGAATGAACTGGCAATGGAGCATAAATAGTAAAAGACTCTCCTATAGAATAATTTTCGCATATATTCATAGCAATCTCTCTTGGAGATTGTTTATAGATTGGGGTACCGCACTTTAAGCAATATGGTGTTCCGGCACTTGTAAATAGGTTTCTTAAATAATCTGAGATTTCTGTTATTGTGCCCACCGTAGAACGTGGATTATTTCCCAGACCTTTCTGTCCAATTGCAATAGCAGGATTTAATCCGTATATATTATCTACTTTTGGTTTTTCTACCTTATCAAAATGCCTTTTTTCAGCAGTAGATAATCCGTTAACAAATCTTCTTTGTGCTTCGGCAAAAATTGTATCAAATACAAGTGAAGATTTTCCGCTTCCACTTACTCCGGTAAATACAATTAACTTATTCTTTTGTAATATAATATTTATATTTTTAAGATTATGTTGGCATGCCCTATTAACAATTATCACATCATGATTTGATTTTTCATTATTTATATTATTATGTGGAATGCCTCTTCTGATTTTTGTGCATTCACTTGTTGCTATTACTGATGCGCTAGCTTCTTCTTTCATCTTACTATTTCCTGCCTTTCATTATTAAACAAATGCCACCATGTATTATTTTCTTCTTTTTAGTCAAAATCTTACCTTCTTGTTATTTCATCATCTCTAAGTTTTCTACTGATATTAATCCATTCACATTTAATATTCCTCCTTATTACAATAAAAGCAAAAAATATATATTTAGCATTTCTATGTTATTATCAATTAGAACAGTATACTATATTGTATTTTTATATACAACCTTTTTTTCCCAAATCTTATATGAATGAAAATCTTATATGAAGCTTATTTGAACTTTTTCATAGTACCATTCCCAAAATTAATGATGTTGATTTGCTTTTTCGAATCAGCTTAATTATTTCATTCATAAATGAATATCAAAATATAAATAATCGCTATATCTTACATAAATACCATATATTAAATAAAGTACAATAATATGCGCTGACATTATTTGGATAAATGTGTATAATAAATGTAAAATATTACAAAATATACAAAAAAAAGGAAAAAAATATCTGGTATCTGTAATTTTATGGATAATCAATAAAAATTAGTATTGAGGTGATATAACACAGTTACATGGGTTTTTCAGTCAAATACGGCAAGTGACTTATAGAAATAATAATCAGAAAAGGTAGGTGAATAATATGTATGTCAATTCTTTTCAGGGATATAACTGCTATTCTACTGCTTTAGGTGAGTACGCAAATAGAAAGGACATTAAAGAAATAGATAAAATAATACACTCCCAACTAACCTTTGTTTTTGATAAAAATATGTTTTGGAATGATAATTGGTTCGCTGGATCAACCTTAACGCCGGTTGATCGATACCTTGAGCAAGATTTGAAGAAGTTTGCTGATGTAATAGTGGAAGAACATTGTTCAAATGAGGAACAGGCTATGGTGGAAACACGAATTCAATTGGAAAAACATGGGATGCAAATAGTGCTGGTAGATTTTTATTATCTTGAATCGGTCAATTGGAAAAGCCTAAAAAGCTT
Organism: Anaerocolumna sp.; assembly: GCA_049692775.1. GTDB lineage: Bacteria > Bacillota > Clostridia > Lachnospirales > Lachnospiraceae > Anaerocolumna. The sequence goes on along the minus strand of JBAVPE010000117.1, from coordinate 17,585 downwards.
TAATATATTTCCTGAACATGATCCACATTTTATTATAGTCACGGATGTAGATAACGAATCAGTAAATATAATAGATCCCTATTATAATTATCAAGGAACAATTTCAACTGAACAATTTCTAACGGCCAGGATGGCACAGACAAGGCAGGGTAGTGTGGATTTCAAAAGTTATGAACCGCATATAGAAAACTTAAAGACTGTTGATATAAGAAAAATGTTAAATGTTCGTTTTGAAAGATTTATGCAGGAAAGAATGTACTACCAAATTGAAGAAATGGTAGCTGAGATAGATAAAAAAAGGTTGATTGAAGGAAAAAATCAAGATCGTCATTGGGCATTAAATGGATATAATTGCTTGAGATCAGCTGTACACCAGCATTATAACATCAATGAATTAGTAACAAAGTATAGTATAAATATGCCTTCGGGTTTTGCAGAATTGGAAAACCAATGGGCGTTAATTAGAAAAAAACTATTTTCATTTTATACTAATAGATTTGATAAGTTAGAAGAAATTTCTTACCTGATATTTAAAACTGCAAGGATGGAGAAAAAATGTGTACAGGCATTTTTAGATTACTCATCATAATAATACTTAGATTGGAGTTGTAATTGTGATAATGAAGTTAGATTACGAACATTTTGTAAGGCTTCTTAAAGACAAGTTGCCGCCGAATTTTAAAGATTTAGAAATTAAGCCATATTATACATTGAAAGAGGACTTACTGCTCAATTCAATATTGTTTTATTCTCTGTTAGTAGATATTGAAATGGCTTTTAATATTACGTTTAAAACAGTTACTATGGATGCTAATGAATATAGGACAGTCGGTAATTTGACAGAATATATTAATTGTCTTTTAGAGGAGGCTACAAATGAAGGCTAGTTATAATTTCTATTCAGGTCTATCTAATGATTCTGAACAAATATTTTATATTAAGGATAATCAAGCATATACATATGCTCAACTTTGGAAACTTGTCGACCGTACAAGTTTCTATCTCAAGAGCAACTACATTCATGATGAGCAAAGGGTTCCAATATATTGTGAAGACCCATTAAATCTTATTATAGTTTTATTTGCAGTGATTTCTATTGGGGCCTGTGGAGTTTTAATAGAAAAAGGAAAAAAAACAACTGAAATTCAAGATATTTTAAATCAGATTCATAGCAATCTAATTATCACTGATAACATAAACAAAATAGGTCTTGAAAATCTTCAGATAGAGCCGGTTCTATTCGATATTAACATTTTACCACAATGTATGGAAGAAATACGGATAGAAGTTTCAAATGATTTGGATAAGGAAGCTTGTATTATCTATACATCTGGAAGTACAGGGAAGCCCAAAGGCATTATTCGAACAAGAAAGATGGTTTTTGAACATGCTAGGGTTCTGGCAGAAGTGTATTCTTTTAATAAAAATGATTCTGTTTTGTTTCTGGTTCAATTGCAGCATGCTTATGGATTAGAGCATATTCTGGCTTCGATTTATGGTCGAGCTACCCACTATATTTTTGATGAGTTTTCTTATCATAAGGTATTATCTTTTATCAGGGAGAATAAGTTAACAGCTATAGTGGGTGTCCCTTATCACTATGAATTACTGAGTAGGCTTAACTCTGAGATAAAAACAAATTCCTTGCGGATGTTATTATCTGCGGGGGCACCCTTACGAGAAGAAGTTAGCAGACTAATACAGAAACAGTGGGGGGTACAAGTCTTACAAGAATATGGATCTTCGGAGCTGGCCACTGCCGTAGTGAACCTAAATCCGAATAAATTATCGGCTGTCGGTAAACCTATTGAAAATGTAGAACTGCGGATAATAGATGAGGATGATAGAATCGTTACTTTGGGCAAAATAGGTGAATTAATTATCAAGAGCCCATTTTGTACATACGGATATGTTGATGATAAGGATTTGGAACTCCCAATTAAAAAACAGTGGTTTTACACCGGAGACCTGGCATATATCGATGAAGAAGGGGACTTGTTTATAACGGGAAGGAAGAAAAACATTATAAATGTTGCTGGAAAAAAAGTATCACCAGAAGAGGTTGAAAAAGTGATAAAAAATTATCAAGGTGTAAAAGAGGTAAAAGTAGCAGGAGAGATACACTCGATATATGGGGAAATAATTAATGCAACAATTGTAATGGAAAATGGAGAAAAGCTAGATGAAATTGGTTTATTATCATATTGCAGGAAATTGCTTTCAGATTATAAATTACCAAGCATTATTTATTATACTGATAAACTGAAACTTGCAGCCAATGGTAAGCTTCAAAGATAAGTACATAGAATATGTTTAATTCATTGATTTTTATAATTTTTTAAAAGATATTTTTGTTGTTATTTTCCAATACAAAAATTCATTAAGTATAAAGTTTTAATATTAAAAAATGATTCATTATTGATGTTTTTATAAAATTTGTTATTAAAAGGAGGATTTGCTATGAATAGTAAATATTGGAGACCACTTAATACAGCTGTTATTGACTATGCTATAAATATCGTTAAGGGCGAAGGAGTGTATTTATATGATGATAATGGTAAGAAGTATCTTGATGCGAACAGCGGTCTTTGGAATGTGAATTTTGGTTACAGCGATAAGCTTATTAAAGAGGCTATGAAAGAACAAATTGACCGGCTTCCATATATTAATCCCATTACATTAAGTACTTCCCTTGCACTTGAATTGTCTGAAATCCTGTGTGAGATGACGCACGAGGAAATAAGTAAAGTAATCTATGCATGTTCTGGTTCAGAGGCTGTTGAGGCTGCTATCAAAATTTCTCGTAAATATAGCAATTTAGCTGGCAGGAACAAGCATCATATTGCAGTTATTGATGGTTCTTACCATGGGAGTTTTTATGGATCCATGTCGGCATCTATATATGACGAAAGTGAAAAAGCCGGGTATGGCCCAATGCTTGATGGTTTTGTAAAATTACCGATTCCTTTTTGCAGATGCTGTAAGACGGAGGAAATGTCAGAGGGCTGTAAGCATAGAATTCTAGGGAAGCTGGAAGAAGAATTAGAAGAATATAAAGAGAAGCTATGTGCTGTTATTATGGAACCGATACTAGCGTCTGGTGGTATTATACCATTATTCAAGGAATATATCATGACTATATATAATTTTTGTAAGAAAAATGATATCTTATTTATTTGCGATGAGGTTGCTACTGGTTTCGGGAGGACAGGAACCATGTTCCGTTTTCAACAATTTGATTTGAAACCAGATTTGATTACTATGTCAAAAGGAATCAATAATGGATACCTTCCAATGGGAGCTATATGTGTTACAAAAAAAATAGAGGATATCTTTATAAAAAACAGCATGACCCTATTCCATCTCTCCACTCAAAATTCTAATCCTATCTGTTTAGCATCAGCATTAGCCACAATCAAGAAAATGAAGTCTGAAAATATAATGGACAATATTAAGGCAAACAGCGAATATTTAAAAAGTGTACTAAATAGTGAATTGCTGAATTTGAATATAGTAAATGAAGTACGTATATATGGATTAATGGCAGCAATAGATTTAATAGACAATAAATCTTGGAAACCAATTACTAGAGAACTATTGATGAGGATTGTTGGCAAGGTTTATAGCTTAGGCTGTTTCTCTGGTATGTCTTTTGTAGAAGATATAACTTCTTCAATTTTATTGTTTCCACAGTTTATAGCTTCAAAAAATAATATGGATGAAATAGTTAAAATAGTCAAAATAGCTTTATGTGAAGAAAGTATTCAAATGAAATAGTGAAGATATCTAAGCTTATAGGATACAAATTATAAAAATACAATAAAGTCTTTACGAAAATTTCATTACGTTACATTAATAACCCCAAAATAGGAGGCAAGCTATGAAGAAAGAAGAGATTATATGCAAAAGATGTCTCAAATCAATACCGTTAAATAAGTATGGTGAACCTATAACGAAAGGTGATTTATGTCCTAACTGTTTGAGAGAAGAAAAGTTCAAGGTAAGTGTGGATTGGGATGCAAAAAAAAGAGAATTTGAACAGAAGATAGAAAGCATTCGCGGGAAAGGGGATTTTGACGGATTAGTTATGCTCAGTGGTGGGAAAGACAGTATCTATGTTGCATATCTTTTATCTAAGGTATATAAACTTAAAATAATTGCCTTAACCATTGATAATGGATTTGAGTATGAAAGTACCTTTCAAAACTCTAGCGATCTGGCAAAGAGACTTTCTATATCACATTTTGTCTATCGGCTTTCTAATGATGAAATGAGAGATTACTATAGGTTTTTACTTACTGAAAACGAGCTTAAGCAAAAAGATTGCAGTCAATTGTGCTTTTTTTGTGGAAGATTATTAAAATCTATCTCAATCAAGATTGCGAAACAACTCAATGTCTCAGCTGTTTTTTCGGGTCATACATTAGAGCAAATTAGATCATTAGGTGATGAGGAGGCTAAAACTTCTACTTTGACTATTCGGAAAAAAATACTTCAAAACTATACATTTAATACTTATAGCAAGGCCATTACTTGTTTAAAAGCTTCTGGAAGAGAGTCGCTGATACATTTATTTGAAGATAATATTGAGGTTAATAAGTATGGAAACAGTATTTATCCATTGGAATACTTTGATTATAAGCCATTGGAAATTATTGGATTGTTGGAAAAAGAAGTTGGATGGAAAGCAGATACAAATTTTAGTAAAAAATACTTATCATCAGGCTGTAAATTAGCTAAATTATTGGAATATATTGCAAAAAAAAATGGTAAGGATACCTATGTGGAAAGAGAATTTAGCGATCAAATTAGGAGAGGTTCGATAACCAAAGAAGAGGTTAATGAGATTATTGCAAGTAGAGTGGAGGAAAATGGTGAAAGAGAGGAGCTTATGAAATTGCTTTCAATTGAAGAGAGCGGGTTATACTGATTTTATGATGATTCTATTTGGATTTCTAGAGGAGATTATTATATGACAGAAAAGTTATTTCATGGCTATAATTGTTTTTCAACTGCTTTAGGTCAGCATTTTCTAAATACAAATCAATTAAAACCTATTGATACAATATTATTTCGATGGACTTTTGATTTTAACAAAGAAGCACTATTTGATGAAGTGTGGTGTGTTGGTGCATGTGTGGAAGCAACAGATTATTTACTTCAATACGATCTCTACAAGATTGAGAAAGTTAAAATTACAGCTCATAAAACCACAATGGTTGAAGCATCAAGAATACTATCAGAAGATGTAAGGAATGTGGGTTCTCATGTAATTATGGTAGATTTCTTTTTAATGAAATCAATAGACTGGGATAAATCAAGAAGATTTGGTTATTACCCGAAACATCTGCCACACTTTGTCACAGTCATCAAGGAGACAGAAACTGACGTAACATATCAGGATCCTTTGTACAGGTTCGTAGGAAATATCAGCAAAGATGATCTAGCTAAAGCAAGATGTTCGACAGAATGCTTTATGGATATAGATTATGAATATTATGAGATTGAGGCCGTTGGTGGTAAGGCGGACTATACGATGAAAGATAAGATATATTACCAATTTCGAAGATTTGTTGATAATGGACAACTTGATGCAATTGAAAATTTTGGTAATGCTCTTATATGTGTTAAGAATAGAATGGAGAGCACACAAGATTTTAACTGGGTGTTTAATATCTATCTTGCTTTGGAATCAGTTATTGATATGCGTCAAAATTTTGTCGGTCTATTTGGGCAGGAAAATAATGGATTAAGGGAGCATCTTTTAACTTTGTTGCTCAAGTGGGTTTCTGTAAGAAAGGATTTTTTAAATATGTATAGGAATAAAGACATTGTGAATATTCAAAGCACTGTAAATAAAATTTTTTACTTAAGAGAGCAGGAAGAAAAGTTTGCAAAAATAGTTTTGGATAAGGTGGAGTGATAAGTGAAGATGTTAAGAAATAAGAAAATTAATAAAATATGGATTTATAATGGGGGAATTGATCATAACTGGCAGGATAGTAGCTGTGGTATCAGAAAAGTAAACGATATACATGAACAAAAAATGTTTAACCATCAGGCAGAGTTCATGCTGTTTCTGGCAAATAAAAATGACATAGTTTATTTGGTACATAGTCCCGATAAGGAATTTTTAGATGACATTAAAATGTTGGGATTCGAAGAACCACAAATCCAGTTAATCCCTGAAGAGGATATAACCATCTCACAAATATTATGTTGCAATAAAGAACTCTTATATGGACGGTTAAAAGAAGGACAAGACTATTTATATGTACCATATATTTTAAGCGATTATGACGAGTCTCTTTGCAAACAAGAATCAATCAAGCTATATGGAAGTTCATTTAAAACAGTAAAAAAAATAAATAATAAAATGCAGGCAAGAAAAATACTATCCGATATTGGACTTCCAGTAATAGATGGATATTTATGTTCAAATAAGGAAGAAATGCAAATGGGTTATTATAAACTTAAGGAGATGGGCTATGTTAAATTTGCAGTAAAAGAACCATATAATTCTGCAGGCAAAGGTGTATATTGTATACGTGATGACAAACAATTTCAAACTTTTCTTAAGATGCTGCGCTTTCCGGATGATGTTGAAGAATTTCAAGTAGCTGTGGAAGGTTGGATTGACAATAAAAGAGATATAAACTATCAGATTGAGATATTACCCAATGGTGCAGTTGAATTATTGACAATCACAGAACAACTCATACTAGTAACCTCTTATAGAGGTACAATGTATCCGGCCCAATTAACATCCGAACAAGAAATTTTATATCAAGAATATGCGCAGAAAATAGGAAAGAAATTGTTTTCTATGGGATATACAGGATTAGTCGGGATTGATTCTATAATTAAGGAAGATGGCAGTATTATACCTGCTATAGAATTTAATGCGAGACTTAATCAGTCAACATTTTATTCGCCGATTCTAGAAAAATTTCAACATATGCAAAGAAAAAGTATAGTACGTAGTTACGATATTCAGACCAACATGCAATTAACTTATCCGAAATTGAAAGATTTGCTTATAGAGGAAGGACTTTATTTTGACAAAAGTAACAATGAGGGCGTCTATATTTTAAATTCGTCATGTTTATCGTTATATCACAATGAAAGAGGAATGTATCATAGCAGAGTGTTTTTAGCGATTACATATGATAAAAATAAGGATGATATGGTTCAGTATCACTTAATGGATCAATTTATTAAAATTTTGCAAAAAAAGTAATACTATTTATTTTAATTAAAAATTAAAAAATTAGGAGGATTCATCATGAAAGAAAAATTAATGAAAATTATCAGTACAAATACGTTTGTAGAAATACAGGATCTGGAAGCAATAGGTTCAGATGAGTTAATTACTAATATAGGCTTGGACTCCATTAATTTAATCTATGTTATTGGTGAGATTGAAGAGGAATTTGGGTTTACTTTTCCTGAGGAAGATTTAGTTTTGGAAAAATTTGATACGATTAGCAAAATAATGGAGCTCATAAAGAAACACTCAAAGTAACGGTATGGTAAGTGTTTGGTGAAAGGAATATAAAGAATGGATGATAATAAAATTGCGTCTTTGACCCGGAAATATCTGACTCCTTTATATATATTTGATGGTGACAATATCGAAGATAATTATCAGTATATGAAGAAGCTATTGCCTGAACAATTTGATGTTTTTTATTCCGTGAAAGCCAATCCCTCTTTGGCTATATGCCAAGTGCTACAGAATAATGGGAGTGGTATTGAAGTTGCTTCCGAAGGAGAACTTCGTTTGGCGTTAGGAGCAGGTTTTAATCCTTCGGATATAATATTTTCCGGTCCTGGAAAAGTATATGCGGAACTGGAATATGCCATAGACCAAAATATAACTGCAATTAACGTGGAATCTTTTGGAGAACTTGAGATCATACATAAAATAGCTAAGTTAAAAGAAAAAAAAGTTAATATTGGTATACGAATAAATCCAAATTATGAATCTGTCCAAAGAAATCCTGTTATATCCATGATGGGATCCGGAACACAATTTGGAGTGGATGTAAATCAACTGCCTTCGCTTTTATCTTATATTCGGGAAACAGATTATCTTGACATAATATGTTTCCATATTTATGCGGGATCACAAATATTTGATTATAAGGTAGCTGCAGAGTATTTACTTGAAGCAATAAATTTATTGTCTCATATTATTGCAGAGCATCAATTAGAAATAAAGATTTTGGACTTTGGCGGAGGTTTTGGCGTATCATACGATGGGAGAAAAGAAAATTTCGACTTTAAAAGCTTTGCTGGTGAAGTTAAAAAATTGTACGACAAGCATCTGAAATTATTTGTGGGCAAGCGGCTTGTTTTTGAAAGCGGTAGATTTCTAATTGCCGGAAGCGGATATTACTTAACCGAAATACAATATAGAAAACAGATAAATGGAAATATGTTTCTGATTACAGATGGAGGTATGAATCAGAACGCAATGGCAACTTTTCGAGAAAAAAAGATTAGAAGTAATTTCCTTATGCATATTCTTAATAATAACAATCAGGAAGAGGTAGTATCTGTTGCTGGTCCTTTATGCACACCAGATGATGTATTAGGGAGAAGTGTTACTTTGAACAAAGCAGAACGTGGTGATATATTATGTATACATAATTCGGGAGCCTATGGCAGCAGCTTCAGTCCACAGGAATTCTTAGGGCATCCTAGGGCTTGTGAAGTTTTAGTGTATAAAGGTAGAGATTATGTTATAAGAGAACATGGGAAATCTGAAGATATACTGAGGGGACAATATAATTTGCAGATGTAAAATATGTATTTTTTAAGAGCATTGAAAAGTGCCCTTTGGAGGGAGAAAAGGATGGAATATTTCAAATATTGTAACCTTGGACTTGTTTTTGGGATGGTTGAACCAAATTATCACTCTTTTAAAAATCTTTTACAGGTATTACAGGATCCGTTTTTTTCTGCCATTGAGATTCGTGATTTCTGGAGTTATTCCGATAAGGAAAGAGAGGAACTTCAACGTATACTTGAAATAAGTCTCCTGGAAGTGACTTATGAAACACAACCTCTTTTACTATATCATCCGGAATACAACTTGAATACGCCAGATTCTGTAGTCCGAGAGAGGACAATAAAAAGAATGAAAAAAGAAATTGATGCAGCTGCCTTATTGAAGGCACGGAATATTGTTACATCAAGTGGAAAGTTTCTGGAAGAGATTCCTGAAGAGGAGCAGCTGTCCTACTTAATTGAATCATTGCAGATATTGTCAGCTTATGCTCAAGAAAAAGGTATCCAGTTTCTCCTTGAACCTTTCGATCGAAGTGTTGACAAAAAAATGCTCATTGGCCCGCTATCTGCTACCTTGGAGGTGGCCAGGCAGATTAATAAAAAATATTCCAATTTTGGTATTCTTCTTGACTGTGCCCGATTCCCTCATTTTCCAGAAAGTTCTGAGGAAATTGTTCATGCTTTACAAGATTACATTATGCAGGTGCATATTGGTAATTGTGTATTGGGAGACCCGGAAAGTCCTGCTTTTGGGGATAAACATCCGCGCTTTGGTTTTTTGGGTGAACTCAATGACATGGAGGAACTTGCCTATTTTTTAAAAGAACTGTTTGATGTGGGTTTTCTCAAACTTGGGGGCGATAAAATCATAAGCCTTGAAGCAAGGCCGATTGAAGGAGAGGAACCGGAACTTATTATTGCTAATCTAAAAAGAGCGTTTTTAAAGGCTTGGAAGTTACACAGGAGTACAAATCCAGAAAGCAGGTGAATAGGATGTTAATAGAACAAAAAAGAATTCCGGAACGGACCGAAGAGGTATGTGATGGACAACATTATATAAAACGTGTTAAAGCGATGATGGTAGGAGAGCATTATCCGTTTCTTGTCGAGAGGATGATTAAGGAGGTGGGATTTGGCCCCGGAAAAGCACTGGAGATAGGTCCAGGCCCTATGCCTATGGGTTTTTCATTCTGTAAGCAGACGCAGTGGGATGTTATAGGGATTGACATTTCTGAAGAGATAGTGGAACTTGCCCGCAAAGAACTGAAAAAGGAAGAACAGAATGGACATTATAGGATAAAAGTCGCAAATGCCGAGTGTATGCCATTTTCAGATGAAATGTTTAATTTCGTTTTTTCCTCAGGTTCATTACACCATTGGTTAAATCCTGTAAAAGTTTTTCAGGAAATTAACCGGGTTTTAGCTCCTGGTGGTACTGTACTTATTTTTGATTTATGTAGAGAACATTACGGAGATGATAAATATTTTGATCATATTATGGGAACTGTCAAAAAAGAGTTCAAACAGGGACTGCTAGACTCAATAAAGGCGGCTTATGTGCCAGAGGAAATATATCATCTTATACTAGAGAGTGGCACATTAGATATCTGGAAGCGAATCCAATTTGAGCAGTATCATGGAAATATGTTACAGCTCAATCAGGCTGTTATTTTGCAAAAGCCATTGTTGCGTCAAATCAGACTATATAAGTGAGAAATCATGATAGCGGTTATGTTATTATGTAATGCATGACATAGATACTCTATTAAAAATGTTTACAAAACTGGACATCAAATGAGAAGATATATATTTTACATTGTGGTAAGCTTTTAGCTAAGGAGGTGGCTATTATTAGTACATTTAATGTGAGTCTTGCAGGTGTTTATTGCCAGGATTATCAGAGTAGTTTGGAATTTATAGGTGTGGAATATCTGGCAGCGGTGCTTCGTAATGCACATTATCCTGTTATCATTAAGGAGATTCCATTTACAAAGGAGGAGTGTTTTGGACAGGAAATGGATGAACTTCTTCTACCTGTCCCTCAAGTGGTAGGACTTACTGCGTTTCTTCCAGACTTTGAAATATTGGAGATGGCAGTTCGGGAGGTTCGAAGCAGGATACCGAATACGTTCATCTTTCTTGGTGGACCATTTCCAACGGTATTTCCGGAAGAACTTTTTTCGAACTTACCAGAATTGGATGCTATTATTCTTGGAGAGGGCGAGTACACAACACTGGAACTGGTGGACCGGCTGAAATCAGGAGAGAGTCTTTCTGGACTGGAGGGAGTATGGTATAAAAAGGATGGTATTATCGATACAAATCCTAGACGGACACCAATTGCTCAGCTGGATGATCTTCCGTTCCCAGAGAGAGATTTTTTGAAGGGGAAGACTCATGCTTTAATCTCATCTAGTAGGGGGTGCCTTGGAAGTTGTACATTCTGTAATGAACGGAATTTACTTAACTATGGGGGAAAAGTATGGCGAGGACGGAGTGCTTTGCGTATTGTTGACGAAATTGAGATGATTACACTAAAATATGGAATAAACGATTTTGTCTTTACGGACAGTAGTTTTGAAGATCCTGGGTATATTGGTCTGAAGCGTATTGGCGAAATAGCCCAAAGTATTACGGAACGTGATTTGCATATTTATTTTACTTGCTATATGCGGGCAGATAGCATAAAAGAGAGTGAACTTGATTTACTAAATATTCTCCATAAGGCGGGTATGACAAGTGTATTTACAGGTATAGAGGCAGGAAGCGCTTCTATGTTACGATTATTTGGGAAGAGGGCTACCGTTTCCGATAACGAAGCGTCAATTCAGCTTTTTAAGAAAACGGAGATTTATCATCGCATTGGTTTTATTATGTTTACACCGGAGACAATGTTGGAAGATGTAGAAGAAAATATACATTTTCTGATAAGGAATGGGTTTTGTTATGATTTGCAGAAAGTCAAAAGTGTATTAGGTGTTTATCAGACATCGCCCCTCTATCAAAGATTTCGTGATAAGAAGCTCATTGATCAATCAATCTCATATAGAAAATCAACCAATTACACGTTTATAGACCCTCGGGTGGAACTGCTGTTAGTGCTTTACAACAAACTGAATGACCAGACCCCGTATGAGGCATTGCATTTGTGTGAATCATTGCTAAGTAAAGTTTATGTTCATTATCCAGGGAGCTTAGGACTGCAAAAATTCAAGAAAACAATCAATCAAGTGAAATTGTTTCTCAATACAGAGTATGGAAAAATTGTGCTGGATATTATAAATATTGTTAAGCAGGAAGAATTGAACTACAATTTACACCAAAACTTACGGATAGTTATGCCGAAAGCGAAGAAAGTGGTTGAGCAGATGCTTCTCGTAAATGAAAAAGTAAAAGAAATGGAGCAGATGCTGCAGGAGGGACAACAACAGTTTATTATATTAAACTGCTCGAATCAGGAGTTTATGAATGATCTTGTGCATAAGCAACACCAGGGCGTTTTGCAGGCGATTGATAGAAGAAAGATAAAGTAGAAAGCATTAATAAAAGTTTATGAAAGTATATAAGATAAAACAGGCATCACAAAATGGATGTATTACGCCAAGTAAATATTTAAGAATAATGTTAATTTTTATAACCTCTAGGCTGATTATGGAGACGGGATTTACTAAGTATATTATACAGGAGGTGAGGATATGCAATGGTTGATGCAACTAAGTCAGGCAATTGATTATATAGAGGACAATTTAACGGCTGAAATATCTTATGATAAGGCTGCAAAAATTGCATGTTGTTCAACTTACTATTTTCAACGAATGTTTTCTTACGTAACAGGTATTCCACTATCTGATTATATTCGCCGTAGGAGAATGACAAAAGCTGCATTTGATTTACAGGTAAGCACAGCTAAAGTAATGGATATTGGTTCAAAGTATGGTTATACTTCTCCAACATCCTTTTATCGTGCGTTTCAAGCGGTTCATGGGGTTGCGCCAACGGCTGCCCGTTTGGAAGGGACAATATTAAACACATATCTACCAATTAGCTTTTCTATTAATGTCACTGGAGATGAGAGTATGAGATATCGGATTGAGACAAAAGATTCTATTAGAATTGTTGGGGCTAGGGTTGTGTTAGAAGAGAACCAAGAACAAAATTTTCAAATAGTTCCAAAGTTCTGGGATACAGCAAAAAAAAGTAATATAGTTACAGATGTTTGCAAGTTGGCAAACCAAAATCCTTATGGTATATTAGGTGTTTCCGTGTATCTGAATCCAGAGGAAATCTATTACTATATTGCAGCTTCTACTGATAAACTGGTTCCGGATAAATTTGTTGAATATGAGATTCCGGCAGCTACATGGGTTATTTTTGAATGTAATGGACATTATCAGGAATCAATTCAAACAATTTTCAAACGATTTCACACAGAATGGCTTCCATTTTCGGGCTATAAATATGCCGAACTTCCGGATATAGAAGTTTACCCAATTAACGGCCAAAAAGTAAAAGGTGGATATTCAGAAGTTTGGATTGCAGTTATGAAAGAAAATAATTAGAGAATGTGAGGAGTAAAGACAAATGGATTATAATATTGAAATAAAGTTTATTGAGCCCATTACAGTAGCAACTATGCGCTTCAAGGGGCCTGTTACCGAGGCAACAAAACAATTTCCCAATGTGTTTAAAGCCATAAATGGTAAAGCCAATGGAGCCCCTTTTTTTCGCTACTATAGGCTTGATCCTGAGAGTGGCATCGGGGATATGGAATTATGTGTACCTACAGCTGAAACTCCAAATGGTAATGGTATAACGGTAAAAGAAATTCCCCGTGAAAAAGCTCTACGCCTTACCCATATTGGTCCATATGATACTTTGCCGATAGCATACAATGCAATTGCTCGTTATGCAGAGGAGAATGGTCTGACTACAATGCCGCCTTGGCGTGAGGTCTTTATAAAAGGACCTGGAATGATTTTAAAAGGTAATCCTAAAACGTATATTACAGAAATCCTGTTCCCATTAAAAGAGGAGGATTAATATGCTGGCTATTGATATTAAAAGCTTGGTTAAGGAATACAAGAATGGCGTCAGAGCGCTGGACAATTTAAGCCTTAAGATAAACAAAGGAGAAATTTTTTCTTTGCTGGGACCAAATGGTGCTGGAAAATCGTCACTGATTAATATTCTGACTACCTACTACAAGCCTACATCTGGAAATGTAACTATGTTGGGTAAAGATTTATGCAAGGAACCTTCATGGGTACGTACACAGATTGCTTGTGTTGCTCAGCATGTTTCTATTGATGCCCACCTGTCGCTTATGGAGAATATGGTATTTCAAAGTAGGATGTACAAAGTAGAACCACAGGTGGCTAAGAAAAGAATTAATACTTTAATTGAGAGCTTTGAACTTTCAAGTTATCTGAAATATCCCACATCGTCTTATTCCGGTGGTGTGAAGCGCAGATTGGACATCGCTATGAACATGGTTTCTTCTCCACAGATTTTGTTTTTGGATGAACCCACAGTAGGCATGGATGTCGAGTCTCGCAAAGCGATGTGGAAAATGCTGCTAAGGATTAGGGATGAGTATGGAACTACCATTTTTCTTACAACACATTATCTTGAGGAAGCCGACCAACTGAGTGATACTATTTGTATTATGAAAGATGGTAAGGAATTAGCCCAAGGAACGCCCAGCTGCCTGCGAAGTTATACTAGGCAAAACATGCTTCGCATAGCGTTTTCTGGTAAAGAAGCAACAAAAAAATACAAAGATGCACTTGTTAGCGAGGGGCTCATTAAGTTTACCCATATACGTGATAAATCGGTTTTCATAAACGTCGATGATAGTAGAACAGCTTTAAGAATTTTAAATAAATGGTTTTTTGATCACAATGTAGAGTATGATGCTATTGAAATTGTAGAACCCAGTTTGGAAGATGTATTTTTGACTTTAACGGGTTCAGAAAAAAATAAGGAGGAGGATTAGTCGTGCTGAATATTTTGTGGCGTAATATAAAATGGCGTATTCAAAATCCTATTGCAATTCTTATTCCATTACTGCAACCGCTTATATGGCTTATTATATATAGTGCTATCGCCGACCAGGCATTACAAGGTTCGGGGATCGGTAATTACACGGCTTTTATGCTACCTGGTCTTGTAGTGCTGGTTACCTTTGGTGCGAGTTGCAGCGGTGGTATGATGAATTTCATCATGAAGTCCAGTGGCAGCTTTTTTAGAATTCTAATTGCACCTGTGAGTAGAAGCTCTATTGTCCTTGGTCAAATGTTGGAATCGATACTGGTATCGTTCTTTGAAGCATTAATTCTTTTTGTCGTCAGCTTCCTTTTTTTCTCGGTAAGAATATCATCGGGCATAGAAGGATTCATACTCATGATAGTATTGATTTTTTTGGTAGCCTTTTTTATGTCTGGTCTAGCTTATTGCATAAGCCTTATTTTACCGAATGAAGTGATTTATGAAACGATAATGACTGCTATTGTGTTACCTATATTTTTTATGAGCTCGGCTCTTTTTCCTATTGAAAATTTGTCTGGATGGTTGAAGGTAGGTGTTATGATCAATCCATTTACACATATAATTAATGCTTTACGTAACTTGATATTAGGTGAGACGGTTGTCTTCAAAGACATTCTTCCTGTTATACTGCTATTTATAGTTATGTGTTGTGCCAGTTTTGCAGCGGCAATGTGGAGACTAAAAAAGGAAACTACTCACTGATTGCAACTTTAATATTTTATAGATGCGAGTATAAATAATATACTCGCATTCTTTTTATGGAGGTTTTAGGCTTATAATATAAGGAGGTCTACTAATGATTTTTAAGCAATACGGAAATACTGGAATAAATGTATCTGCTATCGGAATGGGTTGTATGCGTTTTGATGAAAAGGATATATTGGCGGGTAATCTAGACAAATGTGCTGAGATTGTCCTTTATGCCCACGAGAATGGGATTAACTACTTTGATACGGCACCATTTTATTGTCATGATCAAAGTGAAACTATTACCGGCCTTGCATTGTCACAGCTTCCGCGTAGCAGCTATTACATAACCTCAAAAACAAATTTTGGAACACTGAGAGCTGATTGTACGGCAGAGGGATTTCGTAGACGCCTTGAAAAATCCTTGAAGTGTTTAAAGGTAGATTATCTAGACTTTTACCATATGTGGTGCATGATAGATATTGATATGTTAATCATCAATTGTGAAAAAATATATAAATTTTTTGAACAAGCTAAATCAGAAGGTCTCATCCGTCATATTGTAATGTCTTCTCATATGCAGGGAGAAAGCATAGAGTATGCAGTGAAGACTGGTCTTTTTGAAGGCATAACCGTTGGATATAATGCACTAAACTACCGTTATCGTCAAAGTGGTATAGAAGCGGCGTATAACACTGGAATTGGTGTTTCTGTGATGAATCCACTAGGCGGTGGCATTATTGTGCAGAATCCACAGTATTTTAAGTATCTCACAGAAGGTACTGATATGAATGTGGCTCAGGCTGCGCTTCGGTTTGTAGCCTCTCATAAAGAAATAACACTTGTACTGACAGGTTGCACTACGAAAGAACATGTGGATGATGCAGTTAAATCAGTACAGAATCTCGTTCAAAAGCCAATGAAAGAAGTAAGAGTTGAATATGAAAATAAAGGTGTTGCTCTAGACAACTTATGTACCGGATGTGGATACTGTAATCATTGTCCGCAAGGTATAGAAATACCTAAACTTATGGATTCCTATAATGAAAAATTTTTCGGTAATTCGATTAAAAACCGCCTTCGAAGTCATTGGTTTATTCCTGCCAGAGCAGCATCAGAATGCATAAAATGCGGTAAATGTGAAAAACTATGCACCCAACATCTTCCTATCATGGAAAGACTATCCGAAATTGCTTTCTTATAAAAAAATTTAGATTTTGGGTTTTACAATTTAATCTGTCCTTGCTGTTAAAGATGAACCCGGTTGTTTTTTATGTGAAAGTTGAGTAGATTATTATTTGAAAGAGTGATTATATGACATACAATACTGATAAAGAAACTCAAGTTTTTTCTTTATATTTTGACCACTATGTCGGTGACGATGAATTCACTGGATTATTAAAATGTGTGGATCAGAGAAAGTCGGAAAAAATCTTAAAATGCTATCATCAAGAAGATGCCCAAAGAAGCTTGTTTGCCTATTTATTATCCAAATATATGATATCCATTTATTCTGGGAGAGGTATGAATGATATTGACCTTATATACAACGAATACGGAAAACCTTATACAAAAGAAAAACATCTATACTTTAATCTGTCACATTCAGGAGATATGGTTTTGGGTATTATCGACACACAAGAGGTCGGAATCGATGTAGAGAAAATTTCAAATATTAATATTGATATAGCACGACGGTTTTTTACAACAAATGAATGTAAATATATATATGCACATCAAGAAAATATACAGTTTCGATTTTATGAAATATGGACTCAAAAGGAAAGTTATTTAAAAGCAATAGGGAAAGGTCTAAATATCCCTTTAAGAAGTTTTGATGTTTGTCAAAGGATGATATTTTATAATAATAAGAAATTTTATCCAAAAAAACTACCAATTAATGAGTTATACATTGGGGCATTATGTTCTATGAAGGAAAATGTGAATTTTACAATAATAAATTATGATATTAAAGAGTTTTTAGATGCATTAAGAATGAGAGAAGATGATGCATATATTAGAATATAATGAAGCGCTAGATGAAAACATTAATC
>JBAVPE010000116.1:0-12351 GCA_049692775.1 Anaerocolumna sp. | reverse complement strand
GCATCTAAAATATCTTCAATTGCTACCATTAGTTTCCGAGAGTACTCTTATCTATTAATCTCTATTTATTTATTGGTAAAACCGCCGTCAGCAATAATTTCAGCACCTGTCACATAAGAAGATTCGTCGGACGCTAAGAACAATGCAACCGCCGCAATCTCTCCAGGCTTTCCGATATGCCCTATGGGAAGTTGCGAAACTATATTGTTCCGTAGTTCGTCATCGCCGTGCACAAAATCTGTAAACGCCTGTGTTTCCGTTGGACCAGGGCTTATAGCATTTGCCCTGATACCCTTTTCCGCAAGCTCTCCTGTGAACGAACGTGCCATAGACCTGACCGCTGCTTTCGCCGCATTATAGACAATGGCGTTTTTCCCACCCTGAAAACCTGCAATTGATGATATTAGAACAATTGAAGATTTATCAGACATAAAAGGAATTAACTTCTGCACCGTGAAAAAAGCTGAAAAAACATTAAGGTCCATTGTCAAATGAAACTCCTCAGGTGTGATTTCCGGAATCGGGTTTTGTGGTCCGTTACCGACAATCGGTAACACCGCCTTTAATTTACGCCCTGTCTTTTTAACCGATTCTGCTATTTTTTCCAAATCTTTCACATCTGTCGCGTCAACTTTTAGAATGTCAACAACCTGACTGTTTCCCTCATATACTTTTTTTGCGGTTTCAACATCAAAATCAGCCACAATCAAATCGGCACCTTCACTTAGGAAACGTTCTGCGATTGCTCTGCCAATTCCATTCGCCGCACCTGTAACAACGCACAATTCTTTATCCATTAATTTACTCATAAAATTCCTCCTAAACCGTTCATTAGTTACGTGAAAATATCTTTGATATTTTCACACTAAACCAATTACGCTAAACTATATACTCAAAAAACTCAAAGATAGCTTTTGAATCGCAACCAGAATAATCAACTGCAGCCAAACCCACAAATGCTCCCGTGAAGAAGCCACCATAATGAGAATTCACATAATCATCAGACAAAATCATTGCATCCAGTTTAACAGGCACTCTGTTCCAATTTTTCCCGTCAAAGGAATATTCATAATAATAGTCCAAATGATCAACAACTGTCTTGAACCAAACCCACTCCGTGCCTTTTGGAATCCTCACAGCGTTATCTTTTAAAACAGAAGTGTATTTGCTATTGTCGCATTCTGCAACTTCTATAACATCATTACGCCCGTCGTCTTTTGTGATAAAAATCCATGACCAATGCTCGCTGTTATAATATATGAAAACCTGTAAGAACTGGATTAATGATTTTCATAATGTTTCCCCCTCATATTTAAAATTAAGTTGCCGTCTGATTTCATCCATAATTTTCATTACAGATAATGTGTCTTCCCAAGGCATAACTGAAGATTCAACCTTGCCTTCTAAAAGACACCTCTGCACCTGGGCAGCTTCAAAATGCATGCCAAAAAGCCCATAGCGACCACCTTCCTGATTTTCATGCATTTTTGAGACATATTCAAATGTTGAACCGTCATTATAAAAAACAGTGAAGTTCGTGGGCCTGTAAAATTGCCTTTGTATTTCTATCCTCCCTTTTGTTCCGCATATTGCAGCGGTGACAGGAGATGACGCGAGGGAGCCAAAAGCTAATATCGCAAGTGCACCTTTGCCATTTTCATATTCTAAAATGGCAGCATCATTTGAGTCTACACCTGTTGGCGTTGCAGAGCCAGCAGCGATTATTCCCGTTGGATTTCCAAGCAAAAACTGCACGAATGAAATTGGATATACGCCCAAGTCTAAAAGAGCTCCGCCTGCAAGCTCAGGTGCATATAATCGATGTTTAGGGTCAAATGGAAAGCAAACCCCATGGTCTGCAATTATCTGTACAATGTCCCCTATTTCGCCCCTGTCAATCAACTCTTTTACCTTGATGATATGTGGCAGAAATCGTGCCCAATACGCTTCCATAACAAATAGATTTTTCTCTTTTGCTAAATCTAAAATTTCTTTCGCCTGCTTATAATTTTGTGTAAATGCCTTCTCAACTAAAATAGGCTTATTGTGTTGCAAGCACTTCATCGCCCACTCATGGTGCTGTGCATGTGGAGTTGCAACATAAATCACATCAATGTCAGGATCTTTCATAAGTTCTTCGTAAGAACCATACGCTTTTTTTATTGACGGAAACTCACGTCTAAATGCCTGTGCCTTTTTTAAGTCACGGGAACCAACAGCAGCGATATTTCCACCGGCCTTGATCACCTGTGCGGAAAAACAGCTTGCAATCCAGCCAGAACCAAGGATACCCCATCTATGCGTATTAGGCATTTTTTCATCCAGCCAGACAGGATAAGACCTGCCCAGCAAAAATTCTTCTTTTATATTTTCCATAATTTTACAAATGCCCTTCTGTAAACTTGTCATATTCCAGTTCTTCAATCTGCAAAGATTCGTCTGATAAATTTAATCAAACTTCTTTTTCTCCAAGCGACCAATTTTCAGCACTGTTTTCAACAACACAAACTAAAATATCATCGCGCCTGATTCCAATATCAACAAGCCTCTTTGTTAGTTCTTTATATGTTTTTTTCTTTTGCTCAAGTGAAAACATATTAACCATTGTAATTCTAATGATTATCAAATCGTATCTATCGCGATTGTCATAAGTTGGCGAAAAAATAATCTCCCCTTCATCATGCGGTCTAAACACTTGGAAAAGATCGGTTGTATCCATACCTAGACCTGCAACCAGCGAATTATGAATTGCATTTGATATTTCTTTTCTTTTATCCTCAAACACTGACCTTTTTAAGTCAACTTGAATCAACGGCATAATTATCTCCTTCTTTTCACTATTAAACTCTATCTGCCGCTTAAGCGGCATACAAATACTGTGTGAAAAGCACGTTCCGTGCTTTTTGCCGGTTGAAAAATGCTTTTCTTTTCAACCTATTCTGCTCTTGTTCCGATTATTTCAGGGCACCGGCACTCATACCTTTTTCAAAATTCTTCTGCATGAGCAAATAAACAATAATCTCAGGAATTGCAGTGAGCACAGCTGCCGCTAATATCTTCGTCTGGTCATTTGTAAACTCACCTTGGAAGTATTGTGGAAGCAGCGTTACCGTCTGCTTATCCGGGCTTTGCAAGAACAAAAGTGGCAGGAGATATGTGTTCCATGAGTTGATGAGTGTCAAAACAATAATTGATGATGCAATTGGCTTCGTAAGCGGAAGGATGACATACCAAAACATCGAAAAAACACTCGCACCATCAATACTTGCTGCCTCCATTAACTCACTGGGAATTCCACTGTCAAAATTTCTGGCAAGTAGAATTGTAAATGGCAGTTGCAATGCTGCGACAGGTAAAATTACAGCAAAAAAAGTGTTAAATAAATTCATCCTTTGGAATGTTACAAACAATGGAGATAACAAAATTACTTCAGGTAAAGTTAACGCAACAAGAATCAACCAAAAGAACACTTCTTTTCCAAATATGTGTAATTTTGCAAACCCAAAGCCAGCTGTCATACTGAATATATAAACCAGCAAAATTACGCCAGCTGATATGATGAGTGAATTTCTAAAATAGATTGGAACTACACCTGTGTCCCAAACTGCCTTATAATTAAAAAAACCTTTTCCACCGAGAGAGCCGAGAAACATTTGAACAAGTGGAATCGCATAAGGTATCGTTAGTATCAGTAGAACGATTTGCAAAACGATTTTACTTTTTAAACTTCTAATTTCAAACATTTTATTTCTCATCTCCTTTATTAACCCTATTTATAAGTATTGCACCGCAGATTGCGAGAACAAGGAGTATTACTGATATTGCAGCTGCATAGCCAAGATGGGATTGCCTTATTCCCTGTCTATAAATATATGTGCCTAAAAATTCTGTTGCGTGATTTGGCCCGCCAGTTGTAATCAGATAAGGAATATCAAATGTTTTCAAAGCACCTATGATTCCAAGCATTGCAAGGGAAACTGTCGTGCCTTTGCAGATTGGCAATACAATGCTCCATAAAGTTCTAAGGTTTCCTGCTCCATCTAAGTGCGATGCCTCAAGCATTTCTTTATCTATTTGGCTCATTGCCGCATAATATAGAATGAAACTCATTCCTGTGAACTCCCAAATCGCAACAATCATGAGAATGAAAAGTGATGAATTTGGTTTTGCCAACCAATCAACCGTTATGCCTAAATGAAGTGTGTCAAATATATCTTGCAGCATTCCCTGCGGCGAGAACAGCAATCGAAACACTGGCGCCATAGTCGCAGGCGCTAAGATTGTTGGTATAAAAATCAAGCACTTGTGTAATGTAGCAAACTTTACTTCTGTATGCAAAATTGCGGCAAATATAAAACCTAAAAAGTTTTGAATTAAAAATGTAAAAATGAAATAAACAATTGTGTTTTTTATAGCTTTCCAAAAAATCCAGTCAGAAAGTGCCTTAGCATAATTGCTTATCCCCACTTTTGTCTGAATTGGATCAAGCCCATTCCAATCTAAGGTAGATAGTTTGAATGTATAAAATATTGAATAATATATAAGTCCTACAACAAAAACAAATGCCGGAAGAATCCACGGAAGTCCGTTTATCTTCGTAGCCCTCAATGTTTTATTCTTTTTCATGCTAATAAGTCTCCTTAACTCTAAATGATAGGGATCCTGGAAAAAATAGATCCCTATCAAAATATTATCCCTTACTCACTATCAGCTTGAGTCGTTGCAAGTTGGGCAGCACCATCTTTCGGAGTGATAGTTCCTCCGGCCACGCCAGCCAATACATCCATCATTGCCTGGTTCATATCAGCATTTATTCCTGCAAAACGAGGGTTATCACCACTATTCATTGATTTTTCAATATATGCTTTGATTGCTTCGTTTTGTTTCTCAGGATTTACAAGTTTTACATTATCCCAATCCGGAGTTGCTGATTTTAGGGAAGGAACAACGTTTAAGGAATCTGCAATCATCTGTTGGCCACTCTGAGAGGTTCCAAGCCAAACAGCAAATGTAGTTGCAGCCTTAATATTCTTTGATGTTGCAGACACTGCGGTTGAATAGTCTAAATCGCCAAACATAGATCCTGTATTTCCTGTTCCTGCAATGTCAGGGAAATCAATTGGAATCATTGTGAACGGCTCTTCTGTTGAAGATGCAGACTCAATAGCAGCCTTCATAGTATCAGGCAAAGTGTTTGATGTATACCAAGACCCCATCATAACCATAGCAGCCTTTTGAGACATAAATAAATTGTTTGCGTCTGGATATTGTTGAAGACCAAGAGCACCTGCTTGCATAATTCCGTCATCAAACAGCCCTTTCCATAACTCTAATGCTTTGACAATTGATTCATCAGTCCATTGGGCTTCACCTCTTGTTGCTTTTGTGAAAGTACCAGGGCTTACATTGTCAGCGATTGCATGGAACGTGTCGATGTTAAATGCACCTTGACCTGCTCCCTGCACAAAACCATCGATACCATTTTCTTCAAAAACTTTACAAGCCTCTTTCCACTCATCATAATTAGTAGGAACTTTTACATTATATTTATCAAAAAGATCTTGGTTAATCCAAATATTTCCTGAATATACAGTTCCAACACCTAGTGCTTTCAACTGACCATTGACAGTCATTGTGGTGATTGATGCCTCGCCTAGCTTGTCTTTATAATCATCACCTAAAGCCTTTTTTACAGCATCAGTCAAGTCAATTGCCTGCCCTCCAAAAGCTTGAATGCCGCCATTTCCTGAACCCGCTGAAACCTCAAAAGCATCAACACCCTCGCCATTTGCTAAAGCCGGTCTGATAGCCGCGTCATAATCGTCTATTGATGTTTGTTTCCACGTAACTTTGATGTCTGGATATTCTTTGTTAAATTCTGCAATATATGCTTCATTCGTTGGGGACCCCGGCGTCCACCCCCACCAAACTACTTCGCCTGATGTTTCAGATGAAGTATCTTCTGTAGTTTTACTGCCACTACATCCTGCCAGCACAGTTGTCATTATAACCATTAAAGCAACTAAACCCACTACTACAACTCTTGTTTTTTTCATTTTACCTTCTCCTTTACTTTTTTAATACTCACTATAAATAAACGCTTAGTGCGTCATTAGAGCCTTTACGTACGTGACACTATTTAAATATTCTTCATCTGTATTAAGGTGCTCTATGATAAACGGCATATTTTCATCAAAGGATAATCCTTTTTCGATTAGGTGCTTGATATTAATCCCTCCGTTTCCAGCACTGGTTTCCCTAAAAAACAGTGTATAATCGTCCTCCATCCTGACATCTTTCAAATGGCAGCTTTTTATATGGCCACCTAGTTTCTCGAAGCATTCGCATATAAATTCCTCATTAAAGAAATACCTTCCTGGTGTAGTTATCCAGTTAAAAATGTCCATATGAACAGCAAATCTATCTCTATCCACAGACTCAAGCAACTGCAGATATTCATCCGGTCCAGTCGGAAACATCCATGGCATTGACTCGATTGTAAAATACGTGTTCTTAGGGTTTACCTCATCTATAATCTCCTGAATGGTCTTTACCCCCAGTTCCCACGTTTCCTTTGTAAAATTATCTTTATAAGCACCATCCCAGCGAGAACCTCTTGCACCTATAATATTCACACAACAGCGGGAACCTATCCGATCAGCAAGTTCAAGCTGCCCCACGGCGTACTTAATAGCCTTTTTACGTGCATCTTCATTTAAATCCAATGTATTGCGCCAAATCCCAACCTCTGCTATCACAAGGTTATTTTTTTTTGCTTCTTTCACATACTCGTCAATAAGCGCATCATCATTTTCGTAAGAGAGTGGAAAATTTATAGTTCCAAGTCCTAAGGTTTTATGTTTCATAGCCCATTCCTTTGGACTGCTGTGTTTTAATGGTGACGATGTCCCAAGTCTCATATTTAATATCATGCCTTTCTATTATAGTTAGTGTTAATATAAGTTATCAGAAGTTGCATTCCAAACTTCTGATAAAAGGCAGCGTGCTTTGCTGCCGTGCATCTCGATTATCGAAATATGGATTTGTTCCGATAATATTACTTATTGTAGCTCTCGAGAAGCTCAACTATACATTTTAGATCTGGAGCATCAAGATAATTATATTCGCCGCTGCCATCACCATAAACACCTCTTTGAACCAGCTTTAAACCAGCATCTTCCGCATTTGCAACAGCAGCCTTTGAATCATTAACTTGAAATGCAACGTGGTGAATGCCCTCGCCCTTCTCCTCAAGATAGTTTCTCCAGGTTGAAGGTTCCTCGTTAGGCTGAATCAGTTCCAGCTGCAGTCCCGGACCAACGTCAAAGAAAGCCATCCAGCAATATGCATTTGGAGCGGGTTCACCTTTAAACTGTGTTCCTGTAACCGCGTAGTCTCCAATCGGCTGCGTCTGAGGGACGTCAACACCTAAAAA
This sequence comes from Anaerocolumna sp., assembly GCA_049692775.1. Classification (GTDB taxonomy): domain Bacteria; phylum Bacillota; class Clostridia; order Lachnospirales; family Lachnospiraceae; genus Anaerocolumna. Next base: position 4,916 of record JBAVPE010000116.1, on the reverse strand, counting down.
CTCCGCCCACTTTTTCTTTGTTTCCTCAACATCTTTAACGATAAATCCCACCTGTGCCACTAAATTCGTTCCTACTACTCCTGACATATTATGTCTCCTTTCACAACTTTGCTTAATTATTAGTCAAAGCGGATATTCACAATCCGCTACGCTACTTGTAAGGTTAAACTTCATCCATATATCCACCTGGTTTTAAAGGCTCTGGCCTCTCACAGGTAGTTTTCATTTTGTAAAACCCGCCATTTTCAGATGAAATCATCATTCCCTCTATGGCTTCGGTAATGTGCATTATTAAACTGCCATTTGCCCTATTATTCGAGTTTGCTTCTATCGATTTCGCAAGATCAAGCACACCTAAGCCCCTTGAATAATCTTTAACTCTGGGATATAACTCCGGAAGCTCATAGAACCTATCTTTTCGCGCCATAGCTTCCTCTGTTTTTTGATAAACAGTATCCGTGTATTGTTCTTTCCTATACACACTAGGAGTGCCGCCTCCAAAGTTCGGATCCGGATAGGTGAGCGTGCCTCCGTCTCCATAAATTTCAAACATCGGTAGGTTCGACCTATAAATATCAAAACTTACGTTAAAATTCACAACTACACCACTTTTTAACCTCAATATAGAAGAGTAATGAGTAGGAATCCCTACTTCAATATCAGTTCCAGCCTCTCGTCCCATATAGATATGTCTGGTATCGCTACCCTTTGCGTCAAGAGCAGCAATGCTCTCTATTGGTCCTAACAGAGATATAATCGCTGAGAGATAATACGGTCCCATATCAAATAAAGGGCCGCTGTTCTTCGTATAAAAAGGTGCAGGGTTAGGGTGCCAGGTTTCAACCCCGAAGGTCGTCATGTTTGCCGTGACAAAAAAAGGCTTTCCTATAAGATTAGCATCAAGATAATACCTCATGCTCTGAAGACCTGACGCTAAAAAGGTGTCCGGTGCACAACCAACTTTAACACCCTTTACATCTGCTAAATCCAGCACTTCCTTTGCATCTTTTAAATTAGGTGCAAACGATTTCTCGCTAAAAAGATGTTTACCGGCTGTTATTATCTGCTTGTTAAGCTCAACATGAAACTGTGGTGGTGTAAGATTTATTACAATCTCAACTTCATCATCATTTAACAATTCTTCCGGCGTATATGCCTTTTTTATACCGAACTCCGATGCTAGTTTCCTCGAAAGCCCTACATCTATATCTGCACAAGCGATTATTTCTAGATTTTTGTAAAATGCTTTTATATCGGCAAGATATGTTCTGCTTATAACTCCTGATCCAAGTATACCTATTTTAAATATTCGCAAAATGCTGATCCTTTCTTATTAAACTTATATATATGCAAACCATTTTTCAATGTGTTTATCTGTTTCTATCTTATCAATTTTACATACAACTTGCTCTTTAAAAATTGTATATTACCTGTGCATATTTTATTATAATTATTTTTCTTGCAAATATTGTACCCATAAAAAACATTGATATTCATGCATTATGTCTATTTTGTATGCATATCCTTCCTTTAAACATATTAAATATTGCTATTTGACATCATAAATGATAGACTGATCATATACAAAACTTCACCTATATAACCAGTAAAGGAGATTTTCGATTATGCTTACAAATAACTATTTCGAGAGGTTGAATTTTAATAGTGGGAAGAAAATTAATGTATCTAAGAAAATCGATATAAATTTTTCTGATACGATGCATTGGCATCCTTTTATTGAAATACTTGTAAGCCTTTATGATAATAATGAAGTAACGATTAATTTCACCAAACATGTTCTTAAAACGAATGACCTGGTCATAATCTACCCTGGTGATTTGCATTCGCTTGATCATGTAGCTGAAAATGCTTTTATTCTCGTTCAGTTCCCCCTTGACTTACTGATGATAATGAGTGAATTTAATAGCAATTTTTCTGTGTTTTGCCAGTATCATTACATTAAATATGACCCATCAAATATTGATGCCGATAGAATGATTTTTTTAATAAAAGAATTGCCCGGGCTTTTTTATTCCGACACGCTTTTTAATGAAGTGCGTATATATTCACTTCTTCTAGCATTTTTTGTAAAGCTTGGACAATACTGCGTCAATGCTAAGAAAGAAGAATTCTCTGGTGATGCAAACGCAGAATATAAGTCTACTAAGCTAATGACAGAAGCTTGCCTTTACATATCACAAAACTGCTCTAAATCCCTTACACTCGACGATATTTCTCATCACATAGGGGTTAGCAAATCCCATTTTTCGCATTTATTCAAAAAATATACGAATATGACATTTATAGATTTCCTTACTATAGAGCGTATCAAGAGGGCAGAATTTTTGATTTCGAATCCAAAAGCACATATAATTGATATTGCGTTTGACTCAGGCTTTTCAAGCGTATCTTCATTTAACCGTGCTTTTAAAAAAATAAAAGGGATTTCCCCCAGCGAATTTAGGGAAACGCTGATTAATAACGCATTTCAGAGTCACCCATTATAATAGATACAAATTTTTCAGTTAATAGTGTCTTTTTACTAAATTTTTAGGCAAAAGTGCCATTCTGGTTAAAATCCCGTCTAATGCTGGGAAATAGCCGCCCAAAGTATTCCTCAAAACCTTGGATTTGATATAATCATCAGCGAAACCGGTTTGCTTTTTCTTACAAACTGGAAAGTCTTTTCTCAAATATCGAGTTTCAAAGATTTTTCCATCTCTACATCTAAGAACCTTTTCATCAAGCATTTCTTCTCTTTGGAAAGCCAATAAATCATCCTCCAATAATGCTGCCGCTTCAGCAGCTCCTTCACATATGCAGGCTTTATATTTGGCTATCCTCATATAACATGGAGATTGCTCCATTGATTCCCTGCCCATTGCTGATAACCCACATGGTCTGTTCTGGTGGCATTTCCCCCATCATCATATCTGTGATTTCAGGCGGCATACTCATAATGCTTATTACAATCTGTTTTTCCATTGCTACCTCCTTATTGCAAAAAAATAAAGAGACATGAGTATTTGGCTCATATCTCCCTAATGTGTTGTACTTCTATTTTATTAATTTGTCATACAATTTTTTATATCTTGATTCATTTCTTATAAAATCGAAACTTGGATCATTATCAAAGGATTTTAAAATAACAGCTTTCATTTTATCGAGTCCATCATCTTCACTAAATTTCATGTGCCTGTAAAGATTTGAGCTTCCTGCCTGCCTCATCGTCTCATATCCATTCATCATTTTCTCAAGTGCATCGATTGCTAAATCTTTGTCTCCCATTTCTGCATAAATTGTGAAATAGGTTGAGTTACCAGCATAACTGCCAAGATCAAATAAGGAAGACACTTGACTCACTAAGTCTGCATGCTTTAATGCTTCATCGTAATCTTTTTGCTTACACAATAAGCTGATTATCTGTAATAAAGTACTCATTAAACCATTTGAATTCCGATATAGCATTTCCTCTAATTCCTTAAATGCCTCATCGTATTGCTCCTGTTCTGTGTAAAGCTGAACCTGTGCAATCCTTTTATCAAAGCCAATTGGTGGTATCTTATCCAGCAGTTTCTGTGCTTCCCCGTATTTTTTATCTTTCATGAGGCTTTGTGCCAATGACATTTGTGCCGATTTAGCTAATTCCGTATCATCACAAAATGCCACTTGTTCAAACCACTTTGCAATCTGTTCCTCATATTTCTTTACGTCCACCACATCTTGTAACTTCATTACTAAATAGCCATTCAGTATCTGTGCAGACCATAATATCAACTGATTGCAATTCGGATATTGTTTAATTAGGGCAATTGTTTCATTAAATAACTCTTCAATTCCCTTTGCAGTAATATCTTCTGATAACGGCTTAATAAATATTGCTATTTCCTGTTCCGATAGCTCTTCCTGAAATGATAGAAGTTCATTTGTATCAATTTTTAGAAGCCTTGCCAACGGTGCAAGAATTGAAATATCTGGATAGGAGATACCCTTTTCCCACTTATTGACTGCTGGTGCTGATACACCTAATTGATTCGCCATCTTTTCAAATTTGCTTTGACACATTACCCTTTTCTATACAAAAGACTGTGCCTTCTTCTGTTCCTTCGATTTCCTTATAATGAATTCCATCTGTCTGATTGCAATAAATCTGCGCCATAATTGAACCAATGACTCCTGCATCAACACCTTCGTTTTTTAACTCCATCACTGCACTGGACGCCGTTTTAAGTTTTAAATCTTTTGACTTCTGCACCTTCGACCGTTCCGTAGTCTGTGTTTTCACCAGATACAATCAGATCACTGATTGAGCCTTCCAAAACAGCAACTTTTTCCCCTATCAGTTCTGAGAAATCATTAATTTCCTGTCCATCATTTGTAATGATACTCTGTGAACCCGTGTAATACACATCAGAAAATCCACACTTTGTGCGCGTTCTTCCGTTGGAGCTATTGCCGCAGCTATGAGCTGTATATCCCCGGATTCCATGGATCCAATTAAGGAATCAAAGGGAAAATCATTCCATTCCAATTCTATGCCTTCTTCTTCAGCAATCGCTTCCATTAATTCAATATCAAAACCAATCAATTCACCATTACTATCTCGATATTCAAAAGGGGAATACTCTGCATTTGTCCCGACCACTATCTTTTCTGTCGCTTCTGACCCTTTTGCTGATACACCTAAAACCCTTCCTGTTATAAGTGTTAACAATAAGCCAAAAAGTATTACTTTTTTTGCTTGCTTTTTGCTTTATTCATCTTGTCTCCTTATCAATCAAATTTTCTTGATCGGGTAGGAGGCTAACCATTAATTGATTAGCCGACCTCCCACACCGCACGTACGTACCGTTCGGTATACGGCGGTTCTTTAGTTTTCACAGATTTTCAGATAGTAGTCAGACATGGAGATATAT
>JBAVPE010000115.1:0-22139 GCA_049692775.1 Anaerocolumna sp. | reverse complement strand
GCTGGACAAGAGCCAACTCTACTCTCCGGAAAAGAGTAGGTAATCCATATCGCATTCCTAATCTACGTTTTTTTTATGAAAGCCGTAGGTCTATTAAAGTTACCCTTCTGTATGAAAAACAAATTAATATACTTCTTGACTATTTACCAAATTGCTTTTACCAGAAGACCTAACGTAGATATACCAGAGTATTATTCCAGTATAACGTATTCTAAATAACTGGTCAGAAAACGCAGGATTAGTTTTCATAGGTGATTTCCAAAAACGTAGATGTAGCGGGGCTACATCGAGGCTTTTTGATGATTGCATATGGAAACTCAGACAAGTTTAATGATCCAGTTAATTTAAATACGTTGTACTAGTTTAAAAAACCAGATAAATCATACATAGTATTTGTGGTATCCATAAGTTTTTTGATTATATTATCAATATAATCAACTTTCTTTGCTCTTAGTGCATTTAATAAATAATCCATAGCTTTTGAAATGTTTTCTGTGTCCTGTTCTTTCAATTTTACGATGTTATCATAATTCTGTTTTACTGCATCATATGATTCATCAGTTTGGGCATTATTAGGAGTCGATGCTAAGATTCCTAAACAGATACCAGGAAAATTAGCTTTTCCCCTAAAATTAACCTTATTTGAATTCAACTCTTTCACAAGTTGTTCACGCTCATCTTTCACCCCATATACTGCACTCCTGATCTCACCATTTGGTAAAATCCCGGCTGTGAAATTCGAAAGTAATTGCTTGGGGCTCATCTCAATAGCTGTTGTTGAACCAAATTTATGTATGGATTTAACACTGTGCTCCCACAATACAGGGGACACAAGCTGATCCGCCATGATATGGGGAAGCAGAGCTTCATTATTCAGCAATTGACCTGTAGTATTCATGATCACAGGATAATTGAATGAATATAATTTAACCGCACTCACGAATGCAAAAAGTTCATCTCGGATATCTTGCATCAATGGTGAATGCATTGGTGGCCCAGACATGAGAGGAGAAACTACCGCACCCATCTTACTCAACTCTGCCTCAAGTTCCTGTAACGGTTCATCATATCCGCTTAAGGCATGTTGATTCTGTGAATTGTAACAGGATATGTAAACTTTACCTTCATATTTTTTAACTATCTCCAATAATTTTGATTCTGATAAATTATCTACAATTGTCATTTTTCCAATATCATTTTTAATTATTTTTTTCACCAGGTTGCCCCTGAAGATTAGTATTTTGATTGTATCATACAATTTTAATGGACCGGCGCATGTTAATGCGGCAAATTCTCCCATACTGTGCCCCATAGCAAAATGTGGAGGAATTCCTATTTCATGCATATATGCACGATAGATTGCAACAGATGTCGTTACAACTGCTACTTGCATATTTGTAAAATCCCATAAATCAGCTGTTCTTCCTGAAAAACATAGCTTTGAAACATCTTTTCCAAAGGCATCACTTGCTTCTTCATAAGTTTGTTTACAAATATTGTATTGCTCATGGAATTTTTCTCCCATGCCAACAAATTGAGCACCTTGTCCCGGAAACAAAACAGCAATCCTCTCCATATGTATCACCTCTTTCTGTATGCAATCTTATTTAATAAACCCTCCACTCATTTATGCAAGAAGTTAAATCTCATGCAACTTCTATTTTACTATGAATAAAGCTGCAAATTTTATCAACTGTATCAAAATTATCTATTCCGATATCTTCACTTGCAACAGCCAGCCCGAACTCATTTTCAATAAATAGTATTAACTGCATGGCAAAAAGTGAATTTGCAAAACTCATTTCAAATAAATTCTGATTATCCTCAATATTATCTTTTTTCGAATACTTTTGGATAAACTTTCTAACTTTTGCTCTAATGCTTTCTTGATTTGAATCTGACATTATTAACACCCTTCCTTTTTTATAATTAAATTTGTTATATAAAATGACCGTATTACTTACCATTATAACCATAAAAACCTTGGCCTGATTTTCTGCCACAGTGTCCCGCTGCCACCATGCGTCTGAGCAATGGGCAGCAACGGAATTTCGTATCTTTGTATTGGTTGAACAATACATCAAGAGAATCTACAACTGTATCTAATCCAATAAGATCTGCTGTTTCCAATGGACCCATCTTATGTCCATAGCATTTTCTGAATACCTCATCAACATTCTCAACTGATGCTTCACCTTCCTGCACGATAAATGCAGCTTCGTTCATCATAAGATGGGATATGCGATTAGATACAAAACCGGGATAATCATTGACAATAATACCCTGCTTGTTAATAGATTTGAGTAGTTCCAAGGCAACTTCTATTGTCTTATCAGATGTGTGGAACCCTCTCATAATCTCAACCGCCTCAATCATTGGAACCGGATTCATAAAATGCATACCAATCACTTTATCCGGACGGCTTGTAAATGCAGCAATTTCTGTTACAGGAATGCAGGAGGTATTTACTGCGTAGTACGCATTCGGATTACTGACCTTCTCTAATCGTTCATATACTGATATTTTGGCATCAAGTTTCTCAGGGACATTCTCTATAATAAAATCACAATCCGCCAGCAAGGCATAATCCGTTGTAAAAATGATACGCTCCAATACCACTTCAGGTTTAATTCCCTTGAAATCTTTATTATAAAAGCCCTGCATTCTCACTGAGTTACGTATTTCTTTTTGAGCACGGTCCAATATATCCTCACTGATGTCAACCAAGACAACATTCATATTATACTGTGCTACCGTTTGGGCAATTCCACGTCCCATTGTACCTGCTCCAACTACTCCAACTTTCATATTATTTACTCCTTTCTTTAATCGACAAACTCCTAATAATTACACGCCATTTGGTTTAATATACTTACGGCATCAGAGACAATCGCATAGTTAGCATATTTAAAAATTGGAGCGTCCGGTTGGATATTAACCGCAACTACTATTTTAGATTCTTTGATTCCGGCAATATGTTGAGTTGCACCTGAAATTCCAAATGCAACATAAACATCTGGACAAATGGAGATGCCTGATTGCCCAATTTGCCGGTTCTTTTTTATAATTCCACTCTCAACCAGTGCTCTGGTCCCGCCATATTCACAATTACTTTTTCTTGCAACCTCTGTAAAGAGATTAAATTCTTCGGGGTTCTGTAACCCCCTCCCTGCACCCAAAATGACTCTTGAAGAGGTAAAGTCAATAGTTTCAATGCCTTCCGTTGCGCGTTGTGAAATTAATTCCACTTTACCTTTATGAATAGGATGCGGGGCGGTAGGGTGCTCATAATATTTAACTTCAGATTTGCTCTTGTAAAGTGCGATTAGAGAGTTAAATATATTTTCCTTTACTGTACATAATTCTGTATCGGAGTTAACACACTCAATTTGAGCAATGACGCTAGAGTTAATTGCTGCACGTGAATAAATAAAGTTGTTTCCCGCCTGTGTACGGGTAATATCGATGCAATCCGCTGTAAGACCAGCTTTTTGGGTAATTGATAATCTTGCAGATACTTCTTTTCCCATTTCCGTTGATGGAAAAATCACCAGATCCGGGTTATACTGACTGACAACCTGATCAACAATCCATGCATATTCCTCACCGCTTGGATTAACATGAAAGTCGTTGAGTAACACCTCATCAGCACCGTGCATATAAAGAGCTGAAATTTCATTTTCATCGAACTTGCCAATGCCAAATGCTATAACAGGTGATTCCAAACTTCTACTCAACACATGTGCTTTTCCAAGTATTCCATATGTATTTTGGGTATTATTGATGTCCGTATCGTCAAAATAGACCCAAATACCTTTCCCCATAATAAATCACCCCAGTCTCTCTCTTATTAAAGAATTGATTTTAACTGCAATTTCCCTATCAGTTCCATTTAATACAATAGCATCCTTTTCTTTCATAGTTGTGGTTGTTTTTAAGACTTTTGTCTTCGATCCCATAATTCCGCAATCGGATTTATCTAATGTGAAATCATCCTTATTCCAAACCCGGATATTTTTCTTTTTGGCTCTTTTTAGATTTAAAAGTCCAACAGATGTTATGGTTGAGCAAAAATCATTGAAAGAAATGATGATAGGCAGCTCCGCCTGATATGTAATAATTGCATTGTCTTTCACTTTTTCAAATTTAACCTTGTTATTTTCAATAGAATGAATTTTTTTTACATTTGCATAACATGACAATGATAGCCGCTCTGCCAACTGGTATACAATTTGTCCTGTTTCTCCGTCTGAAGACCTCGAACCACAAACAATTAAATCTATTTCCGATAGCTTCATAAATGCTGCCGATAGTATCAACGAAGTAGCAAATGTGTCAGAGCCTGCAAAACTTGTATCATTCAGATGGATTGCAGCATCTGCTCCCATAGCTATACAGCGTGTCAATGTCTCTGAAGCAGCCGGAGGCCCCATACATAAACATGTAACTTGAATATCAGGATAACTTTTTTTCATGGCAACTACTTCTTCAAGTGCAAACATATCATATGGGTTTAAGCAATGACTTTCACCGGTAACAACATTAGGAAACGCAATATTTGCCGGAATAGCCTTCACACAGACTACGATATTCATATTTCCCCTCCTTTCAAATAACGAGTGCTCTCGGAAACTCCCATAGCCTATTTTTACTGATATTTTAGATGCTGTTAACACTGGGTATCATCGTGAAAATTGTATTCTTCTGCATTTCTGAGGTGCCTGAATAAATGTCACATGCAATGGCGTCACGAAGTTCGCGCTCAATACCATATTCTTTTGTATATCCATAAGCGCCATGAATCTGAAGAGCATTTTTACATGTTTTAATGTATTGTTCGCTTACGAATGTTTTGAAAATAGATACCTCCAAAAATGCACTTTTGCCTTGATCTTTCAACCATGCAATTTTATAAAGCATCAGCCTTGACAGCTCAATTGCAATCTTCATTTCTGAAATTTTATGAGATACCGCTTGAAATTGACCAATTGGCTGGCCAAATTGAATTCTATCATTAGCATATTTGAAGCTTATTTCCATCATCCGCTGCATAGCACCAACATGCGGTGCGAATTCATAACAACGTTCCCATTCAAGGGCATTCGTCATAAGTGAAGATCCCATATTCTTTCTTCCAAGTATGTTTTCCTTTGGTATTTTTACATTGTTAAAAGTAATTTCGCTTGTCGGACAAGCATTTAAACCCATTTTTTCAATGTTCTTTCCGATGACTACGCCTTGAAACTTTTTTTCAACTACAAAAGCAGTAATCTGCTTAAATGGTTTCATGGATGTTACTGCAAATACAATAAAAAGATCTGCAATAGGTCCGTTGGAAATAAACATCTTACTTCCATTTAATACATAATATTCCTTTTCTTCCGAAGCACTACTTGACATATTCATTGCATCCGAACCGGCGTCTGCTTCTGTAAGTGAGATAGCTCCAATAAGTTCACCGGCAACCATTTTAGACAGATATTTTTCTTTCAGTTCTTTAGAGCCATACAAATTTATGAGGTTGAGGGCCACCCAGATATGATTGTTGATAACAAATACTAATCCGTTATTTTTGCAGGCGTAACCCAATGCTTCTATTGCTATCGCAGCTGTTAAGAAGCTCTCATTTAATCCCCCGTACTCTTCAGGAACAGTAAGTCCGAATAATCCAAATTCAGATACTTTTTTCCACATCTCATATGAGAATTCCTCCAAAGTTTCTTCATCATTTAAATTTTCCTGCGCAAAATTAATTATTTCTTGTTTCAGTTTAATCTGATCACTTGTCAATTCAAAATTCATAATAACTCCCATCTGTGCGCTCCGGCGCACGTACCAATCAGGATGGAACCTAATCCCCAAAGCCGTTATAATCCTTTTTTGGTATAAGATAACCCTTACGATTATTGTATACGACCTATAAGAAGAAGCGTGTCCTGTTTGTCGGTCTTACAATTATGTATGTCTAAACAACTATCCCAGAATAGTTGCTTACAACTTGTTGCCATTGTATTTGAAAATGTATTAGCTGCTAATCATAATACAGATAGATAATCAGCAAATTTTTTGCAAAAGAGGTATGACATGTTTCCAAATAAAATCATTTGATAATATAAATAATTTTATATCTGCTTCTTTAAGGTCTGAACATTCAGAGATAATATATCTGCGTAACATTACTGTCTTCATTTTTATCAGCTCATTTCCATATACTTCAAATGAATTATAAGGCATTAATAATCCTTTACCTTTCTGTTTACTATAGGCTTCCTTCCTTGTCCACATTTCTAAAAAACGCAAATTTGTGTCCCCATTAAATTGATTTAAATAATTTTGCTCCTTAATCGTAAAAAAATGCTCTGCTATATCCAAATGTTCTTCAATATCCGTAATTTTTTCTATGTCTATACCGACAGCCTTACTATTCTCTGAAATACAGCAGACTAGTGCATTTTCTGTATGTGATAAATTAAACTCGAAATCCTTATAATTAAGATATTGGGGTTTTCCATATTTATTTTTACCTTCCATTGGCACCCCATTGCAATAGTTTGTTGCAGCAAATAAACAGTACCTTATTATAACATCAGATAACAGCCCGACATGCTGCGCTGCTTCATCTTTAAAACATAGTAACCGGTCTTTGCGTTCCTTCGATACCAGACTAAATAGTGGCTTAAAATCTGTGTTTTTCTCCACTTCGCTAAATATTACAATAGACATATCCCACTCCCAATTTAGTGCCAGGGATAATCGGATTCCTATATGATTGCATTAAATAATATATCAATCTGCTATGCATGATAAGTCTTCAATTCCTCATAAGTGGCTGCATTCTCATCTGCAATTTGCCTGATCCATCCGGTTTTCTCCAGGTCTGGCACTTTCTTTCCATCTAATATCTTTATTAGCAGCTCCATCCCTTTGCGCCTTATCCCAATAGTCTCTTTTGGTTCTTTGTTGTTTATATTGTCACCCAATTTAACAAGTTCATGGTAATTATCAACAACACTTAATTGATAAGACTCCTGGTCAAAATTACGATTTGGGGTAGATACTGCTGTAAGAATGCATTTTGAAATAAAGTCGGATTTATGCTTTCGATATAAATCACCCTGATATAATTCCTGAATTGTACTTCTGTCTCTTCGGCTCCCATAACATAACGTTTCTATAAGCGAATTTCCCGCCACCATATTTTGAAATACCTTATTAGCACTAAAGTCAATTATTAAGTTTACATTTCTATAAGCCAGATAAGAAATAATATTTACCCATTTTACAGGCTTAATAAGGTGCTGTGTCAAGTTGTCTTCCAGCTCCTCCATATTTTTGTAGGGCTTCCCCGTATAGTTTGATAAAACGGGATACCTGAATTTACCTGTTTCAATATGCTGCAACTGTTCGCGCAACGGCTCTACTGCGGATTCCATAAGAGGGCAATGAAAGGGAGCACTTCCTATAAGTGGGGACATCGTACCTTTTCCACTTCTTAGCAAAAGCCTTTCTGTATCTTCCAAGTCTTTGTTTGTGCCTGAGATAGCTGCTTGTATTGCAGAATTATAGCATGATACAAATACTTGCTTCCCTTCAGCCTGTTGTTTTTGACATGCATAAGCAATTGTTTCTATTTCAATACCATCTATAATTGTCATGCCACCATCACTCTTACTTTGTATGTCTTTACATAGCCCGCTTCTTAACTGCACAAGCTTTAAAGCATCTGAAAATCTTAAAGCGCCGGCACATACCAGTGCTGCATATTCTCCTAAACTATGACCGGCACAAAACTTAGGAGTAAACCCGGTCATTTCTACAAATGCCCTAAATACAGCTACTGAAAAAGCATGAATTGCTATATGGGCATTTTCAGGTTTGGCCAGTTTCGAGGGAGGACCATTAAAGCACAGTTCCCTTAATTGAATCCCCGTTACTTCTTCTGCTTCTGCAATGGTATCCCGTACAATAGAACTTTCATCGTAAAGTATTTTATACATTCCAACATATTGGCTTCCCTGTCCAGGAAACAAAACAGCAATATTTTTCATATTAACTCCCATCTGTGCACCCCCGCGCACGTATAAATCAATGTGTGAATTATACTTTTAAGTAATTACCCTCCCCCCTGCTTTCTTAGTCTCAATTAATAAAACTATGGCATCCACGCTACAGATATTTCTAATTTCCAAATCGTCTTTTTGAAGTTCTAAATCAAATTCCATCTCAATAAATATAGCTAACTGAGTAATGAATAAGGAGTTGACAAGACCTTCAGCAAATATGTCTTCTGTATCAGAATATACTTTACCTCCAGTAAATCTGTTGATGAATTTCCTGATTTTATCTATATTTTCCACATCTATACACCTCCAATTACTTAAAAAATTATGATCATCCATGATTCAATTTCTTTTTATCTTGGCATATTCACAAGAGTTACCGGCTTTCAACCGCTGCCGGCTTTTTATTACGAAAGATATGATCAATTTCTGCAGCTATTTTTTCAATTGATGAGCCATCAATGAATTTCGACAATTCAAGGTTAACTCCCCATATTTTGTGTATTTCGTGTGCGGCTCTTATCATAATAATAGAGTCAACACCTAAATCAAACAGGTTATCATATATATATAACTCAGAATAACCAAGATATTTAGCTAACAGATTTCCCACTCTTTTTTCTGTTTCTGAATATTGATTATTATTTCTACCCTTAAGCTGTAATGATTGTGTTAAATTTAGATTAAGATTTTTATTGGCCTTTTCTGTTGAGGCTGATTTTAAGCGGTAATTTTTGACTACGTCATTTACATTTTCAGCTAAATCAAATCCAACTTTATCCCACAGCCGAACATATCTCTTGTCATTATTTATAACGCCTACAAGAGCATGAGAAATCTTATGCCCAATCACTGTCCTAAAGCCCCGTATACCTTGTTCATTTGTAAGTGTTTTGAATATAGTGTCCATATTCAGGCCAGATCGTTTTGCCATGCCTGCATCTTTCCATGTGCACCAATTGATGGCAAAAGTATTTTGGCGTTTTATATTTCTTGTAGCTGCAAATGAATCAATAAATAAGTTTGCTGCAACATAAGAACATTGTCCCGGAGCGGGGAAAAGGGTAGCAACTGATGAAAACATAACAAAAAACTCCAAATCATCTTCCTTCGTACATTCATCTAAATACCAGGCACCATAGATTTTGGGATTCAGCACTGATGTAAAATTCTCATACTTTTCAGCAGCGAACAAGGTATTACCCGGTATACCCGCTGCATGAATCACACCATTTATTTTATGGAATTTTTCCCTAACAGCTTTTATTGTATTTCTTACCTCCTCATAATCAGTGATATCGCAACGAATTATAGTAACATTACCACCATATGATTCAATATCTAAGATATTTTTAATTCTATTGACTGTTTTTTCTTCTTGCCCAGAATACTCATTACATAAATCATTCCACTCTTCCCTTGCCGGCAATTCAGTCCGGCATAACAAAACAAAGTTTGCTTTACTGGAAGCGTTATTTTTCATGATTTCAAGTGTAATATCACTTAATCCTCCAGAAATAACATAACATCCACTATCTTTCATTATGAAGGAATCTGCAAAGATCTGCCTGTCAATTGAAATTTGCTCTAAATATGCCTCGTATCTCTGATTATCTCTATATGCGATTATAAATTTATTATTTAATGAAAATACTTCACTATACAGGTTACTCTCATTTATATTTTCATCTACATCTATTACATGGCAGCTCCATTCCGGGAATTCAAGACCCACAACCTTAAATGCCCCCTGTATTGCGGCGTTTATAGGAATGCAATTATCATTGCAGACAACTTCATTTATATGACGCAGGATAACATCAATTCTAATATCCGCTGCGTTCATTTCTTTCAATGAACGCAGAAAACCATAAAAATTTATAAGTCTGGCATATTCATTATTATAATTAACTTCTTTTTCTACTTCAGAATCCATCATATATATGAACTTCACTTTGCTATAATTGCTGTAATTGTGCCATGAATTTATAAAAAATCCTAAAGCTCTATTGCTTGTATCAGCACAGCCGGTAATATTCGGTTCTGCAATCACCTCAGCATTAAGATTTTTAGTTTTTAAGTATTCATAAAGGTTTTCCGCCAGTAAATTTGAATGATTCTTTATAATTACTATTAAATCGTAATCCTCTGCCCTGATATCGCCGATGCCATTTCTATCAGTTGATTTCCAATTCAATTTAAAGTAACTTTCCTGTTCCTGGTTCAATTTATTTTGAGATTCCGGTATTGACAGCCAACATCTGTGTTTATCAAATTGGTACGTCGGGATACGGATTCTGGAATTTTCTGTATAAGAATATATCCCACTCCAATTCACTGCTGCCCCTTTTATATATAAGGAACATAATTGTTTTAATTCATCCATACCAAGCAGTTCATCTGCGCTTTGCCTGCCGATGATTTTATCAGCTGTTTCAGTAAACTTAATTTTCATTTCTTCTGAAATCTTACTATGATCGATATCCACATAAGTTGAACTAACAATTTTATGCTCACCCATAAATATATCAGAGTCATCTATTGCCATATCTTCCATAAGTATTTGTGCGATTTTGGCCTTTAGTTCATCTATACTTTTAAAAAGAACCGCAACTCTCAAAGAGTAGTGCCCTCTGCCGGTATTAGCCGTGTAGCACATATTATGTATATCCGGATCCATATTCAAGAAGTCCTGATACTTCATCAATAACGCATATAATGAACTTTTGCTTTCAGCCGAAATAGTCAGGATACGGTTTGTCCCGTTGTTTTCCTTTCTGATATAAACGGGTGCTTCTTCTAATACAATATGGCTATTTGTACCACTAAAGCCAAAAGAACTGACGCCACATAATCTCTTTTCGTCTTGTGCTTCCCAATGCCGTAAAATACTATTTATAAACACGGCCGAATTGCAAAAGTCTATTTTGCGGTTTGGCTTCTCGAAATAAACAGATGGAAGCATCATCTGATTGTTTAGAGATAATACCACTTTAATTAAGCTTGCAAGTCCTGAGCATTCATAGAGATGTCCAATATTAGACTTAACGGAGCCAATAGCACAAAACTGTTTTCTATTTGTGTGTTGATTAAATGCCTTTGTTAATCCTTCAATTTCAACAGGATCTCCCAGCGGAGTTCCCGTCCCATGCGTCTCTATATATTGTATTTTTTCCGGATTAACTGCGGCATCCTTCCAGGCTTTTAGAATGACCTTTGTTTGCGATGCCGGATTTGGTGCAGTAATCCCCATTGAATTTCCATCCTGGTTCACTGCACTTCCCCTTATTACAGCATAGATATGATCTCTTGCTGCAACAGCTTTATCCAAAGGTTTAATTAGAATTGCAATGGCTCCTTCTCCAATTCCGGCACCATCAGATGTATCATCAAAAGCCCGGGTTAAGCCGTCCGAAGACTCAATACCCAGCCTTGCAAACTCTGCATCTATAGGTACCGTGTGCAACTTAATACCACCTGCAATGGCTTGATCACATTCTCCATTTATAATTGCCTTGCAAGCCAGGTGTACAGAAACCAGGGACGATGAACAAGCCGTATCCACAACCATTGAAGGCCCATTCAAATCCAAATAATAAGACATTCGGCTCGGAATGATTGCACCAAGGTTTGATGCAATGGATTGTGATACAAGGGACGGATCTGTATCATAAATCATCCTTTGATAAGAATCTTTCATTGTATCTGCAAATCCAACATAAACACCTGTGTTACTGCCTCTAAGTACCTGTCCGCCATACCCGGCGTCTTCAAGTGCAGAATACGCAGTCTGCAAGAATATGCGTTGGCTTGGAGCCATTAAGTTTGCTTCGGAAGGTGTTATTTTAAAGAATTTATAATCAAAGTAATCAATATGTTCAAGATATGCTCCTTGTACATACCGGATATTATCATCAGCGATGTCAGAATAATGCAGATATTTGTCTATATCTTCTTTTCTGTCAGCAGGGAACTCCCTAATGCAATTAACTGAATTTGATAGAATATCCCAATATTCATCTATTGAATCGGCCAAAGGCAAGTTGGCCGAAATACCGATAATAGCCATATCTTTATGGAACTGCGAGTTCTTTTTAATCTTCTTTATTAATTCTGCTGCTGAAGTTTTATCTATACTTCCAGAACTTGTCTTCTCAAGTATGAATCTATATATATTTTCCATTTACAATCCCCCCTAAAGTGATTTTAATTCACCGAGTATGCGGTCTATATCATCCGTATTTTGAAGGTCGTTAAGCAGGTTATCAATTTCATCATCAATATTCTTATTATCCATTTGTTCACCGTCATTCGCTTCCTCTCCCTTAGTAATAAACATCGCCAATGCATGAATAGAAGGATAAGCAAACAGATCCGATATCATTACCCTGTTTGGATATAAATTATCGATTTCCTTCCATATGTAATTAAGAAGAATTGAATTCCCGCCCATTTCAAAAAAGTTATCGTAAATATTGATTTCCGAATAGCCTAAAATCTCCCCTACTATTTTAGATAAAGTTTTCTCAACCACTGTATAGTCTTGCTTTCCGACTAATACAACGTCAAGTTTATTTTGTATTTGTGATGATAAAATTTCTATTTTAGGTTGATTAACCGGAAGTTTTAATAATATTTCATCTGCCAGCTTAATAAGAATATTCTCCGTATGTTTTAGGAAAGGGCTCTCATAATTAATCTCACCAATAAGGATCCTGCTAACTTGTTTCTTTAAGATAACGTCTAAGCTTCGGATTGCCTTTTCAGGAGTTAACTGCAAAAAGAATCCATCCACATTTTTAGAGAATCCTTCCATCATTCTGGCATTTTTCCAAACGACCCAGTCAATTGCAAGGGTGTTTTTAAATCGACCCCTAAGTTGTGCAAATGAATCTAAAAACGAATTCGCTGCTGTATAATCTGCTAATCCTATCTCACCTGAAATTCCTACACCAGAAGAACACAGAACAAAAAAATCAAGGTTCTGATCTTGGGTATATTTATCGAGCAGCCAAGTACCAAAGATTTTAGGCGCAATAACCGGTTTCATATCTTCTTTTTTTCTCGAAACGATAAGTCCATTGCCTGTTACACCTGCACAATGTATCATACCATCCAGGTTGCCATAAGTTTTTTTGATATCAGTGATAAGATTATTAACATCGCTTTCAATAGAAATATCTGCCTGGTATACTGTAATGTCATGCCCTTGTTCGGTCAATTTCAGGATTGTATTCAACCTTTTCGACAGCTGCTTATCTTTTCCTCCGAGTGCTAACTTCTCCCATCGGTCTTTTGAAGGGAATCCGCTTCTGGATACAAGTATTAATTTTATACCACTTGCCAATGAAGCCAAATAATCAGCAAAACATAATCCCATGTTGCCCAAACCACCGGT
The DNA here is from genome assembly GCA_049692775.1 of Anaerocolumna sp. GTDB lineage: Bacteria > Bacillota > Clostridia > Lachnospirales > Lachnospiraceae > Anaerocolumna. The sequence continues at coordinate 8,681 of JBAVPE010000115.1, read as the reverse complement.
AATAAGATAGACACCCTTGTCCTTAATTTCAATATTATTATCGGGCAATGCATCCGGGTGAATAGGGGCAAACTCTTCTACAAATCTTTTATCATCCCGCAATGCCACATAGAACTCACTATCTTTGTATTCAATCTCCTTTATGATACTTTCCTTTTCTGTTTTATCTGTTATATCTATAACCTTACATGATATATTTGAAAATTCCTGGTTAATGTTCTTTGAAAAGCCAACTAACGCTGCGTTTTGCGGATTGATACGAATTTCTTTTCCCGTTACCTCATAGGCAGAGTCTGTAATAACAAAGATATTAATTTTATTGTTTATTTTTCTTTCGGAGTAAGATTGTATGAAATCAAATAATCCCAGGAAGCCTTTATCCAATGCGCTGCCCAGGCTGCCCATTGAATTAATATGATCCTCTGCCCCTGCTGTAGGCGCATAGATTATTGTCTTATAGTATTCCGGATCAATTTCACTAAGCAGCCTGCCAAATCCAGTATGATTAAGCTGGACTATATAGGAATGACTGTTAAGTTTTTCAAAATGCCCACCGGCAGTAATCGTTAAAACATCATAATTATGGTGTTTTAAATCATTGGTTATCTCAGACATTACTATGCTATTATCCTGAATCACTAAAATACCTTCATTCGCATTCATCCGCTTATCACTAAGTTGCGGTACTTCTACATAACGCACTTTATAAAATATATCTTCAGATTGTTCTTTTATAGCTGATATCGGATATCTAAGCCAGCAATGCTTCCTGTCAAATTGATAAGAAGGTACTTCGATACGTGTAATTGACGACTCTCTATATAAGGTTTTCCAGTCAATATGTAACCCACTCACATATTCTTCACATAAGGCAGTAAGAAGAAAACGTTTATTATTCTGCACATATTTAGGACTGTCAATTGTATCGTCAATCTCAGCATCACTTACTATTCCATACCAAACATCCTTTAAGTCCGTAACTCCGTCCAGGCCCGCTTCATATATTTTTATAAGTTTACTCCGTAAATCCTTAACAGAATCAGAAAGTAATGCTATACGGTATTTAAAAGTCCGTTTTCCAATATTTGATGTATAACAGATACGTGTAAAATCATTATCATTACTTAAATTAAGGTATTCAACGTAAGCATTAATGGTATTATAGAGCACAGTTTCTGATTTTGCTGAAAGAGTAAATATCTCAACGTCAGGATCTATGATATTACTGTTTGGGGGTGTTTGATCAGGTGCCTCCTCAAGAACCATATGGCAATTAACTCCACTGATCCCGAAAGAACTTATGCCACAGTATCTTTTTCCAAACGGTGAATCCCAATACTTGAGCCCGGTATTAACATATAATGGGGAATCAATAAAGTTAATTAAATCATTCGGCTGCTGAAAGTTGATTGATGGTGGAATTTGGGCATGCTTTAGTGATAGTATAGCTTTTGCCAAACCCGTTATTCCCGAACAATCTAAGAGATGTCCAAGATTAGATTTTACCGAACCAATTGCACAGAACTGCCTTTTATGTGTATAATGAGAAAATGCCCTTGTAAGAGAATCAATCTCTATAGGATCTCCCAGCTTTGTTCCTGTTCCATGGCATTCTATATATGAAAGCTTTTCAGGATTTATACCGGCGTCTGCCCAGGCAGCAAGCAGCACTTTTTCCTGAGCCTCTGGGTTTGGGGCAGTTAGTCTCAGTGATCTGCCATCATGGTTGACAGCACTTCCTTTAATGATTGCATGAATGTAATCACCATCACGTACCGCCTTGTCAAGAGGCTTAATTAATAGGACTACAACACCTTCTCCATATCCAGACCCATCGGCCGCACTGTCAAACGTTCTGGTTGACCCATCAGAGGATTCAATTCCTATTTTATAGCAGCTATCCTCCAAAGGTATCAATTGAATTCTTGCTCCACAGGCTAGTGCCATATCGCACTTATTATTTTTTAGTGCCTGGCACGCTTCATGTACGGCTACAAGAGAGGACGAACATGCAGTATCAACAATTTCCACCGGTCCTTGTATATTCAGATAATTTGCAATCCTTCCACCCATCATGGAGAGGGTAGTTCCTGTAATAGCCAAAGGAAGTTCCGATGGTTTAACATCACGGACCATTTCCTTATAGCTATGAATATCTAAATCACCAAATGCACCTATAAAAATTCCTGTATTGCTTCCATCAATATTGTCACCATTGTAACCTGCGGTTTCCAAGGCAGTTATTGCAGTCTCAAAAAACAATCTATGCAATGGAGCGGTTAACTCGGCTTCCTTGGGAGATAATCCAAAGTAGTCATAATCAAATTGGTCTATATTATCCAAAAATCCACACTGCATAAACTTTTGTTTCGACTCACCATATTTCATCTTCAGATATGGCAGTATATCATTAGCCCTGGAATTAGGGAAATCTACAATTGATTCAATACCGGTTTTTAAATTTGTCCAAAATTCATTTGCTGTATCTGCTTTAGGCAATTTAACAGCCATTCCGATTACAGCCATATCATTTTTACGGACAGAGACTGAAATATTCTCCCCATTATTTTTTTGGTGCTCTTCTAAACCCAAAATACTACGCATATACTCTCCCTCCAGACTTTCTTTCATAAACTTAAATGCACTTGTACAAAACAGCTAAAGGCTGCCCAAATATCTTCATGGCTCTTCCTAAATACTTTTTATTATTTTCGCAAAAAGTTTTAATAAGTTTTCCATACAGCCGGAAACAAGTTTATTTGAATTATAATAAAGAAATATAAAGATCTGATTACCCTGTTGTGTTATCCCCCATAACATATCAAAAAAACCAAGTGAAATACGATCTGAATCCCTTAATAATTTTGTGTTATATACTAAGGCTGGGATATCATGGCTTTTATTAAATATTGATTTACTTTGGAACATTTCAAGTTTAGTTTGATTTGATTTCTGCTTAGGAATTTCTTTATATAAATCATTTATCTCTTGCAGCGAATCAAAGTCAAAAGTATAGGTATCAATGAAATGGCTCTCCTTCAATAAACCATAAAATGATGCAGCTGGTTCATGCGTAACTTCCCAATATAAGTATGCAATTAACGTCAGTATCACTTCATCTGCATTTATTGTATACTTCCTTGATAAATCCCGTATTTTATTGGCATCTTGTTCACAAAATGTTAACTGTAACTCAGTGAAAGCATTACATTCATAATCTGGATAATAATATTGCGCCGGCCACTTTATAGTCGACAATTGGATATCCCCTTTTGAATTTAATGCATTTGCAATTTCCTTTATTGTCCTGAATCTATAGATATCAGTTACCTTTAATATGCCTGGATAGCAGGCATCTATCCGGTCATAAATTTGCATAACAAGCATTGATTGCAGGGAATAGTAGAATAAATCATCCGCTATACCAATATTCTCCGTACCTAAGACAGCTTTCACTATATCCATAACTTTCACTTCTATTTGCGTTATTGGAGCTTCCCTTGTTCTCTGCGACAAACGTTCTTTCCTGATATGGTCAATCATATCAATCGTATCATCAAAAATTCCATTTCTATATTCTTCTAATAATTTAAAACGCTGTGTTTTTCCACTTGTAGTTTTATGCATTTTTTTGATGGGAATAACATAATTTACACTTAATCCAAGTTCATGAAAAATACCCAATCTTATTTCTTCTGTGGCAAATTCAAACTCTTTTAGTTCGCCTCTATAGGTAACAAATACTAAAATTTGCTCCACTGTTCCATCAAAATAGCCTGCCACCGCAATATCGGAAAATTTTATAGTCGAAAGCCTCTCTGCTAATCGCTCCAGGTCAGTGGCATAGTAATTTTGACCATTAACAATAATAACTTCCTTTGATCTTCCCAATACGACAAGACTTTTACTACGAAAAAATCCAATATCCCCAGTATCAAGCCATCCATCTCTTTGAAGAATAACCGTGTTAAGATCTTTCCTGCGATAGTAACCTTTCGTAACATTATCCCCGCGAATCTGGATATTTCCAACTATATGATCAGTTACAATGCTTCCCTTATCATCAACGATTCTTACTTGGCAATTAACAACAGGGTAGCCCAGATCTACAAATACTGAGACCTTTTCAGACTCGGTTTCAACTTCAATTATTTGCTGACCGACGGAGGCTGTACTGCGGTCTACGATTACTCCCTTAATACCCTCTCCAAGAATTGAGAATGTGATTGCAAGACTTGCCTCTGCCATTCCATATACCGGGAACATGGCCTGTTCTTTTAAGCCGTACTGTTTCATGCGGCTCATAAAGTTTTTAACAAGATGATAGGAAATCATTTCTGCACCGTTAAAAATAACTTTTAGCGAAGACAGGTCCCATTTATACTCATTTTTATCGTCCATCTTCTGCAATAAATGAGAATAACCAAAATTCGGAATTGATGTTATTGTAACTTTGTGTTCGGTGATCTTTTCCAGAAAAAGCTGTGGGCGCTTTACAAACATGGTAGGAGTCATAATATATTGATCGGCACCGAGAACCAATGGTGTGAAATGCATTCCAATCAAGCCCATATCGTGGGTTAGCGGCATCCACGATATGGAAATATCCGTCTTCACAGAATGACACCCCTTAATAATTGATTTCACATTTGTCATTATATTTTTATGGGATAAGGTAACTCCCTTTGGGTCCCCGGTTGAACCGGATGAAAACTGGACATAAGCAATATCCTCCTCCAGGGTTCCCATAACAATACCTTCAAGACCATCTTCTTGTTTTATATTAAAAATCCTGCCTTTAATATTTTCTATGACTTTTTTATTTTCAACGACTTCATCAAGCAATTCTAAAAAACTATCATGTATTTCCGGAGAAATTATTAAATACGGGTTGGATAGCTGTTCCCAAATCTTTGCGACTTTATTCCCATTTTCTTTACTGTTTCCTGTCGTAATCGGTATGGGGATTATTCCACCTAAAAGGCATGCCCAGAGTGTACGGATAAAGTCCTGATTATCTACAATTTGAAAAACTAACTCGTCACCTTTTACCATACCGCGGTTTTGAAACTGATATAAAGATACTTTTGCTTGTTGATAAAGTTCAGTATATGGCAAATACACCTCTCGATTTTGTGAATATATAAAATGAATTCCTGTATCCTGATCTTTAATGCCAGCCAAGGCATCCGTTAAAGTATTTACATTACATATTTCCATAGTATTCACCCTTTTTTATTTAAATGTTTTTACTCAATCATGTTTTAATCCGTATTTGCTTTGAGCCGGTGATTTACCACCTTGATGATTTCATCATCAAATTCCCGAATGAAAAAATGATCCCCTTCAAAAAAGTAGTAAGAACATTTTTCTGACGTTGTATTATCCCATTCAGTAATCCGCTTTATGTCTATTTGAGGATCATTTTTTCCGCACAATACAGTTATCTCGCAGTTCAATTGATACGGATTATTTCTGTAATGATAATTACATGCTATATTCAGATCATGCCTGATAAGTGACATACAGAGTTCAAAATAAACTTGGTTAGACTTGATTTCATCCGGGATTCCTCCCATTTTAATTATTCTCTCATCAAGTTCTGCATCAGACAAATTACCGAATTGTTTTTGGGATATTTCGTATGATATATGTGGAGCATTACTTGCAGCAACAAATAATTGTTTTGGTTCTTTACAAAGACGGATTTTAAATTGACGGGATAACTCAAAAGCTAATATTGAACCCATACTGTAGCCAAAAAATGAGAAATCCGAGTCCCCAACCGCCAATTTACTTTTGTTAAAGATATCTTCAATCATTTCATCGAAAGTTTTGTAAACTGGTTCTTTATACCGGCTTCCCCTGCCGGCAAGTTCAATTAGTTCAACCTCAATGGGCTGGCCGGTCTTTCCAGGCCAATCCCGATACATGGAAACAGAACCTCCCGCGTACGGAAGACAAATTAATTTAATAGGTAACATAATTGCCCCTCCAATACATAACGATTTAAATAACTCTGCTTCTAAAGCAATTGTTCAAACTCATGAGTAGAAATGTACTTGGTTTGAATAAATTTGTCGTTATTACATACCGCTAAACAATAACTTTCAGTATATTGCAACGAAAACATTTTACCGAATTTTCCAAACATGTCCATTTCAACAAATGAGAAATCACAATTCTTTATTGAAAATGACAATCCTACTCCTAAATTTTTAATATATGCTTCTTTCAATGCCCAGAAAGTAGTAAAAAGTTTATGTTTTTCTTGAGATTTATTAACCATATCTATTTCTTTATTACTGCAAACTCTTGTTAATAATCGTTGATCTGATAATATCCAGTCCTGAATATCCACACCGACCTCACAGCTTGAAATGGCACAGGCAATACCTTGTCTGCAATGACTTAGGTTTATATGTATATGGGGATATTCGGTTAAATATGGCTTCCCATATATGCCATAGCAAAATGCAGGTGCCTCATGAATACCATATTCTGATAAGATACCAATCCTAAACAAAAGATAAGCAATGACACACTCTTTTTTGTCCGCCATGTGCATATACCTTTCTGCCCTGGCTAACCGTTCCGGCGGTAGAAAGGAAATATAATTATTATAAAGTTCATCTGTAAAATCAGATATATTATCAAAAATGTACAGCATATTTCCCTAGACCTTGTTACCCATCTTTCCTTCAACATAGTTAACGATATCTTCCACGGTTTGAATGGTAATTAAATCCTCATCCAAAATTTCGACATCAAACTCTTCTTCGATGACGCCACAAAGATTCATGACTTCAACCGAAGACATTTCAATATCCCGAATCAAATTTGTTTTTAAAGTTATATTTTTAGGATCAACATTCTGCATTTCACATAATATGGTTTTAATTTTCTCTTGCAATATAATCACTCCTTTCATCCCAGTTCCCACTACAAATTAAATGCCTTTTTATTTTACCTGAACTTGTTTTTTCAAACTCCGTATTATGTAACCGAATCAGCTGCACTCGCTTGTAAGAAGGCAAATTACTATTAATTTGGAAGAATTCTTTCTCTAATTCCCCTTGTACATCCAGAATACTGTTTTCCTTAATATACAGCTCATCCGGAAAAACAGTAGCAGTTAATAACAGTCTCTCTTTATTCTTTAAGGCATGAATTACTACTTCTTTTACAAGTGGTACTTCTCCAAATATGGCTTCTAGTTCCTCAGAAGACACATTCTCACCATTGTCTAAAATTATGAGATTCTTGATACGTCCTGTTATATATAAATAATTGTTCTTATCAATATATCCCAAATCTCCGGTACGGTACCATCCATCAACAAAAGCTTCTTCCGTAGCTTTCTGGTCATTGTAATATCCACTCGTCACAATTGGTCCCTTTACCAAAATCTCATCATTTAAAATCTTGACCATACCATATGGGAATGGAACAATTACTCCTGCCGACCCTGGTTTATTATGTCCTGGCATATTGCTCGCAACTACCGGAGAACACTCTGTAATTCCATAACCATAATTAACCTGAATCCCAAAACACTGGAATTCTTCCATTAAGTCAGCACTTAATGGTGCACCTCCACAAACTATTGTAAGTATTTCACCCCCAAATACATCAAGAACACTTTTAAACAAGTTTCGCCTGACATCTATACCTATTTTATTTAGAACTTTGGCAATTACCATAAGCTTTCTAAGTTTTTTATCCTTACCGGCTTTTTTTGCTTCTGCCCAGATTAATTTATGCATCATCTCAACAATCATTGGTACTAATATTAAGATAGTGGGCTTATATTGTTTCATGCTTTGTGTAATGTATTTCAGGCTCCTCCCGATACAAATTGTGCACCCTATTACAATTGCACACTGAATGCCGGTTGTAATTTCATACATATGGTATGTTGGCAAAATTGGAATAGTTGTTTTTAAATCACTTTTTCCAACAAAATGACATGCAACTATTACCCCGGAACACATATTCTTATGTGTAAGCATAACGCCCTTACTCGTACCTGTGGTACCAGAGGTAAAAACAATTGCCGCCAATGAATCTTGCTCTAGTTCTGGTAAATGTGCAGCAGCATTTTTAGAACCTTTCAGAATAACATCCGGTACATTCGGTAATTCATTGCTTTCCCTTAATGAAATTAATTTTAATGATTCTATATTTTTCTGAAGATATTCCATTAATCCTGATTTGGGTAATGTATCATAGATGAGACAATCCGCGTCTGTTTTTCTTAATAAATTAGTGATATCTTCATTTGGGAGCTGCTTATCAATTGGTATAACAATGGCATTTGAACATGAGATACCATAGAAAGAAACCAGCCATTCATAACTTATATCTCCAATCATTGCGATATGCCCTTTATTTAAATCAAGTTCTTTCAGATATGTTGCCATTTTGCAAACATCTGACCGCAGCTGGAAATAAGACCTCTCTTCAATTGTTCTGCCGTTCTGCCATTTTACCGCTGGTTTTCCACCATAATTTTCAGCCGCAAACGTAATTACATCTTTCAGGGTTTTTATGTTTGCATAATCCATATTTTTTAAATCCAGATCCATGACAGTCTCCTTTTTAATAATTATTGTTAAATAAAATTTATTAATTTGTCTGCGTAAATTGTAATGTGATATTATTTATAAACTATACACTCT
>JBAVPE010000114.1:0-2009 GCA_049692775.1 Anaerocolumna sp. | reverse complement strand
TTTACATGGTACTTCTTTATATGCCGGACTACAAAAATGAGCCCGAAGGTATAGAACAGCTGCTTCCATGGAGTAATTTCATGAAGGAACATTGCACAGGTCTGATTGATGTAGAAAACATAACAGCCGAAAAGCATGAACCACTGCCGATTTAGGACTTTGGATACCAAGGGGGTACTGGACAATACGGCATGTTATTCATCGCTTACTATGTATCCTACAAGGACATCAAAAAATTTGCTTCTGATTTTAAGGCAGTATATAAAGCTCCAAATGAAGAATTAGCATTGACAGAACTAGAGACATTAAGAGAGAAGTGGGGAAAGAAGTCCGCGTACCTTCCCAACTGACACATCCCTTGAAAAAATGCTGTATCTTGCATCTATGAAAGTTATAAAGAAGTGGACACAACGATACAGAAACTGGGATATGGTATTAAGCCAATTAGGCATTTTATATGATGAAAGGCTTGCCAATGTACCTATAAACAAATAAAGTTACTGGTGTAAGCTTTAGATAACCAAAACCTATACACCAGTAACCTTTACTCCATCGGCAATATAATTATTGCCGATAACCCCCTATTTATTCCAGAGGCCGGGTGTGGGCAGCGCCCACATTTATTTATGATGCAAAAAAATGATAAAGCATGAATAAAATATCCATTAAATGGATAACCTTTTAACAAACATAAATTCGACATAGAAATACATATTTAATTCTTACTAAAAAGCTGGTTTTAATCATTAAATTTCAGCTTTGCACACAGAAAATTTTACGCCCTCTTTTTTTAACGTGGTATAAAATCATGTTGCTTTAATACCTCAACTATTGTTTCATTATCATCAGAAAGTTTCCGAATATCTTTTCTAATATTAGATTCAGCATTACGAATTTTTAAATCTAATTTATCAACCTTTTCACTTGTTCTATCAAGTTTATAATCAACTACATCCAATCTGTCATTTATTTTTTTCATTTCTAAACTAATATTATCTAAAATATCACTTTTAAAACTTTCCAATATTTCTTTTAATTCATTATCCATCATATGACCCCCTGTCCGTTTTTATTATATTGTAACACACCATGCATCTAAATTTCAAATGGTATTTGTTCCTGTATATACTTTACAGATACAAAGTCCGTATCTTTACTTAAATACTTAAATATTGTTCTACGGTAAACATATCCGACTGTTTTTCTGTCATGCAAATAACCCTATGAACACGTCTTAAGAAAGCGTCCCACGTTTCCACATATTCCCTTTGAGTGCCCTCATATTGGTTCGAAAGTGGGATGTTAGTGACAATGTATACCTTAGTAAAATTTCCATATCCATACATTTCCATAACACCCCGGTTTTTTCCGACACCTGTCTGACCATATATATAATTTACTTCCAGATTTCTAAACGTCACCTTAAATTTTTCCTCCCTTAATATCTGTCTTGTTTTTTCCACTTTATGTATATTCAACAGATACTGCGGAGACCTCCTCTAATATTTGATAATTTGTCATTCCCTGTTTAATCACATCGTATAAATCCTCTATATCCGACCATAAATCGAACAGCAAAAGAAAAAGCAAGATAAGATAGAAGTGCGTATGATATATATTGATTCTCAAGTCCTATTTCATCCGACATACACCAGTATATCAATGCCTTAAGAGTAGAGGACTTTTCCTTAAGTACTTCATGCGTAAATCCCTTGTCAACTGGATTATTAATTGTTAATTGCCATTTTCGACACTAAATCATCCAAAATAAACACCCCTTTTTCTAAGCCGGACGCTATGCCGACCCCCACTCACGGGGGGCACGTAAATCGGCATTTACGCTGTAATAGTGCTTCGCACAACGCCGATAAAAAAGAGGGGTTATTTAGCAACCGGATAAATATCTTGAATAGAAACATAAGCGGTTTTATCATCCTTGACATTTATTGTCAAATTACAGTTAACCTCAGTCATAGGTTGAAGTTTCCCAACCTTAGCAATTATTTCAT
>JBAVPE010000113.1:0-69437 GCA_049692775.1 Anaerocolumna sp. | reverse complement strand
CTAGTACTGCCTTGCGTAAATAACACTTAATTCAGCATCTGCTATTTACACCAGTGCTGCGTTGTCGTCAATCGGCGTAGGAACCGCTACGCCTCATTCCGCCGTCTTGCCCTGGCGCAAATATCAGCCACTGATATTAAGCATTATTTATGCAAGGTAGTACTAGTTGAAAGAACCCGTAAGTGGCATTCCTTTCTTTCATTTTATTTTCTTTCAACCGTTACTCCCATCTATGTGCTCCGCACACATACAAATCAGTATTCCTAACCCTGAATAGGAATTTCAAAGGATATTTTGGTACCAATTGAAATCTCACTTTCAATCTTAAGCTTACTTCCATAGCACTTCATTAACCGGTAATTCACATTTTTAAGTCCTACTCCGGAAGGACTGTCCTTGTTCTCCAATATTCTGGCTGTCAATTCTTTTCCCATGCCTTTTCCGTTATCAGATACCACCACTTCTAATTTATTGTTGTGATATAAAGCTATAATCATTATGTTTAGGGTATCCTGATAAAAACCATGTTTAATAGAATTTTCCACAATTGGCTGAATCAGTAATTGTGGTATTGATACCCCCATGAATTCTTCTGAAATATCAGTTTCTAAATGAATAACTTCTTGAAGCCTGGCGTTCTCAATTTTAACAAAGGATTTCACTAAATCAAGCTCTTCTTTAAGTGTGTAATAAATATTTTCCCGATAATCAAATTTATGCTTTACCCTAAGAAAATTACAAAAATCCAGAATTAAACTCCTGGCTTTGGGTACTGATTGATCCATAAGGCAATATATATTATTTAATGTATTAAAGAAAAAATGTGGTGCTATCTGCGCCTGTAAAAACGCAATTTCCATATCTTTTGCCCTTGCTGAACTATGGAATGCATACACGATATCGATAGATGATACATAAATCTGGCAGATCAGGAAAAATAAAAGCCCTAAAACATAATTACTGGAAGTCGAATAAATCTTAGTATAATTATTCGCATACAGTACATCAATACAAATTGTAAAAACCATAATTAAGAAGCCTGCCATTAAAAAGCCTGCGAATTTACGCTTATTATATATGGCTTTTAGTAATGTAAATAAAGCGTTTATAAAATTAAATATTAATATAAACATATAAATCATGTCACTATAACCAAAGATACTAATCGGTGTCAGGATTATTAGTACTAAATAGGTAAAATTGATAAAATGCAGGAATAAATATCTATGTCGGTTCATTTCTTCCGGGAATATTGCATTAAGGAATAACTGTATTGCAATATTTTCACCGATGTAAGCAGAATACTGCAGTTTAGAAATCTGGCTAAAAGTTATATTTCCCCATATATGATAAATAATGCTAACGTCCAGGATGGATTCTAATACAAAAGAAGAAATACAAAAAAGCCCCAAATAAAGATATATATATTTCTTTCTTCCGGTTCGATAAATCAGAATCAGATAAATACCGAGTCCTGCAAATATACCGATAATTGCTGCGCTCTTTATTATATTTTGGAGATTATTATTATACACATTGGAATAATAACCAAATAAAATACTATTAATGATACCTCCTTTATTATGATTATAATTCGATACCTGTATAACAATATCCATATCTTTTGATTTTGCATAATATGCTATGATTCTTGGTTCCCAGGTTGCAATTTCAGCTCCGGCAGGAGTTTTAACCGTTCCATTAGAAGCAATCTCGGTCTGGTTAATAAAAAGCTTATAGGCACTTGATATAAATTTAATATTAAAACAATACAATCCTTCCGCAGGAAGTTTTAATCTTAAATGGTAGGTACCAATCCCATAAGCTGACATCAGTTTTCCACCATTGTTAAAATTATTCCAACGGTCAGGAACCCTGACATACTCTTTTTTATTAAAATCATTGATATTATATGTATCCGGATAAAACTCCCATTCTCCGTCAAGGTCAATAATACGGTCTTTTAGATTTTGCCCCGACAGATTCATATAACCGGCTTCTGCCTCAGTATAGTCCTTATTTGTTACATCTGTAGAAAATTGGAAATAGGTAATTGCCACAAGAATCAAAAATATGATAAGAATGATTTTAGTATAATTTTCTTTCATAATTTAACATACCTCGAAGAATGAGTATTCATATTATTTTGAAAACATTTTGACTATAAATGTTATTTTATGTATTTTTATTTATATAATATCATAATACCTGCATAAATACCATAAGAGATTTAATTTTCATAAAAATTTTAATCCAACTGAGTTTAATTTTTACACGGTTCAAACGTACATTTTTGAATTTAAAAAGATAGCACCAAGTAATATGGTAAATTAACCCAATTTATACAAGGAAAGAATTATAAAACTGTATTATTATGCACCGCCATTTTTACCAGGTTTAATCCTGCTATTTTCAACCGCATATTCATAATCCCTGCCGGATCCATATACAATATAAAAGGACTGCTGCAAAAGACCTATATACGGTATAAGAATTATGCTAATTCCAAATCAGTACCAGATATGTCATGCATCAGTCCACTTATGTTTTATAAATCGTTTATCCCATAACTCGGCTTAAAGCTTACGCTGTCAGCACAAAGAAATCCATCCCATTCATCTATCATTATTTTTAGAATAGGTTTAAAAGATTCTAAAGTTCCTTCTTCTATTGTTACGGCAAAGATGGTTTTTATATTGCGGTTTTTAATAAATGCTGCATCAGAGGGATCTTTAAATTGATACTCTACCAGTTCAAAATCTATGGGTTTATTTCCAATCATTATTATTTGGAGTACATTCATTTCCTCCCATAACTCTACTTCAATGTCCCTTTCAGATTTTAGGATATCTGAAATCATTTTGGCATTCACATCATTAGGAGTCATGTAGAACCAGTCTGTTACCGGTATTTCCTTTTTAATTTCTTTATGCGGTTTCGTATTTAATGAAGTTTTTATATTCCTATTCTTTTTACTGTTATTTTGGGGCTTATTTTGCTTGTCCAATTATGATTCCTCCATTTTAAGATTACTATAAAATTAAATGCTGATTTGATGCATTACTTAACTATTTCGCGGTTTAATTACCTGTTTTTATTATACTCCTTTCATGTAAAAAGAAAATAGGTAATTGCGAAACAAATTATTCCGTTAATTGTCGAATCGAAAAAGAAATCAGCATCCAGCCTTAAATAACAAAACTATCTACAGCTTAATAGAAATACTCCCGCGCAGCGTAAGCTAATTGTAAAACAAACGCAACTTAAATGTATATTATGTTTATTAAAATGATTAAAATTATTGTTGTGTTAAGTTTTATGTATATGATATACTACTATTAATAATATCGGATCGGATATTATTACCATAATAAATATATGGATTGTTTCTGGAATATGTAATATAAGGTAAATCAATACCCAGATTTATCAATATATCTATATTTTCTTAAGAATAATCCTGAGAATTTTGGAGGACTAAAATGTATTATAAACAATATGGTGATACCGATATGAATGTGTCCGCAGTTGGTATGGGTTGTATGCGCTATGACGATGCTGATGTAAAAGCAGGCAATTTTGAAAAATGCGCAGAAGTAGCCCTGTATGCACACGAAAAAGGTATTAATTATTTTGATACTGCTCCCTTTTATTGTGATGATAAAAGTGAAATTATAACAGGTATGGCTTTATCCAGGTTACCCAGGGATAGTTATTATGTTTCTTCAAAAACAAATATGGGTACCGTCGGCGGTAAAGGAACCGCGGACGATTTCCGTAAAAGGCTTGAGACTACACTGACCAGGTTAAAGGTGGATTATCTGGACTTTTATCATTTATGGTGTGTCTTAAGTCTGGATTCATTTGCCAAACAATGTGATTCACTATATAGTTTTTTTGAAAAGGCAAAATCAGACGGTTTAATCCGAAATATTGTATTTTCTTCCCATATGCAGGGTGATGAGTTAGAAGGTGCTGTTGCCTCTAATTTGTTTAAAGGAATGTTAATCGGTTACAATGCACTGAATTATCGATTCCGTCAAACCGGTATTGAAGCTGCCCATAAAAAAGGAATGGGTGTTGTTGTCATGAATCCTTTGGGCGGCGGACTCATCCCAAATAATCCGGATACTTTCCGCTATCTGGCAGAGGGTACTGGTTTAACTGTTCCTCAGGCCGCTTTAAACTTTGTAGCTTCCCATAAAGAAATTACCATTACTTTAGCCGGTTGTACTACAAAAGCTCATGTTGATGATGCCTGTAAGGCAGTTGAGGGTCTGGTGGAAAGACCCGCAAAGGAAATTTACGGTGAATATGAAAATAAAGGGGTTGCCCTTAACAATCTATGCACCGGATGTGCTTATTGTAAACACTGTCCCAGGGAAATTGATATTCCGAAGTTCATGGATGCCTACAACGAAAAATTATTAGGTAATAATTTACATGACCGGTTGAAATATCATTGGTTCCTTCCAGCTGAACTGGCTGCTGAATGTATCAAATGCGGTAAGTGTGAGAAATTATGTACCCAGCATCTTCCGATTATGGAAAGACTGGCGGAAATAGCAGGTTAATTTTTTCTAAATTCAGATTTGACAGCGTAAAAACCCCAAAAAATCATCTGGAACTGTACCGGTCAATTTTTTGGGGTCATTTTATTTTAATATCGGTTCCCATTGAATTTTTAACTGTTCGCAAGTGCCTTGATATACTCCTCGGCAATTATACTGTGTCCGATTGCACTTGGATGAACTCCGTCCTCTGCAATCTGTTTACAGGTATACTTCTCTACTTCTGCTTTTGCTAAAATTCCATCCATCGGCAGGTAATAATCAGCAAACTCTTTGGCTAATGCCCTGACAACATGTATTTTGGGATCCAGATCCTCTCTCCAGGCCTTTCTGTCCGGTAAAGAGTTTAAGACAAAGGGTTCAATTATCATGATTTTACAGTCCGGAAGATCTTTTTTAATTTTAGATAATAATAACCTGTAATTTTCTTCAAATTGTTGCGTACTGGTAGGATCCTCGGAATCATACCTGCGCCAGGTATCATTAATGCCAATTAGAATTGACAGGAAATCCGGTTTTACTCCTTTAAAATCTTCATCATAACGGTCCAATAAGTCGATAACCCTATTTCCTGAAATGCCTTTATTAATAAAAGTAATCCCATTATCAGGAAATAATGTATGATACAGTTTAGCTGCAACCCCGGGATATCCTTCGGAGAGGGAGTTTACATCTTCCCTGTTCCTGCCGCAATCAGTTACACTGTCTCCCTGAAACAGTACAACCTGTCCTTTTTTAAATAATTCTTTCATCATAAGCTCCAATCTGCGTACTTTGCACGCGTCAAATACACTCTTCTTATTAATCAAAGATTTGGGTAAGTTAATTTCTTTACAGAATATTGTATTAATTCTTCCCTAATCATTATAAATAGCCGTAAACAGTATAACAAATACTTCCAGAAAGAGCAATAATGTAATACATTTAAATAGTTTAATCATTAATAACCTGATGTAAAATTCATCATCTTTGCAAAATAAGTTATCATCTTATTTCATATATTACAATAAGTCTTAAAATTATATCAGGGAGAGGTTTAAGAATGAATGAGGAAGAAAGAAGAAAAATAATCAGTGAGGATTATGCAGACGGTATAATTGAATCTACCCTCAGTCCCGAAGAATTCGCAAGATATGCAGGTGAAACAATTAATTATATCAATGACAAATATGCAGTGATTTATGTCACTATGACACGAATACCGGATAGATTAATCGGCTCAGTTGCTTATTCTGTCATCCCAAAGCTGTATACTCTGCTGGATACAGCCAGCCTGGAAGAAATGGGCGTAATAAGACTTCAAACTACACCTTACTTATCTCTTAAGGGAAATGGGGTCCTATTAGGTTTTATTGATACAGGAATAGATTATCTGGATACATTGTTTCAATATGCTGACCAGACTACCAGAATTGTCTCCATATGGGACCAGACCATAGAGAATATGCAGGCTTCTTCTGATATCTTTTATTATGGTACGGAATATACCAGGGAGCAGATTAATCTGGCTCTTAAAAGTGAAAATCCCCTGGATATCGTTCCAAGTACTGATGATATAGGACACGGCACCACTTTAGCAGGACTTGCGGGAGGAAATCCTACTGAATCAGAAAAATTTTCCGGAGTTGTTCCATTGTCAGAATTTGTTATTGTTAAATTAAAAAATTCAAAATTAAATGGGAGAGATTATTTTGGTATACCAGAAAACGCTATTTGCTATTCAGAAAATGATATTATGTTTGGATTAACTTATTTAATCAATATGGCCAAAAAAATGAACCGTCCCATTGCAATATGCATCGGATTGGGAACCAATCAGGGAAGCCATGATGGGTTAGGTCCCTTAAATGATTTGATATCGTCTTATTCGAATCAGATCGGAACTGCAATTATCATCGCTGCCGGTAACGAAGGTAATGCCGGCCATCATTTTTTCGGGGAAATTGATAACTCAGTCGGCCATACCCTGGTAGAATTAAAAATAGGAAATGAAGAACATAATTTTTCCATGGAATTATGGGGTAATACTCCCGGTACCTATTCCATTGATATTATCTCCCCCTCCGGAGAGTACATCCCCCGTATTCCTGCAAGATTAAATGAATTCAGGAATATCAGGTTTATTTTCGAATCTACCATCATTTATATTGATTATGTCATTGTGGAGGCCCAAACCGGTGATCAGCTGATTCTGATCCGTTTTAGAAATCCTGCTCCTGGAATATGGAAATTTAAGGTCTATGGTTCAAAAATCACCTCCGGTTTTCATATATGGCTGCCGGTACGGGGGTTTATCTCTGAAGATACCGTTTTTCTGTCACCTAACCAATATACAACTATAACTGAACCGGGAAATAACATATTTGCTATTACAGCCACAGCTTACAATCCTATAAATCAAAGCCTTTATTCCAATGCCAGCAGAGGCTACTCCCGATATAATATAATTAACCCGGACTTAGCTGCACCTGGCGTAAATGTCTATTCCCCCTTACCAAATGGAGAGTACGGATTAACCTCAGGCACCAGTACCGCTGCAGCATTGCTCACCGGCGTGGCTGCTATGCTGCTTGAATGGGGAATTGTAAATGGTAATGACCGGTCCATGGACACATTTCAAATTCAGAAGTATTTAATCCGTGGGGTAAACAGGAATCCGGCTTTAAACTATCCCAACCGGGAATGGGGTTATGGAATGGTCAATATTTACGGTACCTTTGAAAGCTTAAGAGGTGAGTAAGATTATAAATAAGAACAAAGGGGCTGTAAAATCCTCATACCATGAATCTTACAACAGAAGCCTATTATTATCCGCGGAACTGTTTTGGGGTCATTTGGTACTTTTCTTTAAAAACACGGTGAAAATAGCTTGTATTATCGTAACCCACCACCGCAATGATATCCGAAACCGTCAGTTTTGTATTCGTCAATAACTCTACCGCTTTATTAAACCTTTTCATCTGCAGCAGCTCTTTGTAATTATGACCGGTATTTCGTTTAATTAATTTACTCAGGGAATAAATTGATTGGTTTAAATCTTCCGCAAGTTTAGCCAGGCTTGCCTCCCTGTAGTTTTCTTCAATATAACGAAGTACCGACAATGTCATATAATTATCATATGGATCATTTCCGGCCTGTTCGATTTTATCCGTATAATTTAACAGCTGTAGAAATAATAATCCCATTGTGGTCTGGTTTATTTTATGATTATTAGGCTGTTTATTCACTAATGACCAGATCATGTTTTCAATCAGGTTTTGTATTGGTAAAATATCTGCGACCTTGAAATATAAGTAACTAGCCTTACCCGTATTCTGTCTCAGGGAATCCACAATAAAATTTTTCAGCATATTTTCCCCTTTTAGCATACTGAAGGCAACATCAAAAAATTCGGGCAGAACAATAAAATTAATTGCTATGTCTTTTTCTCCGGCAGGCAATATCTCCTGAAAAGCATTCTGGTTCAAAAACAATAAATCTCCCTCTTCCAGTACTACCTGGCTTACATCGTTAATAGTATGGGTGGTACTTCCTTTACACATATAGATGATTTCAATATAATTATGTTTATGTTTGGGGAAATGGGTAAACCTGGTATGGGTCCTTACATCGATTAGTTTTCCTTTATCCAGCATCTTTTTACTGTCTATAATAAAGTCTTTTTTAGTTGTATATAAATTTTTTTCTACAAAATTCTTACCGGATAATATAAGTTCTTCCTCTTTCGTTATTTTTTCCAGTTTGTGTAATAACTCTGCATTCATAAAATCACCACCATCCATACTGTTTAAAATAAATTCCCATATATGAAAGAAAGACTGAACATAAAATTACTATTTCAGCTCAGCCTCATTCATTATCCTTTAAAAAATTTAATAACGTCCCAATACCTTCCCCAGTACAGGCACTTACAAAAAATATTTTATCACAGCCTGACAACAAAAGCCACTGCTCCGCCCTAAACGGGTTAGCTTCCGAACGGTCGATCTGGGTTACAATACCAATCACTTCCCGATTAACAAGACTTGTGATATTCGGGCTATACAGGGAATAATCCTCTGTTGCACCAAGGAGGAGTCCAACCACATCTGCTTCATAGGAATACAAGGCTAAAGCCCCTGCTAAAGTCTTAGTTTCCGCGTATTCCCCGGGGGTATCAATGATTAAATCATGATAGCCGGTATATTGGGTTTTTTGGTATTTTAACTCTTCCCCCCTTAAAGCCTGGGTTAAGGTTGTTTTTCCGCATTCACTTCTGCCCACAAATATGATCCTTTTCATGTCCTTGTTATTTCACATACCGTAAAATTTAATTTATCCTTAGTATACTCTACAATGGCCTTAAGGGAGGTTTCTACTTCCGATACACTGCCTGTTACAATTAAAGTACCGCTGAAACGATCCACAAACCCTAATTCCACACCGGAAGTTTTTATCGCTAAATCACTGGCAATAATAGCTGTCTCACTGGGAGAAAGGGTTACAATGCCGATAGCAGATTTATGGTAATCCATCTCCGGGTTAAGTCCAAGTTTTTTATACAGGATATCATCGGGATTGGCAATGACATGGGCAATTGTAATTTGTTTTCCCGGTACAATCTCCTGAATAATTCTCAATTTATTTTCACTTGTTAACATATCCTGAATATCCATATAAACTCCAATCTGCGTGCTTTAGCACGCGTATATATCAGGATGGTGAAAAATATACTGTATCATTTTTCACCTTACTCCAATCTGATTAAATCCAGTTAACCACCGATCTGACATTGTAATCCGGAAGCTGTTGCTGCCTCCAGTAATTCTTCCATATACTCATTACTTAATGGTTCTAGGTGAGCCAGGGTATATTTTCTTCCAAGACCTTCATATTTATCTTGACCTAACCTGTGATAGGGGAGTAAATGCAGTTCCTGTACCCCTGGAAGAGTTTTTGCAAATACAGCGATATCTATTATTTCCTCTTTGGTATGATTAAATGTGGGAATTACCGGTACCCTTATAATCAAATGAGCCCCTGTTTCTGCAATCTTCCTGGCATTTTCTAAAATCAGTTCATTGGGCTTTGTAGTAAACTCATCATGTTTTCTGCTGTTCATATGCTTGATGTCCATTAAATAAACGTCCAGATAGGGAAGATATTTTTTAATAACCTTAAAATCTGCAAATCCTGTACTTTCCATGGCTGTATGAATTCCATAATCCTGACAGGCTTTTAATAATGCAACAGCAAATTCCGGCTGGCATAGGGCCTCACCGCCGGATAAGGTTACACCTCCGCCGGATCTTCTGTAATAAGGTAAATCTTTCTTAATTTCATCCATTACTTCTTCTACGGTAACATCTTTTCCGATTATTTTAGGTTTGCCCTGTACCATCATGGTTTGAATGTCATATTCCTGGGATTCAGGATTACAGCACCATCTGCACCTGAGCCTGCAGCCCTTTAAGAAGACGATGGTACGTATTCCGGGTCCGTCATGAACGGAAAATCTTTGTAGGTCAAAAATCCGTCCCTTTACCTGCATTTCATCCTTATCCATTTATTCCTCCTTTGGTCTGGTTTCTATTGTAATAACGGCGTTTTAGTTTAAAAACCCTGTTCCGTTCTTGCAATAATATCATCCTGTAAAGATCTTGAAAGGGATGTAAATAATGCACTATATCCAGCAACACGTACTACTAAGCTCTTATAATTATCCGGGTAGTTCTGCGCATCAAGCAAGGTATCCCTGCTTACTACATTAAACTGCATATGGCTTCCTTTTTGGTCAAAATAAGCACGGATTAAGGCAATGAAATTCTCAAGGCCTTTTACGCCGCTTAAAGCGGAAGGGTGGAACTTCTGATTAAATAAGGTTCCGTTAGAAGCAATGTAATGATCCAGTTTAGCAACGGAATTCGCTGCCGCTGTAGGTCCATGTGTATCTTTGCCGGAAGAAGGTGAAACACCGTCTGCAACAGGAGTATATGCATATCTCCCATCCGGGGTAGCACCGGTCTGTGCACCTAATGGCACATTGGCTGAAACCGGATATAAACCAGCCTGGAATTGTCCTCCACGGGGATTTCTGTATGTTTCTAACGGTTTTGTATAAGTATAGGCAACTTCACGGGCAACTTCATCTACTTCAGGGATATCATTACCGTACTTTGGAATATCATTAATTAATTCCTGTAAGTCCTTATATTTCTTCCGCTCTTCTTTGGCCATACCACCGTTTAATGCTATAGTAAATATTTCTCCAATTTCTTTTTCTGTTACTTTCTGACCGTTGGTAACTAATTCCTGGACAATTTCCATGGTTACTTTTTCAGCGGCTTTTTCATCAAGTCCTTTGCCATAGTTCAATTCCAGTGCTTTTTTATATTCAGAAAGGGTAATTTTCTTTTCTTCAAATACTAATTTCTTAATAGCAAATAAGGAATCGGTCATATTGGCAATACCAAAGCCCTGAGGTCCGGTAAAGTTATAAATTGCTCCACCTTCCTGTACACTCTTGCCGCGGCCGATACAATCTTCAATCATACTGGATAAAAACGGAAGCGGGCATCTTTCGGCATGGGCCACATCTATGGCATTATCTGCATTTACCATAAGGCCGATCATATAATTCATCTGCTTTTGATATGCTTCAAAGAAATCTTCAAAAGTTCCTATCTTCCCTACTTCACCCGTATTAACAGAAATTTGTACACCTTGGTCCATTCCATCACTGAAAACAAGTTCCAATGGCCTGCACATATTAAAAAAAGCTGCGTCATGCCAACCATCGGTTTTTCCTGCTTTTTGTGGTTCTACACAACCGATGATATTATATTCCCTTGCATCTGCCAGGGTTAAACCTCTGTTTATAAGTCCGGGGATGATTACTTCATCGTTATAATAAGCCGGCAGACCAATACCGGTACGGGTTAGCTTGGCTGCTTTCATCATAAACTCATGAGGTGTTCCATTCCATACCCGAACGGATAAAGAGGGCTGCGGTAAAGCTATATGCATGGACGCTTCAATACACATAAAAGATAGATCATTGGTAACGTCAATGCCTTCTTTATTTTGTCCGCCTGATATCAGATTCTGAAATAAACTGTAACCGGCAAATCCTTCTGCTGATGCTGCATCACGGGCTTTATTTAAATCATTTAATTTAACCCAGATACAATCCATTAATTCCTGGGCAAATTCACGTGTAATCTTCCCTGCCTTCATGTCCGCATCATAATAAGGAAACATGTATTGATCAAAACGTCCGGGAGATATGGAATGCCCGCTGGATTCAACCTGTAAAAGCATCTGTACAAACCAGAAGGACTGGCAGGCTTCATAGAAAGAGGATGCTCCTTTCCCCGGCACTTTTGAACAATTCTCCGCAATACGCAACAGTTCTATTTTCCGGATCTGATCCTGACAGTCTTTCGCTTCCTCTAACGCAAGTTCTGCATACCTTCGTGCATAGTCAATTGCTGCCTGACAACTTATGATAACCGCTTCTAAAAATCCGTGACGTTTTACATAGTCCATATCGGAAACTTTTAATTGGTCCATGGCAGCTTTTGCTTCTCCAATGATACCTTCATATCCAACGGAAAGAATCTTATCATAAGAAACTGTTACATGGCCTACACCATTATAGAAATAATTACCGGGTGTAAATATATTATGGTCAATGGCAAGTTTCGCTTCCGGTGCCATATAGGCCGTTGCAAGTTCACTGGTGGTTTTACCCTGCCAATACTTATATACTTCATGTAATATTTTCTTAGTGTCTTGGGATATATAAAAAGGGTCTGAAGTACGGGTACTGATG
Source organism: Anaerocolumna sp. (assembly GCA_049692775.1). Classification (GTDB taxonomy): domain Bacteria; phylum Bacillota; class Clostridia; order Lachnospirales; family Lachnospiraceae; genus Anaerocolumna. The sequence continues at coordinate 57,053 of JBAVPE010000113.1, read as the reverse complement.
GTATCAAATTCTTCTTCCAGCCAGGAATAAGAAAATTCAGGGAACACCTGACAACCTCTGGGAGCCTTTGTTGCACTTCCGGCAATCAATTCATTCTCCCTGATGGTAATCGGAATATTTTTCAGGATATGTTCAAAAGCCTTAGCACGTCGTATGATAATTGGTTCCTGTTCGGTCTGCTTATAACTCTCCGTAAGCAAATATGCACGGTCAGCTTCAATTTCAGGCATTTTGGCATATAAATCTTCAATTAGCCTCCCAATTCTAGGACTTTTCGTAATTTCCATATCATTATATTTCTTCATACTGTGCTCCCGTCTGCATGCTTCAGCATGCTTTTTAATACGAGAAGAAACTCGGAATGAGCACCCTCTGTGCTCATTCCAGGGTTCTTCCAGTGTAATGATGCTTTTTCTTTACACTTGCTCCCGTCTGCACGCTTCAGCGTGCTTTTCTTACTCTTTATTAATTTTATAATGGGTTTCCACTTTCATTGAATTAAAAACCTGTTTCCATTTGTCATCCAGTTCGGAATCGGTAATCATAATATCAACGTCGGTCAAATCCCCTATTTTCGTAAAGGAAATTTTATTAAATTTGGAATTGTCTGCAGCTAATATTTTAATATTAGCTGACTCCAACATTAATTTCTTAATATGTGCATCCATTTCATTGGAATCAGTAATTCCTTTTTCCATGTCAATACCCTTGCAGGATATGATTGCTTTATCTACATGGTAGTTCGTAATCATTTTCTCTGCCTGGTATCCAACCAGGGATAAGGAACCTTCTCTTAAAGTTCCACCGGTTGATAATACCTTCCATCCGGCCACTTCTGATAATTCCAGAAGAATTTCTATTGAATTCGTAATTATAGTAATATTCTTTTTATTCTTTAAATGCTTTGCCGCATATACTGCCGTAGAGCTTGCATCCATCATAATATGATCGCCGTCTTCAATCATGGAACTGATAATTTCTGCTATATACTGCTTATTAGTCACATTAGCCTTTTTCCTTACGGTGTATGGCAAATCCACATTCAGGCTTTCTTTAATGATAGCACCGCCATAGGTTTTCTTTGCAAAACCATCTTTTTCAAGCTTTTCTAAATCCCGCCTGATAGTCTCTTCCGTTACATTAAAGCTCGTACTTAAATCACTGACAACAACACGGCGATCCCTCTGTAACATAGCCAATATTTGATTTCTTCTTTCAATTGCAAGCATTTATCTTTCCTACTTTCATACATGGTAACCCACTTAATATTATTTAACCTTAATAATATTATAGTATAACTTATCAGAAATTGGAAACCAATTTCTGATAAAAGGTTATAAAAGGCGGTGCTTTCTATCGCAGTGCATCCAATTATTAAAATATATTTCTATAGAATACGCTTACAGAGTTTACTATCTGGATTTGCAATAACAGAGGCGTCTAACAGCATCGCATTTTCACCTGCAGCTGCTTTTGCTTTCGCAATAGCAGCTTCAACGGCGGCCACTTCTCCTGTAAGCATTAAATAAGATTTTCCGCACATTCCTCTAGCGATTCTTAGTTCAATTAATTCTACCAGCGCTGTTTTGGCCGCTTCATCTGCTGCTACTATAATAGAGGCAGCTGAAAATGTCTCAAGAATTCCAAGGGCATTAATTTTCTCAATCCGGGTTGTACCATAAATAGCAGAAAATATGGATTCATGAGGATTACCAAGAATAAAGCTGTCTATCAGATGTTCACTATATCTTGATCTGGCCACTTCGATACAGGCATTAATGGCACTTAAGTCACCCCTTAACAATACAATGTACTTTCCGGGACAAACCGTTTGTGCTTCTATAATTTCTACCTCGGCAGTTTTTAACATGGTATCAGCCACTAATACTCCTGATGAAACTGTTTTATATTCAACCATTCCGATTGCCTTACTCATAAAGTGTACATCCTCCCTGCATTAACTTTTAAAATAGGAAAATTCTTTCCGTTATATATGTTTTATAATTATGAATCTGTCATTTACCTCAGTAATTTCACCTGATATGGAGGCATGGACAGGAAGGGAAAGCTTTCCTTCTTCAGCCTGTGCAATGACATCTCCCTGGTTTACAAGATCGTTTTTCCCTACCACTGCCAGGGCTTTTACACCTATATGCTGGCTTAAATTAATCTTTACCTGATTTGTGAATACTTCTTTTTCGTTAAGAGGTGCTTCTACATCATATTCTTTTAAACCGAGCCGTGCTGTCAGCCGTTCCATAGGTACTTTACGGTATTCCCTCATGGAATCTGTTTCTTCTGACGGTATTCCTTTTGGTATAGCTATTCCTTTAGTTCTTAATCCTGATTTATATTCCGATATTAGTTTTCTTGGGGACAAACCCTGAGGACAGGCAAACATTTCACAAATTCCACAGGAACAGCAAAATAAAGTATCCAGGAAGGGGCTAAGATCCTGGGTCACACCGCTGGTTGCTGCCCGCATAAACATATGGGGCGTAATCGGCTGACCAAGTAAATGCCTTGGGCATAAATCCGTACACATCTCACATTGGCAGCAGGATGCCATTGCTCTTTTCATATCAATAGAAGCGTTCCCTGATTTTTTAAGAATTACCGTATGATCACTTGGAAGGATAAGAATCGCATTGGTAGTTTTCGTAATAGTATCATAAGGATTAACTATACTGCCTGTCATAGGACCGCCCATATAATATACATAATCTTTAATGGTTACTCCACCCGCTAATTCCACCGCCGCTTCTACTGACATTCCAATAGGAGCTTTTATCGTAACAGGTTTTTTAACATCTCCTGCTATGGTCAGATACTTATAATACACCGGTTCCTTTTTTTCTACCGCCTTATAGATATTAAATACTGTCTCAACATTAAAAACTGCTACGCCCACTTCTATAGGAATACTTCCGGGTGGAACTTTTTTACCGGTTGTTTCATATATCAATACTACTTCATCCCCCATGGGATATACTTCAGAAAGAAAATTTATCCGGAGCCTTGGAAATGAATCCAGATTAGCCTTTACTGCTTCCACTGTTTTAGAATAAGCTTCCTTAACAGCTATAATTACCTTCTCTGCTTCCACTGATTCTGCCATCCTATCAAGGGTGCACATGATTTCGTAAGCATATTTTTGTAATAATTGTCTATGAACTTTTAATAAGGGTTCACACTCTGCGCAATTTAATATAATTGTATCCGCTCTTTTATCTAATTTAGCATAAGTAGGAAATCCGGCACCGCCGGCACCAGCAATTCCATTTTCCTTAACGGCACTTATCAGTTCTTTAATATCCATATATCAAATCTACTCCAGTCCGATTCCGTCATCAACAATACCAACAATCGCAGCGTCAATAGGTGCATCTTTCATATTACAGCCAATACGTGCTGCACTTCCTTTTGCAACAAGAACAATTTCGCCAATACCTGCACCGACATTGTCTATTGCAACAATTCTTCCCATACCTTGTTCCATATTTTCAAATGGTTCAACAATTAAAAATTTACTGCCTACAAGATTATCGTTTTTTCTTGTTGCTACTACGCTTCCTACAACTTTACCTACGATCATATTCTCACCTGCTTATCATTTTCTGTGATTAAGACTTATATTTATTTTAATTGACATAGATGTCTGCCTTAACAGACGGTGTTATTTACTTTAATTATTTTTTTATGTCATTGTATTCTATTTTATTATGATTGCAGTGTCACCTGTACTGATTTTTGCTGCATTAGCTTCATCTGTATCAATATGCATTTCAAGTGTAAATGTTTTATCTACACGGATTTGTACATGATTGAAGGTGGTACCTCTTTCATTTTCTACTTGTATGGACACGGTATCTCCATTCTTTACTCCAGCTGCCCTGGCATCTTCGGGTGACATATGAATATGTCTTTTGGCTATAATACAACCTTCCTTTAAATAAACAACGCCTTTAGGACCAACAATTGCAATTGGTGCTGAACCTCTAATATCACCGGACTCTCTGATTGGTGTTTTAATTCCTAATTTAATTGCATCCGTTGCAGATATCTCTACCTGTGATGCCCTACGTACCGGCCCTAATATTCTAACATTTTCCATTGCCCTTAGTTTCAAACCTACGATGGTTACTACTTCATTGGATGCAAATTGTCCACCCATTAATTCTTTTTTCCTGGTTAATTCATATCCGTTTCCAAACAGGGTTTCCACATCCTCCTGTGTCAGATGGACATGTCTCGCTGATACGCCTATGGGAACAACAAACCCCTGTTCCGTGTCTTTTTGATTCATTGCTTCCATTACAAGTCTCGTTATCATTTCAATTGTTTTTTCTTCCAAGAAATTCACCTGCTCTTTTCATATTCAGATATTTCGTGCTGCTTAACCGTTATGCCGCTATAGTTATACACTTTATTGTCGTTTGTTTTATCCGCCATATCATGATGGGATTTACAGCTCCCTGCAACCTTTCAGTCACAAAGAGCTGTAACCTTTAAATAAAAGTGGATTATTTTAATGATGGAAGAATTTTTTCTACATCTGTGTGTGGTCTTGGGATTACGTGAGTAGCTACTAATTCACCAAGTTTTGATGCTGAGCTTGCACCTGATTCTACTGCTGCCTTAACTGCACCTACATCGCCCCTGACCATAACACTTACAAGTCCGGAACCGATTTTTTCTGTTCCAACTAATGTTACATTGGCTGCCTTTAACATTGAATCTGCTGCTTCAATTGCTGCAACTAAACCTCTGGTTTCTACCATACCTAATGCTTCCTGTGCCATTCTTTTTTCCTCCTTAACAGTTGTTTTAACTGTTTCTTTTTTGATTGGTTTTATTGTCTCTTTTACTGTTTCTTTTATCTCTTCTTTTATTTCTTCTTTTGCTGATTCTTTTGTGACTGCTTTCACTTCAGGCTTTTTTGCTTCTGCCATAGTAACACCCATTGCATATCATATCTTCTTATAGATGTGATACTGCCATAAATAAAAATGTTGAAAGAATCAATACTGGCAGACCTTTCTAATTTAAATTTTCTTTCAACTTAGCATTTTTTGTATAAGCATCCGTTACAGCTTACTTAATCTGCTTGCACTTATATTAACCATCTTGATTGTTTCTTCATGGGGGTTAGGGATTACTGCATGCACACAGGGTTTCATGGCTTTGCAGACTGCACTCTCAATTGCTTGTGTTACCGCAGATACATCGCCTTGGACTATAATTGTTACAAGTCTTCCGCCTAATTTCCGTTCCCAGGTAACGAATTCTACATCCGCTGTCTTACACATGATATCAAGTGCCTCAATTGCTGCTGTTACGCTTGGAATTTCAATAAATCCGAATGATTTCATATATAAGCTCCACTCTGCGTGCCTTAGCACGCTTTTAAATCAGGGAATGTAAAAATTTCTTTTACACATGTTCCCGTCTGCGTGCTACACGCACGCTTATCTGAGTTTACAGTATAGATCAAATCTTCGGAAGAATTTTTTCTACATCTGTATGTGGTCTTGGGATTACATGTACTGCTACTAATTCACCAAGTCTTGCAGCTGCTGCTGCGCCTACTTCTGTCGCTGCTTTCACTGCGCCTACATCACCGCGTACTAAAACTGTTACAAGTCCTGAACCGATTTTTTCTGTTCCTACTAATACAACTTCTGCTGCTTTCACCATTGCATCTGCTGCTTCAATTGCTGCTGTTAATCCTCTGGTTTCTACCATACCTAAAGCTTCTTGTGCCATTTTTATATCCTCCTGATTGATTACATTAGTTTTATTTAGTTGCTCATTTAGATTTGTCTTATTTATTAATAACAATTTATTGTATCATATCCGTGAAATATCATCAATTCTTATCGAGTCCGTTTAATGCCAGCAATTTTTCCGTATCATGTTCCGGATTGGCAATTACATGTTTTGTTATTACCCCGGATACTTTATTGGCAACCGCTTCCGCTGCTTCTATTGCCTCTTTCACATCCTCTACACTTCCGCGAAACTTTACCATAACAATTAAAGGAACGGGAAGGCTGTCTGCATTAGCAGGTTTATTCCGGTCGAAGGTTTCAATCGTGACATTCGCTGCTTTACAGCCGGCATCTCCTGCGACGAAAGCCGCTACAAGTCCAAACACTTCTATCATTCCAACAGCATTAGCCATACATACAACCGTGCCTTTCTTTCTTATTCATTCACAATGGCGATTTTCAGGCCTTCCATTTTAAGATTGGTAGCAAGTCCTTCATTTATCTGATCCAAAAGATATTTGTGTGTAATTAATTTCTCCATCGGAAGTCCGATTCCTTTTGCCCTCTTTAAGAAATCAAAAGTGGTAGCATAATCCCTTAAGGTGTATACCCAGGAACCAACGGTCGTAATTTCTTTCGCGCAAATGTCAAAGTGGGGATTAATCGTTGCGTCTCCGCCGTTGATAAAGAAACCAAGTTCACAAAGTCCCCCGCCGTTACGGATAAATTTATAGATGTTAGAATGTCCTGCCGGGGAACCCGTACACTGGAAAGCAAAATCAGCTAAATGACCTCCAAATGCATCTTCCACTCCTTTTGCCAGGGCTTCAATACCTTTGTAATCTTTAAAGTTAACGGAAGTTTCCGCACCCATCAGCTTTGCAAAATCAAGTCTCTTCTGCTCACCGTCTACTGCAATGATATTCTCAATACCCATTGTCCTAAGAACTGCGATACAGATAAGACCGATAGGACCGCAGCCTTGAACTACTACCCGGCTGTTAAATCTTAAGATTCCTGTCGTTTTTGCCCGTTCTACGGCATGGATTAATACCGCACAAGGCTCAATTAAGATTCTGGATTCTAAATCAAGGTCACTTACATTAAAAATAGTGGAACCGCCGCGGATTACGATATAATCAGCAAACCAACCGTTTAAATGAACTTCATCATCAAGAAGTAATCCGTATACATCTGCTCCGCCGACATTTTGTTTATTTAAGTCAAACATAGTAATATCGGGATTGTCCTTAAATATCATACAGGAAACTACTTTATCACCAATAGCCAAAGGTTTCCCCGCACTGTCCGTTTTCACATTTTTGCCGGTTTTGACAACTTCACCGGTACCTTCATGACCCAATACGACAGGAATTAAGCTAAAGGGGTCTCTTTTGAATTCATGGGCGTCTGTACCACAGACACCGCAGCCTTCTACCTTTACCAGAATATCATCATCACCAAGCTCCGGAATCGGATACTCCTTTATTTCAAATTGCCCTAATTTAGTAAGCATCGCTACTTTACTGGCCTTAGGAATGACTCCGGCTGCTTTGTCAGAAGACCTAACAGCAGGTGTGCTTTTCATTTCTTTCAGGACCTGTTTAACGATATCTTCAATATTTATAGAATTTACATCCATTACGAATCCTCCATTTGATTATCTTAACTCCCGTTTGCATGCTTTAGTATGCATTCAAACCAGGATGATGAAAATTTCATCTTATACAAAGGCTGTCCGACATAACGCAGCGTCTTTGTTTTGTAAAGGTACGGGCTGATGTAAGGCCCTCCCCTGTTCTGCTTGCAATGGTAAAGGTACAGAATCCTTCTCCGCCGAAACCCAGGGCAGCATAGGAAGGTGCATTCTTAACAAAAATTGCTGTATCGATTGCCTTCCCAAAACGGGTTAAATTATCAACGTTCTTAGAATGCATATGTGCGGAATGGCGGTTGCCATGTTCTAACCATACTGCCTTTTCGATTGCATCATCAATATCTTTTGCCCTTACGATACCAAGGATCGGCATCATCAATTCTTCTGCAATAAGGGGATGTTCTTTTTCACCTTCAAAAATGATGCATCTGATATTATCCGGTGCGTTGATACCAATCATGGAAAGTAAAGTAAGTGCATCTTTTCCAACGCATTTTCTATTTAATTTGTTATCTTTTAATACAACAGCGGTTAACTTATCCTGTTCTTCTTTGGATATTTCATAACAATCGTTTTCCAACAGGTTATATTTTAATTCATCTACGATCTGACTCACTGCAACGATTTCTTTTTCAGCAATACAGGGAAGGTTATTATCAAAAGTACACCCATTTACAATATCTGCTGCCGCTTTCTTAATATCTGCTGTTTCATCTACAAGTACGGGTGGATTACCTGCTCCGGCACCGATACCCCTTTTTCCGGAGGAAAGCACAGTTGTTACAACTCCCGGGCCTCCTGTTGCAACAATTAACGGAATGTCTTTATGCTTCATCATAATTTCACTTGTTCCCATGGTAGGTTTTGTAACGGATACTACAATATTATCCGGTCCCCCTACTTGGGTGGAAGCTTCATTCACCAGATTAACAGCAAAGTTTGAAACCTTGATCGATGCAGGATGAGGATTAAATACTACTGTGTTGCCGCCTGCAATCATACCGATGCTATTGCAGAGAATTGTTTCACTGGGATTCGTACACGGAGTAATTGCTCCGATTACACCAAAGGGTCCCATTTCGATTAAAGTAAGTCCCCGGTCGCCTGACCAGGCTATTGTTGTAATATCTTCTGTACCAGGTGTTTTTTCAGCCAGCAATTGGTGTTTTAATGTTTTGTGTCCTACATTGCCCATACCGGTTTCTTCCACACCCATTTTTGCCATAAGTTGGGCATTTTCTATGGTTTTCTTACGAATATTACTTATTATCTTTTCACGGCAGTCCATAGATAATTTCTGCATTATTGCCTGCGCTTTTTTAGAAGCTTTAATTGCTTCATTCATATCTTCAAAAACACCGGATAACTTCTTTTCGCTTTTACCTGATTCAGGCTGAAGCTGTAGTAATACTTTTTTAACGATATCCTGAACTTGTGTCTCATTTACTGCCACGTCATAACCTCCTCTAATTTATTTCTGCCAAAGACCGCCAGATCCCTGTCCTGTTCTTCCGTTCCACCGCTAACTCCCAAGGCTCCGATTATTTCCCCCTGATAAATGAGCGGTTCACCTCCGCCAATGATTACGATCTTACCCTGATTCGTATGCTGTATTCCGTATAGTTCCTGTCCTGGCTGACTAAGGTTTTTTAGCACGGCAGTGGACATCTTTAAAGCCGCTGAGGTATAAGCTTTATTTTCTGCTACATCAAAGCTCGCAATATAGGAATTATCCATACAATGAATGGCAACCGGACGGGCCGCACTGTTATAGACTGCAATTACAACCGCCATTCCCATATCGGCTGCTTTCTCCTCTATTACCTTAATCAAAGCAACAGCCTGATCTAAATTAATGTCCGGTTTTATCTCTTCTTGTCCAGGCGGCAGATATACCTTCATTACATCTCTTACTACCGATTCGATCACCCGGGTCTTGGTCTTAAGTAATTTATGTTTCATTAGTCTGAGATTATTATTTAAATCTGTACTTCCTGATTTCTCCAAGATACCGTCTATAAATCCCGCTAATCCATCTAAATCCTGATATATTTCCGAAAGGTTGTTTTTATCTGTTTTTCTATCGGGCATTATCATTCCTCTTTCCTGAGAATGATTATTTGCAACAATTCTGTCGCAAGTTTTTTGGTGCCAAAACAATTATTTATCACATTCGTCCAATCCAAATTATCGGATAGAATTATTTTAAGCCTAATTGTTCAATTACTCTTTTTGTGATTTCAGATACTAATTCACTCGAATCAGTGCTTTCAGCTGAATGCCCGGTACAGTTATGGCAGCTCGTTTTACCATCTTTGTTGTTAGGGCAAAGATCAGCCGGATGTTTTCCTGTCATACCAAACTGTCTGCGGATTTCGTATAATCTTTGTACCTGGGTTTCAGATAATTCCTGTGGTCCGCCGAGTTGTTTTGCAATGAATAATAACTGGGCATAAAACTCAACAGATTCCATCTTATGGTAAGCAGATAAAAGTGAGTCTGAATAAGTAAGTGCTCCATGGTTTTCTAATAATACCGCATCATAGTATGGAAGATATTTTGATACTGCATCCGGAATTTCTTCTGTAGAAGGGGTACCATATTCTGCAATAGGAACGCATCCAAGTGTTATAACTGCTTCCGGCATAATAGGCTGAGTTAAAGGAATACCTGCAATTGCAAATCCGGTTGCATACATAGGATGAGCATGAACTACGGAAACAACATCCGGTCTTTCTTTGTATACACGCATATGCATTTTGATTTCTGAGGATGGCTTAAAGTTACCGTTTGCCTGAATTACTTTACCTGTTTTATCAACTTTACATATATAGTCCGGAGTCATAAAACCTTTACTTACACCGGTAGGTGTACATAAAAATTCATTGTCATTTAATTTTACGGATATATTGCCATCATTTGCCGCTACCATACCTTTGTTATAAATTCTTCTTCCTATTTCGCATATTTCCTTCTTGATTTCGTATTCAGATGTCATTTAATTATCTCCTTTAACAATGTGGTTTTTGTTTGTTTTTTGTTTGTTTGACTGTATTGTATCACTTTCACTTGTCCAAGTCAACTGGTTTTTAATGTTTTTTGTTGGTTTTATTGTTTTTAGTTTTGTTTATTAATTATAGGAAATACTTGTCTTTATCACGTCTGAGGGTCTCGTTGCGTACTCTAATCATTTTCTTATTTTCCTTAGCATAAGAAGCCGCCCAAGGGGGGGCTTTTAATCATTAGACGTCTTATGCTAAAGAAAGGGGGCTGTTGCAAAATACAAAACTATATTACCTGCATTGACACTTTTATGTCCCATACACAAGTTAAATAAGCCTTAATTTTGCATCAACCCCTATTTTCATTTTAGTATACTGATTTCCATTCCTCAATGTTGTCCGGATCAAATTTAAATGGTGCTCCTAAGAGAACTTCTGTACCACCATCTGCTGCGGCAATAACTTCATAAGAACCAAGGGAACCGGCATCAAATTTATCGCCTGCCGCACCGGTAATATCTCCTTTAACAAGTGCCATAGATGCATAAGCCGCTAAACCGCCTACATCAATTGGATTCCATAAATACATCCATGGACAGGAGCCGTTAGAAATATACTCTGCCATTTCACTTGGAAGTCCAAGACCAGTTACTGCAACTTTGCCGATTAAGCCTTTATCTGTAATAACTTTAGCTGCAGCCATGATACCAACCGTTGTAGGCGCGATAATTGCTTTTAAGTCCGGATAGTTTTTAAGTAAGGCTTCTGTTTCATCAACGGATTTTTGGAATTCGTCATCACCATAAGCAATTTTAACTAATTCAATACCTTTATAATCTCCTTCTTCTAATTCCTTTTTCATCCATTCAATCCAGGTGTTCTGGTTTGCTGCCTGGCTTGTAGCACTAAGAATGGCAATTTGTCCTTCTCCATTTACCATTTCCTTTGTTGCCTGGATTAATGTACGGCCAATTTTCTCACCATCTGCCTGATTAATATGAACCATACGGCTGTCTTTATTAACGGATGCATCAAGGGATAATACTTTAATTCCTTCCTCCATAGCTTTCTTAAGCGCCGGCAAAAGAGCATCAAAATCATTACCGGCGATTGCAATAGCGTCTACCTTTTGAGCAATTAATTCATTAATCATGGTAATCTGTGCTTCTGCTGTTGCAGATTCCGGTGCTTTGATGATAGCAGTAGCCCCTGCAGCTTCAATTACATCTTTAAAACCAGCACTTTCTTTTTCATTATAAGGATTTCCGGCACTTTTAACTAAGATCGCAAAATTCCTGCCTGCCACGGAATCGGTGCCTGCAGCTGTATTAGTATCGGTGTTACCTTCCTGTGTCTGTGTCTCAGGTGCTTTTTTTCCGCATGCTGCCAATAAGCTTACTGTCAGGGAAAGTAAAAGTACCAGTGATATAACTTTTTTGATTTTTTTCATAGTAAACCTCCTAATATATTTTTATACATGAATAGCTTTCGCCATCTGTAACGTTGTTATTTTGTGTATTTATCTTAACTGCCATATACTTACTACCCATTTTTTAAATGAAAGGGAATAAAACTTTTTTATTATGCTTCTTTTACTGCTTTCTTTTTAAATAGTCTTCCAAGATTTAATTTTGGAATCATTACTGCTCCAATAAGAAGGCAGCCTATAATGATTAACATAACCTGTGAGCTTACATTGATTAAACCTAAGCCATATCTTAAGAAACCAATAATAAATATAGATATGACCGCTCCCATAAATCTTCCTTTACCGCCGCTGGTGGAGATACCTCCAAGCACTACCATTGCGATTGCATCCATTTCATATGCCATAGCGATATTCGGTCTTGTACTTCCCATTCTGGAAGTTAAGAAGATTGCAGTAACTGCAGCCATTGTACCGGTTACGGTATAGATAATTAATCTGATCTTGTCAACCTGAATACCGGAATATCTGCTGGCTACACGGTTACTGCCGATTGCATATACTCTTCTCCCGAAGGTTGTTTTGTGCAAAACGACCCCAAATATGACCGCTAAAATGATAAATGTAATTAACATATAAGGTATGCTGCCTAAAGATCCCCAATATAGATCACTAAACCAGGTAGGGAAACTTCCGGACGCCTGATCTTTCAGTATCATTGTGGCAATACCGCGATACAAAATCTGCGTACCTAAAGTTACGATCATAGGTGCAAGTTCTTTATATTTTGTTAAGATAAAGCCATTGATAAAACCGCAAAGTGTTCCGGTTAATAAACAAATTAAGATTGCAACTCCCATGGGAACACCCAGATTGTTATAAGAAACTGCCATTACTACGGAGGATAATGCTACCGTTGAACCTACTGATATATCAATTTCCCCAAGGATTAATATAAAAACCATCGGTAAAGCCAGGAAAGCTTTTTCTAAGAATGATGATGTAGCATTTAACAGCCCGTCCGCATTCATATAATACGGTGATAAATCGGAATTCATTATGTTAATTCCAATAAATATCAATACTAAAAACCATTCCCATTGTAGAAAAAAATTTTTTAGGGAAAACTTCTGTTCTGCACTAATTACTCTTTTTGTCTTACCCATAATTAAAGTTCCCTCCTTTTTAGATTTTTCCTGTCAATGGATCTTTGGGATGTTGTATTAATGATAATCGCTAATATAATAACCAATCCTTTGATTGCATCCTGCCAAAAAGGTGAAATATTGATTAAAGGTAATGCATTATTTAATATGCCCAAAGTGATAGTTCCGAGTATTACCCCTAATACGGTTCCTTTACCGCCGTTTAAGCTGACACCGCCGATAACACAGGCTGCAATAATATCAATTTCCAGGCCTGTCGCCGCATCACCTTGGGCAGAAGCATATTTGGATAACCAAAGTACGCTGACTAAACCTGCTAAGCCACCCATAATGGAATATACTAAAATTTTAATTCCGTCAATATTAATACCGCTGATTCCTGCTGCATCTACATTACTTCCTACTGCATAAATTTTTCTTCCGGTTCTTGTAAATTTAATAAAATATGCAAAAACAAGATAGATAAGGATTGCAACCACGATCATATTGTTGATTCCTAAAAATTTACCGGTTGCAAACGCCTTTAAATCTTCCGGTAACTGATATGCCGCAACCCATTGGTTATTAGCAATCAGATAAGTAGCACCGCGGTAAACATTCATTAAACCTAAGGTTGCAATAATAGGGATAACTTTCCCCTTTGAAATAATAAGTCCTGCCAATAAGCCGCATAAGGTTCCTGCCAGAATTCCAAGGATAAAGGATATAATGGTTGGAATTTCAGGATGTGCCCTTAATAGTAAGGCTACCGACATTCCGGAAAATGCTATGGTGGATCCGATGGAAATATCAATACCGCCGATTAATAATACGCACATCATACCAACGGCTAATATACTCATCATAACTGCGTTCGTCACCAGGTCATTAATATTTGTCATTGACATAAAGGTGCTGTTCCTTGCCTGTATGAATATACAAAGGACAATCAGTATAACCACTAAACTCATTTCCCTTGTACCTGTTATTTTTTTAATGTTAAACTTATTTTTCTCCATTCCTAATCCCCCCCTTACCCTTTACTATGAACAGTTTTAGCCATGCCCTTTTCCAGTATTGCTTCCTGTGTAGCTTCCCCGCGTAATAATTCTCCGGTTACCCTTCCATCGCACATAACAACAATTCTGTCACACATGCCTAAAATTTCCGGCATTTCAGAGGATACCATAATAATTGCATAACCTTGTTTGGCCAGTTCACCCATAATCTCATAAATGGCAGCTTTTGCACCAACGTCGACACCTTTTGTTGGTTCATCCAGTATAAGAAGTTTTAAATCGGAAGCTAATAATTTAGCAACTACAACTTTTTGCTGATTCCCGCCGGACAAGGAACTTGCTTTATCAAAAATTGTTACTGCTTTCGTATCAACCTTTTCAGCAAGCATTTTTCCTAATTCTCTTTCTTTTTTCTGGTTAAGCAGACCTTTTGCCGTCATTTTATCTATGATAGGTAAAGTGATATTTTGACCGATTCCCCAATCTAAGATCAGACCTTGCCTTTGCCGGTCTTCCGGCAAGTAACCAATTCCTAACTTCATGGCTTCTAAAGGGCCTTTAATATCTACTTCCTTGCCGTTAAAATAAATTTTTCCTTCTTCTTTTGGCTCAATACCAAATATGGTTTCACATACTTCTGTACGTCCAGCCCCTACAAGTCCGGTAAGACCTAAGATTTCACCTTTCCTGACATGAAAGCTTACCTCTTTAAAATAACCGGTACGACCGATATTTTCTACTTTTAAAACCTCCTTGCCGATTTTAATTTCCGGTTTAGGAAAAAGCTGGGTTATTTCACGGCCTACCATGGCTACGATTAAGTCCTCATTGGTAATACCGTTGACATCGTAACTTCCGATATATTTAGAATCCCTGAATACGGTTACCTTGGTTGCAAGGCGGTACATGTCTTCAAAACGATGTGATATGAATATAATGGAAGCTCCGTCATCCCTTAATTTCCCTGCTATTTTATATAATTCTTCACTTTCTCTTTTTGTTAATGCTGCAGTTGGTTCATCCATTATGATTATTCCGGCCTTCATGGAGAGTGCTTTTGCAATCTCAACCATCTGCTGCTGCGCAACACTTAAGGTTCCCATTTCAGTTGTTGCATCAAAGTCTGCACTTAATTCCCTTAACAATTCATTTGCTTCGGTATGCATCTGGCTCCAAAGTATTCTGCCCGTTCCTTTTTGAACCTTTTCATGCCCCATAAATATATTTTCAGTAACCGTAAGATGGGGATATGCCGTTACATGCTGATAAATCGCCGCTATTCCTGCTGCCTGTGCTTCTTTCGGATTTTTAAAACTTACTTCCTTCCCATCCAGGAACATACTGCCTTCTTCTGCTTTATGCACCCCTGTAATAACTTTAATAAAGGTTGATTTACCGGCTCCGTTTTCACCCATCAAAGCATGAATCTCACCTTTCTTTAGTTGAAAGTGTACATGATCTAAAGCCTTAATACCCGGAAATATTTTGGTTATTCCTTTTAGTTCAAGAACATAATCAGACATGTTCATTCTCCTTCCGTTGGTTATGGCAGATTCCTATTCCAGTCTCTACCCTTATTTAATCCATTCAACTCATCTGCCATTATGATATCATCCGCCCCCCATAAATCCTATCGTAATATTATTTGATGCAGGGTATTATCTTACTGTTATTTTTTTGTTTTTTATTGATTTATGATTTATTCATGATTGAGAAAGCCTGTTTTCTTTGTTTTATGAATATATTTACACTTTTTTTCTACATACTTTTATTAATTCTAATTGCATTTTTTAATTTTGTTTGTTAAAATAATTGAATCAGAAGCTTATGTGAAGAACAAAGAGTCTGGCTCACCAGGGGGCCTTAATAGGAGTTGGTATGAAAATATTAATAACTGATGATGAAAAATTAACCAGAGAAGGTATCATCTCTAATTTAAATTGGAAATTGCTTGGTATAGACAAGATCTATGAAGCAGATGATGGACTTAATGGAATTGAACTTTGCAGGATACACAAACCGGATATTATTTTAAGTGATGTCAGAATGCCGAGGATGAATGGAATCGAGATGGCAAAAGAAATCCAGAAAATATTACCCCTTTCCAGTATTATATTTATGAGTGGTTACTCGGATAAGGAATATTTAAAAGAAGCCATTAAGTTAAAAGTAATCAGTTATGTGGAAAAACCAATTGATGCCGGGGAACTGGAAACATCAATTAAACTTGCTCAGGAAGAACAAATAACACATATTAAAAATCAGATTAAATCCGATTATCATAATAAATATTCGTTAAATAAATTGGCACTGCAGGTAATCTATCCAGCATCAAAAGAAAATTATTCCGATTATACAAAAAAATTTGAAGAGTTAGGATTACAGATAAAACCGGTTACGGAATTTACTACTATTATTATTACTTTAAAAACTGCTGTTTCCAGTATTTCGGAACAGATCCTGAATGAACTTTATTATAACATTGATGAAATCGTAACTAAATTCCATATGAATCATATCCTTGCCATTAAAAATGATGAATTTTTAATATTACATTTATTTTCTACAAACAAAACAAGTGGATATGCACTCCGTAATATCTGTTTTTCACTTTCAGCTTATTTAAATAAAAATTATCAGTATTATATTGCCGTCGGTAAAACTGTTAGGGGAATTAAAAATATATTTGAATCTTACAACCTGGCTGTTGTATTATTACATAGTTCCTTTTTTTATGATTATAACAGTATTATAGTATCAGAAGCAGCACCCCATCCCCCTGTGCCTGACCAATCTCTTTTTACCCGATATACAGAAGCCTTAAACCAAAATAATAAGGAAGAAGTAATTGAGGTGGTAACTGCTTTATTTAACAGTTATAAAGGAAATCAGCAAGTACTGCCTAATTATGTAAAAGATCTTTACTATAAATTGTTTACCGCACTGATTCAAACTGCCTCAAATCTCCATATACCGGCTTTTTATGAAGAAGGTTCTGCGACCGTCCTTGAGTATGTCTCACGGGATTACAATTTAATGGAATTACACCGGCTATTGCAGGATAAAATCAATTTATTATTTTCTTACCTGCAGGAACACTCCAAAGATAATGCTACTATTTATGCAATCAAGGAGTTTATAGGTAAGAATTACCGCAATGAAAATCTTTCCGTAAAAGATATCAGCGAACATGTTTTTTTATCCTCCACCTATGTATGCACACTATTTAAAAATGAAACCGGTAAAACCTTAAATCAGTTTCTTACTGAATTCCGTATTGAAAAGGCAAAGAACATGCTTATGGATTCCAGATATAAAATTACAGATATATCCGCGAAAGCCGGCTACAGCGACAGCAACTATTTTGGTAAAGCCTTCAAAAAAATAGTCGGCCTGTCCCCATCGGAATATAGGGAGCGGTTTGGAAAATGATAAGAATTATAAGAAAGCTGATTCGTTATTATTCAAATGATATGAGGTTAAAACATAAGCTTTTAATTTCGCATCTTATTTTAATCCTGGCTCCGATTTTAATGATTACTGCCCTCTTTTACAGCCAGCTTTTTAATATCATTGTTTCCAATACGAAAGATACGGAATTAAGTTTATCCCGGGAAACCGTGGGCAATATTGAGAATACCATTGAGGATATCCGTAATATTTCAAGTGAAATCGTGAAAGACGATACCTTTACCGAAATGCTATCCAACCGGTCTTTTCATAAATCCACTGAAAACTATGATGAGCTTTATGCAAATCTTAACTCCTTCCTCCAGGCCGTGGATGCTAAAATAGACGGCGTTACCGTAACGGATATTAAAATTTATCTTAGCCCTGCCTACCAGGATTATTATAAAGACACAGAATTAATCAGCAATGGGATATTAAGGCCCATTAGTGATATACAAAATTCTTATTGGCACGGCATATTTTCAAGTACCGGCGAAAGGCTGCTTCTGTGCCCCACCCTGTATCTTACCTCCAAAGAAAAAAAAAGTTCTGGTTTAATTTCCTTTACCCGTAAAATAAGCGGTAAGGATAATTCAGAGGCAGCTTACGTGGCTGTATATTTTGATAAATCCTATCTTAATTCCATGTTAAAAGAATATACCACACTCCCAGGCAGTGCCAAATATATTATAAATGAAAGGGATGCCGTCGTTTCCTCTTCCAGTACAAATCTGGTGGGTAAGTATCTGGTATATTATAATGAGATCCCCCCCCTGGTGCCGGATACGAATAAATTTGAAATCAAAACATTTTCCTCAGACAAATGTTATATATCCTATCAGGTAATAAATGGGGCTGACTGGTATATGATATCAGTAATACCGATTAACAGTATCTGGTCTGAAAACAAGTCCCTTATTATGGAATTCTTATTAGCATATGTACTGGTATTAGCTTTTGCCTGTATCGTTTCCTTATTGCTCTCTAATTCCATCGTCCGGCGTATTTCAACTGTAATCAATCAAATGAAATCCGTGAAGACAAATGAACCAACCCCTTTGAATACCCCCGCTGAACATGATGAAATCGGTGATTTAATTGAAACTTATAATTATATGATTGGTGAAATAAATAACTTATCCGAGGAACAGGTTAAAACAGCAAGTGAGTTAAGAACCGCTGAATTTAAGGCCCTTCAGGCACAAATCAATCCGCATTTTTTGTATAATACATTGGATATGATTAACTGGCTTTCTAAAAAAGGGCTGAACGGGGATGTGTCCATTGCGGTACAGGCTTTATCCAAGTTTTATAAAATGACTTTACGGAAAGGAAATATTGTAGTTACCATCGAAGATGAATTAGAACATGTTTCTTTGTATATTCAATTGCAAAATATGCGCTATGACAATAAAATTCATTTTACCGTGGATATTCCGGATAACATGCTGGAATATACTATCCCTAAAATAATCTTCCAGCCCGTTGTTGAGAATGCCATACAGCACGGTATATTCTGTAAGGAATCTAAAGAAGGGAACATCGTAATTACAGGATGGACGGAAGATGATACCCTTGTTTTTATCATCTCTGATGATGGCGTTGGTATCCCTAAAGAGAAAATCGACCAGCTCATGTCCGGCAAAATACAAAGTTCCACCGGAAGCGGCGTGGGCATTCTTAACACACATAACAGGCTGCAGCTTTATTATGATACGCAATTTGGTTTACGCTACCGAAGCCGGGAAGGAGAATATACTGAAGTAGAAATAAGAATTCCTGCTTTAAAATCGAATCCTATCTAAACCCTCTGAACCCGGATTCAGTAAGCCTGAATTATCCTCTTTTAGCTAATACTTCCGTTTCATATTCTTTTACTTCCTTAAACCAATCCTCTTTTTCAGGAACATTATTGATTTCGCAGAAATAATTCCACACATCACCAAAAGGATATAACTTTAGTTCTTCCTGGAACATCATAAGCTCAGTAAAGTTCCTTTCATTTTGTAAAGAAGCAAGTTTTTTATTTGGGGAAAGCATTGCATATAAAAGAGCTTTCTGCATATTTCTCATACCTACAACCCATGCAGATACACGGTTAATACTCGCATCAAAGAAATCTAATCCGATTAATACTCTGTCAAGGGCATTACACCTTACGATTTCTTTCGCAATTTCTTTTAGTTCGTCATCAAATAATACAACATGATCACTATCCCACCTTACCGGTCTTGTTACATGAAGGGCCAGTTTCCCTGAAAAAAGAAGCATAGAAGGTATTTTATCTGAAACTACTTCGGTTGGGTGATAATGTCCGTTATCCAGTAAGCAAAGGATGTTGTTTTTCGCTGCATAATTCATATAAAATTCATGGGAACCAACGGTGCAGGCTTCTAATCCAATACCAAATACCTTGGATTCTACCGCAACGTTAACCAGGTTTTTATCATATCCGATAGATAAAATCTGATCTAAGGAATCCTTAAGTCTGGCTCTTGGGCCCATACGGTCTGCAGGAATATCCTTAAAACCATCCGGAATCCAGATATTCATTAAGCAAGGCTTGTTTAGCTCTTTTGCAAAATATTCAGAAATCCTAAGGCAGGCTTTACCATGGTCGATCCAGAATTTTCTTATGGATTCATCTTCACTTGAAAGCGTTAAACCATCCGCTTTGGGATGTGAAAAATAAGTAGGATTAAAGTCAAGTCCTAATCCTCTTTCTTTCGCAAACTCTACCCATTTTACAAAATGCCTGGGTTCCAGCTTATCACGGTCAACTTGTTCACCCAGTTCAAAAATTGCATAATTAGCATGAAGATTAATTCTATGTGTTCCCGGAATCAGACTAAGCGCCTTGTCTATGTCTGCCATTAATTCTTCCGGAGTCCTGGCTTTACCGGGATAATTACCGGTTGCCTGAATGCCCCCGGATAACTGGCCGTCCCCTTCAAATCCTGCCACATCATCTCCTTGCCAGCAATGCATGGAAATAGCTGCATTTTTCAGACTTGATAATACTTCATCGGTATCTACACCGATATTTTTATAAATTTCCTTTGCTGATTCATATCTTTGTTTTGTTGTCATATCTTTGTCCTCCTTTTTATTTAACCCGCTGCCTGGTTGGACAGACGTTTTGTTATGGGGTTGTTGTAAACCAGTACTGACTTGCATAAATAATGCTTAATATCAGGTATTTGCAATATACCTTTCAATTTATTTGAAGTTTATGATTGGAAAGGAATTAAACACTCCCGTTCTTGCTTCCTCTATGGATTTATAATCCTCAGCTTTTAACATTTGTGCAAGGATATTCCCTATTGCCGTTGCTTCTGCAGGACCTGCATAAACAGACTTCTTAGTATATTTTGCCGTTAACTCGTTTAAATAATCATCCTTGGAACCACCGCCTACGATGTGAATCCGGGAATAGGATTTTCCGGTAATCTTTTCAATTTCTTCCACTGTATCTGCATAACTCCTGGCTAAACTATGATAAATACAGGCCGCCAGCTCCCCTACGGTAGATGGTTCTTTCTGATCCGTATCTTTACAGTATTTCTTAATGGCATCCGTCATATTCTCCGGAGATAGAAATAAGTCATCATTTACATCCACCCTGGATTTAAATGTATCTGCTTCCTGTGCCAGTTCACATAATTTATTATAAGAATAAGTATCCTTTAACTCATGCTTTACGGATTGGATCATCCATAATCCCATAATATTTTTTAGATATCTGAACCTATAATCATAACCGCCTTCATTGGTAAAATTGGCATCTTTACTTATATTAGTGCAATCTGCCTCCTGCCTTTCAATGCCCATTAAAGACCAGGTTCCTGAACTGATATATAAGTAATCATCATCATTAGCAGGAACAGATAATACCGCAGAACCGGTGTCATGAGTTGCCGGTAAAATTACTTCACAATCAAATCCGGCTTCTTCCCTGATAAGATCAGAAAAGTTTCCTACCGCTGTTCCCGGTAAAGATATTTTATGGAACATTTTTTTATTAAAACCTAATTTGTCGATTAAGCCTTCATCCCAATCCTTCGTAACAGGGCTTACTAACTGTGTGGTTGTTGCATTAGTATATTCATTTAATTTATTACCTGTAAGTAAATAATTAAAATAGTCCGGTACCATTAAAAAACTCTGCGCTTCTTTTAAATACTCCGGATGCTGCGTTTTAACAGCCATTAATTGATAAATCGTATTAAAAATCTGTTTTTGGATTCCTGTTCTGTTATATAACTCATCTTCCGTAATCTCATTATAAACCAAGGTATCCATTCCATTTGTTCTTTTATCACGATATCCTACGGTATTGCCAAGAACCCGATCCTTTTTATCAAGTAAGACAAAATCCACAGCCCAGGTATCAATTCCCATGCTGGTTGGAATTTTGCCAAGCTCCTTACACTTTTTTAAACCGTTCTTGATTTCATCAAAAAGTCTGTCAAGTTCCCAGCACAAATATCCGTCTTTTTTTACCATTCCATTATCAAAACGGTAAATTTCTTCTAATGTAATTTTTCCATCCTGAAGGCATCCCAAAATATGTCTGCCACTGGACGCTCCAATATCTACTGCTAAATAGTAATTTGGCATATTTTACACCCATTGCATATCGCTGACCTGTCCGCGATATTGCCACAAATAAAAAGGAGTGAAAGAATCATATTGTGGCAACCTTTCATTATCTATATTTTCTTTCACTCTTCGCGACATGGCTGACCCGCAGCCCCTTTCAAACATGATGCCTTTTTGCGGCATCTCAAATTCCCCAGCTTATTTTTCGTTACATCCATTATCTGATATCATTATTATATCGTAAAAATCAAAAAAAATAAGGACGCTATTTATTTTAAATAACGTCCTTATTTGCACAATATAGAAAATCAGGCTGTCCCAAATAAGAGGGACTCTTTCCGCTCAAAATATTGACTTTTCTTCCTTTTCATGTTAACATGTCACCATTACAAAATTGCATTTTTTAATTTTTCCATATTACATGATTGTAACCGAAAGGAGTGTGGTTACATATATTAATTTTGTAATACTGATGCAGCCTACAATAAGATCAACCCAAGATCAGACTAACAGAAATGTTTAAATTAGCGCCATGCACCTCTATTGGGTTAAGGAGTTAAAGACACTCCCGTATTTTAGAGGTTAACGAGGTAGAGAGTCAGCGAATCGTTCGGCGGATGCTCTCTCACATGCTTGGATGTGTGATATGTCGAAAAAACTTCGGGTAACCGGAGCACAACAGCGGCATAACCAAGTAAATGAATTAGGTATTGCTATGACTTCAATGAATGATTGAAGCTTAGTATTGCTGTGAATTCTGATTGAATTTCTTAATTTAAGTTATTGGTATTAGGAACATTGAAAATTTATCAGCTAAATCGTGAATCGATTGGCTGCTTCGCATACGTTAACTAAGTGCAATTTATATTCATAGGTTTAAAATACGTCCCAAACAGTTTTTCCCGGGCTTTTTTCTGCTATGCAAAAATCAAATTATCACTTGGCTTATTGTTATGCGAAAATAAGAAAGGAGTTAATTTTATGTGTGGAATCATTGGTTTTACTGGCTATTCTGAAGCAAAAAATGTGTTATTGGAGGGACTTTCCGCATTGGAATACCGTGGATATGACAGTGCAGGTATAGCATTCTTTCATAATGGCAATATAGATACGGTCAAAACAACCGGTAAGGTATCCTCCCTCCGTGATAAGGTGGCTTTATCTGCTGACGCGGGCAGTACCTGCGGTATCGGCCACACCCGTTGGGCAACCCATGGCGGTGTATCGGATACAAACTCACACCCCCATACCTTTGGAAAAGTAACTTTAATTCATAACGGTATTATTGAAAATTATCACGAGTTAGAAATGGAACTTGCCGCTTTAGGAAAATTCCCCGTATCACAGACTGATACGGAAATCGTTGCTATGTTAATTGACAGCTTATACGAAGGTGATGCCATAACTGCCATAAAGAAAGCAATTGACCGGCTTAATGGTGCTTATGCTTTTTGTATCTTATTTGCTGATGAACCGGAAGTGATTTATTGTTTACGGAACGGAAGTCCGTTAGTTGCCTGTCATTCTAAAGAAGGATCCATTATTGCCTCTGACATGGTTGCATTAATTAAATATTCCAGGGAATATTTTGTTTTACCGCAGATGCATATTGCACGTTTGTCAAAAGAAGATATTACAGTAACGGATTTAAATGATGAAATTATTTCACCTAAGATGCTTTATGTTAATTGGGATGTAACCTCCGCCCAAAAGGGCGGTTATCCTCATTTTATGTTAAAAGAAATCCATGAGCAGCCGGAATCCCTCCGTTCAACAATTATGCCACGTATTAAAAACAAACAACTGCCTGATTTTACAACGGACGGAATACCGGATCAGGTATTTAACGGAATAAACCGTATTATTATTACAGCCTGCGGAACAGCTATGCACGCAGGTTTAGTGGGTAAAGTTATGATGGAAAAACTACTCCGTATTCCTGTAACCGTAGAAATTGCCTCGGAATTCCGCTACCAGGATCCGATTATAGATGAAACTACTTTACTAATAACCGTTTCCCAGTCCGGTGAAACTGCCGATACTTTAGCCGCCCTCAGGCTCGCCAATGAACACCAGGCAAAAACTTTATCCATTGTTAATGTAAAAGGCTCCTCCATCGCCAGGGAAAGTGATTATGTATTATATACCCACGCAGGTCCTGAAATTGCCGTTGCCAGTACAAAGGCTTATACGGCCCAGTTATCCTGTCTTTATCTGATTGCTTATCACTTTGCACTAATCAAAGGAACCATAACCGAAACCGAATGTATTGCTCATATAAAGCAGCTTCAGTCCGTAATACCTGCAATTGAAGAAACTTTAACTTTAGCTGAAGATATTGATAAAATCTGTTTAAACCTTGCAGATAAAGAAGATTTATTCTTTATTGGCCGTGGTCTTGATTATGCCTTATCCTGTGAAGGTTCTATTAAGTTAAAAGAAATCAGTTATATTCATTCCGAAGCTTATGCTGCCGGTGAGTTAAAGCATGGAACTCTTTCCCTTATAACAGAAGGTGTCCCTGTTATTGCACTTGCTACCCAGTCCAATGTTTTCAAAAAGATGATATCCAATATCCGTGAAGTTCGTGCCAGAGAAGCCTTCGTTCTATTAATTACCAATGGAGCCTCTGATGTTGACGCTTCTATATATGACTCTCACATTGCCTTACCTGAATCAGCCGATAATATGGCTCCTTTTACAACTGCAGTTGTATTACAGTTACTTGCCTATTATACCTCCGTACACCGCGGATTAAATGTAGATCAGCCCCGTAACTTAGCTAAATCCGTTACAGTCGAATAAATACAATCCGGGTATGTTAAAAGATCCTATATAATCCTAACAAAAGGGATATTATGGGATCTTTTTAACTTTTACCGAACTTTAAATTATATCAATTAGACGAAATTTCTTAAAGATGAAAGTACATTTTCCGGTATTGATCCATGAGGCCTGGCCAATCTGTCTGTAAAATCTGAATCTTTTTTTCAAACAAACGTCCCCACCCATATTCCGGTGCTTCCCGGACCGAGATATCATCATCTAATTTTCCATACAGGTTTATGTCGCCATTTAGTGTGATAGCGTTGACCCAGGTAAACAACCCCTGCTCCAAAATCATTTCAATTACCTCTTGCCTGAACAGTTCGTCCTTCTGACTTTCTGCAATCAATTCAACGCCAACTAAGTTAATATTCTGGTATTGCAGGACATCCTTCACGTCCTGCACGGAATAAGCGATTGGCATAAACATATATTTTTGTTCGCAATGCTCAAGAAACTCCAGTGTTTCCTGGGTTATAGGTGCTTTGAGCAGGACTTGTCTTATTACATCCGGAAAACCCTTAAGGAATTGGTCCAGTTCGGGGAAGATATCCCATGCCCGGTCAATGTTAAACAGTTCGCCGTGGCAGAAAAACCGCAGGATATCTTCCACCCGATTCGTACGATAATTGCTTACCCCGCCGATACTGTTATAGTAATCCAGGGAATCAATCATTGCAGACGACATGGTCTTAATACATTCATCCCTATGAAAACTCAGTGGTTCACCGCCATCGTGGAAAGCATAGAAAATCCCGTCTGTAGACTTAACCACATCCATCTCGCAAATATCTGCTCCCATTTGAAATGCGCTCTTAAATGCAGGGATTGTATTCCCGATAATATTACCGGTGGTGCAGCCTCTGTGTGATGCAATCAGGACCTTTTTTTCTTCTAATTTTTTATTCAATACCGCATTGATATTTTGATATTTTTCTTTTCCTATTTTCATCGTTTCCTACTTCTTCTTTTATTTTTTCTTTTATTTTTATCTTCATCCCGTCTGCCATAGACAAGGGAAAGAACAACGGTTGAAATAACCATGATCAGTACGGCATATACCAGGCTCATGGCAGTGTTATCCGCATTTGATGTTGAGTCAGTCAGGCTTTTAATATAGACACCGAGTGGCTGGTACAGCGGATGGAACAAAAATACGGATAAATCGTAGTCGGTCAGCAGTCCGGTAAAATTAAGAGCCAATACAGCGAGTACAGACGGCATGATAACCGGCAATGAAATTTTAATAAAAGCACTTACTGCCCTCAATCCAAGGCTGCGTGCCGCATCCTCTAAAGAATCATCTATGGAGAAAAATGATGCTTTTGTCATTCTCAGGGTAAACGGTATTTTTACAATAATGTAAGCCAGAACCATAATCAAAGGTGTTCCCGTTAAAATCAAATTTCCCGCATACCACTTCGGTCCATTAAAGGTCAGCACCAAACCAAGAGCTATCAGTGTGCCCGGCAGCATCCAGGGAATCAGCAGGGAATACTCTAGTGCTAAGGTTAATCGATTTTGATTTCTGCGAATCAGCCGGCATGCCACGATAGCTAATGCGGACACGGCAGCAGATGCTATCAACGCATACACAAAGCTTACCAGAAATGGCTTTAAACCAGCCATGCCAGTTACCAGTTTCTTATAATTGTCAAGTGAAAAACTGTCGAAGGTTATCTGCTTTGTCATAATCGTTTTCACATCCGTGAAAGAAAAAAAGATGATAAGTACCACAGGTACCACGTAAACCAAAAACAGAATATAAGCCAGCGTATATGCACCCGCATTAGCAGCCCGATTGTGGATTTTCTGTTTAATAAGGGCCGTTTTTACTTTAGATACCGACATGTAATTTCCTTTTTTTTCAATACGGGTCATAATCGTCAGGAGAATGATTGTAGCGATACCCAAAATAATGGACATGAGTGCCGCCAGGTCCTTAGACCCCATGGACTGTGAAAACAGCAGGATCATAGGCGTTATGGTCTGGAACTTATCACCGCCGACCATCATCGGCGCGGAAGTCGCACTCAGTCCAGTCAGAAAGGTGAGAATCGTGACGGCGAAAATGGTGGGCAGTAAAGTCGGCAGCACAACCTTGAACAGAATCCTGGCAGCGGAAGCTCCCATGCTTTTCGCCGCTTCAATCGTCTGAAAATCAACTTTTTGCAGTGCGTTTCGCAGAAAAATCATGTGGTTGGAAGTACAGGCAAATGTCATGACAAATATGACTGCGCCGTAGCCCTCAAACCAACCTGGATTCATCTGCGGAAAAATCTTTATGAGAAGATCCGTAATGATACCGCCGTTTCCATAGATAAATTTATATCCGGATACCAGCACCACACCGCTGTAAACCAGTGTGGTCATATATCCCAGCCGCAAAAACTTTGCTCCCCTGATGTCAAAGTACTCCGTTAACAGCACCAGGGTGATACCTACCAGATTGACGGTAATGGACATGGATACTGCCAGAATAAAACTATTCTTTAAGCTGTTCATGGCTTTTTGGGAATGGAACAGCTTTAAGAACACTTCCACCGAAAAATGCCCATCCTCCCAAAAAGTCTGATACAGTACGTTTAAGTTGGGAATAATCAGAAAACCGAAGATGAACCAGGTAAAAAACAAAAAGGAAATGGTTTTTATATATGGTATCTTTTGCAAAATAATTTGTAGTTTTTTCATATGGGCCACCTTAATACTGCATAATATGGGCGGGGTCAATGTGGAGCTGTACCGTTTGTCCGGTAACGAAGCGTCCATGCCCATCCCCTTTTTCAATACACTTAATGGGTGAACCTGCCACGTCCAAATGATACTTGGTATACAGCCCGCAATATTCCATCCTTTTGATAACACCCTTGAGTGCAGCCCCATCTGACGGCTGTCCGCCTTCAGCGATATGGACACACTCAAGCCTTAAATAGCTTCTCTTATCCCTCTGTATCCCTGCTATATCTTTGGTGTGCATTGCCTGCAAGATATTGGTATCCAGAAGGTTTATGTCTCCAATGAAATTGCACACAAATTCCGTCGCAGAACGGTTGTAAATTTCCTGTGGCTTGCCAATCTGCTCAATTCTGCCTTTATTGAAAACTGCGATTCGGTCGGACAGTATCAATGCTTCTTCCTGATCATGGGTTACATAAACGGTAGTAATACCAAACTGTTGCTGCAGATCTTTCAGTTCATTCCGCAATTGGACACGCAGTTTAGCATCCAGGTTCGACAGCGGCTCATCCAGACAGATAATGGACGGCTGTGTGATAAGTGCCCTGGCAATCGCCACACGCTGCTGCTGGCCACCAGACAGTTCTGAAACTTTCTTATCAAGCTGTTCCTCATCTATATCCACTTTGTGCGCAATTGTGTACACCTTCTCCCTAATCTCTTTTTGGGGCAGTTTCTTTACTTTCAACCCAAAAGCGATGTTCTCATAAACATCCATCGTCGGGAAGAGGGCATAGCTTTGGAACACCATGCCGATATTACGCTGTTCAACAGGAAGCTCCGTGACGTCTGTATCTTGGATGAATACCCGGCCTCTGGAGGGTTTGATAAACCCTCCAAGTGTACGTAAGGTCGTCGTCTTGCCACAGCCGGAAGGCCCTAAGAAGGTGAAGAATTCCCCTTCGCCGATGTCAATGTTCACTTCCTGCAGCGCCTGAAAGCTGCCGAACCTGACTTCTATATCTTTTAATGAAATCATTCTCCAACTCCTTCTAGCCGCGTGTTCTGATACTTGTTTCCCAAACACGTCTTCTTATTAATTCGCTATTTTGCATAATCCAACTCAATTTTTTCAACCCAATCATTCATATACTTTGCAACAAAGCTCCAGTCAATGTCCTGCGTCTTATAGGTATCATTCATCTGTTTGTTTTCTTCACTGACCTGATCCATTGCCCCTTTGTTTACCGGGATGGTGGAAAACTGTTTAGACCATTCGCCCTGAATTTCCACACTGCCAAACCAGTCTACAAAACGTTTTGCCTCATCCAGTTTCTTACTGCCCTTTACAATTCCAACCTGTTCAAAAATAGTAGGTATACCAATTTCCGGGTTCACAATGCCGGCCTTAATGCCATACTGCTCTTCTCTGGCGGCAATACCGCTTGACCACATGAGCGTAATAGGACTTTCGCCAGAAGCAAGCTTCGCATAAAGATCCTCGCCCGTTGCAAGTTTTGTTGAATACTTGAAGAACTGTTCCATTGCCTTCCAACCGTCCTCGGAAACGCCCAATTCACCGTTCGGATCCTGATAACGTACCAGAATACCTGCCAGTATAGTCTGGATACTGGCTCCGCCCAAACCGTCCGGGAGTTGGTATATACCATGCAGTTCTTCTTTTTCCCACAAATCCGGCCAATCTTCCGGTGCCGTTTCTGGTGTATACTTATCTGAATTATAGATAAGGAAAATATACTGCTTGACTGTGGCATGGAAGTAATCATCTTTATCGCTTATGCCTGTTTCAGTTTCGCCCGCCCAAGAGGGAATATACTTTTCCAGAAGGTCTTGGCTCTTGAGGTTCTCGAAGTACATGTTGTTAAGTCCAAACACTACATCTGCCACCGGACTGTTCTTTTCTGCCACCAGACGGTTTTGAATATCTCCTCCGCCGGCATCCACATATTCAATCTTGAATCCATCCTGTAACGCCCGTTCTTTCAGCCAATCGCCGCGGCCATCAGACACGGAGTTGGAATAAATAACTAGCTGTTCACCAGTCCCTTTGACACCGGCAGATCCCTGGTCTGCTGCAGCCGTGTCTGCCGTTTCGGCTGCAGCGTTGTCTGCCGTCTCAGTTATAGCGGTGTCTGTTGGCACAGTTCCCGTACCGGCCGAAGAACAGCCAGTCAGACTCATCCCCACGGCCACCACACCAGCCAAAAGGAACAGTATTGCTTTTTTGTTTTTCATCATCATTATTCTCCTTTTCGTATCATTCGTTTGATTTCATGATTATCTTGTTCCTTAATTATTATATTTCATAATTGAAACGTGTCAATTAACTTTTTGTAAATTCCAATTATGATTTTTGTAAAATCAAGCAGTAAACATCGTCAAGATTTCTATATTGTCAATTATTGTTATTTTTATATATATTTCTTAACTTTTTCTTGCAATTTTTCTATATTTTATCATATAGAAAAATAATAAAGCATCATATAAAATTGAAACGTGTAAATTCAAGGTGCTATGAAACCGTTATAGGCGAGTTTGAAAACGACATTGAACTAATACGGCTTGTCGGATTAAAAAAAGAGGCTATTGTAAAATAGCCCCTTTTTTTAATATTAATTTACTTTTCAATAGACATCTCTGCAAATAGCATTGCCTGTTCCGGTGTCATTGTCCCCATCAAAACATTCATAATTGCCATGCCAAGTATATCTTCTATCTTTCTCACATCAATATGCTTGCTGCTGCTCATACATGTATTACGGTTTACACCCATGGCAAAACATTCTTTCACCATGTTAAACCAAGGATATTTTTCAATTACCTCCGGATTATCATAAACGATTTTACTGGCAGACATGCCTCCTAAAACAGATATGACCAAAGATATTTCATCACTGCAGACCCAGTCTATAAACCGAAGCGCCATTTCCACCCGGGTACTGTTTTTGGAAATACCCAAAACACCGCCACCAAGCAATGGTTTATTTCCGGGAATAGGCGCATATCCAATTTTGCCTGCAACTTTAGAATACTGACTGCGGATAATGTCTGCGGCATGATTTGCAAATACAATTGTCATAGCCACCCGCCCTGATGCAAACTGTTTCACTGCAGAATCCCACCATCTAACTTCTTGATCCGAGCAGTATTCCGTTGTTTTTATGAAATTTTCGACAGCATCGATTGTTTCTTTTTTAGAAAGTTGAAGATTTCCATTTTCGTCGACAAAACCACCGCTGTAATCAAAGATACGGGGCATCACCTCACACGAAATCATCCCTGAATTTCCTGTAGCCAGAGTCATTCCATAATCAGTAGGCGATTCAGGGTTAAAACTTTTTGTAAAATACTCCGCAATCTGATTAAGCTCTTTAAAAGTTTTAGGAACCGTAAGCTCACAGTGATATTTTTCAAAATAGCCCCTGCGTAATTTTACGTCCTCAAACAAGTCTTTACGGTAAAATAAAATCTGAACACTCGGATCGAAAGGAAAGGCATATTTTACTTCGTCTACAACGCAATACTGATCTAATAGTTCCGGCAAAAAACGATTGTATATTTCTTGCGTCATGTTAAATTCGTCAATTGGTAAAAGCGTGCTTTTTGCAAACCAGGATAGCCAGGCCATGTCCATTCGAATGACATCATACATTCCGCTGCCCCCAAAATTGGATATTGCATTATAGGTTTCATCATAAGAAAAAGTAATAAAGCGCAATTCTATACCGGTAAGTTTTTTAAAGAGCGGAGATATTTTTTGCAGCACATCCGCAGTGGGACTTTGAACCATTAAAATATTTAAAACCTCGTCTTGTTCACTTCTTGCATAGTCTGTATTATTTTTACGAAATCCGGAATTCTTAACAATGGTTTGAGCTGATGGCTGATTGCCATTTTCAATCCAATCCAGCAAAGTATCTGCCGAAGTCCTGCCCAAATACAGATAATCCAACTGATACTCCTCATAAGGGCTCACATTCATAATGCGCGCTGGGGCAATTGTGATAATATTGGGTTTGTTTTCCAAACCCCCATAATAATATGCTGCCTCAACCGCCTGCGCCAATTGCAGGCTTCCGGTAATAACCGTATCTATTTTTTCTTTTCTTTGATAGAATTGAAACGCATCAAATTTTGCTTTTGAATTTTCAGAATTCACCCAAAAAAATGTAACATCCAGCTTCTTAAAATATTCTGATAAACTTGAAAAAAAATCCTCTGTCTGGTCAATGGTATTGGAGAATAAACCAATATTCTGGTTTCCATACTTCAGCACTTTTTCAGCAATTTGCTTTGCGGCCAGTTCATCATCAAATCCGGCAAAATGTTTACATCCGGTAGGTTTTCGTACAATAAAAATTGTTTTTACCTCACTTAAAAAATCTGAAGTATAATATTTTTCCGGATTTGAAAGGCAAGATACCGTTATCATGCCATCTATTTGAGCGGAATACAATTCCTTAATAATGGATTTTTCTATTGCAGGCATGTCCATTGTCAGAAAGAGCTTAACTGTATAACCTGACAGCATAAGCTCTTTGCGAATTGCAACATACAAATCCGCATAGACATTCTCATCCAGATTAGGAATAATGACTGCAATTTCTTTAGAAACTCCCTGACGCAGAAATTTTGCCTTTTCATTAATTTTATACCCTAGTTCTTGTGCCGCCTGTTTAACCAGATTAATCTTTTCAACACTCACAATCCCTTTTCCATTTAGAACATTGGACACTGTTCCTTGCGAAACACCGGCATGTTTTGCTATATCTTTAATCGTTGGCATGCGATACCCCCTGAATTTCATTGAAACGTTACAATAATTTATATTATAATGGAGTTTTTACCAAAAATCAAGATAACTTCCTTTCGTACCTCCGGAAAGTTATGTTTATGCACAGATATCAGACATCACATAAAAATATGTGCTTTCGTACCACTGTTCTACGGATTTTTCGTTACAAAACACCCTGCGGTACTGGCAAATAAATAATTGTTAATCAATTTGCTTATTTTTTCTAATAACATATCAAGATCTGCTTCTATCATATATTTTACTTGCCTTAAGGAACACCTTCGTATTATACTATACTTAAGTAACGTTCTTACAAAAGAGTTTAAATTTACCAAGGTACTTATGATTACATTTTATACTTTGAGTTCGCGAAAGGAATGAATATTATTATGAATAATTTAAAAGAAATAGCAGCCGCTAAACTGCAAGGAAATCCTTTTCATATGATTGGTCAGGATTGGATGTTAATCACAGCAGAAAAGGATGGTAAAGTGAATACCATGACCGCTTCCTGGGGCGGACTTGGTATTATGTGGGGTAAAGATGTAGCCTTTATGGTTATCCGCCCCCAGCGTTATACAAAAGAATTTATTGATTCGGCAGATACTTTTTCATTAAGCTTCTATGATGAAAGTTTTCGTAAAGTCTTAGGATATTTAGGAACTGTTTCCGGCAGAGATGAAAACAAGGTGTTAAAATCAGGTTTAACCGTGACTCATGAAAATGAAATTCCTTACTTCGCAGAAGCGGATACTGTAATGCTCTGCAAAAAGCTTTTTGTGCAACCATATGAGGAAAAAAGTTTTATCGATAAGGATATCCCGGTAACCTGTTATGCGGAGAAAGATTATCATATCTTATATGTATCTGAAATCACTAAGATATTAGTACGAGAATAATGCAAGTGTTTATCATCGGTTAAATGTAAAGCCTGTCCCAAATTTAATCTAAGAAGATTTATTTTGGGGTAGGCTATTTTAATTCTATACAACAACTCTGAATAATTTTTCACATTTAATAGATCCTTATGTTGTTTAATAAACCAACTTTATTTTCTGTTGTAATTTATCTGATTTTTGATCTACTTTAGCAACTGAATCCCTGATAATTAATTTTCCGCTGATTACTTTTCTCCCGATAGCATGTTTATCACCGCTGATCTTTCGAATCATTGCATCTACTGCTGTTTCAGACATCGTATCAATATCAACTTCCACTGTTGTTAATTTAGGTATAGAGATATTGGCAAATATATCATTATCATAACCAACTACCGATATTTCAGCCGGAACACTATAGCCTGACTTTTTTAATTTATTGATGAAAAGATAAGCCACCCCATCATTATTGCAGACAAAAGCCGTCGGCATCTGTTCCGGTAGATTAAAATCAATGTACTCTCCTTCTTCGCTGCGGTCTTCAAGAATCCAATCGTCCCGGATCAAAAGTCCATTGGAAATTAACGCTTTATAATACCCTAAATAACGATCTAATATACTGCTGGTTGAAAAAATATTCCCCACAAAACCAATATTCCTATGTCCCTGTGATAATAAATGGTTTGTTACTTTATAAGAGCCATAGAAACTGTCACTGATTATAGCATCTACGTCTAATAATTCGTCATAAAAATCCAATAGTACAAGGGGTATGGCAGTATTCTTAATAAGGCTTACATAATTAAAGCCCATCTGGCCCAGAATTATGATTCCATCTACTTTATTATCCGATAAAATATTGGGAATTGATAATTTTCTTTCTAAATCTGTAGAAATAATCTCCATAATACCATAATAATTTACCCTGGATAAAGCTTTTACTACGCTTTGATACATTTTCAAATAAAAAGCATCCCCATCGTCCCGAATAAACCGGTCTGCAATAATTATACCTATGTTATAGTTCTTACCATCTTTCAAGCTTTTAGCTAAAGAATTATACCGGTAACCCATTTCTTCAGCAATATTTTTAATTTTATCCCTTAATTCATTACTAACACCATCTTTATCAGAAAGTGCCTTAGAGACTGTAACGGTGCTTATGTTAAGGCTGTCTGCAATATCCTTCATTGTTACATTCTTCATCTGAATCCTCCACTTAACTTATTCATGGAAAATTATAACCCTTTTATTATTTTTTAGCAACTGTATTATAACCTAAATCCTTAATTAATTTTTCTTAATATTCAATACTTTTAAGTAAATCATTTTGTTTATCAGCCATACAAATTAAGTTAATTTAACCAGTGATTTATTGATACAGTACTTCCTGCAAGAATAAGCCTCTCGCTTCTGCTATCATACCAGCTTTTTCGCGATTACCGCTCTCTAAAATATCCTTCATGGAAACGGGTTCTCTGTTTCCTTCTCCCATTTCAATCAACGTTCCAACAATTATCCTCGCCATATTAGGCCAAAAGTCATCTGCTTCGATGGTAATCACGATTTCATTTATATCAGAATAAATATCAATCTGATTAATGGTTCGTTCTGTTGATTTTTTCATACGTCTATTATCAGAAAATGCTTTAAAATCATGTTTACCTGTTAAATGTTTTGCTCCCTGTTTCATCTTTAAGATATCTAATTTATGAAAACTGTAATAATTATATTTACGTTCAAAAACTGACTGAACTTCACCCATCGATATTTTATATTCATATCGAAACGCTTTCGCATTAAAACTACTATGAAATCTCTCCGGAACCTCAGCTACCTCAATTACAGCAATATCCCTTGGTAAGTAGCGATTTAAATAATGTTTGATCTCATATAATTTCATATCCGAATTGGTGGTAAAGTTGGAAATTTGTGCATAAGCATGTACACCTGCTTCTGTTCTGGCTGCTCCTATCACTGTTACAGGTTCATTTTCCATTTTTTCCAATACATTTTCTATTTTATCCTGTATGGTTATACTTTTGCTATTTCCTGCCTGTTTCTGCCATCCATCATAACGGGAACCGTCATACTCCAATACTAATTTAATGTTACGCATATTCTACTCCTTTTACATAAGTTCGACTATAATAAGCAGTTGTGGTTATTTATTGTTTCTGCTGAATGTCTTTATTATCTATCATAATCGCAAAAAAGTCCAGCTATATTCTCTAACAGATTATCCTTCTTGTAATATGGACATTTTAGGAATATCTCCTGGTGTTTATATAATTTATCAAACACCTTTTAATATGATGAATAAGATACAAAATTATCACTATCATTTATCTGTATAATAACCGGCTCATACTTAAGATAAAATCTTTAATCCTCTTAGCAAAAACATCATACCCTATCTATTTCTTATCCTCCCTTTAATTTAAAGATTATAATTTCCGAAATAGAAAAGATTTTCAAGTAATAACTCCTTTAGTATTTCAGTTCAGGCGCTAAAAAAGTAACGATATACTGGTTTATTAATATATAATAACACCTCTGATTTTAGCCTAAACCCATTATAATAAATACAATTTAGTTTTCCCCATATGATATCCCTCCCCTTTTGTTGAATCGTTACACCTTATTATATATTATTTTCCATATAATGGAAATATTTTTTGCATATTCTACATGTTTTTTGTCTATTCTACGTTCCCTTTTCACACACGTCGTCTGTCAGGGTACTATTAAGAACTGGCAACAATACTATCCTCCTTTAACTCTTCCGACTATTTGCGCCTTTTATTACTTCTTTAGCTCCTTGTACCTGGTTCAACTGCCAGCCCCCACAATGGACTTCCACCACCTGATTATGCGCTGTCACCTCAGTGACAAATTTCTCTTGCACGTCATGCGCATCCCCCGGAGGGTTTTTATCTCATAGGGAGAACTTTCCTATGAGATAAAAAACGGGCTGCCTAGAAGGCAGCCCGAATAATTACATAATTTTTATCAAATTATACTTCAAATAATAAATCACCGTAAGTAGGAACCGGCCATACTTCTTTATCAACGATTAATTCAAGTTCATCAATAGGTGCCCTAAGCTGTGACATTGCAGGGAAAACAACACTTCTAAAGTATTTTGCCTGTTCAGCACCTTCTTTCCCTGCTGCTGTTGTCACATAAGACTGAAGTGCAATTAATGCAGACTTGGCAGAAACTAAAAGGGAAGAAGTTTCTTTTAATAAACCTTCCTGTACACTAACATCCGCATCCGGTACAGCCGTTTTAATAGAATTAATGGATCCGGCTAAACCGGAAGCATATTTGATAACAGCTGGGATAAAGAGTTTACTTGCCATTTCGATCATAGTTTTAGCTTCGATATTAATGGTCTTTGAATAAGCTTCATATTCAATTTCCGCACGGGAATGAAGTTCAACTTCTGAAAATACCTTGTGCTTGCTGAATAATTTAACAGATTTTTCTGAAACCATAGTAGGTATTGCTTCAACCATGGACTTAATATTTGGTAAGCCTCTCTTTTCAGCTTCTGCAACCCATTCATCCGAATATCCGTTACCATTGAATACGATTCTCTGATGGTCTGTAACAGTTTTCTTAATTAAATCATGAACTGTTACATCAAAATTATCAGCTTTATCTAATTCATCTGCAAAGTCAGATAACACATCTGCAACGATTGTATTTAATGTAGTATTGGGTCCGGCTATTGACATAGAAGAACCGACCATTCTAAATTCAAATTTATTACCGGTAAATGCAAACGGTGAAGTACGGTTTCTGTCTGTAGCATCTTTTCTGAATTCTGGTATTGTATGAACACCTGTATTTAATTTGCCGCCCTGTTTACTGCTGGTAGCCTCCCCAGTTTCGATTAACTGTGTTAATACATCTGCTAACTGTTCTCCAAGGAAAATTGAAATAATAGCAGGAGGTGCTTCGTTAGCGCCTAATCTATGGTCATTACCAGGATTAGAAGCAGAAAGACGAAGAAGATCCGCATTTTCATCAACAGCTTTTAATACAGCAGCTAAGAATAATAAGAACTGTACATTTTCATGAGGTGTTTTACCAGGGTCAAGAAGGTTTTTTCCGGTATCTGTAACCATAGACCAGTTGTCATGCTTACCGGAGCCATTTACACCTGCGAAAGGTTTTTCATGAAGTAAACAAGCTAAACCATGACGGTTAGCAACCTTTTTCATAACTTCCATAACTAATTGATTATGGTCCGTTGCAATATTAGCAGTCGCATAGATAGGGGCTAACTCATGCTGGGCAGGAGAAACTTCATTATGTTGAGTTTTAGCTAAGATACCAAGTTTCCAGCATTCTTCATTTAATTCTTTCATGAAGGAAGAAATTCTTTCTTTCAGACTTCCGAAATAATGATCTTCCAGTTCTTGTCCTTTTGGAGGCATCGCACCAAAAAGGGTACGTCCGCTGAAGATTAAGTCTTCTCTTTTTAAATATTTTGCTTTATCAATTAAGAAATATTCCTGTTCCGGTCCTACAGAGCAGGATACAGCTTTAACTTCCTTATGTCCGAATAATTTTAAAATACGCACAGCCTGATCACTAATAGCTTCCATTGAACGAAGAAGAGGAGTTTTTTTATCAAGTGCCTCTCCTGTGTAGGAACAAAAAGCGGTAGGAATACATAAGGTAACACCGGCAGCATCTTCTCTTAAGAATGCTGGTGAAGTACAATCCCAAGCAGTATAACCTCTGGCTTCAAATGTTGCCCTTAAACCTCCTGAAGGGAATGAAGAAGCATCCGGTTCACCTTTAATTAATTCTTTACCTGAAAACTCCATTAATATCTTACCATCAGAGGTTGGACTAATAAAGGAATCATGCTTTTCAGCAGTAATACCGGTCATTGGCTGGAACCAGTGAGTAAAGTGTGTTGCACCTCTCTCAATTGCCCAATCTTTCATTGCGTTTGCAACTACATCTGCAACGGCAGGATCTAAATCCTCCCCATTCTGGATTGTTTTCTTCAATGCAGCATAAGTCTTCTTTGGCAAACGTTCAATCATGGTTGCTTCACTAAACACGTCAATTCCAAAGATATCTGTTAATTTTTCTGCCATAATAATAAACTCCTTCCATTCGTTTTATATTTGTAATAACATATTTATTTAGGATATACAAATACCGGATTTTCCAATAATTGTATAATAAAAAAGTGTTCTCAAAAAGAACCTAGAGAACACCTTTGCTCTAACGAATATTTCGTCTAAAGATAAAATACCACTTTTTTAGTAAAAAGAAAAGCTTTTTTTTTAAAAAAGTATATTTTTTTATTTTTTAATTCCGAATATTAACATCTAACTGATCAAATGGAATTGTAATTTCATTTTTATCAAATTGGTTTTTAATTAATTCAAGCAGCTCACATTTTAATATCCAATAATTTTCTTTCATGACCCATACCCTTATACCAATATTTATGGCACTCGGATCAAAACTATTCACAAATACTGTTATGTCATGATCATTTAGGACCAGTTCATGATTTTTAGCTGTTTCCATTAAAATATCTTTTACCTTCTTTATATTTTCCGAATAATCGATTGAAACAGATATATCCAGTCTTCTTATAGGCTCATAGGTCACATTTATAATATTCGTATTGGATAAGGTACCATTAGGCATTACCAAAAGCCGGTTATCCACTGTTAACAGTCTGGTATAGAAAATATCAATTGAGGTAACTGTTCCTTCATTCCCACCTGTTATGATATAGTCCCCAACGCGGAAAGGTTTTAGTAATAAGATTAAAACCCCGCCTGCAAAATTAGATAAACTCCCCTGTAATGCCAATCCGATACTAAGTCCTGCCGAACCTATTATGGCTATAATAGGAGTACTTTCGAAACCAATAACTTTCGTTATAACAAACACAACTAAAATAACATACAAGGATGCACGGGTCAAAGCAATTAAAAAGCCGGATACACTGATCTCAATTTTAGTACGTTTAAAATAATTATCAAGCAGCCCGGTAAGAAAACGTATCAGCCTTTTACCTATTATAATAATAATAACCGCAAATATCAGTTTTATAATGAAATCAAGTCCATAATCAATTACCCCTTTTAAACCGTTGCCAAAATAGTCAGCCAGGATATTTTTTAAATCATTTACGCTTTTATTATTTTTCCCTGCCTCTAATATAGCGACACAATGATACAAAAATTGATTCATATTAAAATCCTTTCGATTATGATTTTTTCTTCCTTTTGTTCACTTCGGTTTGGACATTATAAGGTCAATAATGGGCTCATAAGTATAGGGATCCCCTATTTCCTCTAAGGATTGTTATTATAGGTGGCTATAAATGTATAGGGAGTAATTTTAGTACCAGGAATCAGGGCAGAGAAAAATCCTTCACTATTCTCACAGACCATAGGGTATTCCTGATATACCTGCTTATTCTAAATACCATTCATCTTTACCTGTGCTTTCAGCATCTTCATTTTTCTCAGGCATGTATTTTTTAAAGACTCTTTCCAATAACAGGGACCACATTAAAATGCATAGAGCAGGTGAAATTAAAATTATAATCGGCATTATATAGGTACCAAATACAAACACAGCTGTGATAATAAATAAAAGAATCGTAGTTGGTAAATGCTTCATGGACATAAATAATGCAGTTTTAAATAACTGTTTAATCCCCATACTAAACCTTGATAATAATGGAAATATATATATAGTAACACAAACTAAAAGAAAAATCATGGCATTAAAGATACTTAACATAATAAAACCTTGTGTGCCACTTAAGCTTGTTGCGAATCTGCGGTCAAATAATAATACTACATATAAAACCGTTAATAAAACGCCGGAAATAATACCATTTTTAAAATTTGTTTTGAAAGACCGGAAAAATTCCCGGGTTAAATATCCCCTTTCCCTTCTTATAACCTTTACGACCACATAATATAAAGAAGTCGTAGAGGGACCTATGGTGACTATCGGAATACATAAAACCAACCATATGATACTGATGATTATGATATCCACAAACTTACTTAAGGCTGTAAAGAAGCCATTATCCATATTAAAAAAATTACCCATTTATAATCTCCTTCTTATATATGTGATGTAATCAGCTGCATATTACCCTCTAAACAGTAAGCTCCATAATCCGCCGGTAATATAAAGTGATCTCCTTTTATTATTTTAACCCCATCTATGAAACCTTCTCCTTCAATAACACTTAAAATAGTGAAAGGCTCCGATTGATCAAATGACTGTTTTCCATTAACAGATAGTTTCCTTACTGAGTAGTATTGACAAGTTACCAATTCTTCTACTACTGCCTGTTCAAAATTTATTAATTTTCTTTCTGTTCCTTTATCTGAGTATGGACATTTGATTACGTCGACACTCTTATCTATGTGAAGTTCCCTGGGTTTCCCATCCGACAACCGGTCATAATCATATAGCCGGTACGTAATATCACTGTTCTGCTGGGTTTCTAAGATTACAGTCCCGGCTTTAATTGCATGTACCGTTCCAGGTTCAATTTGAAAAAAATCACCCTTCCTTATTGGTAAAACACGAATCAATTCGTCCCATCTGTGTTCATCTATCATATTTTTTAATTCTGTTTTATCTTTCGCATTATGGCCAATGATGATTTTGCCGTCTGCCTCACAGTCCAGTATATACCAGCATTCGGTTTTACCTAAAGAACCGTTCTCATATTGAGCTGTGTATTCATCATCCGGATGAACCTGTATACTTAAATCTGCCTTTGCATCAATGATTTTAATCAGCAATGGAAAACTATCTCCTTTTACATCACCGAATAATTCCCTGTGATTCTTCCATAAACTGCTTAATTTCTCTCCCTTATATATACTGTTCTTTATTGTACAGTCACCATTGGTATGTGCACTTACTGCCCAGCATTCCCCTGTATTGTCACTAGGTATATCATATCCGTAATCAGTCTTAAGCCGATTTCCACCCCAAATCATCTCTTTAAATACCGGTTCCAAAAATATTGCATCTTTCATTGCTGCCTCCTAAAGTATTTGTTTAAGCCTGGCTTTATTTTACCACATTTTTGCTTTATACAAAAGTGAAAATTATCTAAATTATTTCGAACCGTGGTTTGACGGATGGTTTTGAAAACCGGATACCTCAGGATTTTAGAGTTAAGATTTAAAGTTTATTAATTGAAATGGGGTGGATATTCATAAACCATCCAACCCATTTCAGATTATAGTATTCGTTTTAATTGTAGTATTTCATTTATGCCTATTTATTTACTGTTACCTTTTAACGTGATTTATTTTTAATTGTTTAATAATTTATTTTTCTACATTCAGCATAGCTATTATCATATCAGCTGCTTCTGCACGGGTTAATTTATCATTTGGCCTGAATTCATTATTGTTGTTGCTGGTAATCAGGTTTAAGCCCTGTGCTAAAGCAGTATAGCCAAGATATTCAGAGGAAATCTGACTTTGGTCTTTAAAGTTGGTATTATAAATATTTCTCAACTTTGCTACACTATCATAACCTAATATCTGAACGGTAAATTCAGATGCCTCTAAACGTGTTATTGCTGAATCGTCATTGCTTAATTTATATTTGTTATTATTATAATAAATACCTGCCTGGTTTAAGAAATCGGTAATTTCTTTTGTAGTAATGGCTTTATCGGGCTTAAACTCACTTCCCTTAAAACCGATACCAATTTCTGACAGCAGCCTGATATTACGTTCAGAGGTTGTGTTGTTTAAATCATTGTACTTATACATATCTTCCGGTTCAACATATTCTTCTCCATCATAATCTAACTGTTTTCCGGTAAACGGTGAAATGGTTGCGGGTGATATATCGGTCCTGTATACTAAGCGCACTTCACTGTCAACGGAATAAGAACCAGTACTTACTATTTTTTGACCGGCACTTTCATAGGAATGAATGTTGTTAATTTCATATACCAGGTGATATCCTTTATTGGCAATATAACTATCAAATGCATCATCTGCACTGATGATATTTTTTGGTGCTTCGAAGGTTATATTATCATTCCAGTTATAGGAGAAGGAATAAATCTTCCCGGTCACACCATCCACAGCACCGTTAATTCCATTATAAGGATATTCAACTCCCGCATTCACCCTGTTATAGTTATAATAATATCCGCCATATACTTCTTTGCCATTATCATAAGAAATAACATAGGATTCCTTATGATCGGATAATACTGAATTTTTAAACTTATCTGGTATCTGGATCTTTAAGAAGTCTTCTAATGTTTTCTGGCCTTGTTCCATATTATATTTTACTTTAACTGATTCCCATTCCTGTTTGCTCATATTATAATAATCTTTTATACTGGAATTAAAGGATATTATATTACCGGTCTTTGCATCTACACTCGCATTAGCATAAGCGCGATAAGTGTCACTGCCTTCATTCTTAATTTCCCTCGGG
The DNA here is from genome assembly GCA_049692775.1 of Anaerocolumna sp. GTDB lineage: Bacteria > Bacillota > Clostridia > Lachnospirales > Lachnospiraceae > Anaerocolumna. The sequence continues at coordinate 14,290 of JBAVPE010000113.1, read as the reverse complement.
TCGGATAGGTTAATGCTCCAGACATATTTAGAATCTTTGTCATCCGCAGAATAATTATTCTTCTTATACAGGGATGCTGATATGGATTTTAAGTTATCATCCAATAATAAACTTTTATTTTCAGTGATTGCTTTAATGGCCGCTTCCTTACTGATAAGTCCTTTTATTTCATCAATTTTTGTTACCTCTTGCTGCGTCAGTCCGCTGTCACTGACGCTGTCCGATTTTTCATCGCCATAGACAGTAGCGCCGTCCCGTTCTATCCATTCATTCTGAGTCGTATAAACCTCACCGGTTTTTGCATCTACTGCTGCATAAGAATTATCCGGGGAATATACCAAAAATGCTTTAATCTCTGTTTTACCATCTTTATCTGTTGTGTAGGCATTTTGGTAGGATAATTTCATGGTAACTGTTTTCCCGATTTTTTCGGCTGCATCCTCTTTTGTAATCTTGGTATCGGCTGATGGGATGTTTACATTATATAACCAGTTGGAACTATAAGATGTGACTTTTCCGGTTTCATAATTAACGCCTACTGTTATTGTATTATCGGGCATGGGAATTCCGTTTTCTACACGCTGATATTGATAATTGTATTGACCACTGTAAGCTCCTTCCGAAGTTGCTCCTGCATACTCCGCCTTGCCTGAAATATCCGCGGCCACTTTCTTGATAAATTTATCAGCAGCGGCCTTTAAATCAGCCTTAAAATACTTTGGTACATAATTGCCGGAATTATTATTATCGGAATAGTATCTTACTATGTTACCATCCTGATCGCTTTGTATGGTGATCCGTTTTGAATTATCTTCCGTATACCAGTTCAGATTCCATGAAGCACCCGTACCATTATTATCAGAATTAAAATAATAATCAAACTTCGCCAACTCCTCCGGTATTGTTATCTTAGCTTTTACTGTCTTAATAATACGTTCTAAATCCTCCGCTTTGGGTTCCTGTCCTGAATTGCCGGTTACTACGCTATCCCCTGTTACCGGAATATCAATAGATACTGCACTGTCTGCAGTGTTATCTGCTGCATAAACTGCTGCTGGTAAACCTGTTGTAAGCATACATCCAACTAAAACTAATGGTAAAAATTTTTTTCTAAACATATCAATTCCTCCTTTATCAAATAGAGTACTCTCGGAAACCCTCACAACCTGTTTTTACTGATATTTTAGATGCTGTTAATATAATTCTTTCTCCATTTTCTGGATATCATAGGTATGTTTTTGCGCAGACCGTCTGAGCATCGCGAATGGAGGCATTAATAATGCCCGGCAAGTAAAAACATACCTATGATATCCAGAAAATGTCCGTGGCCTATATTTAGCAGCTAAAATATCTTCAATTGTTACCATTAGTTTCCGAGAGTACTCAAATACTTACAACTATTAGACGATACAAAATATGGTTAAGTTCCATCTTATTTCTAATTTTAATATTTTTTGAATTTTTTGTATCTATAATATTGCCTATTTTATGGAAACTAACGTGTTTTAGGTATAAATCCATTATTCCATGCAATAATCCGGATCCTTCCTTTTATCCTGTTTCCTGTAAATAAAGAGTCCCCCGGATATATACTGTACTTAGGAAAAGTATTGCCATATACCATAATCGGTATGCTGGTTATTTACTGCTTAAAGGACATTTCCTTTACCTTATCACCTTACGGTATGCCTGAAGTTATTTCTATTGCTGCAATAATCATCCTCCATCTCTGGAAAAGCAATACTTTTTTTAGTATAGGTGCCGGGACTGTTATATATATGCTATTAGTTCAATTTATATTTTAGTAAGTTTATGAATAAATAAACCGCTTCTTAATTTAGGTTCAAACCAGGTGGATTTTGGCGGCATTAATTTACCGGCATCGGATACGGCAAACAATTCCGTTATGCTGGTGGGGTACATGGAGAAGGCTGCTGCCATATCCTCGTTAACCCTCTTTTCCAGTTCCTTTAAACCTCTGATACCACCGATAAAGTCAATCCGCTTATCGGTACGCGGATCCCCGATATCAAGAATTTTACTTAATAAATGATTTTGCAGCAGGGAAACATCCAATGCCTCCACAGGATCCACAGTATTTCTAATATCCCCATGTGCGGTAAGCTTGTACCAGTTACCGGCAGCATACATACCGAAACAGCCCTTTTTCTCCGGTGAATATGCATGGTTACCCAGTAATTCAACCTCAAAGCTTTCTGATATCCTGTCCAGGAATTCCCTTAAATCATAACCCTTTAAATCTTTCACCACACGGTTATATGGCATAATCATTAACTGATCTTCCGGAAATAAAACAGACAGGAAATAATTGAATTCTTCCGTACCCTTATACCCTGGAGTGGCTTTTCTTCTCCTTAAACCAACCTTCACTGCGGAGGCGGCCCTATGATGCCCATCCGCTATATAGATACTGCCGATACCGGTAAAAGCATGCCTGATTCCGGTAATTTGTTCTTTATCCTTAATGCCCCAAACCTTGTGTGTAACTCCATCCGGTGAAGTAAAACCGTATAATTCTTTGCCCTTTTTCACATCATTGATGATTTTATTTATTAGCTCATGGGATCGATATGCTAAGAAAATGGGGCCGGTCTGGGCATTACAGACATCTACATGGCAAATACGGTCCAGTTCTTTATCTTCCCTGGTATTCTCATGTTTCTTAATTACATTAGTAAGATAATCATCAATGGAGGAACAGGCAACCAGACCTGTCTGGGATCTTCCATCCATTATTAATTCATATACATAGTAACCTTCATCGGGATCCTTTATTAAGGTACCATTTAAAATCAAATTTTCTAACAGATCCCTTGCCATTGCATAAACCCGCGGATCATACGTATCCACGCCGTCATCCAATTGTGTCTCTGCCCGGTCAATACGAAGAAAAGATAAAGGTTCCTTTTTAATTTCATTTTTAGCCTCTGCCCTGTTATAAACATCATAAGGAAGGGCAGCTATCCTGCCTGCCACCTCTTTATCCGGCCTGATACACTGAAACGGTTTCACATCTGCCATGAAGCAATTCCTCCTGAGTCATCATATTCTTATGTTTCATTTTAATACTTGTATTCTTGTTTAACTCCATATTTATAAAACAAATCCTATTTAACTATTATAATTCATATACCTTAAAAAGCAAGTAAATCGTCTGCCCTATTACACCGTGCCTCTATTGGAAGGGTTTGTAAGAATAATATTAAATTTGTAAAGCAATCCCAGTAAAGGTAAAGCTTATGTTAATTGTCGCTGCAATCTATTTACATCTTATTTTCAATATGGTATTTATAAATTATACCATATTTTACTATATATAGGAAAGTCAGAAATTGAAATAATCAGGAGATGGAGGCGGATAAAAAGTTTAAATAATCATAATACAAAATATGAAAAATAGTTCGCAGATACACCAAAACAATTTTTACTCTGCCAAAAGAGTACAAACCGTTATGAACCGGTAAGTTGTAAGTTAATGTCTAATAATTTTTTATGCCTTATAACAGGCAGATGGGAGTTAACATGAACAAGATATTGAAAAGAGTTATTGCAGGTACTGCAATCAGTGCAATCGTATTAACGGCAGTTTTTATGAATATACATACGAGTACAACCTCTATTGCAGCCGAAAATCCTAAAGCTGCAGAGGCAGCAATTACAGATGCACCCAAATATGTGTTTTTATTTATCGGAGATGGGATGAGTTATCCTCAGATTCAGGCAGCAAGCGATTATCTTGGTGCTGTCGGGCAAAACAGAAGCTCCAATATTTTAACAGGTAACAAATACCTGGATTTTATGAAATTTCCTGTTGCCGGTTCTGCTATTACTTATGATTCCACCTCATTTTGTCCGGATTCCGCTTCTACCGCCACTTCCCTATCTACCGGATATAAAACTTACAGCGGAACCATCAATATGGATGAAACGAAAACCGTTGTTTATGAAACAATTTCAGAAAAGTTAAAAAAGCAGTTAGGTTATAAGATTGGTATTATATCAACCGTTAATTTAAACCATGCCACTCCTGCTGCTTTCTATGCACACCAGGCATCCAGAAATAATTATTATGCGATCGGCCTGGAAATGATCAAGAGTAATTTCGACTACTTTGCAGGCGGTGGATTAAAGAATGTGACCGGAGATGACAAAACGAAACCCCAGGAAGATCTTTATACTTTAGCTGTAAAAAGTGGTTATAAAGTTATTAAAACACAAAGTGAAGCTGAAAAACTGAAAAGTACCGACGGTAAATCCATAATTATCGGAGAAACCCTTGCAGACAGTGATTCCTTGTCTTACGCAAATGATGTAAAAACAAATGAATGGGAATTGAAAGACTATGTTAAAAAAGGGATTGATGTATTGGATAATGACAAAGGTTTCTTTATGATGGTTGAAGGCGGTAAAATTGACTGGGCCTGTCATGCAAATGATGCCGGTTCCACCATCGCAGATACCATTGCATTAGATGATGCAATAGATGAAGCAATTAATTTCTATTACAGTCATCCGACCGAAACCTTAATTATAGTAACCGGTGATCATGAAACCGGTGGATTAACCATTGGTTATGCAGGAACTGATTATAATACATATTTAACCAATCTTACGAACCAAAAATTATCCTATGCTAAATTTGACACCGATTATGTAAAGAAATATAAGGAAAATAAAACTTCTTTTAAAGATGTATTAAAAGATATCAAAGATAATTTTGGATTATTAACTTCAACTGACAGTACTACAGCAGAAAACTCTAAATTAGTATTAACACCTTATGAATATGACCTGTTAAAAACTGCCTATGATAAAACAATGAATGCTGATAGTACGGAAAGAACGCAGGAAGAATATATTTTATACGGAACTTATGAGCCCTTAACTGTAACGATTACCCATCTTTTAAACAATAAATCCGGTATTAACTTCTCATCTTATGCCCATACCGGACTTCCGGTGGGTGTATTTGCAAAAGGGGAAGGTGCAGATCTTTTCGAGGGGTATTATGATAATACGGAAATATATGATAACCTTGCTAATTTGCTAAAAGTTAAATAACAATAGAACTGTATTATTGATTATTAAATGAAACCATCAAAGGTTAATAACGGTAATGTTCTGACAATCCTGGCTGCTTATTAAGAGGCTGTTGCAAAAAACAACAGTCTCTTAATGTAATCAGGCCCTGTTCAAAAATCACGCCGTCCGGTTTGATTTTTAAGCCTTAGTTGGAACTTTAAACACCGTACCATATTTATCAATAATTGACAGGGAAAGAAGGACTTAAACTCTTATGCTGAAAAATCAGCTTTTAAAGTATTTTAATATAATAAAAAGCAAAAAAATCAACTTCGATCTTCAATATTATTTACCTGTTTTTGCATGTCTTTTGCTTATAACCGCTCTTATAATTATGCCCACCGGTTTTGAAGATGCGGTGATTTATCAGGGTACTGACCGCTGCTCCGTACTTATCTTATCTGTCAATAATGATAATATTATTGACACCGGACTAATCCGCTCGGGTGAACAAACCTGCCATGTGCAGTTACTTGGCGGAAAGTTTAAAGGACAACAGGTTGAAGCTTATAATCTTTTAAACGGTTCCCTGGAATCGGATAAGATATTTAAAGAAGGTGATAAAGCTTTAGTGGTTATAAGTTATGAAGATAATCACATCTTGTCCGTAAACCTGATTGATCATTACCGTATCAATAATGAGGCAATCCTCGCTCTGGCATTTGTCTTGTTTTTAATCCTGTTAGCCGGCAAAACCGGGGTTCGGGCAATTCTATCGTTTATTACAACTGTATTGTTAATTTGGAAAGTCTTAGTACCGGCGTATCTAAAAGGCTGCAATCCTATCTATTTCGGTTTGTTCATTACGGTATTACTGATTATAATCATCATATCCCTGGTATATGGATTCAACCGGAAAACCTTATCGGCGGTGTCTGGTTCTGCACTTGGTGTTCTGGTTACTTGTATCCTGGGTATGATTTTTACCAGTGCCTTTAAAATTCACGGTGCAATCATGCCAAATTCCGAGAGTCTCCTTTACAGCGGTTACCAGAATCTAAACCTCACGCAAATCTTTATGGCCAGCATATTCGTTGGTTCCTCAGGTGCCGTTATGGATCTTGCCGTAGATATTACCTCTTCTGTTAATGAAGTTATAAATAAAAAGCCTGGTATGAACTGGAAGGAAGCCAGTAAATCCGGTATGAATGTCGGCAAGGCTGCTATGGGAACCATGACAACCACATTACTGCTTGCCTATTCCGGGGGGTACATTGCCCTACTTATGGTTTTTATGGCTCAGGGTACACCCATATATAATATTTTAAATTACAAATATGTTTCCGCTGAAATGATAGAAACTATAGTAGGCAGTTTTGGCCTGGTAACAGTGGCACCATTTACGGCATTGACGAGTGGTATTTTATTGACTAATAAAAAACAGAAATCATCAGAATTATCGGATTGTCCGGTCAAAGAAAGTGATATAACCGAAGATATGGAAAAATCAAATTAAGGGAAACCTTTCATTGAGAGGCTTCCCCTTTAAATTCAGTATTTTAATATCCTTTTACTTTTGAAATGCAAATTAAAGTATTCTTACCTTTAATACACCATTAATTGATTTTAATTTCTGGGCTGTAGATTCGGATACATCTCCTTCGATATCAAGGACGGTATAAGCATAATCACCCTTGCTCTTATTAATCATGTTGGAAATGTTAATGTTTTCCACCGAAAACAGAGCCGTAAACTGAGTTAACATATTCGGTATGTTCTTATGGTTAATGGTAATACGTTTTCCGGAAACCCAGAATCCGGCATCACAATCCGGATAATTAACTGAATTTTTAATGGTTCCGTATTCCATATATTCCATGATTTCTTTAACTGCCATAATGGCACAATTATCTTCCGATTCTTCCGTGGAAGCCCCCAGATGAGGAATTGCGATAGCTCCATCCATACCTGCAGTTTTGGCATTTGGAAAATCCGTAACATAACATCCTACTTTGCCGGACTTTAGGGCTTCTGCCATGTCATCATCATTTACCAGCAAATCCCTGGCAAAGTTAAGGATAATAACCCCATCTTTCATTATTGCCATGGTATCTTTATTGATCATTTTTTTCGTATCATCTAAAAGAGGTACATGTACGGTAATATAATCACAGTTGCGGTAAATCTCTTCTTTGGTCTTGACATAGATAATATCCCTGGATAAATTCCAGGCATGTTTTACTGAAATATAAGGATCACATCCGTATACCTCCATACCTAAGCGTTTTGCGGCATTTGCAACTAAAACACCAATTGCACCAAGACCGATAACACCTAATTTCTTGCCTTCAATTTCTTTACCTGCAAATTGAGCTTTTCCTTTTTCCACTAATTTAGCTACGTTCTCATCATCTTTAACGGTCTGTACCCAGTTAATTCCCCCGACAATATTACGGGAAGCTAACATTAAACCGGCAATAACCAATTCCTTAACGCCATTTGCATTGGCTCCGGGAGTATTAAATACAACGATACCTTTTTCAGCACATTTTTCAATAGGAATATTGTTTACACCGGCTCCTGCCCTTGCTATCGCTTTTAAGTTATCCGGTAATTCCATATCCTGCATAGATGTACTTCTTACTAATACGGAATCTGTTTCTTCCATTGAACCTACCTTTTCATAGCTTTCAGTAAATAAATCCAGACCAATCGCTGCGATGGGATTCAGACAATTATATTTTACCATAATGACACTCCTTTATGTAAAACTGTACTATTCAGTTACTGCACACCAAAGATGCAAAAGCTGCACATTGGAGCTGTTTAACCGAAACGAATGAATAGTTACGCCAATCACCTTATTTTGTATTTTCTGCTTCGAATTTTCTCATAAATTGCACTAACTTTTCAACACCTTCCATTGGCATGGCATTATAAATACTTGCTCTCATACCACCAACAGTTCTATGCCCTTTTAAATTTTCAAAACCGGCTGCTTTCGATTCTTTCACGAACTTTGCATCCAATTCTTCATTACCGGTAACAAAAGGTACGTTCATCAAAGAACGGTCTTCCTTTACAACAGTTCCTTTAAATAATTTACTTTGGTCTAAGAAATCATAAAGTACAGCTGCTTTCTTTTCATTGATTTCCTTCATAGCTTCTAAGCCGCCTAATTTCTTAAGCCATTTAAATACCTTGCCGCAGATATAAATTCCATAAGCCGGAGGTGTATTGTATAAGGATTTATTATCCTCATGGATTTTGTATTTTAACATGGTAGGTGTTCCGGGTAAAGTATCCTCCGTAATTAAGTCTTCACGGATAATAATGATAACTACACCGGCAGGACCAATATTCTTTTGAACACCGCCATAAATAATTCCATAATTTGTAACATCAACAGGTTCTGATAAGAAACAGGAGGATACATCCGCAACTAAGGTTTTGCCCTTTGTATTAGGGAGTTTTTTGAATTTAGTTCCATAAATCGTATTATTTTCACAAATATATACATAGTCAGCATCTTCACTGATAGGAAGGTCGGAACAGTCCGGAATATAGGAGAAGGTTTTATCTGCTGATGACGCAACCGCATTAGCCCGACCATAAATTTTTGCTTCCTGATAAGCCTTTTTTGCCCATTGTCCGGTAATGATGTAATCTGCCACCTTATTCTTCATAAGATTCATTGGAATCATGGCAAATTGCTGGGATGCACCACCTTGTAAGAATAACACCTTATAGTTATCAGGTATATTCATTAAATCCCTTAAATCCTGTTCTGCTTCATTTATAACGGTTTCATAAGCCTTAGACCTATGGCTCATCTCCATAACAGACATTCCGGTCCCTTTGTAGTCTAACATCTCTTCTGCTGCTTCCTTAAGTACTTCCTCAGGTAAAACAGCCGGACCTGCTGAAAAATTATAAACTCTTCCCACTTTTATATCCTCCTTTAATGTGTTGAACAAATTTATTCATACTGGTTTTCTAAATCAACATGTTGAAATAATACAGATAAAACTAATATAGACATTAATTTGGCACAATATCAAATTATTTTCCACTTGACCACTTTAATCAATTACATTATAAAACTTGGTTAAATTTTAGTCAATATCCTTTGTAAATAAAAAAACGGACCTTTAAACAAAATAAAAATCTATTTTGTTCAAAAAGTGTCCGTTAATCCGTTAATTAAGTGTTCCTCTTTGAACTTAGATGAACTATCACTTCTTAATCTACTGTTTTTCCCAATTATTTCTTCATTTCCAAATCTTCTTCTGTAAATACCTCTTCAATAGCCGCTCCAGGTGCCACCATCGGCCATACTTTATCATCACTTGCAATCTGGCAGTCAAGTACAACCGGCATATTTAATGCAATTACTTCCCTTAATATCGGCCCAACTTCTTCTTTTTTTGTAATACGGTAAGCTTTTGCTCCCATTGCCTCTGCCAATTTTACAAAATCTACACTGTCATTTAAAGTAGTATGGGAATATCTTTGACCATAAAAAAGAGACTGCCATTGTCTTACCATACCTAAAACATGATTGTTAAATACGATCTGGATAATTGGTATATTGTAACGGGTTGCTGTTGCTATCTCATTCATATTCATTCGAAAGCAACCGTCTCCTGCTATGTTTACTACCGTTTTATCCGGATTGCCTGCCTTAGCCCCAATGCAGGCCCCGAGTCCGTAACCCATAGTTCCAAGTCCCCCGGAGGTAAGAAACGTCCGTGGTTTTTTATATTTAAAGAATTGTGAAGACCACATCTGATGCTGACCGACTTCTGTAGTTATAATAGCATCTCCACCAGTTATTTCGTATAATTTTTCCAGGATATAAGGACCGGTTAAAACATCCGTATGATATCTTAACGGATATTGTTTTTTCATATCCAGGACATGTTTAATCCATTCCTTGTTATCGTGCAGCTCTAACTTTTCATTTAAAATCTTTAATGCTTCTTTGACATCACCGATAATACAATGATTAACGATTATATTTTTATTTACCTCAACCGGATCTATGTCAATCTGCAGTATTTTAGCATTTTTAGCAAATTTCTGCGCATTACCGGTAACACGGTCACTGAACCTGGCCCCGACCGTAATTAAAAGATCACACTCTGTTACACTTAAATTCGCTGTTTTAGTTCCATGCATTCCAAGCATTCCGGTGTAATACTCTTCCTCACCGCTGAATGCTCCCTTTCCCATTAAGGTATCCGTTACAGGGGCATCTACCTTATAGACAAATTCTTTTACTTCCTTATCTGCATCGGATATTACAGCGCCACCACCTATTAAAATCATGGGTTTCTTAGCATTTTTAATCATCTTTAACGCAATTTCGATATCTTCGTTAACTATGGTATCCTTAATTCTTTCTATGGGCGGAATTTCCGCTTTATCATATTCAGCTTTATTGGCTGTTACGTCCTTCGCTATATCCACTAATACCGGCCCCGGCCTTCCGCTCTGGGCTATCTTAAAGGCTTTTCTCAGGGTTTCTGCTAGTTTTGCTACTTCTTTTACAATAAAGTTATGTTTTGTTATAGGCATGGTGATGCCGGCAATATCAACCTCCTGAAAACTGTCCTTACCAAGTAAATTCACTGTAACGTTTCCGGTTATCGCAACCATAGGTACAGAATCCATATAAGCAGTTGCAATCCCCGTAACCAGATTCGTAGCACCCGGACCACTAGTTGCCAGACATACGCCAACTTTACCCATTGAACGGGCATAGCCGTCTGCAGCATGGGAAGCACCTTGTTCATGAGAAGTTAAAATATGACGTATTTCATCCTGATGTCTGTATAATTCATCATAAATATTTAAAACGGAACCTCCCGGATAACCAAATATGGTATCTACTCCCTGCTCTTTTAAACATTCAACTAATATCTGTGAACCTGTTAACTGCATTTTACACCTCTTTCATAGAATATCATTTATCTTTTAGGTATCTCTAAGATTGCTCCGCGATTCCCTGAAGTTACCATCGCCGCATATCTTGCCAGATAACCAGTGGTTATTTTCGGTTCTCTTGGCTGCCATTTTGCTCTTCTGGCGTTTAATTCTTCCTCTGAAATAACAAAATTAATTGTATTTGCATTAATATCAATTTGTATGATATCACCTTCTTCAATAAGGGCTATATTACCTCCCACTGCAGCTTCCGGAGATACGTGACCTATAGATGCCCCACGGGACGCTCCTGAGAAACGTCCGTCCGTAATTAAAGCTACGGAAGAACCAAGTCCCATTCCCATAATTGCTGAGGTAGGATTTAACATCTCTCTCATTCCAGGCCCCCCCTTGGGGCCTTCATAACGGATAACGACTACATCACCAGCTACAATTTTACCGCCCTTAATTGCTATAATGGCATCATCCTCGCAATCAAATACCCTTGCCGGTCCTTCATGTTTCATCATCTTAAGATCAACGGCGGAACGTTTTACAACGGCAGAATCCGGTGCCAGATTGCCTTTTAAGATTGCGATACCGCCTGTTTCACTATATGGGCTCTCAATAGGTCTTATGACATCCGTATTACGGTTACTGCAGCCTTCTATATTTTCCCCTACGGTTTTACCGGTCGCGGTGATTAAATCTGTATATAATAAGTTCTTTTTATTTAATTCATTCATAACAGCATAAACACCGCCTGCTTCGTTCAAATCCTCCATATAAGCATGTCCTGCCGGTGCCAGATGGCAAAGGTTTGGTGTCCTTGCGCTGATATCATTCGCTATATCCACATTTAGTTCAATTCCTGCTTCGTGGGCAATTGCCGGCAAATGAAGCATACTGTTGGTGGAACATCCCAGTGCCATATCTATGGTTAAAGCATTAAAAAAAGCTTTCTCCGTCATGATATCCCTTGGTCTTATATTCTTTTCATATAATTCCATAATCTTCATTCCGGCATGTTTTGCTAAACGTATTCTTTCTGAATATACAGCCGGAATGGTACCATTGCCTTGTAATCCCATACCTAATGCTTCCGTCAGACAGTTCATACTGTTGGCAGTATACATACCGGAACAGGAGCCCGCGGTAGGACAGGTTTTGCATGCGTACTCTTCAACTTCTTCTTCGTTCATTTTACCTGCGCTGTAAGCCCCGACCGCTTCAAACATACTGGAAAGACTGGTCTTTTCGCCATGGACCCTTCCGGCAAGCATAGGTCCGCCGCTTACGAATATAGTTGGAATATTAATACGTGCAGCCGCCATTAAAAGACCCGGTACATTCTTATCACAGTTAGGAACCATTACAAGAGCGTCAAAGGCATGGGCCAGTGCCATTGCTTCAGTCGAATCTGCAATCAAATCCCTTGTAACCAGTGAATACTTCATTCCGGTATGTCCCATTGCAATTCCATCACACACGGCGATTGCCGGAAATACAATAGGTGTTCCTCCTGCCATTGCAACACCTAATTTAACAGCCTCAACAATTTTATCCAGGTTCATATGGCCGGGAACGATTTCATTATAGGAGTTTACAATCCCAATCATCGGTTTTTGTAATTCCTCCTTGGTAAGTCCCAGGGCATTAAAGAGTGATCTATGGGGAGCCTGCCCTATTCCTGTTTTTACTGCATCACTATTCATATACATAACCACCTTTTTTCTAATATTTAAATTTAATATTCAGTCCAACGCTTCTTTAGAAACCGAAGCAATATCCGGCAACTGATTCGTTGCGAATTTTATTACATTTATAATGCATAAATTTACGGGTTTCTGTATATAATAACTTATTTCGTCCAAAAAATCAATCAATTTTTTACAAATAAAGTGATTTTACAGATTATTAATATAAAAACAATATATTTTCACACCCTGATTTGAGGCAGTAACCGAAACCGGGGTTTCGGTTACTGCAGCGGGAGCTAATGTGAATATAGCTCAATGATCTTTAATAACACATCCGTAACCTTTTCCATGGACTGGATCACGATATATTCATATCTGCCATGGAAATTGTTACCACCGGTGCATAAATTAGGGCTTGGAAGATTCATATAAGATAATCTGGCTCCATCCGTACCACCCCGGATTGGTTCAACAATAGGAGTAATGCCCAATTCTTCCATAGCCTGCTTTGCATTATCAATTAAGTGGATGTGGGGTTCTATCATTTCTTTCATATTATAGTAAGAATCCTTTATAACTGCTTTAAAAGTCCCCTCTCCATATTTATCATTGAGGTAATCGGCAATCTTTTGGAATCTGGCTTTCTTTTCTTCAAATTTTTCCTTATTATGGTCACGGATAATATAAGATGCTTTTGCGGAATCCACAGTCCCCTCCAAAGCGGATAACATATAAAATCCTTCATAATTTTCAGTATACATAGGATTTTGCTGTACCGGCAGCATATTTTGAAATTCCATAGCCAGCAATAAGGCATTCACCATTTTATCCTTTGCCGAACCCGGATGTATACTGGTTCCCTGAATCATCAATTTTGCTCCGGCCGCATTAAAGTTTTCATATTCAATTTCCCCTAATTCTCCTCCGTCAATGGTATACGCATAATCAGCACCAAATCCTTCTACATCAAAAAAGTCCACTCCTCTTCCAACTTCTTCATCCGGGGTAAAACCTATCTGAATCGTACCGTGTTCAATTTCAGGATGAGTCAATAAAGTCTCTGCCATAAAAATAATTTCAGCAATACCGGCCTTATCATCCGCACCTAATAAAGTAGTTCCGTCCGTAACAATCAGATCCTGTCCGATATACTTCGCAAGACTTGGATATTGAGAGATTTCCATTATAATTTTTAACTCCTCATTTAATACAATATCTTTACCATCATAGTTAGTGATAATCTTGGGATTCACATCCTTTCCGCTGATTGCATTGGAAGTATCCATATGAGAAATAAAACCGATAACCGGCAGCTTTTTATTACTGGTTGCCGGGATGGTTCCATATACATAACAGTGGTCATCCATTCTGACATTACTTACACCTATTTCTTTTAATTCCCCTACTAAAATTTTAGCCAGATTCTTTTGTTTCCCTGTGCTGGGCACCGTCTCAATATCATCTGAGGACTGGGTATCGATTTTAACGTATTTTAAAAATCTTTCTGTTACACTTTTCATTCTAAATTAACCTCTTTTCTTAAATTGAGTACTCCCGGAAACTCTCACAGCCTGTATTTGCTGATATTTTAGAGGCTGTCGACAAAATTTCACCTCCAT
>JBAVPE010000112.1:0-26434 GCA_049692775.1 Anaerocolumna sp. | reverse complement strand
TTGCAATATTACTATTACAGACCCAAGACTCGCTACTGATGGTGTGGCTACACCTTATCAGATGGGGTTCTCACCCATTAAATATTTCGCCCTTATCTAGGCGCACTGGCGCCCAAATCATATTATTAATTTCACTCAAGACATAATCTATACTAATATTTTTACTATATATCATTATATAGTATCATATGCAAACATATGTTTCAACAATAAAAACAAGTGGTTAACAGCCAGATCAGACGCTATTAACCACACATAATATATTAATTCAGAATATGTTAGTATTTAATTAGTTGAATAAAATTGTTGTTTTTAATTTTTTGAATTGAATTTAAAACACCGCTTCCTATTTTCATTAAATAATTTAGTTGTTTTATAATTTCCTCCTCTTCATTCTTAGTTTTCTCATTCTATCTATTAGTTTAATACTGCTCCTTTACACCCGGAAGTAACATTTTGGGCATATCTCTTAAGATATCCGGTGGTAATTTTAGGCTCCTTGGGCTGCCACTTCTGTCTGCGTATTGATAATTCTTCCTCACTGACTAAAACCTCGATTGTATTCTCCGGTATATTAATTACAATCATATCGCCGTCCCTAATAAGTGCTATGTTACCTCCGTCGGCTGCTTCCGGTGATACGTGTCCGATAGCGGCTCCTCTGGTTGCCCCGCTGAACCGTCCGTCTGTAATCAGGGCAACCGTACTTCCTAATCCCCTTCCCATGATTGCAGAAGTAGGATTTAACATCTCCCGCATTCCCGGACCTCCTTTGGGACCTTCATAACGTATTACTATCACATCGCCGCCAATAATCTCCCCATTATTAATGGCAGCCAAAGCATCTTCTTCACAGTCAAATACCTTGGCAGTTCCCTTGTGTCTTAACATTTCTTCCGATACCGCAGAGCGTTTTACGACGCAGCCATCCGGTGCTATGTTTCCTTTTAATACTGCAATTCCACCGGTTTTGCTGTAAGGTTCTTCTATTGTTTTTATTACGCCGGTGTTTTTAATACTGCTCCCCGCTATGTTAACGCCTACCGATTTACCCGTACAGGTAATCAGGTCAGTATGAAGCAAACCCAGTTTATTCACTTCATTCATAACTGCGTACACACCACCTGCTTCATTTAGTTCCTCAATGAAATGATTTCCCGCCGGTGCCAGATGGCATAAGGTCGGTGTTTTAGCAGATATTTCATTGGCTTTCTCCAGGTTTAACTCGATTCCGCACTCATGGGCAATTGCAGGCAAATGCAGCATACTGTTGGTACTGCAGCCTAAAGCCATATCAACGGTAAGCGCATTATAAAAAGCTTGTTCTGTCATAATGTCCCGTGGACATATATTTTTCTCTAAGAGTTCCATAATTTTCATCCCTGCCTGTTTTGCAAGTCGTATACGTTCTGAATATACAGCCGGTATGGTTCCATTCCCCTTAAGTCCCATACCAAGTACTTCCGTTAAACAATTCATACTGTTTGCCGTAAACATTCCGGAACAGGAACCACAGGTAGGACACGCCTTATTTTCAAGATTACATAAAACCGCTTCATCAATTTTTCCTGACTCAAATTGGCTGACAGCCTCTGAGACAGTAGAATAACTGATTTTTTTGCCATCTGCAATACCTGCTAACATTGGCCCGCCACTGACGAAGATAGCCGGTATGTTAACCCTTGCAGCCGCCATAAGAAGTCCAGGCACATTCTTATCACAATTCGGTATCATAACCAGGGCGTCAAAAGCATGGGCTATTGCCATTGCTTCCGTTGAGTCTGCGATTAATTCTCTGGTAACCAGGGAATATTTCATACCCTGATGCCCCATTGCAATACCGTCACATACTGCAATGGCCGGAAATACAATTGGGATTCTGCCTGCCATGGCCACTCCCTGCTTTACTGCTGCCACGATTTTATCCAAATTCATATGACCGGGAACGATTTCATTATAGGAACTCACAATTCCTATGAAAGGTTTTTTAATTTCTTCATCCGTTAAACCCAATGCATGGAGTAATGCTCTTTGTGGTGCCGCTGCTGTACCTGTTGTTATTTTTTCACTATTCATAATCAGACTCCTCACTGCACGTCATTACGTGCGTATAAATCAGGATGGCGGAAAACACGACTTTCTGTTTTTCACGTTATTTCCTTATAAATTTCTGCAGAATTAATGTACATTTTTATTATATGTTGTATGTTGTCTTATGTCAATGAGCATAATGTACATCTATAATATAAAATTAATATCCATTCCCTGAATTTATGAAAATTTATTTTTCAACTCTGCAAGCAAAAATACTGAAAAGTCACCTTCAGACTTGATCTGAATAAGAGTGTATCTATTTCAGCTTGGCGTTGAAATGAATAGTAACCAAACAGAAACTATTATTAAGTCCTTATATATCTAATTCCTTCATAGCATGCAATATATGCAGCTTCATAGCGGTTTTTGCACCCTCTGGATTCCTTTGTTCCAAAAATTCCATAATCATTCGATGATCATTTAAAGTATCCTTAACTGCCTGCTCTTTTTCTTTCGAAAGTGTAACTCCTTTGTCTATTCCCTGATAAATAATCGGCATTAATTTATTCATAAATTCATTATGGGTCGCTTTTGCAATTGACTTATGAAAGGCTTGCTCCTCTTCGGTCCGGTCTTCCCCATTCATAATCTTTTGCTCAACCTTTCTGCCATATTGCAGAATTCTCTTTAATTCACTTTCCGTAGCACGTTCTGTAGCATAATAGGCAGCTTCCGGTTCAAAGATAAGACGCATTTCATATAAATCCTTAGCGTCAACCTTAACACTGATAAACTCCCCCAGTCCTAAGCTCTCGTTTAATTGTTTATTATCCGTTACATAAGTACCTTTCCCCCGTCTTATTTCCAATATGGCATTGGTTACCAGAATTCGGATTGCTTCACGCAATGTTGTCCTGCTGATATTTAATTCAGCAGATAATCCATTTTCATTAGGTAATTTATCACCTGGCTGGAAACGTTTTTCTATCGTAATCATGGATAATATATCATCTGCAATTCGTTCTGATAACATTTTTGACTTTGGCATAATTCTTATCTCCCCTCGCGCGCCACGACACGCATACACATAAGGATGGTAAAAAAATATTTCACCTTATCCCCTTCTTTAAGTTAATTTCATCATACTACAAATGATGTTATCTTTCAATCATGTTGTCTGATGTCTTAAATCATTTTTGCAATTTCACATAAAAAAATTTACAAAGCAAATTTATTAAATGGATTTTTGTCATTCAGATAGAAATAATTAATTTATAAATCCAGAATATTACCGAGTGAAATAAAAAGATTTGATAATAATAATATCAGGATGAAGCAATTTATAAATTTCAGGAGGCATATGAATATGAAGCATAAAATATATAGTAAAATGAAAAGCCGTATCATATTTGTCAGCACTTTAGGATTATTATTATCAGGATGTGGCTACAATAATTCCAAAGATTCCGCAAATCAAAAATATTCAGCTACTGTTGCAGGTTATGGCGGAGATGTTACCGTGGAAGTCACTGCTACAGAAACTGGTAAAATTGGTACAATGAGAGTAGATGCCTCAAAGGAAACACCTGATATTGGCGGTGCTGCCGCACCTAAGCTCGTTAAAAAAATAGTTGCAGAACAAAGCCTGTCTGTTGATGCAATTTCCGGTGCCACAATTACTTGTGATGCAATTTTAAATGCAGCTGAAACAGCTTTACAACAAGCAGGAATTGATACGGAAGCCTTGAAAAAATAAGTAATTAAATTCCCTTTTTATAATGCGTAATTCTTCGTTATCCGTATTATCCATGTAAAGCGCCCTCCTAAAAATCTATGATTATATTAAATAGACGTAAGTTTAATCCAAACCAAACAAAGATTACTTTCCAAAATTAAATTAATACTACCTTATATTTTGTAAATTGACCATAAAAATATGATTCACTATGATAACTAAATTATGAATCGCCTAATACAGTTGTATTTGAAATAATAATCATATTAAGAATACCCGGCAAACTATATTAACATATCCTGCCTACTGTCATATAATATTATAAACTATTTTTTCGGGTACATTTATGAATATTAGTATCGGTATGAAAGCTCCTGATTTTACTGCAATAACAACATTCGGACCAATCAATCTGTCCGACTATAAAGGACACTGGGTTATATTATTTTCTCATCCGGGTGACTTTACACCTGTATGTACTACAGAATTCATCGCTTTTGCACAAGCGAACGATCAGTTTGAAGAATTGAACGCAAAACTAATCGGTCTTAGTATTGACAGTAACCCTTCTCATCTGGCATGGGTAAATCAGATCTATTTATTAACGGGTATTCAAATTCCTTTCCCCATTATTGCAGACCGTATGGCCGCTGTAGCAAACCTCTATGGAATGATAGCACCTGACGCCAGTAAACAGGAGACGGTTCGAAATGTATTTTTCATCGATCCAAATCAGGTAATTCGCGCAATTTTAATTTATCCATTAACAAATGGCAGGAACATTAACGAAATACTTCGTCTGTTAACCGCCCTTCAAACAACCGACAGGTGTAAAGTCGTAACTCCTGCAAACTGGCAGCCTGATAATCCTGTAATGGTTCCTCCACCAAGTACTTATGACCAATTATTAGAACGTGCCAATGATACCCAAAATATGGATCTGAATTGCATGGACTGGTTCTGGTGTTATAAAAATATTCAATAATATAAATAAAATTTTATAACCGTGCCGGAATAGCGCAATCCGGTTATGCGTAATATACTTTTTATCAATCCCCACCTTCTTTAAATGTTCACAGTAACTTAACATTATTATCAAACCCTGTACACATATGAACGTTATACTAAGTTCATAGCCAAAAACAAGGTTCCCCGACCTTGCTAACATAAATTTTTTTTTCATAAACCGGCCAGTAGGTTAACCTGCTGGCCACTCCTCTATTATTATAGTTGGTAGTTCTTAATTGCAATGTTAATTATGGAAGATTAATAGAATTAAATTGGAACAGGGCTGTTGCAGAATGGCAAATTAACCTAGCCCTGTTTTTAATATTATTAGGAAGTTGCATTCAATAGCATAAAAATACGACCCGGGATGTACTGGTAAAGTATAATGCTGCAAAGCGACCAAGCTTCAACGCAGAGTTTACTTTGCGAATTCTTTGTTCTTAAAGCATTCAGTCAAGCACATTTTATCAGGAAGTACATATTTACATATTAAGAGTAAATGTGGCGGTTAAATGAATGAATCCTGATGAAAGATATAAAATTACCAGTAATGAATATGCTGATTTAATAGTAGAAGGCTACAATGTTGTTGATACTCTGTTAACTAATCCGGATTATACTATTAACACTATAGAAGACAGATATGGTGTTGTATATATTCCTGTTAATGAGATGACTTCAAATAGTGTCCAGAAATTCGGTTATGCTTCCATTCCCAAAATTTTTGGATTATTATCTACTGCCAGTCTGGAAGCCTCAGGCATAATTCAAATACGAAAGAAGCCAGACCTTAATTTGAATGGTCAGGGTGTTTTAATAGGATTTGTAGATACTGGAATTGATTATTCAAACCCCGTATTCCAATATTCAGATCAGACCTCAAGGATTGTATCAATTTGGGATCAGACAATTGACAGTGAGTATAACTATCCGGAAGATCTATACTATGGAACGGAGTATACACAGAATCAAATTAATAGTGCCCTCAAAACTTTAGATCCATTTACATTTGTACCAAGCACCGATATGATTGGCCATGGAACCATGCTGGCAGGGGTAGCGGCCGGAACTCCAATTCCTGAAAGTAACTTTATGGGAGTAGCACCCGATACGGAAATAGTGGTTGTTAAATTAAAACCGGCCAAACCTTATCTAAGGGATTTTTTTCGTATACCGGAGGGGGTTATATGTTATCAGGAGAACGATATTATGTTGGGAATAAAATATCTGTTGGATGTTGCCAGACGATTAAGGCGCCCTATCGCAATATGTTTGGGAGTAGGGACCAATCAAGGGGCTCATGAAGGACAATGTATCTTGTGTCACTATTTAGATGATATTGGACATACAATCGGTAATTCTATTATAATAGCTGCCGGCAATGAAGCAAACCGCGGACATCATTTTTATGGTGAAATGGATCAATCCAAAGGTCAGGGAATTGTTGAACTGAATGTTGCAGAAAATGAAACCGGTTTTTCTGTGGAATTATGGGGTTATGCACCTAATATGGTAGAAGTGGATATATATGCGCCTGATAATACATTCGTTTCCCACATACCTGATTATTCAATGACATGGGAACCCGTTGAAGCCATATACAATAATACAGTCATATTAACAGACAATACCATCAGTGAGACAAGAACCGGCGATCAGTTTATATTATTCCGGTTTCAAAATCCCCAGAGTGGTATCTGGCGGTTTTACATTTCTGGACATGGTGATCTGAATATTAAATATCATTTATGGTTACCAATCTATAATTATATACTGGATGACACCTTTTTTTTGAATTCTGTTTCCTATACAACGCTTTCCATGCCTGCTAATACGGATAATGTCATAGCGGTCACCGCATATTATCCTGTTGACCAAAGCTTATATTATTATTCCAGCAGGGGATTTACGAAAAACAATACTTATAAGCCTGATATAACAGCACCGGGAGTAAACATTACAGCACCATCAACAGGTACATTTATTCAGGCAACAGGTACCAGCATCGCTGCCGCACACACGGCAGGAGTGGCTGCTATGCTATTGGAATGGGGAATATTAAGGGGCAATATGACTAACATGAATAATATAATGCTAAAAAAAATGTTACTCACCGGAGCCGTTAGGTTTCCTGATTTACCTTATCCTAATCAGGACTGGGGATATGGTATACTGGATATTTATAGTACATTAATGGGCTTTTTAGGACTGGATATATAAAAAGGCTTAAGGCCTAAATTACTATGTTGCTTTTCAAGGATTTTATTATATGTTTTGGTATCAATGCCTCTATATCATGCAATAAACCCTGGTACAAAAGTGTCCGTCAGACAATATTATATCCGTACTTCAAACCTGGAAAATAACACTTTACTTTACGACTTTATCGTGTTAAAATTATACTGTTAGAATATACTTATCAGGAGATGGAAATATGAGCAAAAATATAAGAACCTCTGCCGTGGACCATTTATTCGATGCAATATTAAGTTTAAAAGATTCAGAAGAATGTTATACCTTCTTT
The DNA here is from genome assembly GCA_049692775.1 of Anaerocolumna sp. GTDB lineage: Bacteria > Bacillota > Clostridia > Lachnospirales > Lachnospiraceae > Anaerocolumna. The sequence continues at coordinate 19,133 of JBAVPE010000112.1, read as the reverse complement.
GAAGATATTTGTACTGTAAATGAACTATTATCATTATCCCAGCGTTTTGAAGTCGCACGTATGCTGCGTAATCATAAAACTTATTTGGAGATTGCAGAAAAAACGGGAGCATCCACCGCAACCATAAGCCGGGTAAACCGTTCGCTTAACTATGGCAAAGATGGTTATGATATGGTCTTTTCCAGAATATCAGAAATAAAAGAAAGTAGTGACTGACATAGACACACGATTAAGGCAACTATTATTTTCGTATAACTGCCTTAGAAAGGAACGTCTTATGTTAAAAAAACCCTCCGGAACAGCAAGTATATGGAGGGTTTTCTTTTATAAACCATTCTTTTTTAAATATATTCAACTGATTATTTTGACATTATAAAAATAATCATTCTTTTTTCTTGTCTTTCTTTTTATCTAATATCGATTCATCAATTAATTTTTCTATCATCTGCTTTTTCACATATACATCAAAGCTCAGCATACAAATAAAAGAAAAAGTATTTAAAAATTCCCTTTCATCTTCCGAATCTACATCAGGAAAAGTTTCTCTTGATTTATTAAACTTCCTGATAACATCTTTTAGCAAATTATCCATCTGGTCTTTCTCATAACTGAATACTTCTTTATAAATTGCTTCCAAACCGATATCAGAACCCTTACCATAATACTTTTCCGTAAGGGGATTAAATATATGTTGAATATCACTGATAGTCAAAATGTTTTTAAAATAATAAATAAAGATTAATAATAAAATATGCTCTTTCGTGTATTTCTTTTTATCCGGTGGTGGTAACAATTCATTTTTAGTATAATTATTTATCATGGTTTTTGTGAGAAGTTTATCATCGCTAAAACGCTTGGAAGATTTTAAATGCCCATCCATGAAGGTTGTAACCTGATCCATATACAAATCAATATTGGGAATATCATCCGGATTAATATAATCCAGTTTTCTGATACTTTCAATTAAGCTTTTTAAGCATTCTTCATTACTCATATTCACTGTTATCACCTCTCAAGCATATTATATAGTATTTAATACTAGATGTAAACATATATTTTTCTTTTAGAACTGTATTATTATGCACTCTTCCCTTCCCTAAACATATATTAACCTAGAGGTGATTCTATGGATCCGGAAGACTTAGCTGCTTTAGCTGCTTCCCTGGCAATTGCAATAGCAAAAGATAAAACATCGGATGAAATTGATTTAATAGCTGTATTACTTGCGCAAATCGGCACTACTCTCGGTACAATATCACTCCAAAGGGATAGACTGAACCCAAAATCCAAGAATGATACCACGCCGCCTGTTCCTCCAATTATTTTGTAATTATCAGCATAACAAAAGATTCGGGTTGTACAGACTTTATTTTCATGGTATACTATAAACATACGTTTGCAATTAACCGGCTGATTGTTTTACAGTTTACCGGTTATGTTATTTAGTTATTTTTAACATAAAGATATATGAAATACATAAGTCAGGTGGTAAAAACATGAGCATTTATGATATACTTAATACAGAACAACGCAGGGCTGTTGAACATGATAAAGGCCCTCTGCTTATTTTAGCCGGTGCAGGATCAGGGAAAACCCGGGTATTAACTCACAGAATAGCCTATTTAATGGAACATAAGGACGTGAACCCCTGGAACATACTGGCATTGACCTTTACCAATAAAGCTGCCAGTGAAATGAGGGAACGTGTAGATAAGATTGTAGGCTATGGCTCTGAAAATATCTGGGTAAGTACTTTTCATTCCACTTGTGTAAGAATCCTCAGAAGGTGGATTGACCATATCGGTTATGACCGGAGTTTTACGATATATGATTCGGATGATCAGAAATCCTTGATGAGGGAAGTCTGCAAGCATTTAAACATTGATACAAAGACTTTTAAAGAGCGGGCACTATTATCCATTATCTCCTCTGCTAAGGATGAACTCATATCTTCGGAAGAATATGAGCTTCGTGCTGCCGGTGATTTTACGAAGCTTAAATTTGCAGGTATTTATAAAGAATATCAGAAACGGTTAAAATCGAATAATGCTTTAGACTTTGATGATTTGATTTTTAAAACAGTAGAATTATTTCAGACCAGCAGGGAAGCTTTAAGTTATTATCAAAACCGTTTTCATTATATCATGGTAGATGAGTATCAGGATACTAACACTGCCCAATTTAAATTAATCAGTCTTTTATCGAATGGAATCAACCAGGACGGATTAAGAGAACATAATCTCTGCGTTGTTGGAGATGATGATCAGTCCATATATAAATTTCGCGGTGCTAATATTTATAATATCCTTAATTTTGAGAAAGAATATCCGAATGCCACGGTGATAAAATTGGAACAGAATTACCGCTCGACCAAACGCATTCTGGAAGCTGCCAATGAAGTCATCAGTAATAATACGGGCAGAAAAGAAAAATCATTATGGACAGATAATAATGAAGGAGAACCGGTTCATTTTACACAGTTTGAACATGATTATGAAGAAGCCGACAGTATAGTAAATGAAATCGCACGTACAGTTTCTTCCAAAGAAGCTGCTTTTCAGGATTTTGCCATACTATACCGTACCAACGCACAATCCCGTGTTTTCGAAGAAAAATTAATATTAAAAAATATTCCTTATAAAATAATAGGTAGTATCAATTTCTATGCCAGGAAAGAAGTAAAGGATTTGCTTGCCTATTTAAAAACGATTAATAATGGCTTGGACAACCTGGCTGTTAAGCGGATTATCAATATTCCAAAGCGTGGTATTGGTCTTGCTTCCATTGATAAGATTGATGATTATGCACTAAAAAACGGAATCAGTTTTTACGATGCTTTAAAACAAGCTGAATATATCCCCTCTTTAGGACGGGCTGCTGCAAAAATTTCTCCATTTGTCAGTCTCATCGAAGTATTAAAATCTAATTTATCTTCACCGGATTACAGCCTGACTGATTTGATGGAAGAAATCTTAGAGGCTACCGGATATATTAGTAATATTGAAGCACAGGATTTAGAAGATGCAGAAGACCGAATAGAAATTATCGGTGAGTTAAAAAGTAAAATTAAAACTTATGAAGAGAATGCCTTGGAACAGCCGGCCTTAAGTGAATTCTTAGAAGAAGTAGCTTTAGTTGCCGATATTGATAATCTGACAGAAGACAGTAATGTAGTAGTTCTAATGACTTTACACAGTGCAAAAGGCCTGGAGTTCCCTTACGTATATTTGTGTGGAATGGAAGAAGGAATATTTCCCAGTTATATGTCAATTCATGCGGACGATCCGGAAACTGAAATAGAAGAAGAACGCAGATTGTGTTATGTAGGAATTACAAGGGCTATGAAACGCTTAGGTTTAAGTGCTGCAGCTCAGAGAATGCTTCGGGGAGAGACACAGTTTAACCGTCCTTCCAGATTCATAAATGAAATTCCAAGGTATTTATTGACGATGGACCGTAATCCTTTTAAAACGAATCCACTAAAAAATTATTCTTATATGCGTTTATCCACAGGTTCTAATGACAGATTAAGTCCGGCAGGGGTTATCCCCAATGGAGGTAATCGTACCTCTGCAACAGAATGGTCAAGCATTAAGTCAGGTACCCATAATAAATTAAATGATTCTATTTTTCAAAAACCTTATGCTTCAACGGCTCCCAGGGAATTTGAAGGTAAAAATATGGGAACGATAGATTATGGTATCGGTGATACGGTGCAGCATGTCAAATTCGGTGCAGGAATTGTCACAAATATCAATTCCGGCGGTAAAGATTATGAAATCACGGTAGATTTTAGAAATTTTGGTATTAAAAAAATGTTAGCTTCCTTCGCAAAATTAAAAAAGTTGTAGTAATTTCATGCATTTTCCAGAATTTCTATAGTAAAAAGCATCATATCGTGGTATAATAGGATAGAACTCATTTTACGATGAAAGGATGTGTTATAATGAATAATAAACTTGAAGAATTATTAAACGCAGCTAAACTAGGTGATTTTCTTCACAGAAAAGAAGCAGAAAAGGAAAAGAGAACCAACTGCGTACTTATGATATTAGCTGTAATTGGTGCAGTTGCTGCGGTAGCCGGTATTGCTTATGCAGTATATAGATACTTAACACCGGATTACCTGGAAGATTTTGATGATGATTTTGATGATGATTTCGATGATGACTTTGATGATGAGGAAGAAAGTCCCTGCAATTGTGAATTTGGTGATAAAGCCACCACTGCATCTTCTTTAAACGAAGAAGCCGTTCCTGAAGAATAATATTATTGCCTTTTATGGCATAAATTCTTTATGATTCAATGTCTCATACCAAAGTATATGTTATAGGTTAATGAAATAATTTGAATAAACAAATGAGCCTGCATACATTGATAAGACAGGCTCATTTTTAAATTTAATCTTATGTTTTGTGTGTTGAATGTCTATGAAAACACCATCCTCTCAGGCAGTTGCCATTACAATGTAAAAATACTCATTCAATTTCATTATTGATGTATCTTTAAAACCACATTTTTGAAGAAGCTGTTTCACTTCATTACTTTCCAACCTGTGACCGACCGGAGGACCCCAATCACTTTCACTCTTAATCCATTCAACAATAGCAATTTTACCTCCATCGATTAAAATTCGCTGCGCTTCATTCAGGAATCTGGCTTTATCGTCTATTTCATGAAGGACTGTACACATAAAAGCATAGGAAACTGAATTCTCCTCCAACTTAAAATCATATTCCCCGGTTATAATCGTCTGAATATTGGATAAACTGCTCTCTTCAATCTTATTGTCAAGTTCTTTAATCATTTCAGATTCAACATCAAGAGCAAAAACCATACCAGTTTGTCCTATTATCATTGCGGCCGGAATAGAAAAATATCCAATTCCACACCCAATATCTGCAAAATTATCGGCTGGTTTTAAGCCAACCTCACTAAGTACTTTATCAACCGGTAACATTTCCCTCCGCCTCGGATTGTCAAGTTTACTTTTGTTATTTACATTAAATTTATGAGCCATTGTATTTTATCTCCTCGGTCTATTTTTTTGCGCTGCTAACGAAATTTATATTGTTCGTGATTTTGGTACTGTTATACTTGTCATACATTCTCCTACTGATTATATTTTATTACAATAAATTAATCCATCCTTTTCCTTTATTGTTTCGATTCATTTTATTGCTACAGGTTATAATTATATCAACTTAGCTTTTGCTATCAGTGATTTAATCACATAATTAAGTTGATATAAATCCGCTGATTCCCAGATCAATCATATATATGCAATCGGGCGCCAGCAACGGATGTTGGCAACGCCCTTAGTCTGTTTACAGATCATTATTTATGATTATAATGATTTTTAATTTTGCTTATTTCTCATAAGCCTTTGTTGCATATTCAGTATTAACTAAATCTTCGTATGGTGTCCTGGTGGTTAATACCCCTGCATCTTCCAAAATATCCTGTAATAAAATAAAGCTTTCTTCTTCAAATATCGTATTTTCTTTCCAGGTATTCTGTTCATAATACCTGGTTACGATTGCCGTAACGGTCTCAAGATCTGTCTCTTTAAACTGCGGTGCAATAACTTTAGCAATTTCTTCCGGTGTATGTGAATTAACGTAAACTAAACCTTTTTGAATTGCATTGGTAAATTTCTGGATTGTTTCAGGATTTTTTGCAATATAACTTTTCTTAGCTGCATATGCAGTATACGGAACTTTCCCGCTTTCTACACCTAAAGAAGCTACTACTTTACCGGTACCCTCTGTTTCGAGTGCAGTTGCGCCTGGTTCGAATTCTACCGTATAATCTCCGGTGCCTGCTGCAAAAGCCTGTGAAGTTAAACCAAAATCAATATTCTGAATGATGGTTAAATCAGACTTTGGGTCAATACCGTTTTTCTTTAAGATATATTCCAATACCATTTCGGGCATACCACCGGCACGACCACCTAAAATTGTTTTTCCTTTTACATTATCCCAGGAAAAGGTTTCATTTTTGTCTTTGGAAACTAAAAAATTACCGGCACGTTGGGTTAATTGAGCAAAGTTAATGACGTAATCTTCTTTTCCTTCATTATAAACATAGACGGACGCTTCAGAACCCATAAAACCGATATCGGCATCCCCTGATAGAACGGCTGTCATGGTTTTATCTGCACCTAAGCCATTAACCAAATCAATATTAAGGCCTTCCTCTTTAAAATAACCTAATTCAATTGCTGCATATTGAGGTGCGTAAAATATGGAATGTGCTACTTCATTTAATTGGACTTTTATTAAATCATTGCTTTTTTTACAGCCACTTAAGCCAATAACAATAAAAACCATGATCAGCAGCATGGGAATTCCAATCTTCTTCATCGTATTCCTCCTTGCAAAACATCCACAAATATACAACAGTATATACATGGCTTTCCATTTTGTGCATATCCAACAGTTGAAAAAAAACTACAATTTATTTAAGTTACCGTTGGTTTTAAAAACCGCATGCTATTCACATGTGGAATCTACTTTCCTGTTTTCAAACATAAATAGAGGCTACTGCTCCATAACTGATTTCCCGTTTTTTTGCAATAGCCTTATTCACAAGTATTACTTCTAACAAGATTAGATTAATTTTCCTGAATCACAACAGTTTCTTTTTTCGTAGAAAGTAATACCAGAAAGATGCCGATTGCCACAAAAAGCTGTCATGGTCTGGCTCCCCAGTTTCTGGGATGTCTTTTTTCCAAGCACCGTATATAAACTAAATGCCAGCATCCCCACTACCTGGAGGAAAATTCCGTACAAAATCCCGGGTTTTGATAAATCTCCAGTTCCATTGAGGGCAATCAGAACACCCGAAATTCCTATAAACAATCCTAAGAACTTCTTTAGTGAAACGCCTTCCTTAAGAAGGACGGATGACAGACATGCAACAAAAATAGGATTTGCACTTATAATGATGGCTGAAAGATTCGCATTGGTATATTTGTACCCAATCTGAATCAAATTCATGCTTATGGCTACATTAATGATTCCCAGTAGAATTATTTGGAACCAATCGCCTTTTTCAATACTAATTTTTCGTTTTCTGATATCTGCAATAGCGAAAGGCAGTAAAAAGATACCACCAATCAGAAATCTGATAAAAGTTAACTGGGACGGGTGGTCTGATGTACACTGAGTCCTAAAAAGGTGAGCCCTTCGGCTCCATTGATTGTGGAGTGCAAAAGTATCGTACTTCAAACCTTTACTCTAATTCTTCTAGCCAAAACCAAGACTGGTGCGACTGCCTGCCGCACAAAAAGAGGTACGTGTAAATCACCTGCCCCTTGAAGTATTCGTTTTAAATACCTATTGAACTTCTAATCCTTTGACGGCAAATTGCCTGGGTATAACCATAATAAATTTACTGCCTTTATTTAGCTTTGATTCTACAGTAATTGATCCGTTAATACTAATCAAATTCTCCTTTGCAATATATAATCCAATCCCTTCACCACCTGCATTCACTGTATTACCACCTTTAAAGTAGGCATCAAATATTTTAGCCTGTTCTTTTTCACTGATTCCAGGTCCATCATCTTCTATCGTTAAAATTAAGTTATCAGAAGTAACCTGATAATAAAGAAGTACCTTCCCATTCGATTCGATGAATTTATATGCATTCGTCAAGATATTATAAATAGCCTGACTCAATTTATACTTATCTGTATTTAACACAACATTATTCTGTTCCATAATCTTTAATTCGATTTTTTTATTTTCAAACTGTACTTTGAGACCGTTTACAATTTGTTTTATAAGCTGACTGAATTCAAACTCTTCCACCTGCAATGCTTCATCCTGTTTTTCTGCATCAATCATTCCGCTCATATTTGTAATAATAGAGGCGATATTCTCAATTTGATTTTCGCAAGTTCTAAATTCATCCGGTGTCATATCAATAACGCCATCCTCAATACCCTCTAAATGTGATCTTAAGATAGTAAGTGGGGTTCTGGTTTGATGGACAAGTTCATCAATCAATGCTTTTCTGCTTTTTTGTTTAAGCTTAATCCTGGTTCCCAACGATTCCAAACTTTGCTGAATCACTCTTATTTCTTTTACCTTTGAGTAAAAATTGGCAGAATTATTTCCGACATCAATATTTTGTGCCATATTTGCAGTATAAATTAAATCTTTGCTCATTTTTTTGCTTATAAGTATCCCGATTATAACTGCTATGATAAGTACAATTCCCATTGAATAAAGACTGTTTTTAATAAGGGATGACTGAAACATCCACGCAGCAATGGAATCTTCCGCAGAACTATATTTCGTTATATTTATTTGACCAATAACCTCATTACCATCTAAAATCTCGGCGTGATCTATTTCTTCCAACTGAGTATCCTTCATTCTATGCATCATACCATTCATTTTACCATTCATCATGCCATTACCATTCAAGGTCTGATCGTCTGCACTTACATCAGCTATCAGAATACCGTTATTATCATATACTTTTATCCTGGTAATTGGATCAACCAGATGAGTTTCCAATTCAATTTTCATTTGATTAACAGAAAAATCTTTTCCCTTTAATGCATTGGTTGAATATTCCACAATCTGGTTAAAATGCACCTCATAATTTTCTTTCATATAATCTTTAAAATATTGATTTGTTAAGAAACTTAGAACAAAGGAGTTAACACACACAGAAAAAATAGCAATAAGAATAAGAACGAGGAGCCACTGCTTTTTTATCGTCATGACTCCTCACCCCCAAATACATAGCCTGCTCCATACTTTGTTGTTAATATATTTGGCTTTTTGGGATCGTTTTCAATTTTCTGTCTGATTTTTTTTATATAACTATCTATATTCCTGTCATAACCCTCATAATCATCTCCATAAGCAAGATGAATAATTTGCTCTCTTGTTAAAACTTGTCCTTTATTTTTAAATAAAACAAATAGTAGTTTATACTCTGCCGTAGTGATAAGTATTTCTTTATCAGCCTTAAAAAGTTTCATACTTTTTGTATACAGACTTAAGTCTGCATACTTATAAATAATTTCATCTGATTCATGGTAAATTCTCTTTAGGAATACCTGGATACGCTTCATCAGCTCCCTGGGACTAAAGGGTTTGATTACATAGTCATCCGCCCCGATTTCAAATCCTTTTAACCGGTCAATCTCTTCTTGCTTTGCTGTAAGCATAATTACTGGTATCTCAGATATTTTTCTAATTTCTTTTAATACTTCAAAACCATTGATTCCTGACATCATTATATCTAAAAGAACGAGATGAAACTCCTGCTTATTGAAATATTCCAGCGCTTCCAATCCATTACCGGCAACAGAAACACGATAGCCTTCTTTTGTTAAATATTTTGATACAATTTCGCTGATTTCTATCTGGTCTTCTACCACCAATATTTTGTAAACCATCCTCTCACCTCATTCTTTATATCCTATGATCTTTCTAATATATCCTTGCGTTTTAAGAATTCTTCTTCTGTAATTTCACCTTTTGCATATTTTATTTTTAATATTTCGAAAGCGGAATAAGCCGATATCTTTTTCTTTCTATTATGAACGAATAAATAAATTAGTAAAGCTAAAATTATTAAAACACCTGCTGCAATAAACATATTCCAGCCATGATTGAAAAAACCATATCCAAAACAACCACTATTTCCATTAAATCCTCTGCCATAATACCCTCTGCCGTACATCATAATAATTCCTCCATTCATTGTCTTTTTCATTTTTTCAAAAGTCATTTTATCAATTTCACCATTCACATAACGTTCTTTTAAAATTTCTTCCGGCGTACTCCCATCTATTTTTGCTGCTGATGTATTATTATTTATAGAATAGTATAGAACAAAACCTACGAGCAACCATATAAAAATCATCATATTCATAGCCATTACATACTGCAGACAGGTCTGCGGTACTGCCACAAATAAAACAGGTTGAAAGAATCTATATGTGGCATCCTTTCTATATTTTAATTTTCTTTCAATCTTAGTACCTCCTAAATAATTGTTACTTACAGTATAAGAGAAAAATGTGACTCAATTATGATTAAATCTCATTATAATCAGATGCCGGTAATAAACATGGAGGATAATAGAATCGGAATTTTATGATGGCTTTTTCCTATACCTTTATAGGAATCTTAATCAACCTTGAGAAAATTTAACAAGTAAGGCAGAGTGCGTAGGAGGCACTCTGCCTGTTACAGTTCAACTTATTGAATCATTGACAATATTGCCTTTTTAGATTTAACACCTACTGCACTTTCCGCTATCTTACCATTTTTTATTACGACCAGGGTTGGAATACTCATTATCTTAAATGCCTGGGCAAGTTCTTGTTCTTCATCAACATTAACTTTACCAATTTTAGCTGCATTTTCAGTTTCATCTGCTACTTCCTCAATAATTGGAGCTACCATTTTGCATGGTCCGCACCAGGATGCCCAAAAATCTAATAACACCGGCTTGTCCGATTTCATAACTTCAGTTTCAAAATTTTCCTTTGTAATTTTTAATATACTCATATGTCATTCTCCTTTTTTGGAGGGAGTACTGTCTGTAAACTCCCATAGCCTGTTTTGCTGATATTTCAGGTGCTGTTATTATTTAAAATTATACTCTGTTACGATACTTTCTCTTTCTAGTGTCTTGTCATTAAAATATTCATAAAAAGATAAACCCAAAAAGCTTCCGGTTATATTATAAACATTCTGGTAGCCTGAATTTTGAAGCGCCAAAGCTGCATTGTAGCTTCTTTGTCCTGTTCTGCAGTGAATGTACACCGGGCTATCTTTTGGAATTTCATTTGTTCTCTCCCGAAGTTCACTTAAGGGTATGTTTATTGCTCCCTTAATATGCCCCCTTGCATACTCGCCCCGTTCCCTGACGTCTAAGATAAATTGATTATTTTCAACCAGTTCTCTAACCTTATCAATATTCACTTGTTTAAAATCCCCGCTTAATAAATTAGAACCTACATATCCAGCATAATTTACAACATCTTTTGCGGTTGAAAATGGTGGTGCATAACACAATTCCAAATCTTTTAAATCTTCTACCGTTCCTCCGAACTTTATAGTAGTAGCAATGATATCAATTCTTTTTGTAACATCACCTTTACCGATTGCCTGAGCACCTAAAATCTTTCCTGTTGGGACTTCATATAATAACTTAAAATGCATTGGTGCAGCATCCGGCATGATGCCAACTTTGTCAGAGAGTATTACCCGAACAATATCATAGTTGATTTTTAAATTAAGTGCTTTAATTAAGGATTCATTTAAACCTGTAGAGGCTCCATTATAATCAAATACTTTTATCGCTGATGAACCTATATAGCCTTTATTCAATGTGATTTTATTATTGATATGGTCTGCTATAGATCTTGCTTCTTTTAGTGCCGGGCCTGCTAAAGATAATTTAGTCATTGTATGAGTTAATGCATGATATACTTCTATTGCATCTCCAACCGCATAAATATCTGTATCATTTGTCTGATAATTTTTATTTACCTTGATTGCTCCTGTTTCCCCAATTTCTAAGCCTGCATCTTTGGCAAGATAAGTCTCCGGTGATACTCCTATCGCCAAAATTACCGCACTTGCATTAATTTTTAAACCCGAGGATAAAACAACTTTATTTTCTTCAAATCTTTCTACTTTATCTCCCAGGACTAAATTCACTTGATTATCAAATATTTCTTTATGGAAAATCTGTACCATATCATAATCAAATGGTCTTAATATTTGATTTGTAGCTTCTACCAAAGATACATGATATCCTGCTTTTCTTAAATTTTCTGCCGCTTCTACTCCAATATATCCGCCGCCAATTACCGTTACATCCTTTGTATAAATTTGTTTCACGAATTTATTTAATTCATCAATATCAACAACGTTCCTGATTGTAAATACATTTATGTTTTCAATACCAGGAATGTCTGGCACAATTGGAACAGCACCTGGTGATAATATTAGTTTATCATAAGATTCCGTGTAATTTTCGCCAGAGATGACATCTTTTACGGTTACGTATTTATTTTCCCTATTTATGGCTATTACTTCATTATTTACCCTCGCATCTATATTATATTGCTTTAGAAATAACTCCGGGCTCATTAAAACCAAGTCCTCAGCTTCCTTTATCACACCGCTTAAATGGTAAGGTAAGGAACAATTTGAAAAAGAAACATGGGGTCCTTTTTCAAACATAATAATTTGATCCTTTTCACTATTTCTTCTTAGTCTTGCTGCTGCTGATGCTCCTCCGGCAACTCCGCCGATGATTAATATCTTTCGTCCCATATGTTCCCTCCTGATTTATAAAATCTCTGCTACTTTCTCTTGGTGCCTGCATATGACCCCATGCCCCCTGAAACATTAATTACATTAAAACCTTGTTTTAAAAGAACTTTACAAGTCCTTCCACTTCTGGCACCGGATTGGCACATAATATAGTATGTCTTATCTTTAATTAAATATTTATCAGGTTCATTTAAAAGATTACCCATTGGAATATTTTTAGCAGTTCTTAAACTACCGCTTTTATATTCATAGGGTTCTCTAATATCAATTAAGTCAACCTTTCCAATTAAATTATCCATATCATTAACGTGAACGACTTTATCCTCATCTTTTTTTAAAAATCCAAACATTTTATTTTCCTCCTAATTTCATCAGTGATGTTTTTTTAACTTTTAATCAATAAAACTAAATTGTTAAAAGATATTCTTTTATATTTTCATAGCTTGATTATATCATCATATCAATTATTATCTGTGATTTTATCACCAATCTATCTCTTCGAACCTGTCATTTTTTCAAACTTTTATATTTCATTCTTTCTGCGTAAAAAACAAACCATCAAACTGATTGAATTACATTAGTTTGATGGTTTATTTTTTTGCTGGAATCTTTGGGTTTTATATTATTTATATCACAGCCTGAATTGGACTTGATGTCGTACCAGTTATTATACTATATAAAAATTATTCTCTTCGTCTAAATACCTGGTCAATACAAATATTGCACATATTAAACATACATCATCTGTTTCATGAAACTCTAGCAGATACCCTTTTAGCATACCGCCACTAATTTTACCAATTGCTTCGTTTTGCTCATTTTTGAGTATGCAGGACCCATCTCTATTTAAATATATGCTTATCTTTCTGTCATTGGATAAATATACAATTAGTTTATTTATCAATGGTGGTCTTAACAACATTCGTTTTAATCCTGTTCCGTCATTTTTATCAATATAATCCAAATTTGCTGTTCCTACAATCTTTTTTGAATCAGAAAGAGTCTGAATTATCTGATATTTGTGATAATCCATATATTTTTCACCAATTTCATCATTTTCTATATTCGTTATATATCTCAGTCTATTATTGGAATCATAAATATATTTTTGTCCTTTACTTAGGATATGATTTTTTATTTTACAGATTGCTTTCTTCTGGTCATCATAGGCTACACTATATAAAAAATAATTTTTAATTTTAATTTTCATAGTAATCCCCTTATAATATAAATGAATAAGTACATAAACCAAGGACTCCTGCACCAATCATCACAATAACCGGGTTAATCTTCCACTTTCTAAGTACAATAACAGCTACCGTAAATATTGCTACCGATATAAGATCTAAGTCATCTATCTTACTTGAAACGCCTTTTTCATCCCAAAATGCAAAAATTATTAAGCCTAAACCGGCTGAAGCAATCATTGCTATAACCGCTGGTCTCAGCCCGTTTAATACCCCCTGAACGGTTGAAAGCTGCCTGTATTTATAATATATAAAAGCCAGTGTAAGCACAATAATACAGGATGGAAAAACACATCCCATTGTTGCAGCAACCGCGCCCTGCAGACCTGCAATTCGTAAACCTACGAAAGTAGCTGAATTAATCGCTATTGGTCCCGGCGTCATCTGGGATATCGTAATAACATCTGCAAATTCATTCATCGTCAGCCACCCATGAATATCTACAACCTGGTTCTGAATTAATGGCATAGCTGCATAACCACCGCCAATACTAAACAATCCAATTTGAAAAAAGCTCCAAAACAGTTTTAAGTAAATCATTTTAATCCCCACGCTTATTCATATATTTATTATAGTACATAGAAACCGCTCCAATTACACCACAAATAAAAATTATGACAATAACATTAACATGTAAGAAAAAGGTAGCTGCAAAGGCACCTATCATAACCAGAACAGGCAACACTTTTCTTTCTTTAAAAAGATTGATTGCCATATTGATTACTACATCCAGAATGACAGCAGCCACACCTGCCTGCATTCCCCTAAGTATATATTTCACAATTAAATTGTGTATAAAAGCCGTATAGGCAATGGAGATAATTGACAGGATAATGAGCGGCGGCAATACGGTAGCTAAGATTGTTATCATTGCCCCTAATACACCCGCCAGACGATATCCTATTAGAATTGAGGCATTTACAGCAATTGCTCCCGGTGAAGATTGGGCAATTGCTGCTAAGTCCAGCATCTCTTTTTCATCGATCCATTTATAGTCGTCTACAAACTTCTTTTTCATTAATGGAATAATTACGAAACCCCCGCCGAAAGTAAATGCGCTTAAATAGAAAGTGGAAGCAAATAGCTTAATATAGAAATTCATATTTCTTTTCATCCAGTTATATCTCCTAACTAATTTATTATAATACTTGCTTATAGTTAAGTAAAATATTATTATGTTATCATATATATAACTATTTCATTATATATAATTAAGGAGGCTACAATGACAATACGGCACATGAAAATATTCGTCTCGGTTTGCCAGGAAAAAAGTGTTTCATTAGCTGCCAAAAAACTTTACATTTCGCAACCGGCTGTAAGTAACGCTATTAAGGAACTGGAAGAACATTATGGAACCCCGCTTTTTGACCGGATATCAAAAAAATTATATTTAACAGAAGCCGGAAAAAAGATTTTAAGTTACGCGCTTCATATAAATTCCCTCTTTGAAGAATTAGAAACAACAATCAAGAATTCTAGTGCTATGGGGAAACTAAAGATCGGTTCAAGTATAACAATTGGTACACATCACATGCCAGGTTATATAAAAGTTTTTTCGCAGCGATTCCCTAATGTACAAACATATGTAACGATAGATAGTTCTGATGTTATTGAAAAATCAGTACTTGACAACAAGTTGGATTTTGCACTGATTGAAGGAGCTGTTCACTCAGATAACATTATTTCAAAAGATTTTATAGAGGATGAACTAATTATTATATGTGATATCGATAACCCCCTTCTCCAAAAGAAAATTGTTTCAGTATACGACTTAACTACACAGAATTTTCTAATGAGGGAAAGGAACAGCGGAACACGTGAACTGGCAGAATCAGTCTTATTATTACATAATATCCCTTTAAAGCCCATTTGGGAAAGTTCCAGTACCGCAGCCATTATTCATGGAGTTTCTAAGGGCATTGGCATCTCAATTCTTCCATTGCAATTAGTTCAGGACTATATTGACAGAAATCAAATTAATAAATTAGAGGTTGATGGGCTTAAATTCAAAAGGCAATACCACATTATTTATCATAAAAATAAGTACCTTACACAAGCTTCCCTGGATTTTATAAATCTATGCCTTACAACATAACTTGAATGCAACATCCGTAACACTTTACATTCCCAAATCAGAACACCCCAAAAATACGATAAATCGATCTATCTTTTTTTCCTGCTTCTGTAATTTACAATAACATAATTAAAAATTAACATAAATGTAATTTAACATTTACATTAAACTTCTATAATTCCACATTAGGTAGACGAACTACCATATTAAAATTATAGGAGGAAAGAATTATGAAATTAAAAAAATTGATTGCTGTAGTAACAATATCCATATTAGCAATTAGCATGGCAGGTTGTTCAACGAATTCAAATGCAGAAACAGACAGCAATAATGTTCAAACCGAAAACGAGGCATCGACAAGTCAGCCTACAGATACACCTCAACCAACAGAGGAAGCACAGCCAACGGATACACCGACAACCCCAACAGAGACTCCGGCAGCAGAAACAGTAAGCGGCAGCTTCACTGGCTCCGGTTCTTCTGCTTTATTACCTTTGGCACAAGATGCAGCCGATAAATTTCAGGCAATCAACCCTGACGTTTCTATTACTTTAAGTGCCGGTGGTTCCGGTATGGGATTAAAGCAAGTAGCAGATGGCAGTGTAGATATAGGAAACTCAGACGTTACAGCTGAAAGTAAACTTGAAGCTGATCAAGCGAAAGATTTGGTTGACCATAAAG
This sequence comes from Anaerocolumna sp., assembly GCA_049692775.1. Classification (GTDB taxonomy): domain Bacteria; phylum Bacillota; class Clostridia; order Lachnospirales; family Lachnospiraceae; genus Anaerocolumna. Next base: position 2,805 of record JBAVPE010000112.1, on the reverse strand, counting down.
TTTGCGTAATAACCATGGCGCCTATTGTTAATAAAGATATTACTGAAACTGTAACTAGTTTAACCAAACAACAGTTAATTGATGTATTTACTGCAAAAACCACAAACTGGAAAGATGTCGGTGGTCCAGATGAAGCAATTGTATTAGTAACCCGTCCTACAACTTCCGGAACCCGTGCTTTATTTAAAGAATTTGCTTTAGATAACAATGAAGAAGCATCCAATGCCGCTTTGGAAACAGATGACTCCGGTACATTATTACAAACCGTTGCCAGCCAGAAAGGTGCTATCGGTTATGTTGCATTATCTTATTTAGTTAATAATGATACAGTAAGCACAATGGCAATTGATAATGTTGAGCCTACAATGGAAAATACGTACAATGGAAGTTATCCGGTTTGGGGATATGAACATATGTATACCAAAGGGGACGCTGAAGGTGCCGTAAAAGCATTTATAGATTATATAACTTCTGATGAATATGGCAAGGTTATGGAATCTCTTGGATATAATACTGCTGCAAAAATGACAGTGACCAGATAAGAAGAAATAAATATTATAAATTTTAAGGAACTGATGCAAGGATGATACATAAAACCAATGTCTTACACAGGTTTAAGTATTTATTGCAGCAGTTTCTTTTGCAAGGAGGAATACTTCATTGTCAAAATATACTATGTTCAAAAAAGAATATTTAGGAAGAAGTATCGTAACAGCATGTGGATTTTTAATGATTATTCTTACTTTATCCATTGGTGCTTTTTTATTTTATAAGGGAATTGGTACTTTTACCAAATATCATCATAGTGTGACAGAGTTTTTGTTTTCACAAAGCTGGTCACCGGCGGATGATTTTAAAGGGGGCGGCAAGGTAGGTGCAGCTATTTATATATTCGGATCTATCAGTACTTGCTTACTTGCCTTACTAATTATAACTCCTTTTTGCCTGGCTTCGGCCATTTTCCTTACAGAAATAGCACCAAAAAAAGTCGGTAACTTATTCCGGTCTGCAGTAGAAATCTTTGTAGGAATACCTTCTGTTATTTATGGTTGGATTGGACTTACGGTTCTGGTTCCGTTTATGCAGAAATATTTGAAAGCACCTCTTGGGTTTTCCGTATTGGCTGCAGGAATCGTTTTAGCAGTCATGATATTTCCATCTATAACAGGTGTTGCAGCGGATGCAATCGGAAGTGTCCCAAATGAATATAAACAAGCAGCCTATGGATTAGGCTCCACCCGCTGGCAAACCATCTGCCGGGTTGTACTTCCTTCAGCCAAATCAGGAATATTGACAGGTATTATATTAGGGCTTGCCCGGGCTTTTGGAGAAGCTTTGGCTGTAGCCATGGTAATTGGCAAGATGCGCGCCTTTCCCAAAAATATACTTTCTCCTACTACGAATATGACTGTTGCCATTGCCTCAGACATGGGGGGAGCTGCAGAAGGTGGGGAATATAACACCGCATTATGGACGATGGCTTTACTCTTATTTATTATTTCACTTATTTTTATATTCCTGGTACATTATATCTCATGGAAGGGAGCAGAAAAAATTGAAAGAAATGTATAATAAATCTAAGTTAACAGATAAAATAATGACAACAGCAATCATAGCAGGTGCTGGGGTTTTTATTTTCTTTTTAACCTCCTTTGTAGTATATATTTTATTAAAAGGGGTTCGGAATTTTGACTTTTCAATCTTAGCATTTAATAAAAAAGGAATTGGCAATCAATTATTTAATACGATTTATTTAGTTTTTCTGTCATTATTAGTTAGTGTTCCCTTTGGTATCATTGCCGGTATTTATATGGGCGAATATGCCAGAAAAAATAAAACCACCTCCTTTATCCGAATTTGTATTGAAACACTTTCTTCTCTGCCATCCATCGTAGTCGGTTTATTCGGATATCTTGTATTCATAGTTATGACCGGTTCCAAGTGGAATCTAATGGCAGGTGCTTTAGCAGTATCAATTTTAAGTCTCCCTTTAATCACTACGGTTACAGAAGATGCACTTAAATCATTGCCAAAATCTTATAGAGAAGGCAGCCTGGCCACTGGTGCCACACATTGGCAGACGATTGTCCGTGTATTGCTTCCGGCATGTGTTCCAAGAATCGTTACCGGTGTAATTTTAGCAGCCGGAAGAGGTTTTGGTGAGGCAGCAGCCTTACTATATACTGCCGGTATGGGAACCGATATTAATTGGGCCAATTGGAATATTACTTCTCCCAGCTGCCCTATTAACCCTTTCCGCCCGGGTGAAACCCTTGCATTACATATATGGGCTTCCCGGACTGAATCCCTCGCCCCAAATGCAGTACAGATTGCTAATATTTCATCGGCAATTTTAGTGCTTTTAGTGTTTAGCTTTAGTATAACTGCCAGATTGTTAAGTAGAAAAATCGACAAAAAGATGTATCGGTCATAAAAAAGGTTGCTTAATACTCTTAAAAAATGGGGTTGTTGCAGAATAGCAAATTAATTTTTTTGAAAGGATAGAGTGTGTAATAATACACCCTATCCTATTATCGAAGTTTATCAAGGCTATATAGCTTTGAATCATCTCATATAACTCCGGGTCTTTGAATTTTGCCAAAGCTTCCAACGCATGATTTGCTACTTTATAATCATCTAATAATTGCAGTAATACATTTTTCACGGCTGCATTTCTTTAATTTGCCTTACCTAAAAGTAAAACTATCATTTGTCTTGAATCACCAAAGCTTTCATTCATAACTATTTCAAGATAATCATTTAAGAAACGCGGATCATTAATCGTATATAAAGCATTACCTACCA
>JBAVPE010000111.1:0-67836 GCA_049692775.1 Anaerocolumna sp. | reverse complement strand
CACGCTTCGCGATGCACACAAAACGCAAAACCAGCGTTTCGGCGCTGCTATACTCCGGTTTTCTGTGACTTTCGCTTCGCTGCACTCACAAAAAACACGTCGGGTATATCGGCTGTAAATAGTAACAGAAATTTTCTTTTTAATATAAAAATCTCTTGACATTATAATAGTTCGAGAGTAGAATTAATATTAGTTCGATGTTAGAAGTAATAAAAGAGGTGGCACTATGGAACAGGGAATTCAGAATTTAGAAGATATTATATTTCAATATATCGATAAAGTAAAGTTATTATTTTCAGCTGAGACTTGGCAGAATATACTGATGGATTGTTCAAAGAATGAACTCTTCATTCTCCTTCTGCTTTACCGGCAAAGTGAGGTTAATATGACTCAAGTCGCTGATTATCTTGGCGTACCCTTGAATACGGCAACCGGAATAGTAACCCGCATGGAAAAGAAGGGGATTATTTTAAGGGAGAGAAGTCCAGGGGATAAAAGAATCGTAACCATTGAAATAACAATGGAAGGTAAGGGATATATTCAACGTATTATAAAGGAATTCCTATATTATGGACAGCTGATTATGGATAATTTTACGGCTGAGGAAATACAGCTGATTTTTCGAATGGTTGATAAGGGTATAAAAGTGTTGTCAACGGAACACAACAAAAGGCAGGAGCCGGAACAAAAAACAAAAGTAAGAAAAATAGTAATAGAATAGAATGCAAGCTGCCGTAACAGTTTCACGGCAGCTGATATTCAGGTATATATTTCGTCAATGGAACTATTCGACAAGTGAAATAAGGAGGAGTTAAAATGAGCAGAATATTAATATTTACAGGAAAAGGCGGAGTGGGAAAGACTACCATTGCAGCCGCACACGCCAGGAAATCAGAAAAAGAAAGAAAAAAGACCATACTGATCAGTACGGATATGGCCCATAATCTCAGTGATTTATTCGAACGGTCTTTCGGTAAGGATGTGACCGCAATGTCAGAATATTTGGATGTACTGGAGGTTGACCCAAATCATGTTATGGAAAATGATTTTAAGAATATCATGATATCTTTTCAAAATATGATCACCTCAACTAACCCGGACAGCCATATTCAAGATGACATATCAATGCTTCCTGGAACGGAAGAACTATTTTCCTTATTAAAGATACTTGACATCTACGAAAGCGGCCGGTATGAACGTATTATCGTTGATTGTGCACCTACCGGAGAGACGCTTTCACTGCTTAAGTTTCCGGAACTTTTGTCCTGGTATATGGAAAAGTTTTTCCCGGTAGGTAAATTGGCAGTGAGGGTTCTTTCCCCTATCTCAAAGAAATTGTTCAAGGTGGAGCTTCCGGATAAACCGGCTATGAGTGACATTGAGAAAATGTATATGAAACTGATAAAACTACAGGAGCTTCTTAAAGACAGAAAGATAACCTCTGTACGTTTGGTTACGATACCGGAAAAAATGGTAGTCGAGGAGACAAAGCGCAATTATATGTACATGAACCTCTATAACTATCATGTAGACGGAATTTTTATTAACCGTATCCTGCCGCCTGATATCAAAAATCCTTTTTTTGATGAGTGGCTGGGCATCCAGAAGGAATATATTGAGGAATTGGAGAATGTATTTACGGGAAGCCAAATCTATTATATCCGATGGTATGATACTGATTTGTGCGGCCTAGGGGCAATTGATAAAATATGTGAAAGTGTCCTTACTCAACCGGACTTATTTGATATAAAAGAAAATCTGCCGGGAGAAACCTATGAAATGACAGAAGGCGGATACAAGCTCAGCTTATATCTCCCCTGTGTGAAGAAAAAAGAACTTGAATTGTACCAGTCAGGAACTGATGTAATTATTAAAATCGGTAATTTTAAAAGGAGTATACCCATTCCGAATACCTTAAGAAACTACAGCATTGCAGCTGCTAAAGTTGAAGAACAGCTATTAAAAATCCAGTTTGTAAAAGAACATTAAGTATAGCACGTGTGGAGAAAAATAACAAACTGCCGCAAGCGTCGGAAAGGAGTAAAGCATGAATCGTGAATTCTTAAATAAAATGAAAGAAGCAAAAAAATTAGAAAGGGAAGCACTAAAGTTAGTATTGCCGGAAAATGTACGCAGCCATGTTGAAGTAATCGAAAAAGAAGTGAAGTCAATATTCCTGGAGTGTATTACAGGGTACATGGGAAAAGGAACACAGGAGAAAAACAACGAAACAGCCAAAAGTAAGCTGCATAAAGTGAAAATAAATTAACAGTGACAGGTTGATGTAGATTAACGGAGGGTCTATCATGAGAATAATATTATACACCGGCAAAGGCGGCGTCGGTAAAACAAGTATTGCGGCCGCGACAGCAAGCAAGATAGCGCAAGGCGGAAAAAAAGTTTTAATTATGAGTACTGACCAGGCACATAGCCTTGGTGATTCCTTTGAACAAAAACTCGTGAATGAACCGGTCAAAGTAGCGGATAATTTATTTGCCATGGAGATCGATACGGTAGCCGAAAGCGAGACCGCATGGGGAAATATGCAGGGTTATATGAAACAGTTATTGACTTCACGTGTTGAAAGTGGTTTGGAGGCGGAAGAACTGCTGGTATTTCCCGGATTAGAAGAATTATTTTCCCTTTTTAAGATACTGGATATCTATGTTCAGGACAACTATGATGTTTTGATAGTAGATTGTGCTCCTACCGGTGAGACGCTTTCACTTCTGAAGTTCCCGGAGATGTTTGGAACCTTTATTGAAAAAGCGCTCCCTATGAAAAGAAAGGCAGCAAAGATTGGAGGACCAATCATTGAAAAATTAGTTAAAGTACCAATACCAAAAGAAAATGTATTTGATGAAATTGAAACATTAACCAAACGATTGGAAGAGCTTAAGAAGCTCATGAGTAACAAGGAGGCTGTCAGCCTTCGAATTGTTACTACACCTGAAAAAATCGTAATCAAAGAAGCAAAGCGCAATTATACCTGCCTGCATTTATATGATTACAATGTGGATGCCATCATAGTGAATCGGATTTACCCTGTGGAGGCCTTGGAAGGTTATTTTAATAAATGGGTTGAACTACAAAGGGACGGACTTAAAGAAATTGAGGAGAGCTTTCATGGAATCCCAATCTTCCGGCTTGAATTACAGAAAAGGGAACTGAAATCCTTACCTATCCTAAGAGAAGTTGCACAAAATCTGTATCAGGATAAAGAGCCCGCATCGGTCTTCACCATAGATAAAATATTTACTGTAATTAAGCGCCACGATGGTTATATAATGGAAATCAAGCTTCCCTTTACACAGAAGGAAGAAATTGATTTAAACCAAAAAGGCGGAGAAATTATCTTAAGTATTAAGAATGAACGGCGGCGCTTTTTGTTACCTGATATTTTGAAAAGTAAGGAAGTTCAGTCAGCTAAATATGAGGATGGTAACCTAAGAATTTTATTTAGCAATGAATAAGGATATATTAAAATATACAGTTTGAAACAAATTGCATTCAAACATTTAAAAACAGCAGTGAATCTATATAGCTTCAGGTTCACTGCTGTTCAAGTTTGTCTATTATTTTGTTTTTGTCCATGCCTAACTCCATTTTTTTAATCTTAGTTTTCTTCTTCTGTTTTTGCGCAAATCAGCTTGATTTTATCTGCACTTAAATCATATGGAGACATTACTTCCAGACGCTTTAGTGATTTTTCTACTTCTTCCATTCCTTTTTCCTTTATAATTTCCAAAACCTCTAGAAATTTCTTGGAATCTAATTTACCATATTCCTTTCTTATCCATATTATATTAATATCTGGAATTATAAAGCATGGGCAAGTTGATTTGTAAATACAATTTGGAAATATTAAGAAAATTTTAATTTTTTTAACGAAAATTTAAATATAATCAAAAAAAATAGGAAGCATACAGCTATTAACTGCAAGCTTCCTTTTATTTAGAATAAATCGCTGTGGCTTCCTGTTCTTTGCAGGGTAAGTATTAGTATATCATTCTGTACCTTATATACCAGTAACCAGTCTGGGTTAATGTGACACTCCCTGTACCCTCTGTAATTACCTGTGAGAGCGTGGTCTTTGAATTTAGGGTCTAACACTTCACCATTCGCTAACTTGGCAACAATGGCTTCTAAAAGGTCTATGTCAAGCTTTCTCTTTTTTGCTACTTTTAAATCCTTTTTAAACTGATTAGTAACTGCTACTCCATACTTAGGCTTCATCCGCTAAAATCTCCTTAAACATTTCATGTACGTCTGAATAGATTTTAGTAGAAGAGGGGTCTGCCAGTATTCTTTCTGTTTCTGCCATTGCTTCTAAGGTTTCAGCATTTGGCTCATGAATACCTATCTCGAAAGGTATCCTTTTTTCCCTTGCTACAGTTTTTGCAAATACCAGAAAGGCAGTACTTATATCCATACCCAGTTCGTCAAAAAGCTCTGTTAAATCGGTTGCCAATTTATCGTCCATATCTACTTTAACAATCATACTTAAACACTCCTTTCCATAGGTTCATAACTCATTATATCAGAAAAAACTAAGACTATCAACAGGCTCCGCTGTCAGTAAATCCTTACTTGTAAATACTCTAAATCCCTGCCCCTAATACCGCTAATTGCTATGTACCAGTTATCGGGGTTATCTGCTGCGTAAATTCCCTCTATTCTATCCTGTAGCCATTCTCCTGTTTCTCTATCAGACCATGCAAAACATTCTCCACAGTGTAATCCTGTGTCCTCCCATAAATCCATGCTTAAAACTCCGTATTTTCCGTTTTCTGGGTTAAAGCCCAATCTACCTTGCTTCATGAAATCACTCCTTTTCTAAGAGTATACCCAGTATTATGCTACTTTCCTCAATTCTGCAATTCTTCTACAGAGAGTGGCTTTGCTTACATCTAACTTTCGGCAAATTTCTCTGATAGATATTTCATTATTCTGGTATAGCTGTAGAGCATAGGCAATCTTATCAGTTTTCTTCTTCCTGCCGAACTTAACCCCTCTTGCCTTGGCTGACTCTCTACCCTCTGATGTTCTCTGTAATAACAACTTTCTCTCAAATTCTGCCAGCGCACCGAATATCTGTAATATCAGTACCCCATTTAATCTGTTCGATCAAAGATTGGATGTTACCGGAAGTGTGTTTGAGTTCAAATGGTGAGGAAACAATCTCACCATAAGGGCGAAGAATAGCAACCATGCTTTTGCCCTTGAATACATCAATACCTACTGCGTTCCTGTTCATAAACAATGTCATTAACTTAAGGAAAATTTCCACCTTTTAGTGGAGATTTTATTTTTTTACCCCTAACTCAAATTTCACATTGAACTATTACTTGACAAAATACTTTCTCCTTTTTACAAATCTTGGTTTATTCTATCCAATTATAAAATAAAATATGTTAAAAATTTAAAAGATTTAAAATTGCCCTTCATAATATTCATTTAAAAATCCATACTAATATTGTAACCATTAATTTATTATCCGTAAGTCGAATTAATTTCCTGATAACTATTCAGTCATAACGGAACTTACGGACTAATTACTCAAAATATGCAATAACTATCATATTTTGCACTTCACAACCAGTAAAAAAGGAATCATTACATTTCTTGTTTCTTACTGTAATAACTTATTACTGTATCACTCTTATGAAAGGCATGGTGTAAACTATGGAAAAAAATTATGTAGATGGAAACGGTATTCCATTAGGATTTGGAATGGCCCTGGCTCAAAATAGTAATGCCATGAATTATTTTTCATCTTTGGACGAACAGCAAAAACGTGAAGTAATTGATCATTGCCACGGCGTCAGATCCAAAAATGAAATGCGGCAGTATGTTTCAAATCTAACAGAGGGTAATAGTTTTAAATAGTTGAAGTATCCGGTTAATTGGGATATACTTATTTAAAATTATCCTAATGAGGGTTTGCTGTAAAATTTCTAAGATAATTCTGCTAAAGATTATAGTCTTAAGGTTTTACAGCAGCCACTTGTTATAAACAATAATTTAAGGAGACTGAAAATGCAGGAAATCGACAACCTATATCCATCCGATAAAAAAGAATGTTATAAACTGATTCATGCTCAATTGAAATCCCTTTTAGAAAATGAACCCTATGTTATCCCTAATCTAAGTAATACATCTGCCCTTTTAAACGGTGCCCTTACGGATATCAACTGGGTGGGTTTTTATCTGATACATCATAATGAACTGCTTTTAGGACCATTTCAGGGTAATACCGCCTGTGTACATATCCCGATAGGCAAAGGTGTCTGTGGTACTGCTGTACAAAAAGATGAAATCCAATTAGTTTTGGATGTTCACGAATTTCCAGGACATATTGCCTGTGACAGTGCTTCCCGTTCTGAAATTGTTATACCGGTCCACAACAAGGGACAAATTGCAGGGGTACTGGATATTGACAGTCCTAATATTGCAAGATTTGATACCATTGACCGGGAAGGCCTTTTAGAAGTCGTTCATATTTTAGAAAATGCCTGCGACTGGGATAGATAATCTGATATCAGAAAACCAGAAAGAGCAGCTGCAGGAACACGATGCGGCTGCTCTTTCCAGCTAAGCATATATTTAATAATTAAAGCTATTGTATTTCAACAATTTCACCCTGTTTTTTATAAATGCTGTTAGCCGGAACATATCCCCTGACCATGGACAAGGGATAAACATGGGCTCCTCTGCCGATTACCGTACCTGGGTTCATAACCGTATTACAGCCTATTTCAACATTATCACCCAGTAAGGCACCCACTTTCTTTAAGCCAGTCCCTACTTTTTCATCCTGATATTTAATCGTTACAAGAGTTTTGTCTGATTTCACATTTGAGGTTATAGAACCTGCCCCCATATGTGCCTTATAACCTAATACGGAATCTCCTACATAATTGTAGTGCGGAACCTGAACTTTGTTAAAAAGGATGGAATTTTTTAACTCAGTTGAATTACCGACAACAGCACCTTCCCCAACAATTGCATTACCGCGGATAAAAGCGCAGTGGCGGACTTCGGCGTCTCTGCCGATAATGGCCGGGCCATGAATGCAGGCAGTTGGTGCTACCTTAGCTGACTTAGCAATCCATACGTCTTCACCCATTTTATCATACTCTTCCAGTGATAATTCCTTACCTAACTGCAAAATGCAGCTTCCTATCCCGGGCAATACTTCCCAGGGATAGGTAAATTTTTCAAATAGGGCTGCTGCTATAGTCTGCGTCAAGTCATAGTTATTTTTAATCTGCATATTTTCGTACATATAAACTCCTGTCTGCATGCGATCCGCATGCGTAATTTTTTATTTAATTGTTTAAATACCTCTTGTATCTGATGTTTTTTTATATCCACAATTTATCTGTAATCTTATAGTTTACTTTTTATAGTTACCGGTTACTTCATTAAAGCAGCTGTTTAGCAAATACTGATTATTTAAGCTTTTCACTCCGTTGGTCATACGGCTCACAAAACCTTCCAGTTTATCCATATATTCCTCTCTGGTAATTGTACCTTCTGAGACCATGGTAAGACCCTTCTCCCAGCTGGCAGTTAATTCAGCATTCAACAAGGATTTTATGGAGGAATTCACCACATCATAAATCAATTCCCCTAAAAGTGCAGGCGTAATAATCTGAGTTTTCTTATTTAAATTAAGATATTCTATTTTTACCAGCTTATTTAAAATCTCTGCCCGGGTTGCACTGGTTCCAATGCCACTGCCCTTAATCTGAGCCCGGAGTTCTTCATCCTCAATTAATTGTCCGGCATTTTCCATAGCAAGAATCATGGAACCTGAATTATAACGTTTCGGAGGTGCCGTCTCACCTTCTTTTATAATCATAGCTCTTACCGGAAGCAACATACCTTTTTTAAGACTTTTAATCACCTCAAAAAATCCCATATCAAATTCTTCCTCTTCTCCCCCTCCTGCCGGATTATTATCTGTACTTCCCTGGGAAGAAGCCGTATTAGGTAGGTCTGAAGTTCCTTTTTTGAAAGAATTCTCCGCTACCTTAAGATATCCTTCATCAATCAATACTTTAAAAGAAGAAAAGAAGCATTCACTTTTCATTTTAGTAACCAGATTAATCTTTTGGTATACGGCGGGAGGATAAAATATACTTAAAAATCTCCTGACTATTGCCTCATAAACCTTAGCACTGGTAGCAGAGAGGGAATTTAAGGCATTCAGTCCCTGACCGGTAGGTATGACTGCGTAATGGTCGGTAATCTGTTTATCATTTACATATCTGGTTTTGGCAATATTTTTATAGGCCCCTTTACTTAAAATCTCTGCTGCATATTCTTTACCATGAAAGTAACCACGCAGGCCTCCGATGTTCTTATGTATCTCCTTACTGACTGCCGTTGACAATACCCTGGCATCCGTTCTCGGATAAGTCACAAGCTTCTTTTCATAAAGTTCCTGAGCTATCTTAAGGGTTTCATCCGGGCTGATTTTAAATAATTTCGAACATTCATTCTGAAGTTCCGCCAGATTAAATAACAAAGGCGGATTCTTGTTTTCTTTTTTCTTTTCCATATTGACAATTTCAGCAGTTAATTGTTCTTCCGGTAATATGGTATCAACAAAACTATTCTTACCATTCTCCTGCCTTTCATTCAAATGAGGTTCTCTATCAATTAATTCCTGAATCAGAGCTTCTGCAGCTTTTCGTTCCTTAAAACCATTTTCTTTATATAATAAGGGGGAAGCAAAATATTTAGAACCTTCTACAGCCCTAAATTCACCATCAAAGGTTCTTCCCGAAGCATCTAAAGTATTTAGGACCCGGTAAAAAGGGGTTTTTACAAATTCCCTGATTTCTCGCTCCCTTCTTACCACCATTCCCAATACACAGGTCATAACCCTGCCCACTGAGATAGCTGAACGTTTCCCATTATTTAAGTAGTTCGTAATATTTTGACCATATTTTAAAGTCAGGATTCTGGAAAAATTAATGCCCATGAGATAATCTTCTTTGGCACGGAGGTAAGCGGCATTAGATAAATTATCATATTCCGCTAAGGGTTTTGCTTCCTTGATTCCCCTGAGTATCTCTTCTTCTGTCTGGGAGTCAATCCAAACCCTGCGTTTATCCTTTTTCTCAGATACTTTTGCCATCTGGTCCACAAGCCGGTAGATATATTCCCCTTCCCTTCCGGAGTCAGTGCATACATAGATTTTATCTACATCCGAACGATTCAATAATGCTTTTACGGTATTAAATTGTTTACTTACAGCCGGAATTATTTCGTACCGGAATTCTTTCGGCAGGAAAGGCAGTGTTTCTAAAGTCCACCTCTTTAACGCAGGATCATAGATTTCAGGATAACTCATAGTTACCAGATGTCCTACACACCAGGTTACTACGGCGTTTTCCGATTCCATATATCCATCCTGCCTCTTAAAAGTATCCTTTAAGGCCTTCGCAAATTCCTGTGCCACACTGGGTTTTTCCGATATATATAAACTTTTAGACATGTATCTTATCCAACTTTCTTAAAAGGAACTGTTATCAGTCACGTATTTAGTTTCTTTCAATATGACTTTTAATTTCCTTATCTGTTATATTTTATAGTTTCTTTGTAACTGACTGATAATGGGTCCGTTAATTATGTATCTCTCTTATTTGAAACATTACTTATCATAACATATGAAGTATATCAGTGTCAAAAGTTCCTTACACAAAAAAATCAGGGTTTAGCATGCATAAGACCATTTTGCGCTGTACATTTGCTGTAAGATTCGATATAATGTGTACTAGAAAATATATTTACAGGGAGAGAAATATGCGTGATTATCAGATATTCAGCGACTCGTCTTGCGATACCCCGGAAGAATTGCTAAGTATACATAATATTACCTTAATACCTTTTTATGTTACCTTCAACCAGGAAAATTACTTTAGGGAAAATATAGAAATTACAAATCAAAGATTTTATGAAGTACTTTTAAATCAGAAGGTGTTTCCTAAAACCTCCCTTCCTTCTGTTCAAGATTACATCAATTATTTTGAACCCGTCATCCTGGGTAATAAAGATGTATTATGTCTATGCTTAACCCAGAAATTCAGCGGTTCTTATCAATCAGCAATTAATGCAAAACTGATTTTGGAAGAGAAATACCCGGATGCCAAAATTAATGTCATTGATTCCATTCAGGCTACCGGAGGACAGGGAATTCTTTTAATTCAGGCTGCCTATATGAAAAAAGCCGGTTTGTCCCTGGAGGAAACCGTTAACCGGATTAACATAATCAAAACCACTGCCAGGATCATGTTCACTGTTGATACCTTAGAATATTTAGCAAAAGGCGGCCGGATTGGAAAAGTAACCTCCCTTGCAGGAACCATGCTTAATTTAAAACCCATGATCCAATTAAAAGATGCCGAGTTAATTCCCTATTCCAATGTTCGGGGACGTAAGAAAGCACTACAGAAGATATCAGATATGACTTCGGAATATTTTACGGAAACCGGTGAATCTTATGAGGATTATGATTTCTGCGTTGTTAACGCCACTACTATGGAGGATATCTGCTTCGTTCAATCCCAATTAGAAGAATTAATAGGCCGGAAAATAACCTATCCGGTTTTTCAAATTGGCGTAACCATCGGGACATATACCGGTCCTGGTGCCGTTGGTGTATGTTTTATCAGAAAATATAATAAGTAATAGTAATCCATAGGCTTTTTAAGCAGTCTATCCATAAGAATAATTAAGGAGGGATAACATGTTACCCAAAAAACTATATTATGAAAATTTAGCTGACAGCTTAATAGAAAAATTCAATTTACGGGGAATTGAAGGCTATTACTGTGATAATGCAGAAGAGGCACTGAATATGTCCAAGAGGTTCCTGACACCGGGATGTTCTATTTCCTGGGGCGGATCTGAAACTCTGAATGAAATCGGATTAATCCCTGAACTTGAAGCTTCCGATTATATATTATATGATAGGTTATCAGCTAAAACCCCGGAAGAGAAAGCTGACATGTACGGCAGAATCGTCTGTGCAGATTATTTTTTCATGAGCTCCAATGCCATTACCCTGGACGGTCAGTTAGTTAATATAGATGCCGGCGGTAATCGTGTTGCCTGTCTGATTGCCGGACCTAAAAATGTTATTATCCTCGCAGGTATGAATAAAATTGTAACGGATGTTAACACTGGAATTGAGCGGGTTCGCAATATGGCTGCCCCCCCTAATGTCACAAGACTTAATTTACGTACCCCTTGTGCAGAGCTTGGCAGATGTGCCAATTGTTTATCAGACGACTGCATCTGCTGTGAAATTGTTATAACCCGAAAATCTAAACTACCAGGACGTATCAAAGTAATCCTGGTAGGCGAGGAACTTGGCTTTTAATAAGGAATATAGGAGTGAAAAGGAGGTAAGTTATATGTATAATAATAAAGTACTTGCATCAAACGAAACTGGTTCATCCATAAATGTAGATGTTACAAAAATCGTCAAATATATCTGTATAGCAGGAGTACTGATTGTAACAATCATTTTTACAACCAGATGTATCAGCAGCATTTTGAATAAGAATTAAGCATATAAAGGTATTCATAATTGACTATTTTTAAATTGAATAAAATACACTAATTACCTCAGCCATAACTTATATTATTCAAATACATCCTTTTTATAATGACCAGCTTCAAATTATGTTAACTCAATTTTTAAGAGTTTATCATTTTCTGAAACTGGTCATTCTTCAACTATTCGTTTTCGGGAGAGCCCTATTAATATAATGGATATTTATTGGTTAAGGTTTTTACTAATTCCATAGCTTTCACTTTATTGGCATCAACATCTTCAATCAGTATGGCTATCGCTTCTGCAATTACATCCATATCCGCTGTATCCATACCTCTTGTCGTAACTGCTGGTGTTCCTAAACGGATACCGCTGGTCACAAAAGGTGATGCAGGGTCATTGGGCACGGTATTCTTGTTACAGGTAATATTAGCAGCATCCAATAATTTTTCAGTTTCCTTACCGGTAACTCCCTTATTCTGAAGGTCTACTAACATTAAGTGATTATCTGTTCCGCCGGAAACGATATTGAAACCTCTTTTTAATAATCCGCTGCAAAGTGCCTGGGCATTATCCACGATCCTGCCTGCATATTTTTTAAATTCCGGATCCAAGGCTTCTTTAAAACAAACTGCTTTCGCAGCGATCACATGCATTAACGGTCCACCCTGAATACCAGGGAAAATGGCTTTATTCAGTTTGTATTCTTCTGCAAATTCAGCACTGGATAAAATCATACCGCCTCTTGGCCCTCTTAAGGTCTTATGAGTAGTTGTCGTTGTTACATGGGCATAAGGAATTGGGCTTTCATGATATCCTGTGGCAACCAGACCGGCAATATGAGCCATATCAACCATCAGAAAGGCACCCACTTCATCTGCTACTTCCCTGAACTTCTTAAAATCTATCTTTCTGGCATATGCACTTGCACCTGCTATAATTAACTTTGGCTTGCATTCAAGAGCTATCTTTCTAACTTCATCATAATCAATGAAACCTTGTTCATCCACACCATAAGGTATTATATTATAATAGCTGCCGGACATATTAACCGGACTTCCATGTGTTAAGTGTCCGCCATGTGCCAGATTCATACCCATTACTGTTTCACCTGGTTTAACTAATGCGAAGTACACTGCCATATTGGCCTGTGCACCGGAATGAGGCTGCACATTGGCATAAGTACATCCAAATAATTGCTTTGCCCGCCCAATTGCCAGATTCTCTGCTATATCTACAAATTCACATCCACCGTAATAACGTTTCCCCGGATAGCCTTCTGCATATTTATTCGTCAGAGGACTTCCCATAGCAGCCATTACTGCCTTGCTTACAAAGTTCTCAGATGCAATTAATTCAATATGATCATTTTGTCTTCCTATCTCTTTTTGCAATGCTTCTGCTAATTCGGGATCAAATACCTTGATATCTTCAAATGAATACATTATTTTACCTCCATTGACATTTTAACAGTAGTATAACACAAAATGTATAATAATAAAAGTTATATTCCCATGAATCAATGATAAGTTGTACTTATAAGTTACTATTCACAGCTCTGCAAAATCAGAGATCTGTGAACTGTAATACAAACCTTACAATATAGTATGTTTGTCCTAAATATTATAAAGCCTGACTCAAAATTCGTTAATACGCTATCCTTTATCAGCAATCATTATTCCAGATTACTATATCCCATCAGATGTTCATCCACTGCCCTTGCTACTTCACGGCCTTCACGGATTGCCCATACTACAAGGGATTGTCCTCTGTGCATATCACCGGTTACAAAGATATTCTCTACATTAGTCTGGTATTTGCCTTCTTCAGTCTGAACATTGGTTCTTGCATTCAGTTCAATACCAAAGGCTTTGGCAACATAATTCTCTGTACCAAGAAACCCGGCGGCTATAAATACTAAATCTATTTCTACTTCATATTCACTGCCCGGTACTTCATCCATTTGATACCGCTTAGTATCTTCATGGTATTTACTTTCTAATTTAACAATCCTGGCTTTAATCAGGTTGCCGTCCTTGTCAGCAATGAACTCCTTAACCGTTGCCTGATAAACTCTTGGATCATCTCCAAATACAGCAATTGCTTCCTCCTGTCCATAATCTGTCTTGCAGGTTTTCGGCCATTCCGGCCAGGGATTATTATCACTTCTGGTATCCGGAAGCTTTGGCATCATTTCCAACTGGACTACGGATTTGGCACCCTGCCTTACTGATGTACCGACACAGTCATTACCCGTATCACCGCCGCCAATAACCATTACATTTTTACCTTTTGCATTGACGCAGGCTTTATCTTCAAAATTAGAATCGAGTAAACTTCTGGTAACACCTTTTAGGAAATCTACTGCAAAATAGATTCCCTTTGCATCTCTGCCGGGAACTTTAATATCTCTTGGGTTAGATGCCCCACAGGCTAAGACAATACGGTCAAACTCTTTTTTAATTTTTGCTGCATTATAAGTTTTACCTACATCTGTTTCCGTTATAAATGTGATTCCTTCTTGTTTCATTATGTTTATTTTACGGTCAATGATTTGTTTCTCTAATTTCATATTCGGTATACCATACATTAACAACCCGCCGATTCGGTCGGAACGTTCAAATACGGTAACTAAATGACCCCGTTTATTTAACTGGTCTGCTGCTGCAAGTCCGGATGGACCAGAACCGATAACAGCAACTTTTTTGCCTGTCCTTACCTTAGGCGGCTCCGCTTTAATATATCCGGATGTATAACCATTTTCAATAATGCCAAGTTCGTTTTCTTTAATTGCTACCGGATTAGTAGCAACATTGCAGGTGCAGGCAGGCTCACAGGGAGCCGGACATACCCTTCCTGTAAATTCCGGAAAATTATTAGTTTTGAAAAGGCGGTTTAAGGCCTCCTGCATATTTCCGTTATATATTAAATCATTCCATTCAGGTATTAAATTATTTAAAGGACAGCCTGAAGTCATTCCTCCGATTATGATACCGGATTGACAAAATGGTACGCCGCAGTCCATACATCTGGCACCTTGAATTTTCCGGTCCTCTTTTGATAAAGGAATATGAAACTCCTTAAAATTCTTAATTCTATCCTTCGGCTTTACAGCACGGCTTACCTTTCTTTCATAATCCATAAATCCTGTTGGTTTTCCCATCTCGTACCTCCTTAGCCTCTGGTGTTAGCAAAGAATGCTTCAATCTGTGCCTGCTCGCTGCTTAACCCTTTTTCTTCCATTTGTACAATAGTTAACAGCATACGTCTGTAATCATGTGGTATAATCTTCTTGAACTTAGGCAGATAATCCATAAATTGTTCCAGAATCTCCTTACCCCTTACTGAACCTGTATTCTTAACATGTTCTTCAATCATACTCTTTAATTCAAGCACATCATATTTTTCAGTTACTGCTTCCATAGATACTAATTCTTTATTTAATTTCTTATATAAATCCGTATCCTGATCCAGTACATAAGCGATACCGCCGCTCATACCTGCCGCAAAGTTTTTACCGGTTCTGCCAAGTACAACAACCCGTCCGCCGGTCATATATTCACAGCCATGATCACCAACGCCTTCCACTACTGCGGTTGCACCCGAATTACGTACACAGAAACGTTCCCCCGCAACACCATTGATGAATACCTTACCACTGGTCGCACCGTATAAAGCTACATTACCGATAATAATATTTTCTTCCGAGGCAAATTTACTTTCCTTTGGAGGATATACAACCAGCTTACCGCCTGAAAGACCTTTACCAAAGTAATCGTTACTGTCTCCGCTTAAGGTTAAGGTCAATCCTTTGGGAATAAAAGCTCCGAAACTCTGACCACCGCTTCCGGTACATTTTACCACATAAGTATCTTCTTCTAAAGAAGTTCCATAGGTTTTTGTTATTTCAGAACCTAAAATCGTACCAAATGTCCTGTCAACATTCGTTACTTCAACCTCAACGGTTTTAGATTGTCTGCCGGCAATTGCCGTCTTTAATTTTTTAAGCAGTATACGTTCATCTATGGTCTTTTCTAATTCAAAATCATAAACCTGCTTTGGATCAAAACGTTTCTCTGAAGAATTACCGTTAAATGGATTGTTTAATATCTTAGCTAAATCAATCCTGCCGGCCCTTCCCTCCATAGCATCCATTTTAGCTTTTAATAAATCAGTACGGCCAACCAGCTCATCAAGGGTCTTAATACCAAGCTTAGCCATATACTCACGGAGTTCTTCTGCAATAAAGCGCATAAAGTTTACGACATATTCCGGTTTTCCTTTGAAGTTCTTACGAAGTTCAGGATTCTGTGTAGCAACACCAACCGGACAGGTATCCAGGTTGCATACCCTCATCATAACACAACCCAGCGTTACCAGGGGAGCCGTTGCAAAACCAAACTCTTCTGCACCTAAGAGGGCTGCAATAACTACATCACGGCCAGTCATCAGCTTTCCATCCGTCTCAATCACTACTTTGTTTCTAAGACCGTTCAGGATTAAGGTCTGGTGGGTTTCTGCAAGACCTAATTCCCAAGGAAGTCCTGCATTATGAATGGAGTTACGGGGAGCTGCACCGGTTCCGCCATCAAAACCGGATATTAAGATAACTCCTGCACCGGCTTTTGCAACACCGGCAGCAATGGTACCTACGCCGGCTTCTGAAACTAATTTAACGGAAATTCTCGCATCTTTATTGGAATTCTTTAAATCATATATTAATTGTGCTAAATCTTCGATTGAATAAATATCATGGTGGGGCGGAGGAGATATTAAGCCTACACCAGGGGTTGAATGTCTTGTTTTAGCTACCCATGGATATACCTTTCCGGCAGGCAGCTGTCCGCCTTCACCCGGCTTAGCCCCCTGTGCCATCTTAATCTGGATTTCTTTCGCACTTACTAAGAACTGGGAAGTAACACCAAATCTTCCGGAGGCAACCTGCTTAATAGCAGAGCAACGGTTTAAACCGTCTTTGCCAATGGATAAACGCTCCAGGCTTTCACCGCCTTCACCGCTGTTGGATTTACCCCCTAACGTATTCATGGCAATGGCTAAAGTTTCATGAGCTTCCTGGGAAATGGAACCGTAGGACATGGCACCGGTTTTAAATCTCTTTACAATGGAATCAACACTTTCTACTTCATCGATTGATATACCTTTTTCCGGGAAATTAAAGTCCAGCAAACCTCTTAAATTGATATCCTCTTCTTCCTCTTCAATAAATTTTGTATATTCCTTAAAAGCAGCATAATCACCGGTACGGGCGGCTTTTTGAAGCATATGGATTGTTTTTGGATTATATAAGTGTTCATCCTTACCGCTTCTTAACTTATGGCTGCCATTATTATCAAGGGTTAAATTAACATTCAGTCCCAAGGGATCAAACGCTTTGGTATGAAGTTCATCAACCTGTTTTTCAATATCCTTAATCGTAATACCACCGATTCGGCTTACCGTATCTGTAAAATATTTATCGATTACTTCTTTTCCGATACCAATGGCTTCAAAGATTTTAGAACCCTGATAGGATTGGATGGTTGAGATACCCATCTTAGATGCAATTTTCACAATACCTTTCAGGATTGCTTTATTATAATCATTCACTGCTGCATAATAATCCTTATCCAGCATATTGCTGTTAATTAACTGTTTGATCGTTTCCTGTGCTAAATAGGGATTTACTGCGCAGGCACCATAACCTAACAGGGTTGCAAAATGATGTACTTCCCTCGGTTCCGCACTTTCTAAAATCATGGCAACTGCAGTTCTCTTCTTGGTTCTGACCAGGTGCTGCTGCATAGCAGAGACTGCCAAAAGGGAGGGAATGGCAACATGGTTCTCATCCACACCGCGGTCGGAAAGAATTAATACATTTACGCCTTCCTTATAGGCACGGTCAGCTTCCACAAAGATATGGTCAATGGCACGTTCCAACGATGTATTTTTATAGTAAGTTATCGGTATGGTTTCTACTTTAAAACCTGCTATTTTCATAGATTTAATCTTTAAAAGGTCTGTACTGGTTAAAATCGGATTATGAATTTTTAATACCTTGCAATTTTCTGCACATTCTTCTAACAGATTTCCGTCTTCTCCGATATATACATCGGTGGAAGTAACAATTTCCTCACGGATTGCATCAATTGGTGGGTTAGTTACCTGGGCAAATAATTGCCTGAAGTAACCAAATAAGGGAGGGTTATTCTTCGATAATATAGGCAACGGACTATCTGCACCCATAGCTTCTACCGGTTCCGCACCTGTTTTAGCCATAGGGAGGATAGAGGTTTTATAATCTTCATAAGTATATCCGAAGGCTCTCTGAAGTTTCGCCCTATCGACATCATTATACTCCCAAACCTTTTTATTCGGGATATGAAGGTCTTTTAATTTAACCAGATTGCTGTCCAGCCATTCACCGTAAGGACTGTGTTTTGCATAACGGTTTTTTAAATCCTCGTCATCAATCAGGCAGCCTTTCACAGTATCAACCAGCAGCATTTTACCGGGGCGTAATCTTTCCTTCTTTACAATCTTTTCTGCCGGAATTTCTAAAACACCAACTTCAGAAGACAGGATTACGTGATCGTCATCGGTAATATAATAACGGGAAGGTCTTAAACCATTACGGTCAAGAACCGCACCCATGATGTCACCGTCGCTGAACAGAATGGAAGCCGGTCCATCCCAGGGTTCCATCATGGTTGCGTAATATTGATAAAAGTCCCTCTTCTCAGGACTGATATTCTGGTCATTGCTCCAAGGTTCCGGTATGGTAATCATAACCGCAAGAGGTAATTCCATACCGCTCATGATTAAAAATTCCAAAGCGTTATCAAGCATGGCAGAATCAGAGCCTTCCGTATTAATTACAGGGAGAACTTTATGTAATTCACCTTGTAAATACTTAGATTCCATCGTCTCTTCCCTGGCAAGCATCTTATCCACATTACCGCGTATTGTATTAATTTCACCATTGTGTACAATTAAACGGTTCGGATGTGCCCTATGCCAGCTTGGATTTGTATTGGTACTAAAACGGGAATGTACAATAGCAATGGCAGATTCATAATTTTCATCCTGCAGGTCAACAAAAAACATGCGGAGCTGCTTTACTAAAAACATTCCCTTATATACGATTGTACGGCTTGACAAAGAAACAACATAAGTATTATCATTGCTTTGTTCAAACGTTCTTCTTGCGATATATAATTTGCGGTCGAATTCCAGGCCTTTTTTCACACCGGAGGGTCTTTTTATAAATCCCTGCATAATGTATGGCATACATTCAACAGCTTTATGTCCTAAAATTTCAGGGCTGATGGGTACTTTTCTCCAGCCAAGAAAATCCATTCCTTCTTTTTCAACAATGATTTCAAACATCTTCTTTGCTTGATTTCTCTTTAACTCATCCTGGGGAAAGAAGAACATGCCGATTCCATAATCTCTTTCGCCACCAAGGGAAATGTTTAAGGACTGCACTTCCTTTGAAAAGAATTTATGAGATATTTGTAAAAGGATACCGACACCATCACCGGTTTTACCTTCCGCATCTTTACCTGCACGATGTTCTAAGTTTTCTACAATTTTCAACGCGTTTGCTACTGTTTCATGAGTCTTGACACCTTTGATATTGACAACAGCACCAATACCGCAGTTATCATGCTCAAATCTAGGATCATACAAGCCCTGTTGCACACGCTTTGTTTCTTCTAAACTATGTTTGTTCATTAGCACGCCTCTTTTCTTTATTTTTGACTAAATATCAAATTGTATATTAATTCAAATAATTTGATAATATTTAATTTATTTTACAAAATATGGGTTATGAAAAAGACGTTCCTGCGCATTTTAAGAGTACACAAGAACGCCTTTGTTCACTGGTTATTATAATACAGAATAAATACAATAGCAATCTTTTTTTATTATGAATTTTTTCCTTTTTTTTATTATGCATAAATTCTCTTAATTTTTTAATTCATATTTTTGAATAAATTCTCTTATTATGAATTCAATTTGTAACTAATCAGATATGCTAAAAGCTACATGTTTTGGCATTGTTTCGTTTTGGACAACTGAATCGTTATGATTAATTTATGCTTTCAGATAAAGTCCACTTGCTATTTAACCGATATAAGATATAGTAACGTATAACATCATAAATCAGACCATATTGAAAAATATCCGGGTTATGATAACAATGCATATAAATTGTAACTATAAATTAACAATTTAAACGGGGTAATACTATGTTAAATAATAAAATCTCACAATCAACTATAAATAGAAACGGATCAATGAATTCCACGGTCCCAGCTCCCGTCAACCCTAATCCATCTTCCTCTGTTAATTCAACTGCCGGATTAGAAAAAGGGCAGCTCATACGGGGTGAAGTAACAGATCTCAGGAGTAATGAGGTCAGTGTTAAATTAGAAGATGGAAGGATGCTTAGCGGTAAAATAGAAGAATCGGGTAACCTGGCCATCGGTGATAAAGTCGTTTTCCGGGTTGAAGATGTTTCACTGAAAAGTCTTACCTTAAAAATTATTGCTAACAGTGATTTTACTTCCGGAGAAAACACGATTGAAAAGGCATTAGAAGCCGCAGGATTAAGTAAAAACAGCCGTAACAGCAGTATAGTAAGGGAATTATTGAATCAACAGATGTCCATTGATAAAAAAACTATTTCTTTATTAATCCAGCAGTCTGTTTTACATAAGGAAACACCTATTGAAACTTTGGTACTTATGAACAAATACCATGTCCCTGTGAATGAATCCAATATACGCCAGTTTATTGCATATCAGCATTCTGAGCATAGTATCTTAAATGAAATAGGAAGTCTTGCTGATTCCATCACAGATCTATTTAGACCTAACGGTGATATGCCTGGCTCAGAATACCTGACTCATAGTTCTGATTTATTAAACCTCTTATTAAGCCGTAGTGGTGAAGTTTTAGATAATGTAGTATCAAATCCCATGTCTGCTGTTTTAACCCCGGGAGATTTGAATCAAACAGATTTGAATCAATCAGGTTTAAACCAAACAGATTCAATTACTGCACATGGAAGTTTAGGTAATAAGGATAACCTGACTACCGGTAATTTTTTATCTCAGTCAGATGCCCTTAAACTTGTAACTATACTGGAATCTGATACCATGACAAAATCCCTGTTAGGGTCTGAATTTCTTTCTTCCCTTTCAGACGGGAGTGCAGATTTAAGGGAGGCTGCACAAACCTTAAATAACCTTCTTACTAATACAGGATCCGCTGCCCTTTCCCCTGAAATGATGGAAAAGCTGCAGAGTTCACCAGAATTACAGACAATCTTATCAGCAGACGGGGGTTTGATGTATGCAAATAATGAAATTGGTTCCTCCTTAAACTTATCTGACCGGCTAAACCTTGCTAACTCAATGGAATCCTTTATCCAAACTGATAAACCCAATTTATCCCCTGCAGGTGAAAGTATATCCTTGCTTAAAGACCGGATAGTTGCTGGCACTGTCAGCACCGGGGATATTTTAAAATGGGTCCATGATAATCTTAATAAGGCAAATGAAGCTTCAGCCAATACTTTATTGTCCTCTAAAGAATTTAAACTTCTATTAAAAGAAAACCTATTGAATAAATGGACCATGGATCCACAGGCTATAACAAAAAGTGAAGACATTAACCGGCATTTTGAAGGTTTACTAAACCAGATAAACGATTTGAAAGACTATATGGAACAGTCTGCCACTGCAAGCAATTCCAATATTGGCGGACAGGTAAACCATCTGAATGAAAATATAAATTTTATGAATACCTTAAATGAATTTTTTAACTACGTTCAGCTTCCCCTAAAGTTTAAAAACCAATTTGCCAACAGTGAATTATACGTTTATTCGAGAAAAAAATCCGGCAGAACTGCTAATGACGGTATCAGCGTATTATTACATCTGGATATGGCGCATCTTGGTCCTTTAGATGTATTTTTAGACTTACATGATAAACAATTAATCAGTAAATTTTATTTAGACAATACGGATGTAATAAAACTGATTACTTCTAATATGTATCTGTTAGGAGATACTTTAAACGCTAAAGGTTATACTTTTAATACTGAAATATTACCGCGTGAAAAAACGGTTAATGTAGTAGATGATTTTCTTAAGGATGATACTCAGCCCGCTTCCCTCACAAGATATAACTTTGACTTACGTGCATAGGAATACTTAATGGCTTGAACAAGGAGTCCGGATCACCGGATCCTAGCGCTGACGCGCTTTCCTATATATGAAAAGAGCTGCTGCATATTGGAATTTGCAACAACTCTTTTCATATATAAATTATACCTTTTACTATTTTGATTCTCTTTCCTCAAATTCATCGAAAATATATAGGAGTACAGATGGCATACCGATAAATTCTGCACCATACATAAAAGCACCGTCACCTTCCGCCTCCTGTCTGATTATCTTTACTACACAATAAAGACTGGAATCTGCATCTCCTAATTGAAGTTTCGCATTAAAATAAAAGTCAATAGGCAGAATGCTTCTGGATTTAAAACCAATACCATCTTTTGACATATTAACCACTTCAATTGGAGCATCAATATTATCAACACGGATATTATCTTGTTTAAAAAGGCTGGATATATTTAGTTTTAAATTAACTTCTAACCTTCTGCTGCGTCTTTTTTCACTCATCCCAGACCCCTCCAATCACAGTGTAAAATACTTCCTGCTCGTCTCATTTATTTTATTATGAACACGAATGTTCATAATCTTATTGCTCCAGCTGTAATTTCATACGAGCTTACAATTCTAACTACATTTTCATTATATCTTAATCATTTATATAAATCAACAACAAGTGTTTTATATTTACAGGAGTTCCTTTAAAATACGGTTAATCATACCCGGGTCGGCTTTGCCTTTCATTTCTTTCATGGTCTGGCCAACTAAGAATCCAAGAGCCTTCGCTTTTCCGCCATGATAGTCATCCACGGAAGCCTGATTTGCAGCAATGATCTTCTCAATGGTGGAACGTAATACGCCCTCATCACTAACCATGGACAAGCCACGTTTTTCAACATACTCCACCGGATCAATATCTGATTTAAAAATCTCTTCAAATACTTCTTTCGCTACGGTTCTGTTAATTTTAGCATCACTGATTAATCCGATTAACTTAGCTAAATTTCCGGCAGTAAATACAATATTTTCCGGTTCCATTTCACCTTCTTTAAGCAGACGCATGGTTTCAACCATTAACCAGTTGGAAACTTCTTTGGGTTTACTGCATAGGGCAACGGTTTCTTCAAATAAATCTGCCATTCTTTTAGAACCGGTTATAATACCTGCATCATAGACAGGAATATCATATTCCGTTTCATAACGCAGCATCTTCTCAGCACGAAGTTCGGGCTGGCGGCTTTTAATTTCAGCTAACCACTCATCACTGATTTCAATGGGTACCAGATCAGGCTCCGGGAAATAGCGGTAATCCTGGGCATCTTCTTTGGAACGCATGGCAAAGCTGGTGTCCTTATTATCGTCCCAGCGTCTGGTTTCCTGTACAATAACTTTACCATATTCCAGTAAATCGATCTGTCTTTTTCTTTCTCCCTCAATCGCTCTTGCTATGGCTTTAAAGGAGTTCATATTCTTCATCTCAGTACGGGTACCAAATTCCCTGGCCCCCACTTCACGGATGGAAAGGTTAATGTCGGCACGAAGGGATCCTTCCTGCATCTTACAGTCAGATACTCCCAGATATTGGAGTATCAGCTTTAATTTTTCAAGATAGGCGATAACTTCATCCGCTGATCTCATATCCGGATCACTGACTATTTCAATCAGCGGAACCCCACAACGGTTGTAATCCACTAGAGTACAATCTTCCCAGGGATCATGTATTAATTTACCGGCATCCTCTTCCATATGAATTTCATGGATACCAATTACTTTTTTCACACCGCCGGTTTCAATCTCAATACCCCCATCGCGGCAGATCGGAAGATAGAGCTGTGAAACCTGATATGCTTTAGGAAGATCCGGATAGAAATAATTCTTACGGTCAAATTTACAATTCTGGGTTATGGTACAATCGGTTACCAATCCGGCAGCCATGGCAAACTCTACTACTTTTTTATTTAAAACCGGAAGTGTACCCGGCATTCCTGTACAAACCGGACAGCAATGTGTATTCGGTTCACCGCCGAACTGGGTGGTGCATCCACAGAAAATCTTAGTTTCCGTGGCTAATTCCACATGTACTTCCAAACCAATGACAGTTTCATATGATTTCATATTTATACCCATTGCATACCGCAAGCCTGCTTGCGGTATTGCCACAAATAAAACAGGTTGAAAGAATCCATAAGTGGCATCCTTTCAATATTTAAATTTTCTTTCAACCTTTTCACTCCTTATTTATTTCCGGTCCTGGACTGCTCGTAACTATAAGCCACACGGATAATGTCCTTTTCGCCAAAATGTTTTCCAATCAGCTGCATACCTATTGGCAGCCCTTTGGAGTCAGTACCGCAAGGTAAGCTGATTGCAGGCAAACCTGCCAGGTTAATCGATACGGTATAAATATCTCCCAAATACATTTTTAAAGGATCCGATAAACTTTCTCCAAGCTTTGGTGCTGTGGAGGGAGCCGTTGGTCCCAGAATTACATCAAATTTCTGAAATGCTTGATCAAAACCTTCTTTAATAAGTGCCTTCACTTTTAAGGCTTTGTTATAATAAGCATCATAATATCCGGAACTTAAAACAAACGCACCAATCAGCATTCTTCGTTTTACTTCATTACCAAAGCCTTCGCTTCTGCTCTTCTTATATACATCCTGAAGACCTTCGAAATCTCCGGTACGGTATCCATATTTAACACCGTCATATCTGGAAAGATTGGAACTTGCTTCCGCTGATGCAATGACATAATAAGCCGGGATAGCATAATCAACAGCATTCAGATCAAATTCTTTCACAATGGCACCTTTTTTCTCCAAACTTTCCGCTGCTGCTAAAATGCTTTTTTTAATTTCATCATCCAGGCCTGCACCTAAATATCCTCTGGGAATACCAATTTTCATTCCTTTGACATCATCTACTAAGGCTTCTGTATATTGGTAAGTATCCTGCGCCACCGAAGTAGAATCCTTAGCATCATGTCCGGAAATAATGTCTAATGCCACAGCACAATCCGATACAGTTCTTGCAATGGGACCAATCTGATCCAGTGAAGAAGCATAAGCAACCAATCCATAACGTGATACGGTTCCATAAGTAGGTTTAATACCCGTCACTCCACAGAAGGAACTTGGCTGACGGATAGAACCGCCTGTATCAGAACCCAAAGCATAAAAGGCTTCGTTAGCAGCAACTGCTGCTGCGGAACCGCCGCTGGAGCCTCCCGGAACATAATCCGTATTTCTGGGATTATTGGTAACGCCAAAATAAGAAGTCTCAGTAGTACTGCCCATGGCAAACTCATCCATATTGGTTTTGCCAATAATAACAGCTCCCGCACGTTCTAATCTTTCAACAACAGTAGCATTATAAGGCGGATTAAAATTATATAATATCTTTGAACCGCAGGTTGTCTTAATCCCTTTGGTACAGATATTATCCTTAACAGCTACCGGAACCCCTGCAAGGGGTGAATCCTTAAATTCCCCGGCATCGATCAGCTTCTGTACTTCCTCCGCACGTGCCAGTGCTTCCTTTTCCAATACGGTTATATAACAATGATAAGAATCATCCTTTGCTTTAATCTTTTCTAATTGAGCCTTTGTTGCCTCAACTACAGATATTTCTTTCCCTTTAATTTTCCTGCCCAATTCCAGGGCGGATAATGTGGTTATATCCATTTCAACCTCTTTTCTGGACATTCAGGCTGTAACTGAATCATCCGTTAATAGCTCTTCTGTACTAACACCCCTAAACTTTACTCAACCGTCTTAGGAACCATAAAGCATCCATCTTTGCTTGCCGGTGCATTGCCCAATAAACCATCCCGATTGGGTTTATTCACAACAACATCTTCCCTGAACACATTTCTAATAGGGAAAACATGGGACATAGGTTCAATATGCTCCGTATCCAATTCATTCATAGTATCCATATATGCTAAAATGCTGCCTAAATCCTTCTTAGCCTTCTCTTTCTCTTCCCCGCTTAAATTAAGCTTCGCCAAAGCCGCTACATAATCAATGGTTTCATCTGTTATCGCCATAATATTCTACTCCTTTCATTCATAGAGTGCTCCCGGAAACTCTCACAGCCTGTATTTACTGATATTTTAGAGGCTGTCGATAAATTTTATCTCCATTTTCGTTAATCGCAAGTAAAAACATACCTATGATAGACAGAAAATGTTATCAACCTATATTCAGCATCTAAAAAATCTTCAACTGTTACTATTAGTTTCCGAGAGGACTCTCATACAAATACTCTATTTCAGGTTTCTTATAAAACTCTCTAATAATCACTCAATAACATCTACTAAATTATATTTCAAGTATTTTATATGCTGACTCGATAACTTAAATACATTTTCGTGATATCATAGGTATGTTTTTACGCAGACCGTCTGAGCAAAGCGAAGGAAAGGCAAGTAAAAACATACCTATGATAGACAGAAAATGTTCATGCCCTTAATTCAGCATATAAAATACCTTCACAGCCTAAATCATTTCTAAATCATTTCCAAGTTATTTCCAAATCCATACCATAATCTAAGGTTCCAATCTGGATACATCCCTTGGAAAGAGTGCAGTTTCCCTTACATTCTGTTCGTCAAGAAGTCTCATGGTAAGACGTTCTAACCCAATACCTAAACCTCCGTGAGGCGGCATTCCATGTTTATGGATCATTAAATAGTTTGTGAAATCCTCGGGATCCATGCCCTTTGCAACCATTTTAACAACCTGCTCCTCATAGGAATGAATTCTCTGTCCGCCGGTAGTGATTTCCATACCTTTAAACAATAAATCAAAGCTTAAGGTAAATTTCGTATCTGCGGGATCATCCATTGCATAGAACGGTCTCTTCTTGGAAGGGTAATGGGTTACGAATACAAAATCGCTGTTAAATTCTTCTTTAAAATATCTGCCGATTAAGATTTCTTCCTCCGGTTCCAAATCATATGGATTACGAATCTTCCGGTCATATTTTTCAGATACTAATCTTTTCGCTTCATCAAACCGTACTGCTGGAAAGCTTAAAATGTCCGGTAATTCTATCCCTAAAAGTTTAATCTCTTTCGCATATTCCTCAGTTAAAAACTGAAAAGTATATTGCAACATGGCAGCTTCCATGTCCATGATGTCATCAAATCCATCAATATATCCCATCTCAAAATCAAGACTGGTATATTCATTGAGATGCCTGGTGGTATTATGTTTTTCAGCACGGAAGACCGGGGCAGCTTCAAAAACCCTGTCATAGACACCAACCATGGTCTGTTTATAAAACTGAGGGCTCTGTGCTAAAAAAGCTTTTTTGCCAAAGTACTCAAGTTTAAATACATTCGCTCCGCCTTCTGCATTACCGGCTACGATTTTTGGGGTTCTGATTTCTGTAAAATGCTGTGAAAACATAAAATCACGAAATCCTCTTACAATACCTTCCTGAATCTTAAATATGGCCCTTTCCCTTACGTTTCTTAAGGATATGGGCCTTAAGGATAATTTCGTTTCCAGGGAAGTCTTTAATTTCCATTTACTGATAGGAATTGGCATTGTTGTATCCTGTGCCGGTTCAGACAATACGCGGATATCGGTAATATGAATCTCAAAACCGCCGGGTGCACGTTCTTCTCCCGCTACAATACCTTTCATTTCAACGGTTGCCCCTTCTCTTAGCGCCTTAATGTTAAAATCCGGAATTTTTCCTTCTTCCAAAACGCATTGCACTAAGCCACCATATTTTCTTAATACAACAAAGGAAAATTCACTCATATCACGTATGGTATGGACTGCTCCTCTGATTTTAATCTCTTTTCCCTTTAAATCACCGGTTAAGATATCACTGATTTCTACTGTATCTTTTTGCTTTAAGCCATTTACAAATTCCATATTAGTGCCTCCTCGTAACTTTGATTTTGAACGAAAAAAAATCCCAAACACATATGATTTAATCCATACATGCCTGGGACGGGATTCTATTTTAAACAAAATATTCCCGCGGTACCACCCGCATTGAGAGCCCCCTGACTCTCCACTCTTACACTTAACGCGTGCGACGCATAAACCTACTACAGAATTCACCGCAAATATGGTTATATCCATTCAATCCATGAGCTCCGGAGTGTTCCTTCCTGTATCTATCATCTAAGGCATGCTTTCAGTCGGTGACACGCCCTTCCTGTTTATCGATGCAATCCATACAGGTCAGTCTCTTTCATAGCTGATTGTTGGTATTAATTTATATTAATACATACACATTGTGTATTTTTTCACTATTGACTTATATTAACACAGAAATTTTTATCTGGCAAGGGTTAATTTAAATTTTCACTTACCGCTAAAATTGCAACCGCTTATATTTCAAAATACCTTTTCCCTCACAGCTGGTAACTTCAGCTATAGCTCCATTTATAACAGTCATCTGCGGTGCTTTATGACCGATATCAGCATCCAGTATAATAGGTACCTGTAACTTACCAAGAATTGATAACACTGCTTCTTCATAGGATATTTCTCCCTCTTCATCAAAGAAGGCCGGCCTTCCAAACAAAAAGCCTTTCGCCGTATCAAACCAGCCTGCCTCCAAAAGCTGCCACAGTCCTCTGGTTAATGCTTCCGCATTTAGGGAAAAGCTCTCCATGTACCATATGATTCCGTCATTTTTATATTTGTTAATAAAATCCACGGTTTTATCATACTTTGTACCGGCAAGATTTAATAATACGTCCAGACAGCCGCCAAGGAGCCTTCCTGACATATGGATTTCCTTTTCTCCGGTTATGTTACGCCAGTAAACGTCCTTTCCTAAAACATAACCTTCCAGTCCTGTAATCCGGTCATAATAACCATCTTCATACCGGTCAAAACCGGTCTGTATTATGTTCTTTCCTTCCATAAGCGCCAGATTATTATCTATGGCCCTATGCCAGCTTTCCATTCCGAAATCATTAAAATTACAGCCATAAACCGTTGCCATATCACAATTAGTGGTAATCGTAAAGGTAAGCCCCGTATTATCGGAAAATCCCTGTATCCAGGATGGATTTAACTGAATCGTATTAAAATCCACAAAAGGAAGCATTTCCATAAGATAATCTCCACCTTTTGCGGTAATAATCCACATAACCTTATCATTCTTAATAAGTTCCATGAATTCTTCCGCTCTGGTTTTACCGTCTGTACTCCTGCCCTTATAACTGGAACGTACATGGGCTGTTTCCAGAAGTTCATAGCCTTTTACACCTAACTGTTTCTTTCCGGAATCCAACCGGATGAAATCCGTCTCTTTTTTATTGCCGTCCGACGGAGCCGTTATGCCGATGGTACAGCCTTTTTGAATAAATGTTGGGTATATCATAATTTCTTAACGTTCCTTCCTCACTATTCATCTATTTATCATATTTTAAAGGTTACATGTAAATAATCAATATTTAAATTTTTATCCAAAATATTGCCTTACAATCGCCCCACGTTGCACTGAAGCTTAACCTCCTCAATCAGATTGCACATATTATCCTCCATATAATTAATACCATTACACAGGATTGAAAATTCATCTTTCCTTTTCATTTTTAATTTATCCGTAAGATTACCACCAGCCATTCGGTATAAGTGGCGGTTAATCCTGTGAATTACGCTTCCGATGTTATAAGAAAACAATAACGCAATTACCATTGCCGCCGCACAGGAAATAATAATTAAAATAACCGTAATGGTTCGGATGCTGTCTAATTGGGAAAGGAGATAGGAATCCGGTACCAGGCTGCAAATCATTGCTCCTGTTTCCTCAACTTTCGAATAAAAAAATAAATAATTCGTTCCATTAAAACTAACCTTCCATGCTCCTGTTACACTGTCTCCTCCTGCCGCCCTTTTATAAAAATCACTTCCGGTAAGTGAAACTCCGGTAGAAGCGGACTTCCCTCCAACATATACAAACTCCTTACCTTCTGTTGTGATAAAAGCACAGATGCCATCTTTTCCATAGTCCAGTTTGCCTAGAACCTGTTTTACTGCCTCAGCACTTACGTCGATTATAACACAGGTGGAAGAATTTTCAAACATTCTGGCAAATCGGATACTGTATTCGTCTGAATTAATTCCCAGCAAATTATCCAATGCTTCCGCACCGCTAATCCATATTCCCTGTTTGTTTCCGCTTAAGAGTCCTGCTCCTTCCTTTTGGGTAAAGGTCGTATAAATAACTGTACCATCCTTCAGATTGTTCTGGCTTTATCCACCTGTTGTAATCATCCCATAATCCTTGGACAGAATATGGATATTCCGTATAAAGCTATTGGCTGACTGCTTTGTCCAGATTAATTTCTGTATGGAAGATAAGTATGATAAGAAAAACCGGTATCATAAAGTACAAAAACACCTGAAACCCAATACTTTTATGCCAGCTTACCCGTTCTTCAGAACTGTTTTTAATCATTGATTTTTTTATCCGGGCAGCTACATGCTCCTTAGTTCTTACCGTTTCGTTAACCTGTTTCATCTTCAGTTTTTTCATTCAATTACACCCCCTGATAGAATTATTCCTATATTAACCTTCCTGTGCCTCTTCCCTAACCAAACATTCACCATCCTTAAATTCCGAAAAACTTATTGTGATACCCTTATCCTCCTCAAAACCCTTCAATTTAATATTATGTATTCTGCCATCTGCTAATCTTATGTTAATCTCATCCTCCGTTACAGCATTCACCGCACGGATCATTCTATTTTCTTCATAAGGCTCTAACACCGTGATAAATCGTGCTTTAGAAGCTTTCTGGCGCACTGCATAGAACGTTCTGTTTTGTGTTTCATCACCAAGAGGGAAATCGCCTCCAACCGCAGTACCGAACTGCTTCGGTTTTTGTCCTGTTTTATTTATAATCTGCTCCAATGAAATGCATATCATACTATCCTCTTTACTATCTGCCGGTTCCGCTGGAATTGCTCTTACATACTGCTTAGCCTGAAGTTTTACCGGGCCTTCGTAATAATCTTTTCCGATTCCGCACCCATAATCAAGATTCTTGGTACTAACAATAGAGGAATCCTCCATAAATTCAGAAAGATAGTAAATCCTTCCGTTCTCCATGACAAAATATGGATCACCCCAAAAAATAGTTTTTAGCGGTAAGGTATCATTCCAATACTCACCAATAACCGGATTGACATGTATTTTTAAGGACAGGTTACGTTTCATGGTAAGGTCAGTTAAAATTTCATCCCGTCCCAGGACCCACGTTCCAAGTCTACCCTCCGCCAGGACTTCACTGTCTCCTTCAATCTGATAAGTCATCTGTTTTGCCACATGGTAGTTTTCCGGAACATGTGCACATATGATATCTGAACTTTGCGGAAAGGCAGAATAAACATCCACCTTAAGGACACCTTCTTCATTATAAAATGTTCTGTCCGGGTTCAGCGCCTTTTCCTCTTCCTTCATTTTCTTGAACACCGATTGAAAGGATGCTCTGGCTCCCTTTTCATAATCATAATACGCAACATCTGTAATAAACTGTCCTGACGAAAGGGGGCTATCATCCAGAATTTCACCGGTTCCTGTCAGCTTGGCACCTTCTATCCCCTTAAAACCTTTAATATGGTAAATACAGTGGAAGTCGTGTTCCTTATCCCCTTTTGCATAATCAAAATTAATAACATAATCATCGGTGACAACCGTCGCTCGTCTTTGCAGCACCGGTTCTGTAAATCCGGAATGTTTTGTATAGGTTGGCTCTTCCTCACAAGCCTTTACGTATCTGCCTTCCTTCCAAGCCCGCTCTGTATAGGATTTTTCCCCATAAACATTCCATCCCCCGTAAGGCGGGTTACACCATCTGGCTGTATTCTCTACGACACATGCCTGAATATGAGTTCCACTATAGAAAAGCAACCTTTTTGCTTCACAGGGGTCCTGCTGCTTTAAGTCTACTGTCACCATATTATGCGTTATGGAATTTTGCACATAAAATTTATACAGAAAGGTTTTATAACTGTACCAGACATTTTCCGGATTATACATGCTTTTCCCATAACGCATCAAGGAATTCATGGCTGTCCTGTCATAATGCCCATGTGCACCGCCATGGCAGCCGTATTTTACAGAAACAGCAATCTGCTCCCTTAAACTTCTGCCGGACTTTTGTGATCTTAACCAGACAATTCCGCTATTGTCTGCATAACAGGACGGTATCTCCTGTTCCACTGACTCCGGCAGCACAGCTTCACCATATAAAAGATCCCTGCCGTCATTACTTAATTTTACGGCTCTTGCATAGGAATTCTTCCGGAACAAATGATATGCAACATCGTATCTGGGATCAACTATGGCAATCCCGGATAATTTGGATTCTGCAGAGTCGCTTAAGCCAAATATTACTCCTCTTTCATCACTGAAGGGAATCATACTATCCCACTGCATCTCCAGATTTCTATAATTCTTCGTTCTTGGTCCCCAGGCTTCAATAACAAGACCGTCAATTGAGCCGTTCTTTTTATTGATTTCCTTGGTATAAGCGGGTGGGAACCACATATCCTTTAAATTTAATCCCCAAGGTTTCATGGCAATATGCATTTTTGAAAAAAGTCCTGCCGCCAGCTGATTATATCCAATGGATACCTCATACCACCAGCCGTCATCCAGTACCCCCACTCCGATCTGCTCCTTCATGCCTCCGATTCCAAATAAAAAACGCTCCGCACGTTCCCTGTCCTGTAGTGCAAGACTGCAAAAAAGCGCGCCGGTAAGCTCACATAAAGCCCAGTTAGAAATATTACCATCCGAAAGGGCAAAATCGATTAATTCCATAAATCTGCGAAAAACTGCCGTGATTCTACCATGATCCTCCTTCGTAAGCATACCGCTGCTGCAGACAATATCATAAGCAATGGCGGCACTTTGAAAGAACTCACCTTCATGTACCAGCTCCTGATGACAGGCACACAGGTTAGTTAAATACCCGTTGCCATCATCCGTAAGCCGTCTTAAAAAAAGAACAACCTTCTCTAAATATTCCTGTTTTTTACTCAACTTCCAGGCTATTGCTGTTTTTTGTGCAACATGGGAAATTTCAGTAAGAAACAAATACGGCTTCCCGGAATCAATCTCCGGAACAATAAAATCATCGGCAAGTATCAGGTAGTTTTCAAAGGTTTCTTTTGCCCAGGCCTGCTCACTTATTTTTCTAAAAGTATCCTGGTAAACCTGCTCCGTTGCAAGGATATAAGGATGCTCCAGATATTTCTGGGATATCAGCACACATTCTTTACTAAGGGCACTGTTTCCATTCGGTATCGCTGTAATCATCTGGCTTTCATATCCTCCCGGTGCAACATATCCATTCATCACTACCTTAACAGGGATGATTTTCTTCTGCCAGGGTTCCAGCAGGATGGTATCCTGCATTATGACGTTCATTGTTTCCCATCCGTATTTTTTCCGGTTAAGGGTAATCCACTGTTTTTCCTCCGTGCAGTTCCCCACTTCAAGAAAATAGGTAATGGTCTCCCCTTCCCTTGCTGACTTTGAATAGATGTCACTCTTCACGTAAAAGGGTATTCCTTTACTAAGCTTAAACTTATCTATCCCGACCTCTTTATCACTATAAACACGAAAACCCTTTACAAACCGCCAGGCACCGCATCTCGTTTTCTGATCATCAAAGTCTTTAAAGTTTACTATTACATGGGCAGAGTCCTTCGCTGATACATAGCCTGTCCAGACGGCAATCCCCCTCCCTCTCCCAATATTTGTTTCATTATATATGGCAGTATCTTCCCCGAAGACAACTTCAACCTTAATAACTGCCGCCTCACTCCCTGTTACATCAAATTCCAGTCCTTGATACCCTCTAAGATCAACAGTATCGTCATTTCTGATATCCATACCAAAACTATAAAATCCCCTATTCCCCTGAGCCGGGAAATAAAACTGTAATGCAGTCCGGTTCCCGCCATTAGTATCACTAATTTCGCAGATAATAAAATCCTTGCTTGTGTATACATTTTTTTCATTCCTCATTATCTCTTATCCTTTCAGACCGGGTCCAATGCTCTTCTTCTCATAGAAATTATATTTATTCTCGAATAGGAGAACTTTCCTATACGGGAGCAAAGAGTCTGGCTTGCCAGACTCTGGCGCTTACGCTGTCACTTCAGTGACAATTTCCGCAAGCTCATGTACATCCCACGGAGCGTTTTTGCTATATAGGACGCATTTTCTTATGAGAGAACAAAGAGTTTGCCTTGGCAAACTCTGCGCTGACGCTTGGTCGCTTTGCGACATAATTCCTTACAAGCGTCATGCGCATCCCCCGGAGGGTTTTTATCTCATAGGACGAACTTTCCTATGAGATAAAAAATGTACTCCTGCCTCTGTATCATCGCGGCAAGAGTACACTTTTGTCATATCACGATTATGGCTTAACCACTAATCCTATATCATGAGGCAAATATTATGCCGTTAACTACTCTTTTTTAGTTATTTCTTTGCATCCAGGAATTCCTGAACCTGCTTAATCAGCTCCGTTCTGATCTTTTCAATTCCTGCATCTTCACAAGCTTCATGATATTCTTTAATCTTTGCTGCTGTTTCATCGCCATATGCAGCCCAATCAAATTTATAGGAATATGCATTGATGGTTGCAATTTCGCTCTCAACATTGGTGTTATTAAAGTTAAAACCTGCTAACGGGCTTAATGTATAAGAATCCGGATTATACATATAATCATAGACTTTTGTTGCTGTTTCATCGTTAACTACTGTTTCATTATATCTGATATAAGTAGGGTTCCAGCTGAAGGAATAGCCGGGCATTACATAAGACTCCGCATCTAATGTCTTATAGGCATTATCGCCGATTGCTTCCCAGTCTTCCCCTTCAAGACCATATTGGATCAGGTCATGATTTTCTTTGGAAGACCACATCCAGTCAAGGAAGGCCATAACTGCATCGGTTTTTGTTGACCAGGTAGGAACACAAAGGAAATTCCAAGCCTGTTCGTTGCTTACTGTAGCTCCGGGAGTCAGACTTCTCTGCTGATCATCCATGATAAAGAAGCCTAATTTTGCATCCGGAACAGCATTAACAATATTCTGTGTATGTGATATCCATTCGGTAGCCGTTCCATAGGTTGCTGCACAGAGCCCTGTATCAAAAGCAGAAGTGTCTTCATTTGATACTGCATCGCTATTGATATATTGGGTCCATTTTGTTGAATCCTCATATCGTTCACTGATAAAGTCCTTATTATATCCTTCCGGAAAGCTTGCAAAGTGGGATGCTTCATCTCCGGCAAAAGCCGCATCGATAACTTTTGTATTATCACTGTTTAATGCAACATAGAAATTGGCACCTGCATTATACATAAAGATATTACTTCTTCTGGCTGTAACTCCGGGATTTTGGAATTCTGTCATACCCTGTGATGAAGTTACATTCCAAGCTGATGTAAGTCCCTCATCATTTAGGTGAGCATTAATACCGTCGTAATACTGTTGTAAGGTATTATAATCAACGATTTCCGGCAGATTGTATTTCTCACGAAGATCCTCGCGGTACACAATACCTTTTAGGTCTTCATAGGAT
The DNA here is from genome assembly GCA_049692775.1 of Anaerocolumna sp. Taxonomy (GTDB): domain Bacteria; phylum Bacillota; class Clostridia; order Lachnospirales; family Lachnospiraceae; genus Anaerocolumna. The sequence goes on along the minus strand of JBAVPE010000111.1, from coordinate 32,483 downwards.
TCTGCAAGGGGTATAGCGTAGGTTTTTCCGTTAAAGTTATTTGCTGACAGATAATCCTCACTAAAGGCTGCCTTTAGACCAGGATAAGCATCATTATTGAAGTAACTGGATATATCCTTAAATACTCCGTCATTTATCTTGTCACTTAATCCATGCCAGGCACCTGCAAAGATCAAATCATAATCCTCCTGTGCTGTTACTGCAAGATTAAGCTTGTCGGCATAATCCGCACCTTCGACATAGGTAAGGTTCACCTTGATTTTACTTAGTACCGGATCAGCTTTCACTTTGTCATAATATACCTCCAAAACTTTGTCAAAATTGGTTACGGGATTCATAACACGGATGTTAATTGTAGTTTCCGGCATTGTGTCTGTGCTTTGGGCCTCCGGGGTTACTTCACTTGTTGTAGTAGTACTGTCCGTTGGGACTTCGTTGCTTTTTTTGCCACAGCCGGTAAGCAGCATTACCATCACTAAGAGAAGTGATAAAATAACTTTTACTTTTTTCATAAATATTTCCTCCTGTTTTTATTATTTATATTTCACTTTGATCATGCATTTATTACACATGGTCAAAGCAAATACCACGACGCGCTTATCCTTTAACAGAGCCTACCATTATACCTGAGGTAAAATACTTCTGAACAAAAGGATAGACAAAAATAACCGGGCCGATTGTTACCACCGCCGTGGCCATTCGAATGGAGTTGCTGGGCAGGCTGGAAAATGCCTGGCCTGTCATACGTGCCATATCCTTTACCGCATCAATTGATCTTGTCAAATTCATGATATAGTACTGAAGGGGGTATAAATTCTTGTTATCGATATAAAGCATTGCATTATACCATTGATTCCAGTACATCAACGCATAGAACAGGCTGATTGTTGCAATACCCGGTACTGCAACCGGTAAAATTACCTTCGTCAATATTTTAATATCATGTGCTCCGTCAATATAAGCTGCTTCTGAAAGCTCTTCCGGTATTGACCGAAAGAAATTCTTAAGCATGAACATATTCCAGGGATTCATTAACACCGGGACAATCAAAACCCATATGTTATTCCTAAAATTCATGTATTTTGAAATCAACAGATAGGATGGAACCAATCCACCGCTGAACAACATGGTAAAGTAAATAAAAAACATGATCGGAGTCCTGTATTTCACTTTTTTTAATGACAAAGGGTATGCCATCAATGTGGTCACTACCATGCTTAGGATCGTTCCCACGACTGTTATAAAAACCGTCACTCCATATGCCTTAAATATAATTCCTGTCTTAAAAATCATTTTATAGGCTGAGGTGGTAAAATCGTTTGGCCACAGTTTATAGCCTTCTCTCACGATATTGGTCTCAGTTTCAAAGCTGGTAGCAATCAGCATAGCAAATGGTAAAAGACAGAAGATGGCAAACAAAGTAATAACCACAACCACAATTGCATCCAGTATCATGGAATCCATACCTTTTCTGATTTTCTTTTTATAAGATTGAGTTTCTGACATATTCATCCTCCTAGAATATCGCTGAATCCGGATCTACCCTTCTGGTAATCCAGTTGCTTAACAAAACGATAACAAATCCAACCGTTGACTGATAGAAGCTTACCGCCGTACTAAAGCCAAGATTTGAATTCAATCTCAGTGCGCGGTACACATAGGTATCGATTACATCCGTCTTGCTGTAAATCAGGCTGTTATCGCCAATTAAAGCATAGATCATTCCAAAATCACCCTTGAAGATGTTACCGATACTCATAAGCGTTAACATAACTATCGTTGTCTTAAGCATGGGCAGTGTCAGCCTTCCAATAAGCTGAAACCGGTTGGCGCCATCAATTTTTGCGGCCTCATACATTTCCGTATCAAAACCGGTAATCGTAGCTATGTAAATGATGGTTCCAAAGCCTGCCCCCTGCCAGATACGGAGTATCACCAGAATAACTCTCCAATATGCTGCATCATTATAAAATTGGATTTTATCAAGCCCTATATTCAATAAAAATTGGTTAACCAGGCCCCGATCTCCCAAAAACCCCTGTAGGAACATTGCTACTACCGCCCATGAAATAAAATAGGGAATGATAACAATGGACTGTGAAATTCTTTTAAATACTTTGTTCTTAATTTCCACAAATAAAAGTGCTAAAAATACTGAGGTTGCTGTACCAAATACGATAAATAAAAAATTTAAATACACCGTATTAAATGTGATATTAAGCAAATCCTTGTTAGAAAACAGGAATTTAAAATTATCCACTCCACTCCAGGGGCTTCTTAGTATACCCTCTGCATAACTGAATTTTTTAAACGCTACTATCAGACCAGCCATAGGGATATACGCAAATATTATTGTCCAGATAACTCCAATTGACATCATTGCATATAGCAGCTTGTGTTTCAGTAATTCCTGCCCTACACCCCAAATTCCTTTTCTTCTTTGTAGGGTCGCTGTTGTTCTGCTCATTCTTTTCCTCCTTTGACAAGCCTTTCTTTGTTCTTAAAAGCTGAAACGATAATTTGTTTCACTTGATATATAAAAAGTACCACATTATGCAAAACCGATAAACTCAGTTTTTTAAGCATAATGTGATACTTTTTATGATGTTTTTTAGCATATATAATTAGTGTGAATAGTCCCGCAAAAAGCATGCGGGCCATTGGAAGAATAGCAAGTGCGGCTATTCTTCATGATTTATGCCCAAAAAGCATGGGTTTTAGTGTAAAAGGAAAAACAATTTCACACCCCTGTTTTAAGGGAGGCTGCTGAAAAAGTTTCCTTCAAAAACTCGGCATGAATAAAGGCGTATATATATTCAGCTTGGCGTAGACCGGCTGACAAGGCTGCTTATGTTCGACTTTAGACTCAGTGGAAAACAGCGCAGCTGCAATGCTTTCCACATCTTTGAGGCTCTATAAAGAACATGCCGCAGGAAGGAAAGGTAGCCAAATGAATGTATATACACCTTTATTCATTCAGCAAACTAAAAGGGGACTTTTTCAGCAGCCTCGATTTAAAGCAGTAAATCATCTAACTCAGTTTTGACTTTTTATATTCAACGGGACTTGTATCATAAAGCTCCTTGAATTTATCTGTAAATTGTCTGACATTATTATAGCCAACCTTTTCTGCAATTTCATAGGTTTTCATATCTGTACTTAGAATCAGGCGTATGGCTTCTTTCATACGAATGTCAGTCAGATAATCCTTGAAGTTCTGCCCGGTCTCCTTCTTAAAGAAAGAGCTGAAATAAAAGGAATTCATGTAGAACAGCTTGGACATAAGCGCCAGGGTAATATTCTCTGCATAATTATTCTGAATATAATCCTTTATTCTGGCAACGACTAATTTATCCTTATTTCCCATAGCATTGTATATTTCATTGATTAAGTCTTTATAGTAAATAACAAACTCTTTTTTTACTTCACGAAACGTATCCTTCATTCTGATGTTATTCATAAAATCATCCTGTTTCTCACGGTAGGCCTCATTAATCAGCTGATATTCCTCCAATTTCTGATATATATTAACTGAAAATGTAAAACAACGGTTGATTGCGGCATACCGATTTCCATAATGAAGACTTTCAATGATATCAAGACCGGTTATGATATCCTTGTCTATATTTCTATCGCCTGCAATCATTTTCTTTGTTATGGAATCAACGGTCTGCTGATAATCTTCAAATGATTGCTCATAATCCTTTTTAATATTCTTATACTCTATCAGACTTGCATCTTCAAAGTATCTGAGTTCAAAGGCGAATTTTGCTGACTTATAAGCATATTTCATCTTGGTATAGGAATTCACACTGTCACCTATACCAACAAACAGATCAATCTGATATTCCCCCTGAATCATATCAATTACCGGTTTTATATAGGTTTCCGTAATGGAATCTGTATCCGCTTCTGAGACCAGTATCATGATATTGCAGCTGCTGTCATCCCTTTTTATAACAAATCCAATTCGGTTGTTAGAATAATAATCCTGAACTTTATTATAAATAGAAAATCGTACCAATTCATATTTTTCGTACATATGATCTATCAGTCTTTTTTTATCCTTATCACTGATTGCAAAACAAGCTCCTATAAATAGTTTATGATTGAAATCCATATCCAGTTTATGAAACCGGTCATACAGCTCTTCCTCCGCATATTCATCATGCTGGTTAATGTCACTGAAGACTTCCTGAATCTCATTTTTTGATTCATTGTCCAAAAGCTCTGTATTAATCTGTCTGATAAGCAACTGCACCTTCCTGACCGCCTGCTCTAAACTGGCCATTTTTACCGGTTTTAGAAGATATTCAACCGCACCTTCTTTCAGTGCCTCCTGGGCATAGAAAAAATCCTGATAACCACTGATAAAAATTACCTTGGTCTTATATTTCTCTTTATTTATAATCTTAATTAACTCTATACCTGTATATTCAGGCATGCAGATATCAAATACCGCTATATCCGGTTCTTTACTTTTAAGTAGTTCTAAAGCCTCCGAACCATTATACGCCACCCCAACAATCTCACAATCCAGTTTTTCCCATTGTATCATTTTGCTTAAGCCGTTAATAATTACAGGCTCATCATCAGCTAGCAATACCTTTAGCATACAATTCCTTTCTACCACAAGCCTTTCTTAAAAGGCTGTTGTCCTTTCATAATGAAACGATAAAAAAGTTATTCTAAATTTTTCGTTATGATAGGGAGGTTGTATCTTACAATAGTTCCAAGATTCTCACAACTGGTTATCTCAAAACCATAATTCTCTCCAAAATTCTTTTTGATTCTGTCATAAACATTTTTAATACCAATACTTGACCAACCTTCCTCTGTTCTATATCCGATACTTTCACCGCCTAACAATACGTTAATCTCGTCCAGCTTATCTAAAGACATACCCGAACCGTCATCCATTACGGTAATTTCAAGAAAATTCTCCTTACGCAATATCTTTATTCTAATTCTTCCGGAATCCCTTTTGTTCTCAAAGCCGTGTTTAACCGCATTCTCAACAATTGGCTGTAGCAGCAATTTCATAACATAAAGTTCCAGATCTTCTTTATTCACATCAATCTCCAGATCCAGATGATTTTCATACCTTATTTTGACGATTACAAAATATTCCCGGATATTCTCCAGTTCCTTATAAAGCGGAACCATATCACTGCTTTCTCCGATCAAATATTGCAGCTGACTGGACAGACTGCCTAACATTTCGGCAGTATTTTCATCATGATTGGATAGAGCCGTCATACGGATAACATCCAAAGTATTATAAAGATAATGGGGGCCTATCTGGGTTTTTAACGCATTCAGCTGAGCCTCCTTCTGCCGCAGCTCAGCAATATAAACCTTGTCAATATACTTTTGCAGATTATCCACCATGTGATTTAAGCCTTCCGCCAAAAAGCCCATTTCATCCTTACTGTTGTTTTTAGTCCTAACCTCCAGATTACCTTTTTCAATCTCTACCATTATGTTTTTCAATTCTCTGGCCGGCTTGCTGATTTTTCTTGAGTATAACAGATATATAATTATCAGTAAGGTACATGCACAGATCAGGATGATCGTAAAATAAGTGACATTTGCCCTATATATTTTATTTATGTCATTGTCAAATATTTTCGTAATCACCATCCATTGACTCTTCCCAACCTCCTTGTATACAAAATAGTAGTCCTGTAACTGTATACCGCTTTTTTCCGGATTTGCATTAATCCTTCTGATATCCTCAAAAATTGTTCCATAATCCTTTGCATCCGGACTATAAATATAGGAACCGCTGTTCTTATCCACAATATAAATTTTGCTTCCTTCATACAGCTGTATATCTTTTAATATGGTTCGTATCTTATTGATATTAATATCAAGGTAAACTGTTCCAAGTATTGATTTATTCGTTGAATCCACGGTAGAAGTATCCATATAATATCTGGCAGCCGTAAATATATATTGATCCGATGGATAATAAAACTTACTCTCCTGAAAGGTCGGATAAAACTGAAGTTTCTTATAATCAGTTGGATTCACCCTATTAAGCTTTGCTAAAAGCATTACTTTACCATAAATATTCTTTGTAAGATCTCTGTAGTTACAATAGAGTTTATTATTATTGTCAATAAACCTGACACCCTCAATGTTTTTATCCATATACAGCATGGTATTTAAAACTGTTTCAATCTTGTCTGCCATTTGTCCGCTGGTCAGGGTATTATCCTTCAAAAGCTGATAAAAATAAGTATATTCCTCTGAATTATAATCGTACACGTATCGCAGGACTTTATCCATATCTGTAATTGTATTCTCAATACTCTTGCTGATATAAAGAGACTGGGAGGAAGCATTACTAATAATTACGTTACTCATAATATCAGAATAGCGCTTTACAAATATGCTTCCAATGATTACTAAGGGTAACAATCCGATTAGCATAAAGGCAATTGTTAAACGAAGGAACATGCTTATGTTTTTTAATTTTCTTCTCATTCCGATTCACCCTGTATCCGAAGCTATGCTCCGTTATTCGAATAGCTGATCAGTACTGTTTTTATCCCATCTGGCATCCAATAGTCCCAGTGCTTCGTCCACGGTGTATTTTCCGTCTATCATCTCCTGAACCAGTTTATACATGTAGTTTAGAAATCCTTCCGGCGTATCCTCATCCCCTATTGATTTACTCGTTAAGTTCTTAGCTTCATTAAAATCCTTTAGAAGCTTTTCCTGTACCGGAATCGTAGCATATAATATTTTTTCCTTGGTAGCCGGCATGGCATTCATATTCCCACAAACTTTTGTATAAACCTGAGTACTGTAAAAATACTTCAGGAATAAAAGTGAGGCTTCATATTTATCCTTATCCGCAGCACAATCTGCTGTAATGGACCATCCTGCAGGAATACTATCAAGGACGCAAACATTGCCAGCCTCATCCGGCAAATAAAACCACCCAAGTTCAGCATCCGGGTTCAGATTCAGTATTTGGGAAAACATCCACGGACCGGAGTAAAGCATCACTGCTTTACCATAAGCTATGGCAGAAGCAGTAGAGCTGTCCAGCGTATTACGGAAATCTTCATTTACATATCCATTGCCAAAAATCTGAAGAATATGTTCCATCATATGCCTTGGTTCCTCATCCGTCCAGGATACCAGACCTTCTGACCGCTCCTTCTGCCACTCCGGGTTCTTAAGCAGAATATCGGTACGAAAGAAATGATTAATCCAAAACCCCATATGCCATAAATCTTTTCCTCCGACTATAATCGGAGTAAGCTTATATTTCATTATCTTATCGCAGATTGCGAGAAACTCATCATAGGTTTTAGGTTCCTCCACCCCAATCTGGCGAAATATTTTTTTATTGTAAATAATACCCTGTGTCGAGCTTATGGTACAGACGGAATAACTCTTCTCATTGTACTTTGATGTATTATTAACCAGGGTTGTAATCTCTTCCGGCAAAGGTATAATTCTTCCGTTCTCGGCATACTGCTTCACATCAGTCATCTCAACAATATCGCCCAATTCACCTACCGCATCCTGATTTTTCAGATAGTCGGCATAAATACCAGAACTTGCCGTTCCTGAATTTAATTCTATTGTAATATTAGGATATTGTTCCATAAATCCTCTTGTGACGGTATCAATTGTCTGATTCCAGGAGGAATCTCCGCCTGCAAACGTAATTGTGAGAACAGTATCCTTCATTACGGTTTTATTCAAAGACTGCTCCTCCTTACTGCCTGATTTCTGACATGAGCCAAATATAAGAACCAATATAATTACAGAAAAAATGAATGTCCTTTTTTTCATACCGTATTATTCCTCCGAAAACCCGAATACCTAAAAGTCAATTTCTTATTCTAAATATATCATAAAATCCAAAAAAGAAAAACTACCATCTACTAGGATAATAATCCCCTAGAGAGCGATTACCCCAGCTTTATCATATAAAATGAACTGCTGCATCCTATTTTCATTCCTCTGCAACAGCTCATTTGTTCTTACATTATTTTTTTAACCCAAGTGATCAGATATAGTAGCTGTTTTTTATGCGGTGGCTTACCAATAAAGGCAAAATCACATTATTGGCATACAATATATGATTATCACCCAGAAAGTCCAATTTAGACTTCGAATGAATATCAACGTATATATATTTAGTTTTTTATGGACTTTCTGGTTGACAATCATATATATAAATTAACAAAATCGGTTGCTGAAGAGACCAGAAATATAGCTGGCCCAATCAGATTCTCTGTATTTCATCTATTGCTGTCAAAAAGATAGGTTAAGTCAGATAGCCGGTTACAGAATTATCTATCTTATTAATGAGGCGGTATGTCTCCGGATGACGATCCGATATTCTTAAGTTCCTGTATTCCCTGCAATCTCCGATGTCAATATCACAGATTATTACTTCTGCGTGGTTTCTAGAAGCACTGGCCAGTATCTCTCCTGTGGGGGCTATTACTTCACTGGGGCTGCGAATTCCTGTAATATCCCCACCAAAGGGTACCGACATGGCACTGGCCACATAGATACCGTTTTCATAGGCTCTTGCATGACCATAGATCTGTTCCCAACCCCAGGTAGGGCAGACGATTAATTCTGCACCTGCCAGTACCAGCTCTCTGGATACTTCCGGAAACTGCATATCCCAGCAGACAGCAACCCCAATTTTCCCAAATTCCGTATCAATTACCGGATAATCATTGCCGGGTGTCAGATTTTCTTTTTCAGACCCGGCCAGGTGAACCTTATCGTAGATGAAAAGCAACTCTCCTTTTCTGTTATAAACAATAACAGAATTGTACATTTTTCCATTCCTCCGGTTATAAGCTCCCAAGGCGATATAGGTCTTATATTCCTTTGCAATTGATGCGGCTTCACTAAAAAACAGGTCACTTAATGATGGGACTACTTCGGTATAATCGCAGCAGATATTTTTAGGAGTTCCACAAAAATTAACCGCTTCTGTGGTCACTATAAAATCACAACCTTTTTGACCTGCTTCCTTCATGTCCTTTAATACCCGGTTCTGCATTTCATTCTGAAGTTCAATTACACGATTTTTATTAATTAATAAATCGGGATTGGAAAAATCATATAGTTCATTTTGTTTTGACTGTATTAAACCTAACCTCATTGCAATTTCCACCTTCCTATTCTGAAAAAAGATCAGTTACTTTCATCGGCTCTATATTCAAAATAGTCAAAATCCGCAAAAGTACGAAACCCTGTAAGATCCTGACAGCATAAACCTACCATTGCTCCGGTAAACCAACCCTCTTGACAGGCTTCATCCGATAGAATACTCGCATCCAATATGGGACCGATTTTCTGATACTCCTCTTCCTTGGTTGTACTATAGAAAAATTGAAGCTTATCATGATCAACACTTACTTTCAAATGGATTCTTTCTGCCTCCCCGATTGGAAGGAATCCAATTGGATATTCATATTTATTATTTTCTGCTGTAAGAATAGAAATACATCTGCCAAAATCCTCATCATAGGTAACATGCAGATAAAAATAATTATAATAGTCATATAAGCAAATCAGTCCGGCCATATTTTTAAATACGGTAGGTTTATATTCCAAACAGGTACTTGCTTCGAAGACAAATTCCGTCCATCTTCTGGCAATCAGACTCTGGTCAAATCGTGAAGCCAGACCCGACCTTCCATACATGCGCAGGAAGCCCTTGCGCGCTGAAAGCGAATAATAAGTTTCATCCAACGGAATGCGCAGAGATTGGAATTCAATATCCAGCGTTTCCTGATTGAAATCATCCCTGTAGGGCTTTTTCGGAAATGGATACTCTGTAAACCCCGGTGCCGTTGCTTCCACCTCCGGAAGTTTGGTACCGTTATCCAATACCGGCCAGTTATCCTCTGTCCACTTTATTTTTTGAATTGCGGTTTCCCGCCCCAGGGTATACCGTCTGCAGCCACTAAACCTTACCCCCTCTGTATTCCGGTTTTCTAAAGCACGTCCGCACAAATGAACTCCATACCACTCACCATTCTGTGTTTCCACAAGATCACAATGGCCTGATTTCTGCAACAGCAAATCAGGATTGTCCCTGGAAGTAAGAATGGAATTTCCTTCAAACCATTCATAAGGTCCCCCGACTGATTCTGAGCGCTGGACGGATTGTCCATGCCCTTCTCCGGTTCCGGTATCCGCAGTAAACAGATAATAGAATTTCCCTCTTTTGAATATATGCGGTCCTTCCAGAAATATCTTGTCTGCTTTGTAGATATCTTTTACCTCGCCTGTCATTTTCTTATCCCTATGGGAATATTCCTGCAATATCAGCCTTCCGGCATACTTTTTAGGTATACGGTGATCGGTGACCATGCTTACCATGTATTTTCTGCCATCCTCATCGTGAAAAAGGGAAGGGTCAAAGCCAAAATTATTTAATGGTATCGGATCTGACCAAAGCCCCAGGATGTCGGATGCAGTAACCAGATAATTATTTGTATCATACATATTGCAGTAAAAGGAATTCACCACCGTATATACCAAAAAATAAGTACTGTCACAATAAGTGAGGCAGGGTGCCCATATTCCCTGGGAAGCCCCTACTCCTCTTAAATCCAACTGGGATACCCGGTTTAAAGGATGGGTAAGAAGCTCCCAATGTATTAGATCCCTGGAATGATGAATCTGTACCCCGGGCCACCACTCAAAGGTTGAGGTGGCAATATAATAATCCTCCTCAACCCGGATGATGGAAGGATCCGGATTAAATCCCCGTAAAATCGGATTCCTGATTTTCTTATTCATATTTACACCCATTGCATATCGCAAGCCTGCCCTCGATACTGCCACAAATAAAACAGGTTGAAAGAATCCCTACGTGGCATCCTTTCAATATTTAAATTTTCTTTCAACCTTCACACCCATTGCATATCGCAAGCCTGCTTGCGATACTGCCACAAATAAAACAGGTTGAAAGAATCCCTACGTGGCATCCTTTCAATATTTAAATTTTCTTTCAACCTTCTACCCCATTTCTGCGCTGCTTTTGCGCATCGCAAGCACAAGCTTACGGAATCGTTATATTACCAAAGGAAAATATCATTTCCCTTTAATTTAAATATCGCTTCCATAAAAAAGTAATCCGCGTATATCATAGAAATGTGTTTTTTTGAATGATATGCCTCCGAACAGTTTTCAAGAATACAATCGCTGGCTTTTGTCCAGTCACATCTTTTCCGGTCAAGGGTTTTAAGCAATTTAAGAGCAGCCTTAAAGTACAGATTCTGTTCCTTTTCACCTATATTTTTCGCTATTTCAATCAAACCGCAGGCTGCAATTGCTGCTGCCGAAGAATCCTCCCAGATATCTTCCTGGGGTTGTCTGAAATCCAAAGGAACAATTCCGCTCTCCGGTATATTAGCCATAAAATAATGTGCTACCCGTTTTGCCGTATTTAAATATTCTGCTTTTCCTGTATGTAGATAACTCATCATAAAACCATAAAGAGCCCAGGACTGGCCTCTTGACCAGGATGAACCGTTCTCACAGCCTTGTCCCCCATGGGTTTTTACGACTCCGCCGAGTAAAGGATCAAATTCCACGATATGCTCTGCGGAACCATCCGGTCTAATGAAACATTCCATCACCGTATCCGCATGCATGGTGGCAATATGACTAAACCTCGGGTCACCGGTTTCTTCCGCCGCCCAGTATAACAATGGGATATTCAGCATGCAGTCAATAATTGCCCATCCCCTTGTGTCCTGGTTACCGACACTGTTCCAGGCACGGATGAATTTACCCACGGGGTTAAAACGTCCTGCAAGAAGATTTGCTGCATGGATTGCCCTCCTTTTTGCATCCTGATCCTTGGTAATCCGGTAATCGGCCACTGCTGTGGGAAGCCACATAAATCCGACATCATGATGCAGGCCATAAAAATCCACAAAACACTGATCCAGCTTTTCTTCGGAGGTCTTAGCAATCTCTGCATATTTTGACTCACCGGTGGCATGGTACATCAGCCACATCATTCCGCCCCAGAAACCATTGGTCCACCAGTTAATTCCATCGAGAATACGTCCTTCCTTATCACTGTTATTATAATCGTCGTGTGTACCGTTTATGGTTGTATAAGGTATCTTATTTTTAGACTTCTCACTGACCCACTCCATCTTTTCATATATTTTTTTTACCACAGCTTCCAGCCATTCGGTATCTTCTTTCTGCAACATAACATAACCTCCATGAGTATTCTTATTCCTATTAATTTGTGTCGTACAACAACTGACCACAATTACTTATTCCTTTTCCGTAATATTGAATCGATACCTTTCCTTTCCGGTACCTTTTCTGCTGTAAGTAATCAGCCCCTCTACATTTCTTTGAATCATTATTTCCCTTTGGTTCCCTTGCTCATAAGAAAATGATTCGTAATCGTCTTCATACAGAATAAACTCAGCATTTCCTGTTCCGAAGCCTTTTATTTGTATCTCAAAAATTGTATCCTGCTTCACACAAATCACCGGTGCGGCAATGGGAATAATGGAATTATCCTTCACGAATACCGGAATCCGGTCGTATTCCGCTGCCATAACAAAAGATCTTCCGCCCTCTATTATCTCCCCGGTAAAGAAGTCATACCAACTGCCCTTGGGCAGGTATACCTGCCGTGAGGTTCCGTCTTCTATAGTCAAAGGGCAGATGAGCAGGCTTTTTCCAAACATATATTCATCATCAATATTACATACCTGCTCCTCCCCCGGATAATCCATTACCAATGCTCTTATGGGTGGGATGCCCCATTTGTGGTATTCTGCAAAAGCACTGTATAAATAAGGCAATAACTGCATACGAAGTTCAAAAAACTTTCGGCAGGCATCTGTAACTGTTTCTGCCTCCTCCATCCACTCGCCCGCCAGATTTTTATTAATATCAACCTGTTTCCAGGGGGGACTGGGTATTCTCCAGCTGTTGAATAATGCCTGATCCGAAAATACAATTGTCTGGAGTCTCCTTAACAGATCCTTTACACCAGAGCAGTCTCTGACCTCAGGTGCCCACAAAAGCCCCGAAAAACCGGACGTAACCATTCCCCGTATAAATTGCCTGTGATTATACAAATCAGAATAGAGCACAAAGGGCAGCGGTGCCGCCAATGCTCCGGAGGAACGTACCTGGGAATAGGTTCTGGTATCTTTCTCCCTGAATATGCGATAAATCAGATTTTGATACAGGGTTCCCACAGCCATATGCATCTGTTCCCCATCCATTCCGGAAGGAAATCTGGTGGAGTCGGGGAAGGACCAGTTAGAGGGATTATAATCAGAATTATCACATTCATCCAGCTTAAAGCCTTTGATTCCATTATCTATAAACTCTTCCCTGTGATACCTTTCAAATATGCCGCTGGCTTCACTGGTTGCAAAATCGGGAACCAGTCCGTTCCAAACCTCGTAATCTCCGCTGTATTCCATCAGCTGTTCATAAAATGGTGCTGCGGGATATACATAAATATGTTCCCACAGGTTGATTTTGTAACCCTCATGGTTTAAGTCATCTATCATTTCCTGAGGTTTCGGAAACAGGCTGGACCATTTATAGGTGCAGGCGTAACTGTGGGAATGCCAGCCCGGTTCAAGCCCTAAAACATCCATAGGCAGCTTATCCTCCCGAATCTGTTTTGCCAATTCCAAAACCGTATCCTGATTGCAGCCGCCAAAGGTCCGGTACCACATTCCCAATCCCCACATCGGGGGCAGGCAGCCGCCGCCTGAGAAAAGATTATACCGTTGTACCACCTCTTTCACATCCCCTGCAAAGAAGAATAAATCAATTCCTTTAACGCCTGGTATTTCAATGATGATTTTTCCAGGCTCTTTTGCCCTCTTTAAAGCATATAGGGCGGATTCTGAAAATTCCTTATGCGGCTCATTTTCCTGAGTTTTATTACGGGAAACTCCTTTTTCTGTAACCGTTCCCATATAGAAGGTTATATACCGGAAGGAATTCACGAATAAGCCATATCCTGCCGATGATATGTAAAATGGTACCGGTGCATGGCTCTCACCCGTATCTGCCGGCGGATCCGAGTTAACTTTAATAATCCGCTTTCTTCCGGCATGATTCATACTTTTTAATTGCAAGCCGAAACCATAAATATCTTCTGCTGTATCCATAGGGAGAGTAATGGTAATTCCCCTTGCCGCAACTTCCCATTTCATATGCTCCAAAGCCGAAGGTTTCCCTAATCTTACCGGAAGTTTCTCAAGTTCCTCCTTCTTCATTGGGAAGTTCCGAATAGCGGTCGGAGTCCAGTTTTCAGCTTCGCCAATTGTTGTTTTCCATATGCCGTTTGCGATTGCTTCCTTAATTAGCATGTAGTATGATATCCTTTCTTAGATATATCTTTAAGTCTTACTTTTTCATCTGCGCTTTTAAGTATATACCGAATTATTGCCCCTTTTTTCATTTATAGAACGTTCCCTCCTTTGGCAATACTCCTAAATTTACCGGTTTCCACGATAGTACCATTGTTTATTGTTGCAATTTACAACACATCAGATTTCAGTTAACCAATATCATTTGTTAACATTATTGTAAACTGATATCATTTTTACTACAATGAGCTAATCTGTTATAAGTTGATTTATTCTGCTTTATTATGTTATAATTTATTTACTAATATGATTTGGGCGTCAAAAGTCCGATATAGTGTTTTGAATGAATACGAGCGTATATATATTCAATTTAGCTGCCTTTCCCTCGAACACTATATTTTTTACAAGCCTCCAACAGCTCAAAAATCAAGCCGTTGGCTTAATTTTGGGCCAGAGTCTTGACAAAATATATACAGTGTCCTCGGACGGTCGATGCAAAATTGAATATATATACACTGTATTCATAAAATATACTCTGAGTGGACTTTTAACGCCCAAATCACTAATATTAATTTATAATTGTCTATATCTTTATTTATTCAGCTTTTCTAGTATCTCATATTTTTGAAGAGTTCGTAATTTGCATATAGTACAATTGTTGATTGATTATGCTCTATTGTCCATTGTGCTATTATCGTATAAATCCGGTTGGAGGGATAGATTGAAACCGGCAAAAAGCACGGAGGGTACTTTTCCCTCATTATTTGTATGCCGCCAAAGCGGCAGATGGAGGATATTATGATTTATATTAACTTCGGAGGCTGTGACAGCCGTCATACGCAGGGGTATGTAATTGGGCAAGCACAAGGTAATGCAGATTATCTGCTTATCATTGCGAAAACTAACGCTATTTTTGAAATTAATGGAACACGATATGAAACCTTGCCCGGAACCATGGTTTTGTTTGATAAGAATATTTCCTACCAATATTGGAACAATCAAGGTGAATACGTGAATGACTGGCTTCATTTTGATTTTCGGGAAGAAGCCCCGCCCTTTGCATCTTTATCCCTTCCTTTCAATACTCCTTTTTATCTTAATAATCTTCCCTCCATAACCCTGCTGATGAATCAGATCATCGTCGAGCTTTATTCTGATTCTCCCCACCGTAATGAAATCATAGATTATTTTATGCATATACTGCTCTTTCGCCTCTCGGAACAAGTGCAAACCAAAGAAGATCCCATTCGTTCCCATCCGCTTTATCCGAAACTTAGTTCACTCAGGGCAAATATTTACAATGCCTCGGAAGAAAAGTGGACCGTAGACAGGATGTGTACGGAACTCCATATCAGTCCCTCTTACTTTCAGCATCTATATAAAAAAATGTTTCAAGTTTCCTGCATCAATGATCTTGTCAACGCAAGAATTGAAGCAGCTAAATTCAGGCTCCGACGTACAACTCTCCCAATTCACATCATCTCAGAACTTTGCGGCTATGAAAATGAAGTTCATTTTTGCCGGCAATTCAAAAAAAATACCGGTCTTTCTCCACGGGAATATCGTTATAAGCTGACAGCTGAGGATTATGTAAGGAACAAGTCTATATAACATTTAACACTCTTCCTGATTCATCCCACGGTTATATCTTACTGCGTACTTCTCCTCGGCTGTAACAAACATAGGGGCAATAAAAGATATTCATAAAAGCAAAAGGTAAAATTAACAAAAAACAACATATTTTTGTTAAAATACATCCTTTTCTAAAACCAGTAAAGGGATATATTGGTATATATAAGTACGTTTATGGAAAACGAATACTTATAATAATTTAAGAAGAGAGAGGGCAAAGTTATGGGGAAAAGAACAAAAAAGATTATTTCGTTTGTAGTATTGACGGCAATACTGTTGCAAACAATCAACGCATGGGCACCTCCGGTATCTGTATTAGCGGATACCACGGCATCAACTTCAATTTTTACGGATTACCTTCCGGATATAACAGAAGTCGCCAATGCAGAAAGTGGGTTTACACATCCCGGAATCGGACTTACCAAAGAATTACTTGAAAATGTCAGAACCAAAGTTCGTGCCGGGGCTGAACCCTGGAATACGTACTTTAATGAAATGCTTGTATCTTCCGCTGCTTCCTCCAGTGTTAATTCCAGTAATGAGAGCAGTTCCGATTCATCTGTTCCCGGTACCTATGCTTTTAACAGCCAGGGGGTAAATTCAAAGTTTATTGCTGATGGTCTTAAAGCATATACCCAGGCAGTTTTATATTATGTGACAGGGAATGAAACCTACCGCAGCAATGCCATGCACATTATACGTATCTGGTCCCAAATGGACCCGGCGCAATATGTATATTTTACAGATGCCTGCATACATACAGGAATTCCTCTAAACAGAATGGTAACCGCTGCCGAGATACTTAAGTATACCAGCTGCACCACAGAATCACTGAAGTGGACAGATGAGGATACGACGAATTTTACCAACAACCTGGTAACTCCTGTGATCAATACCTTTGAGAGTGATTGTAATCATTTTATGAATCAGCATAACTACACGGTTCTTGGAGCAATGGCAGGATATCTTTTTACAGATAACACAGCAGGATATAATAAGGTGGTGGAATGGTTTACGGTTAATTCACAGGCCGATGACCAGGGCTTTAACGGATCGGTGAAACAGCTGTTTCGCTGGGTTACTACCGAAGATACCAAGGGCGAGAATGTGTCGGAGGGTACTGCGGTAACCGGACATGTTCAGCATGTGGAAATGGGCCGCGATCAGGCTCATGGCGGAGGTGACCTGACCAATTCGGTAATTATGTCCCGGATACTTCTTGCCCAGGGAACTAAGGTTGACCCTGAGACCGGAACGGCATCAACAGGAGGGGATGCCGTAGGACCTTATGAATTTCTGAATAACAGAATCTTAGGGGCTGCCAACTATTTCTGGCAGTATATGCTGGGATATGATACTGACTGGACAAAGATAGCCTATTCCATAGCCTCCGACGGAACCGTCCGCGATACCTACAATTATCTGTCTCCCAGTTACCGCGGTCGATTTAATTCGGCAAATTTCTGGGATTTATACTCCTATTATACCTATGTCAAGGGAGAAAATGTTGCTGAAATAGCACCATATTATTATGAAGCATTTACCAAAAAGCTGCCCTCCAATTTTTATTATGAGGGTTCACTAAGTATTAACTGGAATAATCCTGACGGCGGCGGAGATTTCTGGTTGTATCTTCCCGCCGAAGCGGAAACGGATGCAGCTGTATTTCTCCCGAAGAAACAGGCCAGTGCAAACCTGATTGAAATCGAGGATCGCTACACCTCCTTTGATTCAAATAACAGTACAAATACCGATGAAGACGGAACTTCCTATGTCAGATTCCGTGCAACGGCTGAAGAAAGCAAAATAGCCCTGCTGAATGCACAAACAAATAATAAAACCGTAGCCTTCAAGGTTAGGACAAACGGTGTGGCTGAACTTAATATGACCCCCGGAATTAATGACAGTATGTTTCTTCCTGATACCGGCGGAGAGTGGCGTTATGTATCTTATACAATGGATAGTTACCACTCTTTGGGTGATCTCTTGTATTTAACGGTTACAGGTAATGACACAACCGTTGATATTGACCACTTGAATGTAAATGCAGGTACCTTACTGACTCCTCCTGCATTTATTGACGGCGGCGCAGATATGGAAAGGGTTGCTTATGTAAATGCACCAATAAGCCTAAGCTTCACCGCTTCTGATTCCGGTCCCTCGGATGTTATTACTTATGGCAGTTCAGATTTGCCAGGCGGTGCAGAGCTTAATTCTTCCACCGGAGTGTTGACCTGGCAGCCTGCAAAAGCAGGCTCATACACATTCTTTATTACTGTATCCGACCAGACGACGGTAGCAGTCAAACGGATAAAAGTCACCGTAACACAGGATCGTGCTTCCGCCATTGTGGCAGCCATTGCGACCTATGATTTGGAGGAGGTATATGTCGAAGCATCTTTAGATAATTATAACCAGATTTATGAACAGACCGTTCAATTAGCAGACAGCACGGATGATGAGACCTTCACCGGTCAGCTGCAGACCCTATGCCAGGCAGTAACAGACCTTAAATTAGTCTCCCCCTTATTAGCCTGTGACGGTAGTCTTGATTATCATGATATTGTTGATTCTTCAACCTTTGGCACCTCCATTATAAATGTGATGGATAACAATCCGGCAACCGGCACTTCTTACACTCTTGCACCGAATAAATATCATATTTTAGACTTTGGCCCGGATTATAAGGTTTCGGCAACTGCCTTCGGTTTCCAGAGTAATATTTTTGCGGACCGTCTTGCAGGTTCGGCGGTGTTTGGCTCCAATGACAGCGTAACCTGGACCAGACTGACCCCTGGATTAACCCAATTCACACAGGAGTTTCAAACACTGGCAGTGGAAGATGCTTATAAGGATTCCAAATACCGATACATTAAAATTCAAATGCTGAAAAATTATCCTGATATTATTCATAATACGGTACAAAATTTATTTGAAATGACAGAATTCAGGATATACGGAAAACGCTATGAAGTTGGCAATAAAATTGCCGGCGTGTCGATTGGCTCAGAGCAGAGTGTAAATAGCAAGATATCAATAGGTGATACTGTTACACTTAAAATAACAGCGAAAGACGCTATTCAAAATGTAAAGGTGACAATTCAGGGAAAGGAAGCAGCTGTCGGCACAGTGGATAATATTAATTTCATTGCTACGGCAGTAATGGAGGATGTGGATACCGGAGATGTGACATTTTCCATGGATTATGATAAAAGCGATGAAACGCCCGGCGATACGGTATATACAACCACAGATGATTCTTTCCTGTTTTTGGTGGATTCTTCTGTCCTGCTGGATGTAAATATGCTGGCAACGGTAACCGCTTCCGATGTCCAATGGCCCGGAACCGGATTATCTGCAGCTGAGGTAGGCTATCTGCTCTTTGATGGAAATATCTCTACCGCCGGTGATTTAAATACAGCAAACGGTTCCTATTATACCGTGGATTTTGGAGCAGGAGCTGCCGTTAACTTAAGCGAAATCGGTCTTATGCCAAGATCGGTCATGTATGGAAGAATGAATGGTTTGATCATCCAGGGCTCCAATGATAAATCAACCTGGACAAATCTCACCTCCGCAGTAACAGGATCACAGGAAGGAAAATGGTACGATATCCGAAAGGATAAGCTTCTGGATCAGACAAATGCATACCGCTATCTAAGACTCTATAACGCATCAGCATGGAGCGGCAATATTGCGGAAGCGGAGTTTTATGGTCAATACAAGGCTACCGCCGGAACCCTTGCTTCAAAAATAACCGATATTGATAACCCTGAAGAGGGAACTGCAAAGTTGACACTGCCGAAGCTGCCTGACGGATATTCCATTTCAGTAAAGTCTTCTTCCGATGAATCTGTCATTGCCACCGACGGCACCATAACCAGCCCTCTAAATGATACCTTAGTGTCACTGGTACTGACTGTCACAAAGGAATCCGACGGCACAACAGCAGATACGCCCAGCATTCCGGTTCTGGTTCAGGGAGTCGAAAGTGCTGATAAGATAGATGTTGCAAAGCTGGCTGCCGTTACTGCCTCTGCTGCACAATGGGTCAGCACCGGAGCCGGATTAACTGCCAGTCAAATCGGTTATTATGTATTTGACGGGGATACAACAACCGCAGGTGATTTAAAAGTCGGCAAGGACTCCTACTATATTGTAGATTTTGGAGAAGGTACTTCCGCCACTATAAACGAAATAAAAATATTGCCAAGAGTATCAAATTATTCCAGGCTCAACGGAATGATCCTACAAGGTTCTAATGACGGAACAACCTGGACAGATATTACCGGCGCCGTCAAAAACGCTGCTGAAAACACCTGGATAGATATAACTCTGGATAAGCTGTTAAATCATGACTCTTATCGTTATTATAAACTAATAAACCACAATGCCTGGTTCGGAAATGTAGCTGAGGTAGAATTTTACGGAAATTATGATTTTGATGTCAGTTATTTTGATACCAAAACAGTGCCCCCCTTTGGTTATACCCAGGGAAGCTACTATTTATACAGTATAGAGAAAGAGGCTGTGCTTGCGGCTATGAATCAACCAGGAGCCGATATGCTTGAGCTTGTTACCCGTCTGATTGATGCGAAGGCTTTACTGGTTTCAACCGGTACTCTGACTGCTGAACAAATAACCGTTACAAAGGATATGGTTTCAGCTGCTGCTCTTAAAGTCCTGCTGCCGTCATCGCTTTAGCTATGTCCTGAAGGGAAGCCATTTTGACTTCCCTTCAGAATTTATATATTAACAATATAGTTAAAACATACCAAAATTTTATAGCTTCTTAATCCGTTCAATTGCTTCCAACGTATTTTCATAAGTACCAAAAGCAGTAAGACGGAAGTACCCTTCCCCATGAGGTCCGAAACCGGAACCTGGTGTTCCTACTACGTTCGCTTCCTTTAACAGATAATCAAAGTATTCCCAGGAAGTCATCTTTCCTGGTGTCTTTAACCAGATATAAGGAGCGTTAACACCACCTGAGACCTGATAACCAGCATCAGAAAGTCCTTCCCGGATTACCCTTGCATTATTCATATAATAAGTGATCTGTTCCCTTGTCTGCTTCTTGCCTTCTTCTGTATAGACTGCTGCTCCGGCTGCCTGAATGATATAAGGAGTTCCGTTAAATTTTGTTCCATGGCGTCTTGCCCATAGGCTGTTTAACATAACCTCACCGCTTTTTAATTCCTTAGGAATAACCGTAAAGGCTAATCTGGTTCCCGTGAAACCGGCATTCTTAGAAAAGCTTCTGAGCTCGATGGCACAGGTCTTCGCTCCTTCACACTCATATATAGTATGAGGTACATCCTCTTCTGAAATATATGCTTCATAAGCAGCGTCATAAATAATAACTGCACCAACTTTATTCGCATAATCAACCCATTTCTGCAGTTCTGCCTTATTGATGGCAGATCCGGTTGGATTATTCGGAAAACACAGATAAATAATATCCGGTTCTTCCTTCGGCAGTTCAGGAGCGAAATTTGTTTCTTCGGTACAAGGCATATAAATTACATTACTCCATCTGCCAAGCTCCGGTAAATATTCGCCGGTTCTTCCTGCCATCGCATTACTATCTACATAAACCGGATACACCGGGTCGCAAACTGCTATTTTGTTATTTAAATCAAAAATTTCCTGGATATTGCCGGAATCGCTCTTTGCACCGTCACTGATGAAAATTTCATCAATTGCGATATTAGCACCTCTGGTTATATAATCATTCTCTGCTATGGCTGTTCTTAAAAATTCGTATCCAAGATCCGGAGCATAACCTTTAAAGGTTTCCTTAATTCCCATCTCATCGGTTGCCTTATGCAAGGCTTCAATAACCGCCGGTGCTAAGGGCAGCGTAACATCACCGATTCCCAAACGGATTATCTTCTTATCGGGATTTACTTCCGTAAACGCTTTCACTTTTTTCCCAATGTCTGAAAATAAATAGCTGCCAGGTAACTTTAAGTAATTTTCATTAATTTTAAACATGTTATTATACTCCTTTTTATTTATGAGTACTCTCGAAAACTCTCACAACCTGCTTTTACTGATATTTTAGATGCTGTTAATAAAATAGTACCTCCATTTTCGTGATGCCCTATGTATGTTTTTACGCAGACCGTCTGAGCATAGCGAAGGAAAGGCAAGTAAAAACATACATAGGATAGACAGAAAATGTGCTCAGCTTATAGCAGCATCTAAAATATCTTCTGAAACCTCATTTAGTTTCCGAGAGTGCTCTTTATTTAAGTTTATAGTGACTGTTCAGTTACAATCTATCTCTCCATCGAAAACTGTAACTGCAGGACCTGTCATGAAAATAGTATTCTTTTCCCTATCATATCTGATCTTAAGTTCTCCGCCTAATAATTTTACAGTAACCATATCTTCAGTATAACCATTTAATATACAGGCATAGGCACTTGCACAGGCACCTGTTCCACAGGCCAAAGTTTCACCTGCTCCACGTTCCCACACTCTCATATCAATGGTATTACGGTCAAGGACATGAATGAATTCCGTATTGGTTCTCTCCGGAAACATATTGTGGCGTTCAAATACCGGCCCGATTTTTTCTATATCAATTGCTTTTGTATCTTCTACATAAACAATGGCATGGGGATTACCCATGGAAACACAGGTCATTTCATAATCCGTACCGGCTATTTTAATGGGCATAGCGATTACTTCTGTATTATCACTGATAACCGGAACCAGTCCTGCTTCCATAATAGGACTTCCCATATCTACCGTAACCTCTGTTACTTTTTTATCCTGAACTTTTAGTTCTAAATATTTAATACCGGCACCAGTTTCGATACTGATATTCTGCTTATCTGTCAGACCGTAATCATAGACATATTTTGCAACGCAACGGATACCGTTTCCACACATCTTGGACTTTGATCCGTCCGCATTGTACATGTCCATGGTAAAGTCAGCTTTATCGGAAGGTTTTATGAGAATCAAGCCATCCGATCCGATTCCAAAGTGCCTGTCACTGACTGCTATCGCAGTTTCCGCTGGATTATCCACTTTTTCTTCCAAACAATTAACATAAACATAATCATTACCGCAGCCTTGCATTTTAGTAAACTTCATATTTTACACCATTGCATACCGCAGCCCTGTCTGCGGTACTACCACAAATATAAGAAAGTGAAAGAATCACACTGTGGCAACCTTTCTTTTTTAAAATTTTCTTTCACTCTTGCAAACATGATGCCGCTTTGCGGCATCCCAGATAATAGGGGAAGAAGCTTGAAATGAGCGCCGCTGTGCTCATTTTGTACATGTAACTTTACCGGTAATTGCGAAACTATATAGTTTCCTGGATATACCATACAGTAATTTAGTTTCGCAATTACCTATGTAACTTTATACTGCAATTATACACCATAAACCGTGTTTGCGGTACTGCCATTATAAAAAAGTGAAAGAATCATAACATGGCATCCTTTCCTATCTATATTTTCTTACCCTTTTGCTTCCTGGCACATTGTAAGTAATCTTGCGAAACTGCCTTTAACAACAAAAAAAGCCTGCCCTAAACTAAGAGGATAAAAGCCGCTTTGAGCTGCAGTTCTAAGCCCTGGCAAAGCAGATTCATAGTCTGAAAGTTTGTGACAAGCTTTAGTACCTACATTAAACTCAATATCATTTCTGCCATTTCAACCATATTCGTTCCACTGTCCATACTGTTTTTCTGTATATACCTATGCGCTTCCTCTTCCGTCATGTTGTTTCGTTCCATTAGAATAAGCTTTGCTTTGGAGATAACAGCTTTATCTGCTTCTGATCTCGGTTTTGGCTTTTCCTTATCTTTTTTCTTTCGTTTTGAATAATTATAACTCATCATCTGTAGGGTATTTAATAAGTCCTGCATTTTTATCGGCATATTAAGACAGACAATGTTATTATCTGTACATTCTTCCAATTTTGTAGCAGAAGCAATCAAAAGCATTTCAAACCCTTTCGGAAGATAGTTACTTAACTCACTATAATGCATATCTGAGAAACGGTATCCGCATATTACGATTCCGTCATCCAATTCATTCGCAATTCCAATAACCTGCGCCCCCGTGGTACAGGTTGCATTCACTTCATAACCGTTTCTTACTAAAGCATTCTTAATACTATTTGCATCTTCTATCTTGGGAAAAGCTATAATAATACTCAACACATCTGATCACCTCCATCGCTTTAAATTCCTTCACTTAGTGGCAAACTTCCACTACGCTACTTTCTATTACATGCGATGTAAGTATTGATCTAATTCCCACTGCGAAACCTGCATTGTGTATTGATTCCATTCAGCATTTTTAGCTTCTAAATACTTGTTTATGGTGTGATCTCCAAGAACTGATTTTACTAATTGGCTTTTTTCAGAAGCAACTAAAGCTTCTTTAAGATTAGTTGGGAGGTTTTTAATTCCTTTTTCTGCTTTTTCTTCATCGGACATTGCAAAAATGTTCATATCCACGCTATCCGGAGGTGTTAATTTATTTTTAATACCATCAAGTCCGGCTGCAAGACATACTGCCAGTGCTAAGTATGGATTTGCTGCAGGATCAGGACATCTTAATTCCACCCTTGCGCTGGAACCTCTTGCTGCCGGTATACGGATTAACGGACTTCTGTTCGTAGCTGACCAGGCAATATAAACCGGTGCTTCATAACCCGGCACTAATCTTTTATATGAGTTTACAAGGGGATTGGTTACTGCAGCCATACCTTCCATGTGATTCATTAAACCTGCAATAAAATGATAGGCATCTTCAGATAAACCTAATTTACCCTCCGGGTTATCAAAAATATTCTTACCGGCTTTGCTAAGTGACATATTAATATGCATACCGGACCCATTCACACCAAATTTAGGCTTGGGCATAAAAGTGGCATGCAGACCATGTCTTTTGGCTATGGTCCTTACAACCAACTTAAAAGTCATAATATTATCTGCTGTTGTTAAGGCATTATCATATTTAAAATCAATTTCATGCTGGGCAGGAGCCACTTCATGATGGGAAGCTTCAACCACAAATCCCATATCTTCTAAGGTCAATACCATCTCACGTCTTGCATTTTCGCCGGCATCTAAAGGCCCTACATCAAAATACCCGCCCCGTTCCAGGGAATGATTGGTTGGTTCCCCGTTATCCTCTGCATTAAACAGGAAAAATTCACATTCCGGTCCGACATTAAAAGTATAACCTAATTCTTTCGCTTCGTTTACAATCTTTTTTAAAATATATCTCGGATCGCCTTCAAAGGGTGTTCCATCCGGTCTGTATACATCACAGATAAATCTTGCGACCTTACCCTGCTGCGGTCTCCACGGAAAGATTTCAAAAGTATCTAAATCCGGATACAAGTACATGTCTGATTCTTCAATACGTACAAAGCCTTCAATAGATGAGCCATCGAACATGCATTTGTTATCCAGCACTTTATCTAATTGGCTGGTGGTTACGGCAACATTTTTAAGATTACCAAATATATCAGTAAACTGAAGTCTGATAAATTCTACATCCTCTTCTTCAACCATTTTGACGATATCTTGTTTTGTGTAATGATTCATATCATTGTCTCTCCCTTTTATTTTTATTCGAAAAAGGGCGAAAGCATTCCTTAGAACACCTTCGCCTTGCTGATATCATGATAACAGCCTAAATATTATTTGTCAATATACTAAATTTATACACAGCCTACATAAATTGTAGAAGTTATTAAATTTTTACTTGCCATACCGGTCCATCTGTATTTCATAATAATCATATTAAAGATAATTACTATATCAATTGCTGCCTTTTCCTCGAATACTATATTCCTTACAAGCCTCTAATCATATTATGAATTTACATAACAATAAATTCTTTCGTTACCGGCCGAATAATCCACTAATTTAATTTTACATAATAATCTTTGAAATACATATATTTAAATATTTTAAATCATTTTTCAAATCAATAATTTCTTTACTCTTTATATTCCGGACAATGGGTCTTAAAACACAGTCCGAATAGTTCTGCAATATGATTCCCTGAGTGCCGTCGCTTAATTCAATACAAGTACCAACCGGATACACGGTAACACATTTTATAAAGACATCAATTACACTGGAATCATATAACTGATTACCGGCTCCCATTAAATATTCTACCGTTTCAGAAGGAGAAAACGCATTCCGGTAAGCCCGGTCCGAAGTCATGGCATCATAAGTGTCGGCGACCGCTAAGATCCGGCCGAATATCGTAATTTCGCTTCCCTTTAATCCTCTTGGATAACCGGAGCCGTCAAATCTCTCATGATGCTGCAAAACCCCTACTTTTGTAACACTGTTAAGTTCCAGGGCATTCGCTAAAATTTCAAATCCCATCTCCGGATGTTTTTGAATCAACTCAAATTCTTCATTGGATAGTTTATCTTGTTTATCAAGAACTTCGATGGGTACATATTTCTTCCCAATATCATGCAGGATTCCGGCTGTTCCCAAATACATTAAATTATCTCTGGTTAAATTGAGCTTTATGCCGATACTTACTGCTAATATCCCTACATTTACACAATGCAGATAAGTATATTCATGATGTCCCCATAAATGATTCATATTAATTTCTACATCACCACTTGCAATAATGCTATCTACAATCCCAGAAATTAAAGGCTTCATTTCAGATAAATTTCCATTTTGATTCAAAATGCTTTCTAATTGGGCAGCCGTTTTTAACCGAAGTCCTTCATCTACTACATCGTTAATAATAATACCTTCCGATATTTCATCTTCAATATATAATCCGGTATAACCATGTGCCCTTAACCTGGCCAGGATGGCTTCCGTTAATTCAAAATTTTCTCTTAATAAAACTGCTCCCTGTGCACCATATAAAGGTTTTGCCAACCGAGAACCTGGAACCACATTATCTATAGTTAGAAATCTCATTGCCCTGAATCCTCCAAGCATATATAATATAACATATCAGAAGTAAAGTAAACTCTGATAAAAGGCGGAATAATTTACCGCCGTGCATCCAATTATAGGAACATGATTTAAAATTTCTATAACATACACTCAGGGTCATATTATAACATATTATGTCAGATATTGGTATACCCTTTTAGAAAATTGTATTTAAATTTTAAGCAAGCAACATCCTGTCATTGGCAAACTCTCCGCCACTGGCACTTTCAAACCTGGCTAATAAATCACTTACCTGGAGATTCTTTTTTTCTTCACCGGAAACATCGTAAATAATTTTTCCTTCATGCATCATAATTAAACGGTTTCCATACTGTATGGCATTTTTCATATTGTGGGTTACCATAAGGGCAGTAAGGGAATTCTTCGCTATAATCTGCTCCGTTAATTCTAAAACTTTTCTTGCTGTTTTAGGATCCAGGGCTGCCGTATGCTCATCCAGCAGGAGAAGTTTCGGGTTTTTAAGGGTTGCCATAAGAAGGGTAAGTGCCTGCCTTTGGCCTCCTGAAAGGAGACCTACTTTGGAGGTTAACCTGGTTTCCAGTCCTAAATCCAAGGTCTTAAGCAGTTCCACATATTGTTCTTTTTCTGGCTTTGTTATTCCCCAGCCTAAACCACGTTTTTTACCCCTACGGAAAGCTAATGCCAGATTTTCTTCTATTTCCATATCCGCTGCGGTTCCAAGCATGGGATCCTGAAATACCCTTCCAAGATACTTTGCCCTCTCGTATTCCGGTAATTTTGTAATATCTATCCCGTCTAAAGTAATGGAGCCTTCATCCGGGAAATGTACCCCTGCAATCATATTGAGCATGGTGGATTTACCTGCCCCGTTACCGCCAATAATCGTAACAAAATCCGATGGTCTTAAATTAAGTCCTAATCCGTTTAATACCGTTTTTTCATTAATTGTACCCGGATTAAAGGTCTTATATAAATTTGATAAAGTAAGCATTTTATTGACCCTCCTTATGTACTTTTACTTTTTGTTTCTTTAAAACCGGTACAGATAGTGCTACTGCAACCAATACTGCTGTCAGAAGTTTCAGGTCATTGGTATTTAAACCAAATTGTAATACAATCGCAATGATAACCCTATAAATAACGGAACCAACAACGATTGCCCTTAATTTATAAGCAAAGGATCTGTGTCTATGAAATACAACTTCCCCGATGACTATGGAAGCCAGACCTGTAACAATCGCACCGACACCCATACTTACATCTGCGTAACCCTGGCTTTGGGCAACCAGCCCGCCGGATAATGCAATTAAACCATTACCTAAGGCTAAACCGAGTATTTTCATTAAATCCGTATTGGAACCCTGTGCCCTTACCATTGCTTCGTTATTACCGGTAGCACGGATTGCACAACCTACTTCTGTTCCAAAAAACCAATACAGAAACACAATAACAACGAAAGAAAATAGGAAACCGATTCCAATCGATACAAATGTTTGTAAAAGTGAATCCTTTATTCCAAACTCTTCTGCAGAAGGCAGTAATGCTTTTATCTCAGAGATAATCGTTTTCTGTCCAAGAAGCGGAGTATTTGCCTGTCCCATGACTCTTAAATTTATGGAGTATAATGCTATCATAGATAAAATACCAGCCAGTATAGCAGGTATTTTTAATTTTGTATGTAATAAACCGGTTATGACCCCGGATAACATTCCAGCTATGATAGCGATAATTAAGCTTAAAAATGGATTCCATCCTAAGCCAACGATCATCGTTGCACTAACACTTCCTCCCAAAGCGAAACTTCCTTCACTGGTCATATCTGCAAAATTTAAAATTCGAAAAGTAATATAAACCCCAATGGCTAATATCGCCCAAAAGAGTCCCTGTGACAAGGCACCTAAAGAAGCTAATCCTATTGCTGTAATATCCATAACCGTACCTGACCTTCCCTTAAAACAAGAAAGACTGTCCCACTTATAGATTCCGGTACATGCAGTTAAACAGATGCAAGAATCCTACATTTGGGGCAGCTTTCTGTTATTTATAATAAATTAAATATTATTCTTTATCTTCGGCTAAATCAGCTGGAATTTCAATTCCTAACTGCGCTGCAACATCTTCATTAATGGACAATTTACATTGATCTGCTGAAAGATATCCAATCGGCATCTCAGCAGTAGTTGCTGTTCCTTCAATGATTTTAACTGCCTGCTTACCAGTTAATTTACCAAGTTCATAATAATCAATTCCATATGTAGCTAAACCGCCTGCATCAACCATACCTTCTTCACCGCAGATAACCGGAAGATTATTAGCGTTGGCAACCTGGGTAACGGTAGGCATAGCCTTTGCGATTACATTGTCCGTAGGAGCATAGATCGCATCTACTTTACCAATTAATGATTCAACCACCTGCTGGATCTCATTAGTATTGGAAACAGTTGTTTCCTCTGTATCAATCCCAAGCGCAGTCGCTGCTTCAATAGCCATATCGGCCTGAATCTTGGAATTCACTTCACTGGAACAGTAAAGAATAGCAATTTTTTCAGCATCTGGAATTAATTTTTTTAATAAGTCAATCTGTTCCTTAACCGGT
Organism: Anaerocolumna sp.; assembly: GCA_049692775.1. GTDB lineage: Bacteria > Bacillota > Clostridia > Lachnospirales > Lachnospiraceae > Anaerocolumna. The sequence continues at coordinate 2,926 of JBAVPE010000111.1, read as the reverse complement.
GTTAAGTCAGAAGTACCGGATATATTACCGCCGGGTGCTTCATTGGATGCTACTAAGCCGGCAGCAGCAGGATCGGTAACTGCTGTCACTAAAATAGGTATATCTTTGGTAGCATTGGCAACTGCCTGTGAGGCCGGTGTTGCAATTGCTAAAATTAAATCATCGTTATCATTAACTAACTTGGTAGCAATCGTATTGGCATTGGCCTGATCTCCCTGGGCATTCTGATAATCAATTGAAATCTTTTCACCATCCACATACCCTGCTTCTTTTAAGGCATCCACAAAACCCTGATAAGAAGCATCCAATGCAGCATGTTCTACTAATTGATCTACTCCAATATGAAAGGTATCACCACTCGAGGCACTATCCTTTTTACCGCAGCCTGCAAGTGACGCGCTTGCTAATAATGTTACTAAAATAATAGATACCGCTTTTTTTGCTCTTTTCATAACTTCCTCCTTTTAACTGTAGAGCACTCCCAGAAACTCTCATAACCTATTTTATTGATGTTTTAGATGGTGCTCCTGTTTAACTTTAAACTTCAATGAAAAAGTGCTTTAAAGTATTAAAGCGTAACACTTTTAATGGATAAAGTCTACCTTGATTTAGACATTTTGTCAATTATTTTTTTATCTCTTTAAACTACAAAATGGAAGTTATTACACTTCCATTTTGTAATTAACAGTTGAATTTTAGGAAGATTAAAATTCAATTGACCAGAAATTTACAGTCTTACCCACTTTGCAACTGATACACTTCCTCATTATATAGAAATACGCATATAGAGCTTGTTTTCAAGAATTATTATTTTATGTTTTCAACACCTTAGTACTAATTTCCCATGATTCACTTTCTTTGTCTTTATACATCAATATAAATCTGTTTAATCGATATATATTTGACTATGTAAAACTGATACATTATAATAAATAGTATTCAGGTAATTGAGAAACAAGATTATTGTATTTATATACCACACAATTAATACAATTTCAGAGCCGAATTTTGCCCTAAAGGCAACTGAAGCTATGGGTGTTTCTTGGAGTACTAAAATTAAGAAAGGATTTTACCATGACGGAAGAAATAAATAATTTAAATACAGATTTAAAAGAATTGTTCGTAAATGATAAAATTGAAGAATCCTCAAACATATTGGATCAGACGGCTGATGAAACAGTACTTGAAATCTCCCTGTTCAACTATGAAATAATTAAGAAGTATTATGACTCTGGGAAGTTTACCTTATTAATTCAATATATCAGGTTTGTCGCATTTTCCTGTTACCTGTGTGAATACGCAGCAAAACGCCAATTAATCGCCAAAGATTCTTTTGATGGTATGTCTTTCATTTTTAACGAAATATATAAACTGATACAAAAATAGGGTCAATCATATGTAAGATGCCGGTACAAACAGCTCATTTTGCACCGGCACCACTACTTGTTTCAAGTAAAAAACGACCATTTGTATTCTCATCCCTCCACTGTTAACAATAATTTCACAAAGTTACCATACCCTGTACACATATGAACGCTATACTTAGTTCATAGCATAAAACAAGGTTCCCCAACCTTGCTGACATAAAACTTTTTTTCATAAATGGCCAGTAGGATAACCTGCTGGCCCCCTCTCCGTTATGGGATAAATTATTCCATAATAATTGTATAATAATATTAATTTCATGTAAAAGTTCCTTTACGAGAACAAAGAGTTTGCTTTAGCAAAGTCACGCGCCGGATAAATCAGTCAAACGCTGTAATGAACTATATATAATTTATAAACCGGACTGCTCCGCTAATTTATTAAAGTACCAGGGAAGGAGCCGTATATACCCTTGCTTTTAATTCATTATCCAGCATATATAATCCTTTGGGATCACCTGCAAATAAATCATATTTCTTGATATTGTCATCTGCATTCTTCTCTTCTTCACCTTGTTCCTTAATGAACCAATCCAGGAACTGCATTGTCCTGAAGTCCTTATTTTTATAAGTAGCTTCATATATATTATTAATGGAAGCGGTTACAAATTTCTCATGTTCAAGAGCCAGTACTAAGGGTTCACGGAAATTCTGATATTTTTTATCGGGAGCAGAAATAGCTTCCAGGTTAACGGATTCACTATTATTTAGTACGTATTGGCGGAATAACATTGCATGATCCCTCTCCTCTTGCAGCTGAACGAAAAACCAATTTTCAAATCCGTTTAAACTTTGGTCAGCATAATAATTTGCCATGTCCATATAGAGATAGGCTGAATAAAATTCTTTGTTAATCTGTTCATTAAGTAATTTTACAACTTCTTGATTTAACATTTGGCACCATCCTTTCATTCGTTCCTTTATTTGAATCTGATGTTCAAATCTTTCAAGGTAGTTGTATTATATCACATTTACCATTTATTATATATTAAATTGTAAAAATACCGGCAACGGTTCAGTCGGCAGGTTACTGTTCACACACGGCTGTGAACAGTAACGTCGACAGTACTGTGATTTGGAATTATGGGGTGATATGTTGAAAGCTAAGAAGAAGTGATAGTCTGGTTATAGTTGATATATTCTGGACATTATACCATATGAACTTTCAATAAAGCATAAGGCTCATTAAAATATTTGAGGGGAGTATATTTTCATATAAAGCCTTATGCCTTATAGAAAATTGATATGATATATCCGGTAATATAGAAGCGATATATTATTGATATATCACTCTTTTTATATTATATCCAGCTTTCTTTGTTTTGTCAAATGTTTTTAAATTATTTCCACAATATTTAGAGTGATATGTTAAAAATTTTTATTTATGGTACTATTTATGTAGAAAAGGATGTGTTGACTTGGATATAGGTAAAAAAATCCGGTTTTTAAGGTTACAAAAAAATATTCCGCAGAATGACCTGGCTCAGATTATTGGGGTAAGT
>JBAVPE010000110.1:0-4883 GCA_049692775.1 Anaerocolumna sp. | reverse complement strand
TAAATTGATTTCCTCTAAATTGTGTAAACAATCTACTATTTGTTTTATTAAAAAGGTATCACTATTTTTTATTTGATATTCAACTATAGCATTAATATCTAAAAACGTATAGCCATGTGTATTTAATAGTTGTAATAGTTTTATTATATTATTATCCAATAGATTTGATTTACCTCCATACCTAAATATATCCTGCCACCCTTCAATCATAGTGAAGACAATCCTAATTTGTTGTTAATCATTTGCTGCAATTTAATATCTTCTTCATTATCTGCGTTCATTGCTATGGGTTTAATCTTAAAAATACCATTTTCGAAAGAACAATTTTCACAAGAATCCAGAACAACTTGTATTTTATCTTTTCCTATTCCGTTAATTATTCCATCTGACCAGTAATTAATCCAATGCACCGTATTCGGTATGTTATCATCCATATACCCCTCATATTTCCTCATATTTTTTTTATTAGAAATACATCCCCAAAAAGGCTTGAATTTAATTATACAATCACGAAACATATCATTTACTAATATGGCTACCTTTTCATCGTATAAATTAATTGATGGTGAGAAATTTATTACAAGAGAATTTACAAATTTAGTATCCGTATTTCCAATTGATAATGAAATACCTGATGATTTTTCCTCATTTAGGGATGAGAAAAGACCAATACAGTACCCCAGATTATTAAATATTATATTCCCTTCTTTATTTACCTTCTTTTTTACTGCTATACAAAAATTATCATAATTCCAATCAAATAGCTTGGCATCCTTTTTTCTCCATACACTCTGATAAGCAGGACTACATATACCGTATGAAATTAACATTTGCATTGTTTCATATGCTTCTTTCGTATATGCATAAAACTCTCGTGTTTCTGCTTTTTTCCATAATACTAATGAATGTGTTTGTATCATTGTTAACACTTTCCTTTTGTTATTATATAGCTGAATAATTAATTCTATAAATATAATCCCAATTCATAACAACATATGAAAGTCCTCACTAACTTTATGTGAATAATTGAAATAAAAACCACCCTTCAATCATAGTGAAGACAAGACAATCCTAATTTACTGTTAATCATTTGCTGCAATTTAATATCTTCTTCATTATCTACGTTCATTGCTATGGGTTTAATCTTAAAAATACCATTTTCGAAAGAACAGTTTTCACAAGAATCCAGAACAGCTTGTATTTTATCTGTTCCTAGCACGTTAACTATTTCATCTGACCAATAATTCATCCAATGTACTGTAGTCGGTCTGTTATCATTTAAATATTTCTTATACTCTCTTATATTTTTCTTATTAGAAATGCATCCCCAAAAAGGCTTGAATGTGTTTACGCAATCATAAAACATATCACTTACTGATGAAGCTACATTCATATTATATAAATCAACTGACAAAGAAAAATTGATTACAAGTGCATTAACAAATTTCGTATTCTTATTTCCTATTGATAATGTAATGCCTGATGCTTTATCATTGTTTAAAGATGAGAAAAAGCTAATAATGTAACCCAAATCCTGGAAAATTGTATTTCCTTCTTTATAAACATTTTTCTTTACCGCTTTACTAAAATTATCATAATTCCAATCAAATAACTTCGCATCTTTTTTTCTCATAACAGTTTCATAAGCAGGAATGCATATACCATACGAAATTAATACTTGCATTATTTCATATGCTTCTTTCGTATATGCATAAAACTCTCGTGTTTCTGCTTTTTTCCATAATACTAATGAATGTGTTTGTATCATTGTTATCTCCTTCATTTATTGCAATGCTTGAAATATTAATTCTATACCATCAATTTCATAATCTGCAAATAGATTTTCTACTGCTTCTAAAGCAGATTCCTCAGCAAAGTACCATTGGATTTTTGCACCGTCCGCTGCAGCAATTTGATTTCTTGCCTGTGTTACAAGACTTTTTTGTCCCGTAAACCAATCATAAAATATACCTGTGCTTTTATTTACAAACTGAGCATATTTTCCCTTTGCATCAAGTAATATCCCATCTTTCATGCCATCAAATTTTACTCCATTTTGCAGCCAAACCTCTCCTTCTCTTCCAGTTATTTGAGATTGGTATTTTCTTGAAAAATCGCTCATGCTTTCATTCACTTTTTTCCACTGTCCACTTAATGATTTGACATTACTGTATGTATAAGTATAAGCCCAATCCATAGAAGCATACAAAAGTCCATAATCTAACCCTAATAGAAATCCATCCAAAAAGGCTCTTAAATATTTATTTTCAGTATTTGGGTTATTAATGTCCGGATACTCTGTAAATAACGGAACTAACTGCTGATGAAAACCTCTCTCCGTTATATACTTGCTAATGATATTATCAGAATATGTATATACACTTCTATATTTATCTTGTAATTCACTGGCTTCAAATATTATTATTCCGTCAATAATCATTCTACGTTCATAAGTAGTTAATTCAGATGGTATTTCACTTATAGTTTCCGAAATATTATTTTGTAATTCATCTTCCCAATTCCAACCGTCATATACATACTCTCTATCAGCTGCATTTTTTTCTGCGGTTTCCATATAATCACTAAATTCCACCCAGAAATAATCATCATCCAGCGATCTGTCCGAATCAGTTGCATATGAGTCATAACTATCACTTACCCCATCCATATCAGTATCCGATAACATAGGATTACTATTATAATCGAAATAGTTTGCATATAAATTGTTATCGATTTTTTCAACTTAGAAGGGGTAAAATGGAAGTTATTGTTTTGTCCCTTTTACCCCTTCTAAGTTTTTGCAATGGAAACCTGCAAAACATTCCTTATATGTTTAAGGTTCCCTTTGAATTAATATTCTTTTTTAAACTTTCTGGCTGTCTTTACCCGCCAACTCCACATACCTTTGGGGTACATTTTGGGGATTCCATCATTATCCGGGTTTTCCACCTTTAATTGCTTCATTGTTCTTAAAAATTTTTCTTTTTCTGTTTCAGACACATAGCTTTGAATTATATTATATAACTCCGGATCCTTGAATTTTGCTAAAGCTTCCAACGCATGATTTGCTACTTTATAATCATTTAATAATTGTAATAATACATTTTTCACGGCTGCATTTCTGTAATTTGCCTTACCTAAAAGTAAAACTATCATTTGTCTTGATTTACCAAAACTTTCATTCGTTACTATTTCAAGATAATTATTTAAAAAACGCGGATCATTAATCGTATATAAAGCATTCCCTACCACCCAACGAAAGCCTTCATGTTCCACCATATAGAACTCATCTAAAAGTATCTTTGTAACAGATGTTAGTTTTTCTTTGGTTAAGCATCTGACCAAAGTATCTTTAGAATCAATGTCATTACTGCTGTGTAAACATACTATGATATGTTCTATCATAAAGGTATCACTGTTTTTTATTGGGTAATGCATTAAATCATTAGCATCTAAAAACGTATAACCATGTGCATTTAATAGTTATAATAGTTTTATTATATTGTTATCCAATAGAGTTACCTCCCTACTAAAATATATCTGTAATTGTAATATAAACTGGTGGTTACATAGCGATCGTCTAATATGAGTATGAAGCTTAATAACTACTTTTGAACTTTTTGGCGGTTTTTACCCTAAGACTCCAGCTTCCTTTAATATCTATTGCTTGTATATAAAAGTCATCAGGATAATATTTCTTCAGACTTTTTAAATTTTCAAAAAATTCTATCCTTGTTTTCTCTGATATATGCTCCTGTACCAGATCAAACAATGCAGGACCTTTATATTTTGATAATGAATCTAACGCATGATTTGAGACCTCATAATCAGATAATAACTGAATTAATATTTTCTTAGCTTCTTCGGAATGAAATTTCTTCTTCCCGAAAAATAATACAAGCATTTGTCTTGAATTTCGTAATTCCCTATTCCGTATTATTTGTAAATATTCCGTAATAAATCTAGTATCTTCAATAGTATATAATGCATTACCAACCACCCATAAATACCTTATTTCATTAGGCTTATGAAATTCATTTATTAATATTTTTGTTACAACTGTTAAGTTCTTTTTAGTGAGACTTCTGACAATAGTATCCTTATAACTTATCTCTTTAAACTGATTCAACGAACTTATTAGTTTAGAAATTAAAAATTCATCCTTATTATTCATTGAGTAACGTACCAGCTCATTGGCATCATAAATTGGATAACCATAGGCTGCTATAGACGAAATTAAGTTATTAAATAATCTCTCATCTTCTATATTTCCCATATACATAGCCTCCTTAAAATTTTTATTTAAGGTAAATACCATAGTATATTTCTCCCTTACAAAAACCACTAAACAGAGTCTGAATATTATATGATGAAAAATTAGAGGGGTAAAATGGAGTTATTGTTTTGTCCCTTTTACCCCTGTTAAGTTATAACAGCAGAAATCTTTGAAACTTACCTTATATGTTTAATCTGACCTTTAAATTAATATTCTTTTTTAAACTTTCTGGCTGTCTTTACCCGCCAACTCCACATACCTTTGGGGTACATTTTTTGGATTCCGTCATTATCCGGGTTTTCCTCCTTTAATTGCTTCATTGTTCTTAAAAATTTTTCTTTTTCTGTTTCAGATACATAGCTTTGAATCATCTCATATAACTCCGGGTCTTTGAATTTTGCCAAAGCTTCCAACGCATGATTTGCTACTTTATAATCATTTAATAATTGTAGTAATACATTTTTCACGGCTGCATTTCTGTAATTTGCCTTACCTAAAAGTAAAACTATCATTTGTCTTGAATCACCAAAGCTTTCATTCATAACTATTTCAAGATAATCATTTAAGAAACGCGGATCATTAATCGTATATAAAGCATTACCTACCA
>JBAVPE010000109.1:0-8668 GCA_049692775.1 Anaerocolumna sp. | reverse complement strand
TCAAAAGCCTCGGCGTAACACCATTACGCCTGCGTTTTTGAAACAGCACTCCCGAAAAAATATCCTGCGCTTAACTATGCAGAACTTAATCACCGATGTACTAGTTTGCCAAGGCACTTAATCACCGATATACTATTTGCTCTTAAAAAGTTACTTTAACTTTTTTTCAACCAATTTTACAACTTGAGACATGGGAAGACTTATGACTAAATACGCGCCGGCCAGTATAGTATAAGATTCTATCGTTAAAAAAGTTTGTGATGTATAGGTTTGTGTTCTTAGTAATAATTCGAATACACCTATATAGGCAAGCAGAGAAGTATCTTTTATCATCATGATCAGATAATTGCCAAATACAGGTATAACATTTCTCATAGCCTGCGGCAGTACAATTCGAAATAAAGTTTCTGTTTTTCCAAAACCTAAGGCCAGTCCGGCTTCCATTTGACCGGGGTCTATGGATTCTATGGCACCGCGGATTACCTCGGATAAATAACAGCTGTAGTTTATGCCAAGTGCTAAAATTCCTGCAACGATAGCACTTATCTCGAATTTGAAATCTGCACCAATTAACTGCAGAAGAATTTCAACGATTAACGGCATAACAAAATACATATATACGATCTGGACCAGGAGAGGTGTCCCCCTGATAAATTCAATTATAATCCCTAATATAGTTTTTAATACTTTTTGTTTACTGATACGACCGATTGCTATAAACAAGCCCAGTATAATACCAAGCAGGAATGCGAGTAAAGTTACTTGAATTACCAAACCCAAGCCCTTCCATAATGAAGGTATCAAATACTCGGCAGCCTTAGTGAAATTCAACCTTTTAATTATATCCATAATAGCCTCCATGCGTTTATCACAACAAATGTGATGCTGCTGTTTATTATTTTTCGCAGGGCTTTTACGGCAATCCTCATAGTGCAACTGCACTTAAAGCCCTGTTTAAGATATACAAAGTGTTTCAGGGTAATTTTTCCGCAACAGTTTAACAGTTTACCCTGATCTCTTTTTATTGAACTGTTTTACCTTCCTCTACACCTACGAAGGAGCTATCATTCATACCGTATTGTTCAAGATATTTCATTAAGGAACCATCCTCCTTCATTTCATCCAGGACAGCATTTACTTCCGCGCAGAAATCTTTGTCTTCAAATCTAAGGGCTGCACCAATATTACCTTTGGAGTCAGCTGTATAATCTTCGGCTAATTTTAAATCAAGACTTGAATCCTGGGTTAAAGTGTATCCTGCAATAATGGAGTCAGTAATACATGCATCAACTTTGCCGGTATTAACTGATAACATTAATTCAGATTGGGATCCCATAATTGTCAGTTTTTTAATTAAACCTTGTGCCTCCCAATTTTGGGCGATTTCCAGGAATGCAGTACCTTTCTGGGCGTCAACCGTCTTATCCTTTAAATCAGCAAGACTCTTAATGTCGGAATCGGATTTAACGAGCAGACAGTCACCTTCGGAATACCACACATTGGTAAAGAGTGCGATTTCCTTTCTTTCCGGTTTTATGTACATAGCATCAACAACCATATCTACGGATTTATTATTTAATTCAATTAAAAGATTTTCAAAAGCAACCGTTTTCATACGAACTTCAGGAACCCCTAAGCGGTTCATTAAGTCCTTAAATATTTCCCCGTCAACACCGGTATATTGATTCGTTTCAACATCGATATAAGACAGGGGTGCATCATTACTGGAGGCAATTGTAATATAACCTTGTTCCATTAATCTTTTTAATGTTTCACTGACTTCGCCATTACCTGTTTCAATTGATTCACTGGAAGAATCCTGAGTAACGGTGGAATCTGTTCCCCCGGTAGCTTCAGCGCCGGTGTCTTGTGTTTCTTTGCTGCCGCAGCCTGCTAACAGCATAATGAATACAACTAAAACTGCAAATAATCTGGTATACTTTTTCATAATATTTTCCTCCTTGATTTGGATAACATAAGAATCTGTCTTAAAGTTCCACGGTTATATTAATTAAATATCTCTGATAGAACGAAATCTATCACCTCTAATGATTTATAGAGTACTCCCGGAAACTCCCATAGCCTGCCGGTTATAAAACCCTGGCTAAAAAATCCCTGGTTCTTTCATTTTGCGGATTACCAAAGATATCTTCAGGCGGGCCTTCTTCTACGATAAAACCCTTATCCATAAAAATTACCCGGTCGGATACATCTTTTGCAAAGGCCATTTCATGGGTAACGATAACCATTGTCATACCTTCCAGTGCTAACTCTTTCATTACCCCTAAAACGTCCCCTACTAACTCAGGGTCCAGGGCGGAGGTCGGTTCATCAAATAGCAGCATTTCCGGCTGCATGGCCAATGCCCTTGCTATGGCAACCCTTTGCTGCTGGCCGCCGGATAAAGTTTTAGGATAATTATTTGCTTTATCCTCTAAGCCGACTTTTTTGAGAAGACCCATGGCCAGTTCGGTTGCTTCTGTTTTATTCTTTTTATTTATCCGCATTGGAGCCATAATGACATTTTGCAAAACCGTTTTTGTAGGAAACAGGTTAAATTTCTGGAATACCATACCTACATTTCTTCTTAGGATTCTGCTGTCGGTAGCCAGATCCAGCATGTCTTTATCTTTGTAATACATTTTGCCGCCGCTTGGTACTTCCAGCAAATTCATGCATCGTAAAAAGGTACTTTTGCCTGAGCCGGAAGGACCGATAATGGTTACTACCTCTCCCCGTCTTACATGCAGACTGATATTTTTTAGTACTTCCAATTTTCCAAAACTTTTTGACAGTTGATAAACCCGAATAATATACTCTTTTGCCTTTTCACTCATGCAGTTACCTCCTTTTAGTTTCTGAGACCACCCTTTTTGTTCCATCACATACAGACAGCGGAATGGGAATAAAAAAAGAGACACCCTAAGCTTATTAGTGCCCCTTTACAACCTGGTTTTTATCCATATTTAGCAACGGCTCCGGGTACGGGTGACCGTCTTAAGAAAATAAAAAAAGTGTATTAAGACATGAATAAATCTTAATACATCTTCGTATCGGTTCTTGATGTTGCATATATTATCATTCTTTTTTTGCCCTGTCAATCAAAATTTTTACATTTTTACAAACAATCTATGAAAGAATCATTTAAAATTCTGAATCTTCCAGCATATCCCGGATATAAAATGCCAATTGGAAACGGAAACGGTCTTCCATGGTATCTAAATCTGAGGAGAGAAGTTCCTTTATCTTTTTAATCCGGTAATTAATTGTATTCCGATGGGTAAAGGTGTCCTCAGCCACAGCCTGGACACTGGAATTATGCATAAGATATAACTGTAAAATATTTAAATAATCCGTATTATGCTGTTTATCATAAGTTTCTAAGGCACCCAGATTATCCCTGTACATATCGTTTAATACCTGACGGTCTTCAACTGCCAGTATTATTTTATTTATACCAATGTCATCATAGAACATAATATCAATATTTTTCTTTTTACCAATCCGCAATACAGCCTGTCCCCTTTGAAAACTTTTATATAAATTTTCTACGCCCACCACCAGGGGACCAACACCAATGCGGATTTGGTAAATAGCATATTCTTTCTTAAACCCGATATTCAGTTTTTGTGAACAGGTCCGGATCTTATCTGTTGTACTGCCATGAATCATAATAAAAACTTCCTGATTGAGAATTAATACACTGTACTGGATGGAAAGCCTGTTTAGGATATTAATAGCCGTGATACGGAATTTTTTAAATACTACTTCTTTTTCATGAAGTAATATTTCTTTATCCGGATGGATGACCAGCACGCAGTAGGAACCTTTTAATTTATAACCGTTTTGTTCCAGAAATGGCTGATAGGAATCTTTATTATCCGGTGTCATAAAAGAATTTAAAAACGCTGTGGATTCGTTAATTTCAACCTGTTCAGCCTGCATAATACGGTTGCAGAAATCCTGCATAATGTCAACGAGATGGATTTCCCAGGGCATAATGAACAAGGGGAAATTAATTTTTTCACAATATTCCAGGGTATGGGATGGAATTTCCCTGATATAAACCCCCACATTAACAATCAGCCCTATTGCCCCCTGCATGGACAGATTTTCTATAAAATGCTCCAGCCAGTATTCATCTTTAACACCTAATCCGGTCGTTATAATCAGTTCATTGCCCCGGATAAAGTCGGTTGTAGTTACGTCTTCGATTAAATGAAACCAGCTTACGGTATTTTCTAAACCTTCCCTGCCGGCAAGCAGCTCTAATTTGAATTTTTGTTTTGTATCGGTATAGATATCATTTAAACTAACAGCCATTTTATCCTCTTTTCTGCTTATAGGGGGGTATGGCAAGTGCTTGAAGTATCTCTCAATGTTGCCGGCGGTTTCCAGGTGTGACGAGTAAGATTCTTGTAGGGAAAGAACCCTCATGTCACTAAAAACTCTGTTAAGCACTTAAAACAGGATGAAAAGAGTAAAACTCGCTGCGCTCAGACAGTTACTCTTTTCATCCTTGGCGTACTTTACAGAGTTTAAGTGACATAAGGAACCTTTCCAATACAAGTCTCTTACTTGTCACACCTGGAAACCGCCTCAGTCTTTGAAATTATCACCTTTCATGCGTTTGTCATAAGCACTGTGCATTATTATAAGCTTGTATATTGCAAAGTTAACTTTTTGAATTATTGGAGTTGATTTATAGAAATTATCAGTTTTATTATAATGGATGCTGTTTCGGTTGTCCAGCACAAAAATATTGATTATTTTTATGCTGATTAACGTTGATACTGTATTTTTTTTGTGTTACGATATTTCCCAATTAAAGTACAAAAACCATAGAACAAATAGCATATGCAGGGGAAGGAACGTGAAAACAGTATTATACCTCCAGGTTACATCCCCTAAACGTGCAGACAGGAGACAGACATGAAGCAATTTAGGATTAAAACAACAATACAGCAGTTTGATAACTGTAAGGAATTTTGCGATACATATCATATTGGCAAGGGTGATTTGGTTATTACCAGCGAACATACCTTTAAAGATTATTTTAAAGAATTATCTTTGGAGGCAGCGGTCGTGTTCTTAAGGAAATATGGTTCAGGGGAGCCAAATGATGAAATGGTGGAGACTATTTATGCGGACATTAAGGATATCCCATATGAGAGGGTTATTGCCATAGGCGGAGGAACGATTCTGGATGTGGCAAAGTTATTTGCTTTAAAGAATGTTTCTCCGGTTTTGGATTTATTTGATAGAAAGCTTGAGTTAATCAAGGATAAGGAATTAATCTTAGTTCCCACAACCTGCGGTGCGGGGAGTGAGGTTACCAATATTTCGATTTTGGAATTGATTTCCCGGCACACAAAGCTTGGCCTTGCAGTGGATGAGCTTTTTGCGGACGTTGCCGTATTGATACCGGAACTTTTGGAAAAATTGCCGTTTCCTTATTTTGCAACCAGCTCGATTGATGCTTTTATTCATGCGATTGAATCCTTTCTTTCTCCAAAGGCGAATTCTTTTACCGAAAATTTCTCCATAAAGGCCATGGAAATGATTTTAAAAGGATATCAGGTAATCGCTAAGGAGGGGGAAACGTCCAGAATCCCCCTTATTCCAGATTTTCTGCTGGCAAGTACTTACGCGGGAATTGCATTTGGCAATGCCGGAACGGCAGCAGTTCATGCCATGAGTTATCCCTTGGGAGCGGCTTATCATATACCTCACGGTGAGTCTAATTATGCTATCTTCACCGGAGTATTTAAAATTTATCAGAAAATTCACCCGACCGGAAAAATTCGTGTGTTGAATGAGTTTTTGGCCGGGATTTTAGACTGTAAGGCGGATATGGTTTATGAAGAACTGGAATCCTTATTAAACCACATTGTTCCGAAAAAAACATTAAATCAATACGGTGTAACAAAGGGGCAGTTAGAGGAGTTTACCCTTTCCGTTATGGAAAAACAAGGCCGTCTTATGGCAAATAATTATGTGGAATTAGACAAAGACAAGGTATATAAAATATACCGGTCGCTTTATTAAGAGTATTCATTAAAAGTACTCTCGGAAATGAACAGGATTATTAAAAACAGGCTATGGGAGTTTCAGAGGGCATTCATTAAATACTAGGAGGAATTTTATGTTAAGAGATGCATTGCCTAAAATTATAACAGATACTTTGCCAGGTCCAAAAGCCCAGGCAGTTATAGACAGAAGAAATGAAGCTATACCGGCGGCGATCCGCTGCAATTATCCCTGTGTTATCAAACGCGGTGAGGGAGCTATGTTAGAAGATGTGGATGGTAATATATTTTTAGACTGGGTCGGTGGAGTGGGTGTTTTAAATGTTGGATACAGTCAGCCGGAGATGATTGAAGCAGTAAAAAACCAGGCCAGGAATTACTTCCATGCCATGATGAATATTGTTACTCACGAAGGTTACATAGCACTGGCAGAAAAGATGAATGAAATCGTCCCTGCAAAAGGAGAAATTAAAAAGACCATGTTTGTCAACAGCGGTGCGGAAGCAGATGAGAATGCAGTAAAGATTGCGAAGTCTTTTACCAAAAGACCCAATATTATCGTATTTTCCGGTGCATTTCACGGAAGGACCGCCCTTACCATGACCATGACAGCTAAAAAAGCTTATGCCAGAGGCATGGGACCATTTCCGGAGGGCATATACCGTGCGGAATTCCCGTATCTTTACCGTAAACCAAAGGGATTTAATGGGGAAGAAGCAATTAAGTATTATATAGACCGCTTAAACAGTGTTTTTGAAGAATGTTCCCCGGCAGATTATGTAGCTGCCATCGTTGTAGAACCGGTACAGGGGGAAGGTGGTTTTGTGCCTGCTCCGATTGAATGGGTGAAGGCAGTTCGTAAGATATGTGATGAGAAAGGAATCTTATTAATAGCAGATGAAGTTCAAACCGGATTCGGACGCTCCGGCAAGCTTTTTGTTTCCAACTATTGGGCTGAGGCTGGCTGTGCCCCGGATATCATAGCGACTGCTAAATCCATTGCGGGCGGTTTACCTTTATCAGCAGTTACTGCCAGGGCAGAGATTATGGATTCCGTTACACCCGGTACCATAGGAGGAACATACAGCGGTAATGCACTTGCCTGTGCGTCTGCCCTTAAGGTGATTGAGATTATTGAAAGGGATAAGCTTTGTGACCGGGCATTAAGTATTTCGGAAAAATGTATGGCCAAATTCGGCAGCTGGAAAGATAAGTACTCAGTAGTTGGGGATGTCCGCGGAATTGGTGTTATGTTAGGAATTGAATTTGTAAAAGATCAAACCACTAAGGAACCAAACAAAGAATTGGTTGGTGCACTGGTACAAGAGTGTGTGAAGAATGGTTTGATTATTGAAAGTGCAGGTACTTATGATAATGTAGTCCGTTTCTTAAGCCCTCTTGTAGTTACGGATGGGCAGCTTTCAGCCGGTTTTGATATTTTAGAAAAAGCAATGATTAAACTTATCGATAAATAAAAGAAAGCGATAAGGCAGTACCAGCCAAAAGCCCAGGGCATAGCCACTGATCCCCAAAAGTAAGGTAAGCAGGATATAAGTAAATTTATTGAGTTTTTTGCTTTTCTGAAATAGATGGAACCCTTCGTACATAAATGTTGAAAAGGTAGTGTATGCCCCTAAAAAACCGTCACCTAAAAGCAGATAGGCAGACTTGCTGACTGCCAGGTGGCTTACCATACCCAAAAGAATTGCCCCTGTTATATTAATGATAAAAGTGGCTATTGGAAAAGTTGTATTGAATTTCCGGGAAATAACTTTTCCTAACTGATATCTTGTAAGGCTTCCTAAAGCACCTCCTATACCGACAATTACTAAATCCATTTTTATTTCGCCTCACTTTCACAAACGGAATCCGGTTCCGGCTTCAAAAGACTTCTTTTTGAAACAATTTTTTTACCAAGTACTGTACCGAGATACACAGCGCCAACACCTAATAAGGCTGATATAGTTACATAGGAGATTGCTGTAAAATAATCTCCCTTAGATAGTAAGGACTCTGTTTCTTTACATAGGGTTGAAAAAGTGGTATAAGCACCTATAAGCCCGGTGGCAATCCCAAGTCTGATATCAGCTTTCAATTTTATGGCGGCATATGCTGCAGTTAAAACCAAAGCCAGAACAAAACTTCCTGTGACATTAATAATTAAGGTGTTTAGGGGAAGACGGCCATTATAATGACCAATCGGAACGCTTCTGACCACATACCTTAAAATAGCACCGATAAAACCACCAATGCTGATTAAAATGTACTTTCGCATTTTTTTGTCTCCTTGTTATAGTTTTTGTGACTGATTTCCATAGCAGGGTTAAATCGATAATACGGATATACCCCCAAATAAAAAGACTCCTACAAATAACATTATGCTATTTGCAGGAGTCATTAGCTTTTCGGCGGTTAAGGGTGAACTCCATCACCATATAATTTTTTATTATAACACGTAACAGAAAAAATTACTATAATAAAATTTTCTTTTTTACATAATAAAAAACACTTTTGTTACTATTTACAGCCGATATACCCGACGTGTTTTTTGTGAGTGCAGCGAAGCGAAAGTCACAGAAAACCGGAGTATAGCAGCGCCAAAACGCTGGTTTTGCGTTTTGTGTGCATCGCGAAGCGTG
>JBAVPE010000108.1:0-80680 GCA_049692775.1 Anaerocolumna sp. | reverse complement strand
CACTACGCTACCCTAACCCTCGCGTTATTAGCATTCTCCGGTAAGAAATACCCTGCTGGTGGCTAGATACCGAGATGCAGCATTTGTGTAATAAGTCTTAGCGTAGCATTAGGGCTGCAAGCTTTCTAGGCAATAACAAAATGTTTTGCTGGAGTGAGAAGCAGTGACCACAGCTACAGTTCTTGTGAACTTAATTGTAACATCTGGGACCATGATTATAAAGTAGCTTATTAACTATGTAGGTATGACCGGATGACCAACAATTCATCCAATACCTATATCATAAAAATAAGTCTATAGCCTCTATGGTTGAGGTCTATAAACTTATAATACGAGGAGTGTAGTAAATGAAAAAATTAAATAGTGACGGCTCCGCTGCAATACAGCTGGATAGTCTCACAAAAAAATTTGGTGATTATCGTGTCGTTAGCGATCTTTCACTTGAGGTAAATGGTGGTGAAATATTCGGGTTTCTTGGTTTGAATGGAGCAGGTAAATCGACCACAATTAAAATGATGTTGTCATTGCTCAAACCCTCGTCCGGTAGTATCTATATGCTGGGGAATAAAGTTGACTCCGGAACTTACAAGTTGTGGGAGCAAGTTGGATATTTAGAGGAAGCTACTTATTATCCAGGGCTTACTGTAATGGAAAATTTAGATATTGCCCGCAGAATGCAAATGATATCTGACCGTCAATCCATTACCCGTGTGATACAAAAGCTCGGTTTAGAGGCTCATAAAAATAAGAAAGCGAAAAATCTTTCTCTGGGAAACAAACAACGGTTAGGGTTAGCTAAAGCAATGATTCACAATCCAAAGATTTTAATTTTGGATGAACCTATCAACGGCCTTGATCCCGCTGGTGTCGTGGAAATCCGGGAAATGCTTTTCGATTTATCAAAAAATTTTGGTGTTACTGTTTTTATATCCAGTCATCAACTGGAAGAACTTTCAAAACTGGTTGATCGAATTGGCATCATCCATGAAGGTCGGTTAATCCAAGAAATCAAAATGGCGCATTTGGAGCAGTCTTTACAAAAACACGTGGTTCTGGCTGGACGCGATAAGAATGCAATGGAACATATACTCACAGAACACGGATATAATTTTGAGGAAAACACAGATGGACGCTTGTTGCTTTCGGAAGACTCCGCAATTGAAAAACCTGAAAGATTAGCTGAACTGCTGGTTCGTTTTGGACAACCCCCAACACAACTAAACATCGTTACCGAAGATTTGGAAGGTTATTTTTTGCGGATCATTCAAAATACAAGGAGGATATACGAATGAAGATATTATCATTTATACATTGCGAAGCCCTTAAAGTATTGCGTTCAAGTGTTTTTTGGATTGTTATTGTCGCATTTGCCACTATGCCAATTATGCTTGGTTTAGTCACATATATCAATGCTGTAGATGCTGGATGGGAGCCTTATTTAACAGATTTACTTGGTTCAATCACTGCTCTTTTGGTGATTGGATTCTCTTTCACCGCATGTTGGGTTTTCGGACGGGAATATACAGATAAAACGATCAGTGAATTACTAGTAAAACCGGTATCTAAACTTTATGTGGTACTTTCAAAATTCATCGTAATTTTTCTTTGGGATGTATTGTTGGCCTTTTTCATGTTTGCGGTTGTATTCATTATGGGTATTTTGATTGGACTTAATGGTGGGACATGGTTGCTTATCGTGAATAGCTTTCTTACTTTTATGGCAGCATCACTGCTAATTATGATTGTCAGTACTATAAGTGCCCTATTGGCGAATATCAGTAAGGGATATTTAGCCCCTATTGGATTCGCGTTCCTTATTGTGATCATTTCCAATGTCGTTGCGCAGGCTGGGCTTGCCGCTTACTTTCCATGGACAATTCCGGCATTATTTATTTCAAATGTTCCTCTTGTCTTCGCTAGCATCGCCATACTTGCTATTACGGGAATAATAGGGGTTGCTGGAACAGTCGCATGGTGGAGGTTTACCGAACAGCAATAGGTTTAACCAAGTTTTGCATAAAGATGATAGGGTGTAAGTATCTATACGCTATCTCCACAGTCTATATGTTGCTTATATAGACTGTGGAGAACTTCGCTAGAACGTAATAATAGTTATATACAGTTAGAATAACTGATTAAGCCTCGGCTGCTTTTTTACCAATAGCGCCAAAACAATAATCTGGTAATAATGCACCAATAAGCTGCATAGGTCTCAACAAAAGATTGCTTGGGAACATGATTCCGCTGAACATAACGATTGGTAAGAATAGTAACTGTCCAACCAGCGTAAGCGTGGACTGTTTTTTAACTAGGCATGAAAGAAGTTCACCCAAGGCTTCCGAGCATATTGCGACAATGGTCGCTTACCATATACTACAATTTGTAGATAAACTGCATATCCTATAAAGTAAACGACTCCAGCTAATAATACTGAAAATCGAGGGAATCCATAAGTAATATAGGTGCATTAGATGCAGTTTGAATCTGGTAGTCCTTTGGCGGCCAGTCAGCAACCGTCAGCACAACATAATTGTATGGGGACCGGTGATGCTTATGAAAGGCACTCTATTGATGTGTGCCGAACAGAGAATGGACGCATTAAGTTCATTCGGGATTATTGGAAACCTCACGCTTCTCAGACATCCAATGATAACGTAGTGACCCAAAGGGGCTAAGTCAAGCATATTTTATATAAAGGCAGAACTGTGAATCACACCTGACACCGAAAACAAAGAAAATGTAGGCTTTTCCTGGTTGCTTATGTTTTACTTTTAGGGTATCAAATTCACACATTTTTACTTTTTGCTAATCATCTCTGCAAGTGTTATGTCTGGATGATGATAACGGCCACGGTCTTGTGTTTTATCCATAACGTTGATGGCTTGTTTAGGACACCACTGAACACAAGCCATACACTGCTCACAATGATGCAAAAACATCGGCTTACCATCATTCATTTTTATATTTCCGACAGGACAAACCTTACTGCAGGTTTCGCAGCCATTACAAACTTCGCTTACATTGAACGCTTTGTCCCTTTTTGCCAGCCACTTTATAAAAGGCCCATGAAGTAGTGTCATTGGATTGTTCTTATAAGGTGGCTTTACAGCAAGACCTTGAATCTCCTTAATAATCTGCTTTGTGGACTGAGTTTGTGCCTTTGCTTTCTCATCGGCATCACTTCCCATGGCGTACAAACCAATATAATTAGAAAAGCACCTAATGGTTTCACCGTAGCTAAGTTTGCCACCCTTGCCACCAATGATTTTGCTGATATTCGTCAAGCCTCCGGCATTCCCGCTTCCGCTTGTACAAACAGCAAAAATAAAGCTGTTTGTATTTGCTGAAAGGTCAAGTTCTTTTACAAACCTCTCAACCACGCCAGGTATACCGCCACCGTAAACGGGATACACAAAACCAATTCGCCCGTATGTATCGCTTAACTTGTGAGATTTCCCCATTGATATTAGCTCGCAGTCTTCAATAGCGATGGCGATATCTTTTGCCACTTTTAGACTGTTACCTGTTCCGGAAAAATAGAATATGATATTCTTTGACATTTTATATCCTCCTGAAGTATTTATGATTTTTCAAATCTACATTATCAAGTGCAGCTGATGGTCAAATAGCCACGCAGTGGCCGCAGGTAATACAGTGTTGGCTAATGGCCTTTGGCACAAATACCACACTTGGTACATTCTGTCACATCAACCTTTTTCAAATCCCAATTATCTTTTTTCGTACTATATTTCCTCTTTCTTGCATTGCAAGTTACATTATTTATTATTCGTAACTTGTAATGTTGATTTTACCATATCACATCCGAAATTACAATATATTAAATTTGTAATTATTATAAATATTTTATTAATTTATTTTTAAGGTTATGGAAAAGTTCCGAATAAAAAATAAAGCCCTCAACAATTCCTATTTGGAATGTCAAGGGCTAAAAGTTTACTTCATCGTTATTTGGTGCTTCATTTATTAGGATTTTTAAGTCCTCTTATTAGAAGATTTACAACAGATTCTAAGTTCTGTTTTCTATCAGGATCTTCGAATGAATTGGGTTGGATAAAAACACTGGTTGCAAGGTATACGGTTCTTGCCGCTTGTTGAGGAAATTCTGTAAAAAATATTCCTTCCGTAATTCCTTGTACAATAATCTCCTTAATACAACTAATCCCGTCTTCTATACTTTTTTCTATTACTTCTATTGAGCTTTGGGCTAGTTTAATGTAATTTGCAAACATTTCCGGATCATTAATAGCACTGCGACGCTTAGCTTCCGCAAATTCTTCGAGTAAATGAATAAGTTTAATATCAGCAGGACTATCTTCTTTTAAAATATCATTTGAAGGAGCATGCAAATTTGTAAGCCAGCGTTCTGTAACAGCATGCAAAAGAGCAGCTTTTCCATTATAATATCTATAAATGGCAGCGTGGCTAACTTTTAATGATTTTGCCACGTCAGAGATATTCGCTTTGTCTGGTCCAAAACGGCGAATAACTTCGTCTGTTGCATTAAGGATTATTTCTTTATCTAACGAGATCTTATCCAAATTCATCACCACTCTTCTTATCTTATTTTTCAATTATATCACGACTTGTTTTAAGTTTCAAGTTACATAAATTGTAATTACATTATGTTGTTAATCTAATTACAAAATCTATACTCTTTTTTGAGGTTGTGTCATCTTTTTATCTCCTCAAGGGTCGCACGACCTTGGGTCATTACAAATCCAACCCTAACCCTTTATTTACAACGCTTTACACACGTTTAAGCAAGCAGCAGCATTCCACATGTACACTATGGGCAAACTGATCCACCACCTGTACCTTCTTAATCTCATATCCCCTGTCACACAGGTATCGCGTATCCCTTGCCAACGTTGCCGGATCACAGGACACATAAACTACCTTAGTGGGTTTCATCTGCACAATGGTATCAAGCAGACTTTCTTCACAGCCTTTTCTTGGAGGATCTACTACAATGACATCAGCATATATATTATCTTCCTTATATTTGAAAGGAAGAACCTCCTCTGCTGCCCCAACGAAAAATCCTGCATTTTTAATATGGTTGATTTCAGCATTTCTCTTTGCGTCTTCAATGGCCTGGGGTACAATCTCCACTCCATATACCTGCTTTGCCTTCCCGGCTAAAAATAAGGATATCGTACCGATCCCGCAGTACAAATCCCAAACTGTCTCCTCTCCATGTAAATCAGCATAATTAAGGGCCGTTTCGTATAGTATTCTGGTCTGCCCCGGATTCACCTGATAAAAGGATAAAGGGGATATCTGATATTTAATATCTCCGATGTAATCCGTAATATAAGACTGCCCCCATAGATTGATAACTTTATCTCCTAAAATCACATTTGTATTTGCTTGATTTACATTGAGGCTGATACTTGTCATACCTGAAATTTTACTTAATGCCTGTAGCAATTTATCTTTGTGGGGCAGGTCATTGCCATTCACAATAATACATACCATAATTTCACCGGTAGTAAATCCAACCCTGGTTAAAATATGGCGGACTAAGCCTTCCTGTTTTTCTTCCTCATAGACGCTGATCTGGTATTCATCAAAAAAAGTCCTTATTATTTCTAACACTTTATCATTTTCTTTGGCCTGGATATAACAATGGGAAGCATCAATAATCGAATGGGTTCCCCCGGCATAAAACCCGATTATAACCTTTCCGTCTTTATTACGGCTTACAGGAAACTGTGCTTTGTTCCTGTAATAATAAGGCTCATCCATTCCGATAATGGGTTCCATGGTTATCCCGTCCTTAAATCCGCCTATTCTCTCCAGGCAGGTTTTCACCTTATTCTGCTTATATTCCAATTGGCGCTCATAATTTAAGTGCTGGAGACTGCAGCCGCCGCATTTACCGGCAAGATTGCAGCTGGGATTTACGCGGTAAGGTGATGCTTCCATTACCTCCACTAACCTGGCATAGCCATAGTTCTTTTTACACTTCATAGCCTTAACCTTTACTTTATCGCCGGGCAAAGTATTTTTTACAAATAAAGTGTATCCCTGGTATTTTCCGATTCCTTCCCCATCTGAACCAATATCTTCAATTTCAATTATCAATTCATCATTTTTATTGATTAACATTCCTATACTCACTTTCCGTATTTTATCTTGGCTGCTTTGCGGCATAATATCTGACAAGGGTCATGTATATCCTCACGAAGCGTTTTTATATAATTGGATAATTTCCGATTACATAAAAAGACTGCTGCAAAATAATAGAAGGCATCTTATGAAACCGTTTTTCACCAGGCTGATGAAAATAATTATTTTGCAGCAATCTCTTATATTGTCGTTCTTCTGATGTTGGATTCAAATAACCGGCTTAATCCCAGCCAGGTCATCTTGTCATCCCCGCTGTTTAACAGTTCTGTCATAGTCTGCAATTTAGCATCCGTATTATCCGCAAAATTTAATGCCAGTGCTTCTATAATAGCCGGTTTCTTTGGAGAACCATATTCCAGTTCACCATGATGGGCCAATATACAATGCTTTAACTCTGATGCTAACTGAACCGGAAAGTTTGGTATGGTTTTAATTCTGTTACCGATAATTTCTGTTCCAATATAGATATGGCCTAATAATTGCCCTTCATCCGTATAATCATTTTCCGGAAAGGCAGACAGTTCCTCTAATTTTCCAATATCATGGAAAATAGCGGCAGTAATTAATAAATCCCGGTTAATCATAGGGTAATTCTGAGAATAATAATCACAAAGTTTCACTACACTTAAAGTATGTTCTAATAAACCTCCAACAAAACCATGATGTACACTTTTAGCAGCAGAATGTTTTTTAAATCCTGTAGTAAAAGTCTTATCTTCTACAAAAAAGCTTTCCGCCAATTTTCTTAAATGGGGCTGTTCAATAGAACTGATGAATTTTAGTAATTCACTGTACATCCCATCTATATTCTTATTTGTTGTAGGCACAAAATCCGTCGGATCATATTCCCCTTCCTGACTTCTTCTTACCCGCTTAATATTTAACTGCAATGTACCTTGAAAACTTATTACCTGTCCATCCACACGGATATATTCCATTGCTTCAAAATGGTCAATTCCCGCAGACAATTCCCATATTTTAGCGTCCAGCGTTCCTGATTTATCCTGTAATAGTAGAGAATAATAATTCTTTCCTGCTTTCGTTTTTAACGTTTGTTTCGTTTTGCAGAGATAGGTCTCCGAAACCATTTCTCCATCCCTAAGTTCTCCTATATATCTCATTCAGATACCCGGCCTTTCTAACTGTTTCATTCTATTTTTATATGACTTTTTTCATGCCCATATATATTGCACCGGATTTTCCGTCGTCCCATTCATTATACCCTAGCAGACTGTGGTTTTCAACCTACTTTCTATGAAAAAAAGCCCTTAAACCATTTTTATGATTTAAGGGCTTTTACTTATTAACTTTTTTTAACTGTCTTTTTTTCCAAGAACAACTTCTAAATCCATTTCTGTTGAAGAATTTTTAACATTACGCCTTATGGTTACTTTAACCGTAGTTTTAGGATCACTGGTCGATATCAGACTGTTAAACGTATCGACTGAAATAATCTGTGTATCATTGACAGAAAGTATGATATCCCCATTCTGAAGTCCCGCCTCTAATGCAGGTGAATCTGTTTCCACCTCTGTAATACATATTCCATTATTGATACCGGCTTTTTCCAATGCTTCGTCCGTCATATCCACGCCTTTAATCCCAAAATAACTTCGTTCCTTGTTATTTACCAGCCTTTCTATGACTCCTTTTATTTTAGAAATACCGATTACAGTGTTAAGATTCTGATTATTCTCATCCTTTAGTTTCTGCGTAATAATACCAATTACTTCACCACGTAGGTTAACAATCACTCCATCACTGTTTTCGTTATCAATTATATCTGTATTAAATAAATTAATTTTATTATCTGTAATATATTTAGTGGAACCTTTACTGGTGATAATTCCAAGTTCCATGGAATTTACATATCCATTAGGGCTTCCCAGTGCAATGATGGGGGAACCGACAATAAGTGAATAGGATTCGCCTAAATCAGCTGTCTTAATATTACTTAAAACAGCATCCGGAATATCCTTAAGGCTTACTGCGATTACTGCCAGATTCAGGTCACTGTCATAATCCTGAAGCTTAGCCTTAGCATTTAAGGAATCTGACAATTTCACACGTATGTCTTTTGCGTCTTTGACTCTGTCATAACTGACGAGAATTAATAAATCAGCACCGTTATTGGCTACAATCAGTCCTGATGACACTTTATCTGCCTCATACTCATTATTAAGCAGCACGTCTACCCCGCTGCTTATACTGGTTACATTGAGAATGGATTTATCTGCTTCTCCTGCAATATCCCTTATTTTTATATAAATATTATTATAATCCTGTATATCAGCCTGAATATATTTCTCTATCACAACCGTATCCGGCTTTTTATCGTTATCATCCGGTGTCTGGTCTTCTTTCCCGTCCTCTGGCTTGTCTGTGTCCGGATTAGAATTATTATTTGTATTATCGATACCTCCTGTTGGTTCAGGCTGGGTATTCGAATTAGTTGAAGTATCTTCCGGTGTGTTGGTGGGAAACTCAACCATCTTTTTATTCTGATACTTTCCTAAAATCTTATTAATTGCAGGTTCGGATATACAAAAAGCAATACCGGCTACAATACCAAAAATACATGCCAATACAATCGTCCATGTCACGGAATAAAACATTCTTCTGAATTTGAATTTCTTTTTGGACGTAATCTGTTCCTGAATAAAAGAATATTCTTTCTCATCCTTATTGTTATTATCTTTTGACATCTCTTTTCTCCTTTAGGACAATCCGTATGCTAATTTTATCATGTACATATGAACATTATATGAATGATTTGTAAACAAAAGGGGATTTCACTATGTATTTTTAAAATTTAGTTTTATTTTTAGCAAAAATAAGGTAAAATAATGAATTAGGAAGCAATGTATGGATATATGCGTAACGGAAAAACACTGGCTTTTATCGGTAGCTAAAAACATCTTCCTATAAGTTTTATTATAACCCATTATCAAAAAATGGCAATAGTATGGAGGAAGCTTATGAATGAAAAAGCTTTGAAAAAATTAGAATATAATAAAATCATAGACAAATTAACTTTACTGGCTGGTTCAGGCCTTGGCAAAGATCTGTGCCAGGCTTTACTTCCCAGTAATGATATGAATGAAATTATAGCAAAACAAAAGGAAACCTCGGATGCATTATCCCGTATTTACCGAAAAGGCAGTTTAGGTTTTTATGGACTTCACGATATCCGTGGTTCCTTAATGAGATTAGAAATTGGTTCTACCCTTGGGGCAGGTGAACTTCTGCATATCAGTTCCGTGCTGGATGCGACTTTAAGAATTAAGGCTTACGGAGTCAGGGATAATGAGGAAAATACAGGTGATTCCCTGGATGGAATGTTTACTTCCCTCGAACCTTTAACTCCTTTAAACAATGAAATTAAGCGATGTATTATCAGTGAAGAAGAAATTGCTGACGATGCAAGTCCTGCCCTGAAAAATATCCGTCGTTCCATGAAGGTTGCTAATGATAAGATCCATGAACAGCTGAATTCCATGGTCAATTCCGGGAGTTCCAGAACCATGCTCCAGGAGAATATTATAACCATGCGTAACGGCAGATACTGTCTCCCGATTAAACAAGAATACCGCGGTCAGTTTCCAGGCATGATCCATGACCAGTCATCTTCCGGCTCTACCTTATTTGTTGAGCCTATGGCAGTTGTAAAACTGAATAATGATTTAAAAGAATTAGAGATTAAAGAACAGGAAGAAATTGAGAAAATACTTGTGGATTTGAGCAATCAGGCCGGTATTGTAACAGAAAAACTGGATACGAATGTAAAGGTAATCGCCCAATTGGATTTTATATTTGCAAGGGCAGGCCTTTCCAAACAGATGAAAGGTACGGAGCCGGGATTTAATGACAAAGGTATTATAAATATTAAAAAGGGCCGGCATCCCTTAATCGATCCTAAAAAGGTGGTTCCTATCGATATTACTCTTGGTAAGGATTTTAATCTGTTAGTAATTACAGGACCTAACACAGGCGGTAAAACCGTTTCTTTAAAAACGGTAGGATTATTCACATTACTTGGTCAGGCAGGTTTACACATTCCGGCCTTTGATGGTTCTGAGTTAGCAGTATTCGAAGAGGTTTATGCTGATATCGGTGATGAACAGAGTATCGAGCAAAGCTTAAGTACGTTCTCCTCCCATATGACCAATACCGTTTCCATATTAGGGCAGGCTAATTATAAGTCCCTTGTCTTATTTGATGAGTTAGGTGCAGGAACGGATCCTACGGAAGGCGCCGCACTGGCTATGGCAATCCTATCTGACCTTCATAAAAGGAAAGTATGCACAATGGCTACCACGCATTACAGTGAACTAAAGGTATATGCACTTTCAACCGAGGGCGTAAGCAATGCCTGCTGTGAATTTGATATTGAAACCCTCCGTCCTACCTATAGGCTGTTAATCGGTATCCCCGGTAAGAGTAATGCCTTTGCCATTTCCTCTAAATTAGGGCTGCCAGATTCCATAATAGACGAGGCAAAAAACCTGATTGGTGTTCAGGATAAGAGCTTTGAAGATTTAATCAGTGATTTAGAAAAAAACCGTGTGACTATTGAAAATGAACGGCTGGAAATCAGTAATACCAAGAAAGAAATTAAAGAATTACGTCACCGCCTGGAACAAAAAAATGAAAAACTAGATACCTCCAAAGAAAAGGTCATGGCAGATGCGAAGGAAGAAGCCAGAAGAATCCTCCAGGAGGCAAAGGATTTTGCCGACCGTACCATTAAGAACTTTAACAAATGGAGTGCAGAAGGCGGAATCAGCAAGGACATGGAAAATGAACGCGGGGCACTCAGGGCGAAACTAACCGAAGCGGAAGCGGGCCTTTCGATAAAGAAGAAGAACAAATCAAAGAAACCAACAAAGGCAAAGGACTTTAAACTGGGAGATTCCGTTAATGTATTAAGCTTAGGGTTAAAAGGAACGGTAAGCAGCCTGCCCAATGCCAAAGGTGATTTATTCGTACAAATGGGTATTTTAAGATCCCAGGTTAATATAAACGATTTAGAGTTAATTGATGAACCGGTAATTACTGGTCCTAATATAAACCGGACCGGGAGCGGCAAAATTAATATGTCTAAGACAGCAACCATTAGTACGGAGATTAACCTGATCGGTAAAACAGTAGACGAAGCAATCTTCGTCCTTGATAAATATTTGGATGATGCTTATCTCTCCCACCTCCCCAAGGTCACCGTTATTCACGGACGTGGTACCGGTGCACTTAAGAATGCCGTGCATTCCCACTTAAAAAGGACCAAATATGTAAAATCCTACCGTGAAGGAGCTTTCGGCGAAGGCGGACAGGGTGTTACCATTGTTGAGTTTGTATAAGAACCGAAATATATATCCAATATCACATAAATAACAAGATATAAATATGATGTTTAAAATATCAACATTGCCGGATTAGTGAAATTTCATAGAATAATAGTGATTATAAGGAGGCTTTATGGCAACCAAGCAAAAAATATTAATTGTGGATGATGATGTAAATATAGCCGGATTAATCTCACTCTATCTTACCAAGGAATGTTTCGATACCCTTATGGTGCATGATGGTGAAGAGGCAATCCTTAAATTTGCAAATTACCAACCGAATTTGATCCTGTTAGACCTGATGCTGCCTGGAATTGATGGCTATGAGGTCTGCAGGGAAATCCGAAAAACTTCTTCCGTACCCATTATCATGTTATCTGCCAAAGGTGAAATATTTGATAAAGTTTTAGGGCTGGAGTTGGGAGCAGACGATTATGTTATTAAACCTTTTGATTCCAAGGAATTAGTTGCCCGCGTCAAGGCTGTCCTACGGCGGTTTCATCCAACTGCTACACAGGTTCCGGAGCCTGTTGTATCAGAACAGACCGGCGATTATGTCTCCTATCCCGATCTGATCATAAATCAGTCCAATTATTCCGTGTTGTACTATGGAAGCACCATTGAAATGCCGCCAAAAGAGCTGGAGTTATTTTATTTCCTTGCTTCTCATCCAAATCAGGTTTTTACGAGGGAGCAGCTTTTAGACCACATCTGGGGTTACGAATACATCGGGGACACCAGAACAGTTGACGTGCATATCAAAAGGCTGCGCGAAAAAATTAAAGACCACACAGCCTGGAGTTTATCAACAGTTTGGGGTATCGGATATAAATTTGAAGTTAAAAAATAACAATGCGTGCTAAAGCACGCTGACGGGAGTATGTGAAAAATAAATATTTTTCACTGTCCTGATTTTAATGCGTGCTAAAGCACGCTGACGGGAGTTTAATATGAAACGGTATTTATGGATTAAGCTATTAATATGTTATATATTTTCAGCAGTGTTTATGTTTATACTGCTTAATACATATGGTGTTAACCGTTATGAAGATAAGTTAATCAATGATAAAAAGTCTTTATTATATAACGAATCCGCTTCCATCTCTACTGATTATATGACCAGTTTCTATAATGAAGAGCTGTCTCTCCCCAATCTTACAACACAGATTAAAACCATAGGCGCAATATTAAATGCCCGCATATGGATTGTAAATACAAGTGGTCAGGTAATATCCGATACCAGACCGGATGCGGGCAGGAAGGAACCGATTAATGTTTTGGATATTAATCCCGATTTCCTGGATGTTACCTTTCATGATCATACGGTTATGAAAGGTGTATTGACCGAACCTATGATAAGTGTAGTATACCGTGTTATTTATAAATACCAGATACAGGGATATATTGTTATGCACTCCTCCATAAAAAGTATACAAAATGAATGCACTCACATAATTGATATTATTAATCTATGCTTCTTAATCTTTTTAGCTTTTTTATTCCTGTTATTTGCTTATCTATATTATTTAACCATAATCCCTTTGGGTAAATTAAATAAAGCGGCCGCCGAATATACGAAAGGAAATTATTCCTATTCTTTGAAAATAAAACGTAGGGATGAATATGGAAGTCTGGCCAATTCCATATCCTACATGGCCGGTGAAATTAACAATCTGGATGATTACCAGAAAAAGTTTGTCGCAAACATCTCCCACGATTTCCGTTCACCACTAACTTCGATTAAAGGTTATGCGGAAGCATTACAGGACGGTACTATCCCCTTCGAGATGAAGGATAAATACCTTGGAATCATACTTTTTGAGACAGAACGGTTAAATAAACTTACAACCAGTTTATTGGCTTTAAATAGTTTTGAAAATCACGGCACTATTTTAGAGATTGTTTCATTTGACATTAACCATATCATTAAGAAAACAGCGGAAAGCTTTGAAGGTGCCTGTACCCAGAAGAAGATTACCCTAAACCTTATCTTTTCGGCCAAAGAGACCTTCGTGGATGCTGATATGGGTAAAATTCAGCAGGTGCTCTATAATCTTTTAGATAATGCCATAAAGTTCAGCCATCACAATTCTACTATTAAAGTATCTACCGTGGAAAAAGGTGATAAAGTATTTATATCTGTTAAAGATACCGGTATTGGTATTCCCAAGGACAGCATTAAAAAGATATGGGAACGTTTTTATAAAACAGATACCTCCAGGGGCAAGGATAAAAAAGGTACGGGACTCGGCCTCTCCATTACAAAAGAAATCATTACTGCACACAACGAAAACATTAATGTTATCAGTACCGAGGGTGTTGGCGCTGAATTTATCTTTACACTGCCAAGAACAGAAGGCTTCCTTCTTTAATTGCATAAAGACTTTTAATTTAAAAGCTTTCATCCCATGTGTGGTGATGAAGCTGTCCTATTCTTTTCATTCCCAAAAAATCATTCTGACGTAATGCTTCATAAAGAACGACAGCTACAGAATTGGCTAAATTAAGGGACCTGATCTCACCAATCATAGGAATGCGTACCGCATTGTCTTTATTATGGAGGAGAATATCTTCCGGAATTCCTGCACTTTCTTTGCCAAACATGATAAAACAATCAGGTTCATAATCTACCTCTGTATAAACATGAACTGCTTTTGTTGTAGCCATATATATTTTCGCATTGGGATTTCTGGTAAGGAAATCATCATAATTATCATAGATTGTAACATCAAGATCTTTCCAATAATCTAATCCTGCCCTTTTAATTTCTTTTTCATTTAATTTAAAACCCAGTGGTTCAATTAAATGTAACCTGGTGCCGGCCGCCACACACGTTCTGCCTATATTTCCGGTATTTGCGGGTATTTCCGGTTCAAACAATACAACATTCATCATTACTCCCACGCTTTTCTATTTTTCACTTCAATTATTTTACTCTTCTTTATGTAGATATATCCTAGATTTAATAAATCTGTAAGGTTCCCTAAAATGTAGCATTATTTAATCGCCACATTAATTTCAATTGCCTTATTTTCATCATAAATTAAAGGTATACAGATATTTTTAGAATAGTTGTTAGAAAATGCAACATTACCCGAACAAAGGGTAGGCGGAGTAATATCAATTCCAACTCCTTTCGTTGAAAATATGGTTGCAGTATTACCCATAATCATATTACCTAATTCGCAAACAGCACTGGTTGATAATTCATCCAGCTGTGTAACCGGCATCATGATCATCTTCGATGCGATATCACATGCTACATCATCCGGAAATGCTATCATCGCCTGGCCTCGTATTTCACCTGTTATTCCAATCATAATAACTAATGTATCATCCTTAAATTCAGTATCTTTTACATATGGTTTTCCAATTTTTACATCTACAAAACACATATCCTTCAGTATCTTCGTAGCCGCTATTAAAAAGGGATTAATGTGCTCTGCATTTAATCCTGCCATAATTTATCCTCCTAAGGTAACCTCGTAATAATTTTAAACTCCTAAAATAACGTTAATTCGATTTTATCACATTTATGTCGAATAATACAATAAAAAATAATATTTAACAAAATAATTACATTTATGGTGACCATTAATTCCTGTAGTTCTTATGAACCGATGTACACAAAATATGCAAAGGAATGCATATTTTGTCACCGTTTAAATCAAAATTCTACATAAGCGTGTTTTACTCTCTTTTCCCGCGGGCACTGTATCGTTTACCCTTTATACTTTTTTACGAACCGTTCAATCCGCTCAATTGCTATTTTCAAATTCTCAATGGAGTATGCATAGGATATTCTTAAGTAGCCTTCCCCACAATCACCAAAAGCCGTACCGGGTACAGCTGCTACTTTTTCTTCTTTTAACAAAGTTGTAGCGAATTCATCAGAAGACATTCCTAAACTCTTAATACAGGGGAATACATAAAAAGCCCCATATGGTTCAAAACATTCCAAACCCATTTCACGGAAAGCATGAATTAAATACCTTCTTCTCAAGTCGTAGGCATCACGCATCATTTCAACATCCGGATCACCGTTTCTTAAGGCTTCTATTGCTGCATACTGACTGGTTGTGGGCGCACACATTATAGCAAATTGATGAATCTTAACCATTTGTTCAATAATGTCTTTCGGCCCTACCGCATAACCTAATCTCCATCCGGTCATTGCATATGACTTTGAAAATCCGTTAATTAGAATTGTTCTTTCTTTCATACCTGGAAATTCAGCAATAGAGACATGTTTTTTCCCGTAGGTAAGTTCGGAATAGATCTCATCCGATATTATAAAAATATCTTTCTCTTCCACTATTTTAACAATGGCCGCCAAGTCATCATGTTCCATAATGGCTCCGGTGGGATTATTGGGAAATGGCATAATAAGAACTTTTGTTTTATCTGTAATTTTATCTAAAAGTTCCTCTTTGGTAAGTCTGAACTGATTCTCTGCCTTTAGTTCAATTATCACAGGTTTACCCCCTGCTAAAGCAACACAGGGCAAATAGGATACATAGCTTGGCTGTGGTATTAAAACTTCATCTCCCGGATCTAACATAGCACGTAAAGCAATATCGATTGCTTCGCTGCCACCGACGGTAACTACAGTTTCATGATCCGGATTATAATGCAGTTCGTATTTTCGCTTTAAGTAATTACATATTTCAACCTTCAAATCTTTTAAACCTGCATTGGAAGTATAAAAAGTCCTTCCTTTTTCCAAGGAGTAAATGCCTTCTTCCCTGATATGCCATGGTGTATCAAAGTCAGGTTCACCAACACCCAACGAAATCGCGTCTTTCATTTCACTGACAATGTCAAAGAATTTTCTTATGCCCGACGGCTGTATATCCACAACTATTTTAGATAATGGGTTTCTCACGGTGTAATCAGCATCCTTTCATCGTTAGTTTCATGAACTAATGGTAAACCATGTTCTTTATATTTCTTTAAAACAAAATGTGTTGCAGTACTAAGCACTGCTTCCATAGGTGCTAATTTACTGGATACGAAATTAGCTACTTCTTTCATACTTTTGCCTTCTATCAGAACAGTTAAATCAAAACCGCCTGACATAAGATATACAGATTCCACTTCGTCAAATTTATAGATCCTTTCAGCAATTTTATCAAAACCCTGTCCACGCTGAGGTGTCACTTTTACTTCGATTAAAGCAGTTACTTTTTCATTTTCTGTTTTATCCCAGTTAATTAAGGTTGGGTAACCACATATAATAGTTTCTGCCTCAAGATCTTTAATCATCGCAGAAATTTCTTCCTCGGTACTGCCTAACATGGCCGCTAAATCTTTCGGGGTTAATTTACTGTTTTTATCAATGGCGGTTAATATTTTCTCTCTCATTTTACTGCTTCCTTTCTACATCTTAATATTTTTTTAATATATGTTTCATTTATTATCTCTTTCATACCAGAATAAATTTACCCTAAGGCATCCTATCCTATACTTTAACATACCCCCGGCAAAGTGTAATCTTTTATAATTAAGGTTTCTAATTTTCCCGCTTACACGAACTACTATAATTAACATCAGGAATTGGATATTTAGATATTTACTTTATATAACTCATCACTCTTAGGCGGTGCAAGGAAACGTTTTTCGTCTTCATTTAGGACAACCCTGTCATTACCCGCGGTCACCCGTCCGATTATTGCAGCGGGAATATTGTTTTTCTTAAGCACTTCCACCAATTCATTGGCTCTATCCGCGACCATAAGCATTACTCCGCTGGATATCAGCTGATAGGGATTTAAATCATAAAATTCACATATTTCCACAGTCTCCTGTTTAATTGGAATCTTCTTTAGCTCAACTTCAATTCCTACTCCTGAGGCTTCCCCCAGTTCCCATAGAGCCCCGAATATCCCACCTTCTGTTACATCATGCATGGAGGTTGCACCCATGGTTCCGGCTATTTTAGCTTCTGCTACAACCGATATATACTGAATAAAATCCTTTGCTCCTGTTATAAAATCCCTTGTATATTTACTTAATAACTCGTTTTCTTTATTGCCCGCAATAATCGCAGTACCTTCCAAGCCCGCCCATTTTGTCATAACGATTTCCTGTCCCGGAATCACACCTGCAGTTTTTATCAGGTTTTTTTTAAGCATTTTACCAACTCCGGTAACTGTTATAATAGGCTGATTAACGGCTGCGGTTATCTCCGTATGTCCTCCCATTATTTCAATATTCAGGCTTTCACATACCGTTTCTATCTCTTTCATCATTTCTTTTAGATCCGATTCCCTGTAACCGTCCGGCAATAAGACGGTAAGCATAATACCCACAATCTCAGCTCCATTAGAGGAAATATCATTCGCCGTAATATGTACTGCAAAGGTTCCTATATTCTCTGTAGTTCCCGTGATAGGATCTGTGGAAATGACAAATACTTCATCCTTCTTAAATTCCACGACGCTGCAGTCTTCTCCGACACCGGGTCCAACAAGTACTTCCTCTCTTCTATGCTTTATTTGTTTTAAGATGGATCTTTTTAAAACTGTCTCAGATACTTTACCTATATTCATACTGCCTCCTATAAATCCCTGGTATATCTATTGTAACAAAGAGTCTGGCCTGCCAGACTCTGGCGCTGACGCGCTGTCACTTCAGTGACAAATTTCTCTTGCACGTCATGCGCATCCCCCGGAGGGTTTTTATCTCATAGGTAGAACTTTCCTATGAGATAAGAAAGCAGGTTTGTATCTGCAAAATATCAAACCTGCCTAAACAACGATATTAGTAAAAATATCTTATGTTAGTTAAATAGCAAAGCAGACATAAATCTGCTTTGCTACTTGCTCATCTCTATAATAATTTATTAATTGGCATCTGCAGCAACATCTCCAGTCTGATTGTCAGTGGTATTATCTTCAACTTGTGTATTGTCAGCAACCGGCTGTTCTTCCTGTGTATTATCTATATTAGTATTGGATTCTTTGGGTGGGGCATCATCGCCGGCAGGCATTTCGTCAATCGGGTTTTCATCTTTGGGCGTATCCTCTATTGGCTTCATGGTCCCTACGGTAACATATCTTGGTGATGCATTATAAACGCTCTTGTTTACCCTGGTTCTGCTTACTTCCACACCGTTTTCATATACTATCTTATATAATTCTGCTGAATAACCGGTGTGTGCAGATTGTGTTGTCAGTTCATAAGTTTCAGGCTTTGTTTTATCCTTGGTTACAACATCCGCACCCGGTGCCTTTTCATCCAGTACTACCGTTTCAAATTTAATGGTCCTGTTCTTCGTATCCCTGGTTTCATCACCCCATATAGTAAAGGTAATGGTTCTTCCGGAGGTATACGCTTCTATCACAATAGGAAAATCTGTATCATTTTTAAACTTCAGGTCCTTCCAGGTTCCTGCTATTGCGGAATCCCTTGATAAGTCCACATAACTGATGGTCATGGAATGGGATTGTCGTTGTACTACTTCTAATTCAGATAATAAAACCGCATTATATAAAGTAGTCGTAACCTGGCACGCCCCGCCTCCTATGCTATCAATAACTTTACCATTGGAATAAGCACCTGCTTCAAAATAACCGTTATCCGTGGTAAATGGATTTAATTTATCGTAGGCTGAAAATACATCTCCGGGATATAACACCGTATTATTGATTAACCTTGCGCCATTCGCTAAATTACCTGCCCGGTCTTCGGATGAAGTAGTATAAGTAGTTGAGAAACTTCCAAGTTTATCTTTACATTTTTCAACCATTTCTTTTGTATATTTAGGCTGATCATCCTCAACTGTTGCGGCTATTGTAATATCTTCATGATTCCAACCGTCTAAAACAGCGGTTTTTATTGCATCAACGGTGCTTTCAACATTCAATTTACTCCCAACGGTATGATCTGTGTAGACAAATCCCCCATTCTCACGTTTAACCGTTGCATTTACCGCAGGTACATTGTAAGAACTGCATTTATCTTTCACAAAAGACTTAATTTCCTTATCACTGACACTAAATTCCAGGTTGTAAACTAAATTAGACTGTTCCGTATCTTTTAAATCTTTATATCTTTTAATAAGGTTACCCGTTTTCCCAATAAGTACGGCTTCATCAATAAAATCATTTTCCTTATAATTATAGCCAAGTTTACCCAAGGTTATGGTTTCTGTATTATCATCAATTTTAACAGTAATTTTCTTAGATTTTAAATCGTCTGCATACTCTTTTACTGCTTGTTTCGCTTCATCTGTTGTCATGCCGCCGATATGAATGGAATCTATATATACTCCCTGGGTAATTGTATCATCTTCCGATTCCGCAAATACCTTAGAACTTATAGTAGTTGAAAAGAAACAAATTACAAATAATAAAACAATCGTAATTATATTTTTCTTCTTAACCATGCTTCATTCCTCCTTTTTACATGTAAAAAAATATACTGGGATTTTACATGCTAAAAATTATTGTAACATAATCTTTCGATTAATCAAGATATAATTTCTGCCGTTTGACATTTCAAAATATATTATGTATATTCTTATTAGGTAATATTATATTAATGAATGATTGCACTTAAAACCATCGGTACTATCATTGATAATACGATAATTAAAATAATAATGGTAGAAATAATTTTTCTTACTTTTCTGCTTCCAAAATTCATTTTTATCACCTTTCTATCACAGGTCTGCCTGTGATACTGCCACACTGAAACAGTTGAAAGAATCCGTAGTGACATTCCTTTCCTTAATTATATTTTCTTTCAACTTAACCCCTATGTGCGTACTCTGCACGCATATTCCCATCTATTAAATTTAACAGAAAGGATTTTTTATTATGCTTATAGTAATAGGAATACTCCTATTCTTTTATTTATTAATTAAATACTCCAGCTCTAAAGCAAATCTGAAACTCAAAAAAGAAAAAGATGCTTTCTGGTTAAAAGAATATCAGGCGAATTCAACTCGAAAATCTGATATATCAAACCTGGATTACATTACTGTTCCCATGGATTCCCTGCCTTTTGCTGAAACGGAGGAGGACGAACTTAAGTCCATTCAAAATAGTATTAAAAATCTTTCATTGCAGCCTATCTTAAATCTGACCGGTTTATCCAATACCGACCTAAAGCTTAAGTATGGTGTTGGCAATATTGCCTTTTTGATACAATGTGATAATAACTATACCCTGTTAATACAAAACATATACAAATGGGGCGCCTATCTTTATGAACACAATAATTTAAATGAAGCC
This sequence comes from Anaerocolumna sp., assembly GCA_049692775.1. Lineage (GTDB taxonomy): Bacteria > Bacillota > Clostridia > Lachnospirales > Lachnospiraceae > Anaerocolumna. The sequence goes on along the minus strand of JBAVPE010000108.1, from coordinate 59,946 downwards.
GTTCTGGTCCTGGAATTTGGTATAAAGTGCAGGACTGATATCAGCAAAAACTATATTATACTGGCTGAATTATATCAGAATATGAATGTCCCGGAAAAAATTGAAGATTTAATCCAGGCCTCAGAAGGTTTAAATACTTTGTCAAGGGAGACCATCCTCACTGCCTTGAAAGAAATAAAGATTTCTTATTATTTAATATAATCCGTACAATTAGTATGATTCATTCTGTTTCGTATCATTCACATGAGTCATATTATTCTTCCTTTTTCCAAAATAATTTTATCAATCATTCTGGAGGCTTCACTCTGGGTCAAAGAATCTATTGGTTGTATACTTTCTATCTTATGATATTTTATTAAATCTATCAAGTATTTTTTTTGTTTATTTGTAATTGACTGTATTTTTTTCACTTTATACCACAATGGTTTCGGGAGAAAAACCTCAGGTCTCTCCTGATAAAAATCATTGCACAAATTAACATACAGCATCGCTGTGGCCCTTGCATCATCATATGCCCGATGCGCGTTTTTATTTAGAATATTATAATGTCTGCACATATTTCCTAAGCTTTTACTTTCCAGGTGGAACAAAAGCTTTCTGCTTAGCTCCAGGGTATCAATCCCCATCTTTTCAAAGCTCATATGCTGCTTTCTGGCCGCAGTTTTGATGAAGCTATAATCAAACCCGATATTATGCCCCATTACAATATAATCCTCTGAGAATTCCATAAACCGCTTAACAATCCTGTCTTCTGTTTCAGAATAACGAATCATGTCATCGGTAATACCTGTGAGCTTAATTATGTGTTTCGGTAATTTCATCTGAGGATTAATAAATTCATCAAAGCTCTCAGTGATTTTACCATTTATAACCTTTAATGCACCAATTTCGATTATTTTATCCTTATCGGGGCTAAGTCCTGTTGTTTCGATATCAAAACAGACAAACGAAGTGATGCGGTCTTTTTGATTAGTATCTTCCATTTATTTTTTACCTTCCCATTTACATAAGGAATACAAAAAGCATTCACCGCATTTGGGATTTCTAGCAGTACAAATTGACCTGCCATGGGCAATGATCTGTAAATTATATAGAATCCAGTGTTCTTTAGGAAGTAATTCCATTAATTCATATTCAATTTTTTCAGGATCATCTGCTTTGGTAAATCCCAGCTTTCCCGATATTCTCTTTACATGGGTATCCACAACGATACTGGGCTCATGATAAACATTTCCCCTGATTACATTAGCTGTTTTTCTTCCTACACCCGCTAATTTAGTTAAGCTTTCTATCTCACTTGGTACTACTCCGCCATACTCTGACACAAGGGTTTTGGTACATTCTATGATATTTTTAGCCTTATTGTGGTAAAACCCGGTGGAGTGTATGTCCTGTTCCAGTTCTTTTCGTTCTGCATTGGCGAAGTCTTCTAATGCTTTATATTTTGCAAATAAATCCCTGGTAACCAGATTCACTCTTTCGTCAGTACATTGGGCACTTAGTATGGTAGCAATTAAAAGCTGCCAGGGTGTTTCATGATTTAAGTAACATTTGTATTCCGTAGTATAATATTGATCCAATAAAGATAAAATCTGATCTATTCTCTCTCTTTCTGCTTTCGTAATTCTTCTTTTTGACACATTAACCTCTTTTCTAATCGGGTTCCTTTTATCGATTTTAAAGTTCTGCCGGAAGTGTTCTGGCCTGGGCGTTTAATTTGTTGCGATGTATATAATCATATAGTATAAATCCTTCTGCCCGTACAACAACTCCCGTTTCTGCCGTTTTCTCAACATCAATGTTATAGTGCTCCAGGTGCAGGTATGGTTTCAACCGGTCTGTTTTTATCTCAGCTGGCCCAAGCATCAGATACTCTCTTAATTTTTGCCCGTTAAAATAAAAATTCCTGTATTGTTTTTTATATTGTTCATATTCTTCTGCAAATGAAGGGCGGCTTTTCAGATTCTCCCTTAAATACAAATCGTGGACTAAAATATTCCGGAAAGCCTTAATATCAATCTCTTTCGCTGTTTCCCTTCCGGTTTCCTTAATTTCCGCTATAAACCCCAGCAATATCTCATATCGCCGCATCCTGGAGGAATTGATACCGCGAAGTTTCTTTCCTTCATAATAATCACCAAGTGCATAATATAAATCAAACGGCGTCCTAAAAAAATGTTCCATATACTTTATAGCATATTCAAACTGGCCGCTGTTATAGTAGATTTCTACCATATCTTCCACAACCTTCAAGGCAAGTACATCATCATAGCTTAACCAACGGGTATATAGTACTTCATAGGGAGAAATGCTTTGGTACACAATTCCCCATTCCTTACTTTCTTCGTACATGGCAGAGCCTTTTAATACCTTAAGGAATCCAAGCTGAAACTGATCGGGTTTTAAGGCATAGACCTCATTAAAGGAATTTTTAAAAGATTCTATATCTTCATAAGGTAATCCTGCAATTAAATCCAGATGTTCATGAATGTTCCTGCCTTTATGGATCTGATCTACTGCCAGTTTTAACTTACCAAAATCCATTCGCCTTCGTATGGCTTCTATCGTTTTAGGATTTGTGGATTGAACTCCGATTTCTAACTGGACCAGCCCCTCCCTCATAGTATTTAAAAGTGCAATTTCCTCTTTCTCCAAGATATCTGCGGATATTTCAAAGTGGAAATTGGTAATACCGTTATCATGCCCTTTAATATACTGCCATATGGCAAGTGCATGACTCCGGTTACAGTTAAAGGTCCTGTCCACAAATTTAACCTGCGGTACCTTATATTTTAAGAAAACCGCTAATTCCTCTTTAACAAGTTCCATATTCCTGAGTCTTACCTTTTTATCAAGGGAGGAGAGACAGTAACTACAGGAATAAGGGCAGCCTCTGCTGGTTTCATAATAAATTATCTTATTCTCAAAATCAGCAATATTTTCATAGGAAAATGGCAGGGTGCTAAAATCCATTTCCGGTCTTAAGGGGGTTATGATAACCTTTTCGGCAGATAATAGCTCATGGGTTGCAAGGGAATCACCGGACTTACAGGCACTTCCTTTAAACGCGATACCCTTAATCTGCCCTAAGGATTTCTCCCCGTTGATATAATAATCCATCAGCTCTGTAAAAGTCCCTTCCCCTTCTCCTATCATTATTCCATCTATGGCCGCTCCGCTTTCCAGCCGCTTTTTTGCGTCAAAGGATACTTCCGGACCTCCCAGCCATATTTTTAAGTCAGGCAGCAATTTTCGCAGTTCGATACATAATTGTCCTATTATGCTAATATTCCAGATATAACAGGACAAACCTATGAAATCCGGTTTTTCCTTATAGATTGCCTGTAATATGTCATCCGTATAATTATTTATGGTAAACTCCGCTATCCGAATCTGCTGTTTATAAGCTTTAGCATATGACCTCAGGCTGTAAACTGCAAGATTGGAATGGATATATTTTGCGTTAATTGCAGTCAGTAATATTTTCACTTAGAACTCCTGTCCGTGTATAAACACTTTTTTATACTCTACCTCCTATAGTAGCACATTTTATATTAATCGTGTAGCAGAAAATATTTGTTTTTATCCATCAAAGCGCACCTGGATGTACGGGGTTTTATAAACAAAATCGGCGGTTAAGGAATATTATCCCCGGCCGCCGGTTATATTGAATAATTTTTATAAAATTAATTTAAGAAGGATTCTAAGATTAAAGTAAATTTATGACACTGATATTGAATTTTAGGTAAAAGATAAAATTAAAATAATTTATAACTTGGTTTTTCTTCACCTAACAAGAAATATTTAAGATAATCATCTAATAAGATGGCTGCTAAAGATAGGACAAACCATATATTAGTGAAAAGTAAGCATATCTGCCCCATAAAATTATAAGGGAGATTCGAATAATCCCACACATTAAGTCCCAGCCATACGTTTACCACCAAACCCACCGTGAACTCAACAGCGGTTATTATAATTGCTGAGATTACCATCTGACTGAGAATTGATATTTTATTAGGAAAAACATCGTTTAATAAGCCAATAAGTATAAAACAGATTCCTCCCGCAATCAGCATGGATATGTGAGAATAACCACGGAACAGTAACTCCACTCCGCAATAGGAATATCCTCCAACAAAGAAGAGAAGGATGTATTTGAGTGTCTTGTTGTATAATTTGAGCATATTGCTTCCATCCTTTCCAAGATAGGATTCCTTTAAAACCCAAGACAGACACACCCATTATCTTAGGTTTAACCTACTTAAGACAATTACAACCTGGTACAACGTATTTAAATTAACCGGATCGTTAAACTTGTCTGCGTTTTCTGACCAGTTATTTAGAATATGTTGTACTAGTACTACCTTGCATAAATAATGCTTAATATCAGTGGCTGATATTTGCGCCAGGGCAATACGGCGGAATGAGGCGTAGCGGTTCCTACGCCGATTGACGACAACGCAGCACTGGTGTAAATAGCAGATGCTGAATTAAGTGTTATTTACGCAAGGCAGTACTAGTATGCTCAAAATAAAAAATAAATATTAGCGCAGCAAAAAAGCGGGTGATGGGAATCGAACCCACGTATCTAGCTTGGAAGGCTAGTGTTCTACCATTGAACTACACCCGCATATAAAGTATTCAGTTAAATTACTATGTTAGAAAATAATGCCGGCGACCGGAATCGAACCGGTACGGGAGATTAGTCCCGCAGGATTTTAAGTCCTGTGCGTCTGCCAGTTCCGCCACGCCGGCATCTGACCTGAGTTATATTATCTTAATCAAATCTTTCTGACAAGGTTGAATTATACCATACTAGAAAGCCGTTTTCAAGTGTTTTTATTAACTTTCCCAGTTTATTTTTCATCCATTAACCCGGTTTTATTGGGTAACTAAATTTTTTATTGGAATCTTACTACATCAGGTGACGACATTTTTAATAATGATTATTCACCGCTATTATTATTTTATCTTTCCGGTTAAATCTCCCATAGCTGATAAAACCATATGCTCCGTTTAAAAAGAGCAGGGAACCGGTACGCAAATTTTTGTGTATTCTAATGATTTCCTTATGGAACCCAATCAATTCCAAATCCTCATTACCCCAGGGATATATCCTGCGGTTATCCGGATCCGTCCAGCCGCAGACTCCTGTCTCGTCTCCATAATAAATGGTGGGGGCCCCTATCCAGGTCATCTGTACTGTTAGCCCATAAAATATTCGTCCGTTCGTCCCGTTCATTCATACATCTGCCTATAAATGTGCAAAAAAAAGGACAGCTTTCCGAGCGCTGTCCTTTTTTTGGAGAAGGTATTTTTGTTACTTATGGGGTGTAGCAAAAACTATATAATGTATTGGGGTTTACGTTTATTAGTATAACACCATGTACGTCAAAAGTGTGCACAAACATTAAAAAATATCCATATTTTTTTTGTTCGTTTTTACATTTTCAAATCCAGTCTTAAAAAAACCATATTATAAAACAGATAAAAACTTAATATTATTCATCTAGTTTTTGTAGCTCCCTGTTTTACCCCCAAAAACATCAGACTTCTAAAACGATGGAATTCATACCGTTGTCTCCGCCATTCGATGGATGAGGAAACAATGCTTCAAACTCTTCACGGTTAATTCTTTCTTTTTCAATTAATAGTTTAGCACAATTGTGAAGAACGTCATTGTACTCGGTTAAGATTTTCTTGGCTTCACTGTAGCAGTGGTCAATCATACCTTTTACTTCATCATCAATGGTTCTTGCAACACTCTCGCTGTAGCTTCTTGTATGGGCTAAATCACGGCCTATGAATACTTCATCATCATCACTGTCATAATTAACCATACCTACATTGCTGGAAAATCCATATTTTGTCACCATGGATCTGGCTGTTTTAGTCGCCATTTTAATATCCTGGGACGCTCCGGTAGTAATATCGTCAAATATAAGTTCTTCGGCTGCCCTGCCTCCAAGTCCTACAATAATATCCTGCTTCATTTTACCCCTTGTATTAAACATTTCATCTTTTTCAGGTAATGGCATTGTGTACCCCGCTGCTCCGTTGCCGGTAGGAATAATGGATACGGTATAAACAGGACCAACATCAGGAAGAACATGGAATAAGATTGCGTGACCCGCTTCATGATAGGCAGTTATCCTTTTTTCTTTATCTGATATTACCCTGCTCTTCTTTTCTGTTCCGATTCCTATCTTAATAAAGGAACGGGTTATATCCTCCTGTACAATAAAGGAACGGTTATCCTTTGCCGCACTGATCGCTGACTCATTTAACAGATTCTCAAGATCAGCACCGGTAAAACCGGCTGTAGTCTGGGCAACCCGTTTTAAGTCCACATCTTCACCCAGAGGTTTCCCTTTCGAATGAACCTGAAGGATTTCTTCCCTGCCCTTCACATCGGGACGGCCTACCATTACCTTACGGTCGAAACGTCCGGGACGTAAAATCGCAGGATCTAAAATATCAACACGGTTTGTAGCTGCCATAACAATAATTCCTTCGTTTGCACCAAAACCGTCCATTTCTACTAATAATTGATTTAAAGTCTGTTCTCTTTCATCATGTCCACCGCCCATACCGGTACCTCTCCGTCTGGCTACGGCATCAATTTCATCGATAAACACGATACAAGGGGAATGTTTCTTTGCATCCTCAAATAAATCCCTTACTCTGGATGCACCGACACCAACAAACATTTCCACAAAGTCAGAACCGGATATGCTAAAGAACGGAACACCTGCTTCACCGGCTACTGCCTTGGCAAGAAGGGTTTTACCGGTTCCCGGAGGTCCCTCTAGGAGCACGCCTTTTGGTATTCTTGCACCGACCTGTACATACTTCTTGGGAGTCTTTAAGAAATCTACGATTTCTTTTAATTCTTCTTTTTCTTCTTCTAAGCCTGCTACATTTTTAAAAGTTGTTTTCTTATTTTCATCTGTGGTCATTTTTGCCCGGCTTTTGCCAAAATTCATGACCTTGCTGTTACCTCCGCCACCTCCGGCTGCCTGGTTGGATAAAAAAGAAAACAAGACTATAATTACCACAAATCCCAATATATATGGCAAAATAGTTAATAACAAACTTGGTTTTGAGATATCATGTAACATATACTTCACATTATCCGCATTTACCAGAAGATTATTGACCGTATTTACATCAGATACGTTAAACTGCTCTTTCTTACCATCATTAAAAGTAACAATTACTTTACCGGATGGAACCTCCTGATTCTGAAATATCTCCACATTCTCTATGGTCTTATTTCCCAGGTCTTCCAGAAAATTTTTATATTCATAATTCTTTGACCCCGTATTACTTAAACTATCCGATAAAAGCATTGCCGCTAATATAATACCTAGTATAATGATATAAAAACCATAACCTTTTAATTGTCTTTTCACTGAATGACCTCCTTTCTAATTATTCTATCACACCGATAAACGGCAAATTCCTATATTTTTGTATATAGTCAAGTCCGTAACCTACTACGAATTTATCCGGGATCTGAAATCCTACATAATCTACATCCACAACGGCAGTTCTTCTATCCGGTTTATCAAGCAGGGTACAGATTCGAATACTTTTTGGCTTTCTGCTATTCAGCAGATCAATTAAATATCTCAATGTATTGCCAGAATCAATTATATCTTCAACAATTAGAACTTCCTTGCCCTCTATAGAATCGTCTAAATCCTTTATAATCTTGACTCTTCCTGAACTTACCGTTTCATCTCCGTAGCTGGAAACAGACATAAAATCTAAGGAAACTGGTACAGTAATATTTTTTGCCAATTCACAGGTAATAAAAACACCGCCTTTTAATACGCATATCAGGTGCAGTTCTTTCCCCGCATAGTCTCTACTTATTTGTTCTCCTAACTCACGAATTTTTTTATCTACCTCTTCTTCAGGTATCAATACCTTAATTTTATTATCCATCTTGTTTTCCTCCGTCTATATTTATCTCAAGTATTACCTTTGTCTCCTCACTTATCTTATAGGCTTCACTCATCCTGCCGCCAATCACCCAAATAATATGGGCTCCATCTGCTAATAATGGGAGGAGGTCTCTTTTCTCCCTGGGAACTTTCTCATCAATAAATAAGGATTTGAGTTTCTTTCTTCTGCCCGCAGAATCTATCTGGATAAAATCTCCTTCTTTTCTTGTTCTGATTGAAACAGTATTTTTTATTTTATCATAGTCAAACCATTTCGTACACCCATTTCTCGGAATTATCATACTTTTTTTATATTTTATTAATTTTACGCGCAGGATTTGATTCGTTTGAGATAGATAGATATCACCGGGAATCAATAACTCTTGTGGATTTAGTTGATTTGCGGCACCCTTACACAGTGATTCCTCCTGCAATTTAAGTTTTGAATCCAGTTTCATGATTATGGCATGATAATCCCTCACTGCTAAAATACCGTAAGGTAAATTAATTACTTTACCCACCTGTTTTTTTGTTAATTCCAATATAAGCTCTATATGGAGCGCTTCTACATCCGTTAACTGATTTGCCAGTTGATGAAAAATTTTTCGTATGATTCCTTTTTGTATCACCAAGTCCTCCCGCCCCAGTTTTTCTATATTAATTTCATAAGTTTCTTCCTTTTTATGGTACGTTATTATAGTTCCAAATGCAGCTTTAATATTCTTCTCTAAGTACCCGTCAATCTCTGTCAGTGTTTCAGCAGCTTTAACGATATGGTCAATTGCCTTAGTGTTAATTTCCTCTCTGGCAAATTTTATGATTTGATGCCGGATTTTATTACGGCTATAATCCTGGGTTAAATTCGTCCGGTCTGTTTGATAAGTGATACCTGATACCTTTAAATAATTTTCTATTTCTTCTCTTCCAATACCTAATAAAGGCCGGATTATGTTATCCCTGACCGCCGGTATACCGGTAAGCCCTTTAAGGCCGCTTCCCCTGAATAAATGAAAAAGAATCGTTTCAGCATTATCATTTCTATTATGTGCAATTGCAATCTTATTACACTTATTTTTAATGATACATTGTTCAAATGCCTCATATCGGACCTTTCTCCCGGCTTCTTCTTCCGACAATCCGTCTCTTCCGGCAATATCCGGAACGTCCGCTTTCACAGAAGTAAATGAAACATTATTATTATCACATATTTTTTTTACATATGCTTCATCTTCATCCGCTTCTTCTCCCCGTATACCATGATTAATATGCACCACAAACAGAGTAAGGTTATAGACTGGGGTTAACTTAATCAACACATGGAAAAGACAGACAGAGTCGGCCCCACCGGAAACACCCACTACGATTCTGTCTCCCTTATTTATCATATTATGTTCGTTAATGAAATTCTGGACTTTATTTAACATTCTGTCTCCCGGGCATTTAAGATTAAAAAAGAACAATTTTTTATCATTTTACCTCTAACTTGCATAAATATCAAGCTACTTGCTCCAAAAGCCGGCCGCCAAAACAGTCATATCATCTTTTGGTACCCAACCGTTTAATTCCAAGGCCTGATTTAATACAGCATTGGCAATTTCCTGGGGATTATTCATCCGAAGATCCATAATAAATTCTTCCACAAATTTTTCCTTCTCATCACCGGGGATACAATCAATTACCCCATCCGTTACCATAATAATAAAGTTACCGTCATTCAGTTTTTTTGTTACTACCTCATAATCCACCTGATTTAATATTCCTACCGGCAAAGTAGCAGAGGAAATGGTTTCCACATAGTCTTCCCTCTTAATAAAGGTAGTAGAAGCACCTATTTTAATGATATCACAAATTCCTGAATAAAGATTTATCACACTCATATCAATGGTAGAAAAGGTCTGTTCCTCCGACCGCAGCACTAATATGGAATTAATCAGTTTAATGGCTGATTCTTTGCGAAAACCTGCTTCAATAAATTGTTCCAGCAATTCCACCACCGATTCACTTTCCTCACAGGCCGTCTCCCCGGTCCCCATGCCATCGGATAAGGTCATAACCACGGTACCCGGATCGGGATAAATAAAGGAATAATTATCCCCTGAAATTCTTCCCCCCTCTTTGGTCATCTTACTCATACCTGTATATACAGTAAAATCAGCATCTTCAATAAACACAAAAGTTTCATAATCTTTGGTAATCACTTTCTTACAGCCCTCGGACTGACGCATCCTTTTTCCAAATATATCACTGATTATTCCTGCTGCCTCTTTAGTTGTGATGCATCGTCCCCGTTCCGTACGGGCGGTCATATATATTTCCTGCTTATTATTTCTTTTTTCAAATATTGCGATACGTTTTATAACGATATGATTTGCTTTTAATTGATAAATCATTTTATTCCTGCTGGTTTCTGAGGTTTCTACTGTTTTATATAAATCCAGTGAAAAATCATCTATAATATTGGCTACCTCTGACAACTGTCCCGCGATTGCTTCCCTGCTTTCAGCCATCCTGTTATGCCAGGATAAATTTAGTTTTGCCACTTCGAGTACCCTTCTTGTTTCAGCAAGAAAATTATCTAAAAAGATACATCGGCCTGCGAATTCTACCGGTACCTCGCTTAATGCTATGGTACCGTTTTTTTCAACTACATCCAAGATATGATAGGCTCCCTGATAAGTTTCATAAAAATAACTTTTCCAACAGATATTACAATTAGAGCAATCTTTACACAGGTGCTCCGACACTTCATCAAAAATATCATTTTTATCTTTTTTGCTTAAGGCCATCTTTTTATCTGATATGGTGGAAAAAGTATTGGACAAACAATGGAAGGATTCCGAAAAATCCCTCAGTTTACCTTTCGCAACGTTTTGGATGCTTTGTCTGACAAAGATATCTTCTTTTTCTCCTTCCTCACCGATATTAACCTTAAAAATCAGGGATTTAGGCAGAAGCAGAAATATAACTGCACAGGAAGCCATAGCACCAAAACCGGATAAACCAATTTGTGTGTTCTGATATAACTCACCAAGTATAATTACTCCTGCTGTATACATTAAAACTGTAACCAGGCGCCCTAATTCCCTAAAAGTACCCGCTATAATTCCCAACATACACATCAGCCCGACCTGATTCAACTGACCGGTCTTTAGAGCCAATATTACCCCACAGGCAGCACCTGTCAAAGCACCATAGCCTGCACCGTATTTATAACCGGTAAACAGAATGCAGAATAAGGCTGCCGTCATGGTTAAGGAAAATCCCAAACCGTTAAAATCCGGTATTCCATAAATAGATACCGCCAATATAACTGCTATACTGATTATCTGCTCATTATCCAGGGCTTGTCCCTTAATTCCATGCATAAAGGGTTCAATCCCTCTTCGGAAAACAAAACTGCAGGCAAAAATTGAAATTCCTTCACCGAGTCCAACTAAAATATAATACGTGGGATTTTCATACATTAATCCGCCGGCTATGGTTATGGCTGCGGTTACAGCACCGGCAAGTCCGCCTATTGCCAATACGGATACACGTTTGTTATTATATTCCAGCAATGCTGTTATGATTGATATTACCAGCATTGCGATTACATATTTTGCAGTATCAGCCGGAGGAAGTACGGTCAGCATACCCAAAAGCACTGTAAGCATGATTGTGAGTCTTCCTTTTCTTTCCAGGTAAACCGCTGCAAAATAACCGATTGCAATGGGATTCATTCCTGCAATGACAGCTCTCGCCATAACGATACCCAGCATATTAACTAAAAATTTTCTCATATTTAATTCTTTCATTTTTGTACCCATTGCATACCGCAAGCCTGCTTGCGGTACTGCCACATATAAGACAGGTTGAAAGTATCTATAAGTGGCATCCTTTCAATATTTAAATTTTCTTTCAACCTTTCCGACATGAAGCCGCTTAAGCGGCTTCTCGTTTTCTTTCTCATTTTCAGTCATGATAACCATGAATTATCCGTTAGACCTGTATTATAGGATTTGGGGGTTAAAATGTTTGTCAAAAATCAGGGCTGGTTTTTAAAAAGTTTTTGACAAGAATTTCAAAGAATGCATGATAGTATCGAATCAAGAGAGTTAAGTCTTATTAAGAAATTCACATCATAATTGGTTTATGTTGTTGAAAATCCCTGGCAGGGGTTAGAAATGGCTATGGACGGTAGCTTTTTTAGGGGGAAATTCATCCTAATTCAAGTATAGGCAACAGATAGGTTTGAACAACCCTCCTCATTATAGGTTGGGATGCTTTTATGATGGGGCACAGAATGTGCAATTTATTTAAAAAAAATATTATAGTTATATTATTTCTCACTTAAAAATAAGTTTTATGGAGATTTCTGTGTTTATTATAGGGTATATAGGGGTTATATAAGGATTTTATAGAGATTTGTTTTTATAAATTTATTTTTAATCCAAGAATTGATTGATATTTTAAACGATCAGTATTAAAAAACGGAAATTTTTTCGTGTTCTTTCATAATGTTTGCTAATGTCCATATGGGTAAAGTTAATTAAACCATTCTGTATGTCCGGCTGATTTAATGTATTATTCCGTCATTTTATGATATTTTGCTTAATTTATTTTTCGATTTTTTTGTCATTCCTTAATAGATTAGATCTACGGAAATTTAAACCTTTTGACACACAACTATAACATAAAAAAACCCGCCAAGTTCTTTATATAAAGAAACTTTAACAGGATTGTTTGAATCGTTTATTTATTTGCTGTTTAAAAATATTGTGGTGATGAATAGCGAAGGGGGGATTCGAACCCTCGACACCGCGGGTATGAACCGCGTGCTCTAGCCAACTGAGCTACTTCGCCGAAGTGACGAACTACATTATAACTGCTTTTTCCATGCTTGTCAACATATTAATGCATGTTGTTTTAATTTTTCGTTACTACTTAACCATGCAGCGGAAAACATACAAAAAAGTGCATAAATTCGCTTACAAGCGCTTTTTTGTGTGTTTTCTGCTATACGGTGCTTAACCGTAGCGATTTTTTAATAAACCTCAAATACACATAGAAAATTTAGTAATCACGCGTCTTGTCTATTTTTCATCTGAGTCTTCGGCTTTAAATATGATATCATCTTTATAAACCAGCCCGAGTTTTTCCCTGGCCATCTCTTCGATATATTTTTTGGTCTGAACATAAGCTTTCATCTCCTGAATATCTTTTGCCTGCTCTTTCTCCTGATCAATATCCTCCTTCAGTTCGACTATCCGCGCAGCAGATTTTGCATTGACTTTGTCTAATTCCTGCCTATTATAAGAAACTATCCCGCATACCATTAATACCATAACTGCAATCAGGCCTAAGCCTGTCCTTCTTGCTTTTCTCTTTCTTCTCAAGCTGACTCCCCTCTGCATACTTTGCCATGCTTTTTTGCCTTAACTCCCATCTGCGTGCCCCGCACGTATACATATCAGGATGGGTGAAATGCCCTTTATTTCACACTAGCTCCCATTAATCACTGTCTTCATTTTCTGATACTGCCATTTTACTCGATTTCCAAAATTTTTTCAATATTTTTAACAAAAAGAGAATGAATTTTTTAATTTTATTAAATATCCACCAAAAAAATCGTTTAATTTTCAGAAATAAAAACCTTACCGGTCTAAATATAAGCAAAATAAATTTACCTATCAGATTAATGACCTTGTTAAATAATCCTGATATGGTATTTACAAGTATTTCGCTGAATATGGAATGGTAAAGAAGCATTCCTAAAAGCATAGCCAGAATTGCAAAGCCCCGGATGATACCATTGTTTTGCTGATACATCATATTAAATATTAATAAACTGGATACAACCCAGTATAATAAGTCCTCAAATGCAACGAAAAATCCATTGTGCATAATTATTCTTCTTATTATGCGCAGTGCGTCATAAAATATTAAAAGCAGGACACCCCATAATACAGAAGTGCCAAAAAACCGCAGTTCTACCATAATTGCATCATTCATTGCCTGGTTTCCCCCCTGCATTATTTAAACAGTCTGCTAATTAATGATTCCCCGGATTTCCCATAGTTGTTAGAATCAGAATAAGTTAAGCTGTCGATTTTACCATCTACATCTACTTCTCCTTTTTCTAAAGTAAGGCGGTTAACATGTAAATCATTTCCCCGGAGCATTAATATCCCCTGCTCTGTTTCTAAGAGTACTTCTCCCGCATCAAAAGACAACACATCTTTTACCCCTGTAATTGCTGCTGAATTCCTTGCATTTAAACTGACTTTATGGTTTTTCTGAACAGGTTGTTTTTCATCCATTATAAAAAGCCTCCTAATATACTTTATTCATTTCAGTATATTAAAAGACTCTTGAATTCATGCCAAAATGTATCCGTTATTCCAACTTATCTGTCCTTCTCCGTAAATTTATAGAATTCCCGCTCCGCAAGACACCGGAAATATATATTTGAATGCACCGGTCCGCAAGAATCCCAGAGGCCAAATCGTCATACATTATTATAAATACTTATATAATTCTTTTGCATCATCCTTACGGACAGTTTCCTGGACATCTAAAACCTGAACTTTTACTGCTTTACTGCCAAATCCTATTTCTATAATATCATCCACTTTCACGGCAGCTGAAGCTTTGGCCGGTTTACCGTTAACTAATACGCGTCCGGCGTCGCAGGCTTCATTTGCAACAGTTCTGCGTTTAATTAATCTGGAAACCTTTAAAAATTTATCTAATCTCATAAATTACCTCCTATAGGTCCCTTATTTGACGGGTAAAAAAAAGAAGCCGTTTTAAAAATCATATTCAGCCAACAAGCGCTCATATAGCACGGTAAAAGGTGTGAATTGATTTTTATAACGGCTTCTCCTTAAATTTAATAGACTATGCGTTAATAACGTCCTTTAAAGCTTTTCCTGCTTTGAACTTTGGAGCTTTAGATGCTGCAATAGTAATAGCCTCTTTTGTCTGAGGGTTTCTGCCAGTTCTAGCTGGTCTTTCAGATACTTCGAATGTGCCAAATCCAACTAATTGAACTTTTTCACCTTTTGTTAATTCTTCTGTTACGACATCAATAAATGCCTTTAACGCCTTTTCTGAATCTTTTTTAGATAACTCTGTTTTTTCTGCAATTGCTGCAACTAATTCTGCTTTGTTCATGGATAAAACTCCTCCTCTAAAGTATTTGTTATATTTGTTCAAATAACCACTAAGATTATTTCACACGTCCCCAAAGAGCATCTAGCTCACCAATGGACATTTCGTTTAAACTCCTGCTTTCCAGCTCTGCAAGATGTTCAATTCCTACAAATCTATTTATAAACTTATTAGTGGCATTTGTCAAGGAATTTTCTGCATTTAGTTCTAAAAACCTTGATAAATTTACCACTGTAAACATCAAATCACCAAATTCCTCTTCGATGCCCTTTAAATCGCCTTTTTCTTTAGATTCTTTCAGCTCTTCAAGCTCTTCATATACCTTTTTAAATACCTGTTCATAATTCTCAAAATCAACTCCGCACTTTGCGGCTTTTTTCTGGACTTTTTCTGCACGTATATTCGCCGGAAGTGCTTTTGGTACACTTAATATACCTTCCGATACTTTCTTTTGATTCTTTTCCTGCTTTTTAATATCCTCCCAATTTCTGACTACCATATCCGAGTCGATACCACCCGCCGCAACTACCGCCCCAGCTGTTGATTCCGAAGTACCAAATACATGAGGATGTCTGCGTATCATCTTTTTGCTCACACAGTCAATTACATCATCAATACCAAATTCCTTTTGTTCTTCAGCTATGGCTGTATGTAAGGCAACCTGAAGCAATATATCGCCTAATTCTTCGCACAGATTTTCAGTATCCTTGTTATTAACTGCCTCAATGACCTCATATGCTTCTTCAAGCATACAACTTTTTAGGCTTTCATGGGTTTGTTCCCTATCCCAGGGACATCCGTTTTCACTTCTTAATTGTCTGATTATACTAATAAAATCGTCAAACGTATATTTTTTCTCCATAGTATTTTTCTCCTATTTTTAATAGATTATGTATAGATAACCGCAAAACCATATAGTTTCCTGAATATACCGTACATTTAATATGAATTTCATTGCTTCCGTTGCCTTTCAGGCAAGATTCTTCGCAATTACCTGTTAATAGAATGCTCTCGTAAATACTGACAGCCTGTTTTTACTGACATGAATAATCCCTTTAATTCCCATTATATTAATAACCGCTGCAAATTGCAATTAAAATCGGTTGCATATTCCTTTTGTAACTATGATCAGTAGCATTCGATTGCAGCTTTTATTAATACAGGAAAGAGTTTTTCATAAGTATAAACTAATGAAAAACTCTTTCCGTTTTATCCTTATATTACTGCTCCATCTGTCTGCCTAAGAAATAAGCGGCTGTACTTGCTAACTTATTCTCAACATCACCGAATTTCACTTTAGGGTCTTTTGAAAGTAACACTACCGAACCAATTGCATCGCCTTCACTGATAATCGGCCATATAACCTGATAGGTATAATCCGAATCATCTTCTGCAACAATCCGTACGAAATTTTTATCTTCTTTTGACGCCAGGATATTTTCTCTTTCATTAATTGCCTGCTCAAGTTCGGGTGTAATTGATTTAGATAACAACTCTCTTTTCATACTGCCGGATGCTGCAACAAATTGGTCTTTATCCGATATAGCAATAATATGTCCTGTTGTCTGCGCCAGGGAATCAGCATACTGCTTCGCAAATAGTCCCAGTTCTCCAATAGGCGAATATTTCTTGAGTATGATTTCTCCTTCCCTGTCAGTAAATATTTCAAGCGGGTCTCCTTCCCGAATACGTAATGTGCGCCGAATTTCTTTGGGGACAACAACACGTCCCAGATCATCTATTCTCCTAACGATTCCTGTGGCTTTCATAATTTATTCCTCCATCTTGCATGATAATCATAATGTGGTACTTATGGTTATTATTGTTCGTCAAAAGGAAGAATTTATACGTTAATATATAATTTTAATGAAAATTTTTATTGTTATGAAGTTAATATCCGACTTCCAAAAGGAATAATCCTTGTGAACCTATTGTTGTTCCTGCCTGTTGCCGCTTTTTCCCTTCCATTATTTTCAACACATCCCCGGGCGTTTTTAATCCCTGTCCGATTTCAATTAAAGTTCCGGTCATAATTCTCACCATGTTATAAAGAAAACCATCACCTGTTATGGCAATTCTTAACTCATGGGAAGGTTGTTGGTGTTTTATAGCTTCCGGTTTGTATATTCTGATATGATCGATTGTCCTGACCGTTGATTTGCCGTCTTTTCTGTCTGTGGAAAAAGCTTTAAAATCATGGGTACCCAAAAAATATCCGGATGCCTTTTCCATCGCATCCAAATCCAGGAAATCCGGCATATGATACGTATATTTTCTGGTAAATACAGACTGCACTTCACCGCAATCAATACGATATTCATAAGTTTTAGCCTTAGCCGAATACCTGCTGTGGAATTCTTTATCCATCTCTTGCGAGTACCGCACTTTAATATCCTCCGGAAGGAGGATATTTAAATTTTTCTTAATATCCTCCGCAGACCGTCCGGAAATACAATGGAAATTAGCAACCTGGCCCAGGGCATGAACACCGGCATCTGTTCTGCCGGAACCAATGATTTTAATATCTTCCTGCAGATATCCCGACAGACATTCTTCTACCAGGCTTTGAATGGAACGCTTCCCGGCAGCCAGACCCAGCCGCTGCCAGCCGGCATAGCCGCTTCCATCATACTCCAGTATCAGTTTGATATTTCTTTTACTATTGCCATTATTGTTGCTAGTTTCAATTAAATTTTTCATTAAACTCCCATCGTACAAAACAGCACATGAAATCCGGGTGGAGGTGAAATCACCCCCTTTATTTCCAGGCGTACTGTATTACGCGTTAAACATAACTTTTTCACTATTAAAAGCTTTGGTAATTAATGCTGTAAAAATCAAAGCCAGTACAAGCGTACCGCCTATGGTAGCGCCAAACTGCTGCAGGGTCAATTCTCCTACAAGAATTTTCTGTATTGAGATTGCGCTGCCGTATACCGGTATTGCAAACATTCTTAATGCTTTTTCTTCATTACCGGAGAACATGGTGGCCATGCCGGCTACTATTACAACAATTAAGATTGGCGATACATAAGCTGCCGCTTCTTTTGCCGTCTTAGCAAGTACGGATACCAGTGAAACCACTCCGACATATAAATATACCAGCACGATCAATATGGCAAGCAGTTCCACTATCTGTACGGCAGAAAATGTTATACTTAAGCCTTCCATATCACCGCCTCCGAAGCTATTTAACATAATCGGCATGGCAAATATCATAGAGACTGCATATACGGCTGCAGAAAGGCTTGCAAGTATAGAGACGGAGATTAACTTGCCTATTACAATTTCGCTCCTTTTTAAAGGTGTTAAAAGCATACTGGCCATGGTTCCGCGCTCTTTTTCCCCGGTAATGGCATCTATTCCCAGGCTCATGGCTCCCTGGAATAGCATAAAGGTGATTAAATAGGGCAACAGGGTTCCAAATAGCTTACCGGATGCCTTTTTATCATCCACAATTATAGACGACTGGGGATCCACATCAATATGGAATACCGTCAGCTGATTGATATCCCCAAAACGTTCCGTTAAAAGTCTCTGCTGGTAGGCGGAAAGAACTATGTTTACAAAATTATTCCTGGCAGTATTTGAGTAATCTTCAGAATTATTGTAAAACGTTTTAACCTCAGGGATTGCCCCGCCTGTTTTATAAGCGTTTACTTTATTTAAAAAATCATTTTCAAAAACAATTAAAAGGTCTGTCGTACCATTTAATATTCCATCCTTAACAGCAGAAAGGTCTGTTTCCGGATCCAGATATTGGATGTTTGCTTCCAGCTTTGATGCCGTTAAAGTTTCCTTAAAATCTTCCGGTACATTCTGGATGAATATGGTTGAAATATGCTTTTGTATATCATCTGACATTTTAGTCTGCATTTGTCCCATAAAGTAATAAATGCCGATAATCAACACTGCAGGTAATATGAATAAACTTATTATTAACTTTTTATCCGTAAATACCCTGGTCAATTCTTTTTTTATAATTTGTTTTGCTCCGTTCATATTAAGCCTCCTCTTTATTATACTCTTTGTAAAGTTCAAAGAATGCATCTTCTAAATCTTTTGAATTAGTTGCATTCAAAATGTCTGAAAGTGTTCCATCCATAACCTTTTGGCCGTTAATAATAATTCCGATTCTGTCACAGAGTTTTTCTGCTTCGGACATAATATGTGTGGAGACGATAACTAATTTCCCTTCGTTTTTTAGTAACTTCAAGTAATCGGTTACACTTCTGGCAGTTACAATATCAAGTCCATTGGTTGGCTCGTCAAATATAACTACTTCAGGATCATGGGCAAGGCTTACTGCAATGGAGGCCTTTTGTTTCATACCCGTTGATAATTCATCAATTTTTTTATCCTGGAAATCATTGATTCCGAAATAATTAAATAACAGTCCCCTTCTTTTCTCTATGGTTTTCTCATCCATTCCATGCAGCCTGCCGAAAAAATCAAACATATACTTCGGCGAAAACTGAGGATCCAGTTTTATTTCATTGGTTAAAAATGAGATAGACTCCCTTACTTTTTCAGGCTCTTTTACCGTATCGAAACCGCATACCGTAATTTCACCGGCTGTCGGCTTTAATAAGGTGGCAACACAGCGCAGGGTTGTTGTTTTTCCAGCCCCGTTCGGCCCTAATAATCCATATATTTCACCTTTTTTAGCAGACAGGCTGATGTTATCCGCTGCCTTTTTCATATTTTTCTTTGTCTTTTGTTCTGCCATCTGTTTTTTACTAAGCTTATAAATCTTGGTTAAATTTTTAATTTCAATCATTTCTACACCCATTGTATACCGCAGACCAGTCTGCGGTACTGCCACAAATAAAAATGGTTAAAAGAATTATATTGTGGCATCCTTTCCCTTATTATATTTTCTTACAACCTTTTAATATGATGCCGCCTAACCTGTCACCCGATTTTATATTAAATACACACCGTTAGATTAAACCCAGAATTTGCCTTTGTCAATCTCAGAATCATTAAAAAACGTTTAAAATTTAATTAAATAGTCCAGGCAGGGCGCTTTTATACACTTCCTTAATATGATATAATAAATTAAGTGAGGATACGGGAATAGCCCAGAAATTCTAAAATAATTCAGAGGCTGCCCAAAGCCGGAAAGGAGATTACTGATTTGAATTTAATTCAGCAGTTAGATGAATCCATTTTATTTTACATATTAAATCATTTACATACACCTATACTGGATAAAATCATGATTGAACTTACTTCCTTGGGCAATTCCGGTTTCATATGGATTGCCATTGCCTTTTTGCTCCTCTTGTATAAAAAGACCAGACCCTGCGGAATTTTATTAGTTACAGCATTAAGTATAGAATACATATTGGGGGATGGTATCCTAAAACACCTGATTGCGCGGAACAGACCATTTATCCGCTTTCCGGATGTTCCTTTACTTATTAAAAAACCAGGGTCCTACTCATTCCCCTCCGGCCATACCATGTCCTCCTTTACAGCTGCCACCGTTATCTTTTACTTCAATAAATATGCAGGCATTCCAGCCTATTTGCTGGCCGGCCTGATTGGCTTCTCAAGATTATATTTATTCTGCCATTATCCTTTAGATGTTTTGTCCGGTGCTGTTTTTGGTATTGCTACTGCTTTGATGGTATTCGGGGCAGCCAGGACCATCCGGTTAAAAGCACGGGAAAACTACCAGTCTTAATTTAAATCAAATCATAAATCAGGAAAACAATCAACTTACCTTCCTGCACATCCTGAGCCGCATTTTTGCTTTATCGGAAGCCATTTCCTATGAGATATGAGATAAGAAGAGGGTGTCCTCAAAAGTTTACACTTTGGGAACACCCTAAGCCGATTATTAATTGTATCAGCAGCTATATCATCATAAGCTGCAAGATCAAAATTATTTTTCCACAGATTGCTCCGTAGCATCCTGGGTATTACTTTCGGTGGGGCTTTCGGTGGATTCAAATTTCATCTCATTCCATACTTTATCATTAATATCAATTTTAAAGCCTGAGGCCCAATCCGCATAAAGATCCTTAAAGGTGTCATTCTGCCTCCGGGCAATTATTTCTTCCTTCTTTTCCAATGTTGCATCTTCATTATAGTCACTGACACAATATAGGATATGGTAACCATATTCCGTTTCAACAATACCGCTTATTTCTCCCTTTTTTAAGGCAAATGCGGCGTCTTCAAATTCCTTTGCCATTTCACCTCTGCCAAAGGTATATTCCACACCGGAATCCTCCGTGTTTGCTTCTGCGAAGGTATAGAAATTATCTGCTTTTTTAGCTTGTTTTAACAGATCTTTTGCTTTCGTATAAGCTTTCTTCTTCTCATCTTCACTCATTGGTATTTTATTACCGTCCGCATCAGTTTTAGAAGTCAGGACTAACAAATGATCGATGGTTATCTGTTTAGCTTCTTCATCAGAAACATCTGTGTCCACATTCATGGTAGATGCATCGTACACTTTTTCATAAATCATATTATCATGGTAAAACTTCTCTGCCACCTCCAAAGTCAGTCCATAACGGGATTTATCTTCCTCGGTAATGCCTGCAAAAAGTGTTTCTGCATTCTCCTTAATCTGGGCTTCATCTTCATCCGTAATTTCGGCACTGTACTTATCTGCCTGGGCACAGGCTACTTTAGTCTGGGCTATCATATTCATAATTTCCTGTTTTGCCATATCCCCAAAACTTTGTCCGTTAAAATCATAGGTCCAGATCTGGTCACCGAAATAGGATTCGTATTGGGCTTTAATATATTGAAAATAAATCATGGCTTCACTATAATTAACTTCATCTTTTCCTATTTTGACAACCACTTCTTTAAATATACTGTCATCTACCGGAATGGTATCTCCGTTATCGGCATCCCGGGTATTATTAAGTGTATTCCCCTTCTCTGCCACAGCACTGTTTTCTGTTTTATTCTGATTTTCACCGGTTTTCCTGGAACAAGCGGCCGCTGCTGTCAGCATGAGACCGAGTAAGCTTAAAATTATTAATTTTCTTATCCTGTTTTTCATGGAAACTCCTATTCATCTGCTTTTGCATATTTTTTCACCATTCTTTACTATATTATAATTTATTTATCATCATCTAACAATAGTTTTAAATCACCCAGCAGATTTTTAACAAGTTCAAATAGGCTTATTACATCCATTTTACTTGATTTCCCCGTTTTTAATAAGGAATACGTAAAATACGGATTGGCTTCCGGCATAAGTTTTAGCAATGGCTGATATTTCTGAATCAGTTCCGGAATTTTATCCACCTTTAATTTTGCTTTATTATACATAACCATTTTAATTTCCTCATTCCGATATACGAAGGAAGTTATATATACATTGTGGCAGATGGACTTTATATAAGCTATATTTAAAAGATTATTGACTGAGTTAGGCATATCACCAAACCGGTCAAGTAATTCCTCCTGCATATCGAGTAATTCTTCTTCGTTTTCAATTTCTGCAATCCGTTTATATACGTCTAACTTCTGGAATTCACTCTTAATGTAAGTAGCAGGGATAAAGGCATCGATATCCATATCCACTGTCGTATCAAAGGTTTCTTCTTCCTGTACTTCACCTTTCATGGAACGGATTGCATCATTTAACATCTTACAGTATAAATCATAACCTACCGCTTCCATGTGTCCGCTTTGCTGGGCACCTAATAAGTTACCTGCACCCCGGATTTCCAAGTCCCTCATGGCAATCTTAAATCCTGAACCGAGTTCCGTAAATTCCTTGATTGCCTGAAGTCTTTTCTCCGCCACTTCCTTTAACATCTTATCCCTTTTATACATCAAAAACGCATAGGCCGTCCGATTAGAGCGTCCCACCCTTCCCCTGAGCTGATATAACTGGGACAGGCCAAGCCGGTCTGCATCGTCTATGATCATGGTATTTACATTGGATATATCAAGTCCGGTTTCAATAATGGTGGTGGATACTAAAACATCGATTTCACCATTGATAAAATTAAACATAATACGCTCCAGTTCCCTCTCACTCATCTGTCCGTGGGCAAAGGAAACATTCGCTTCCGGTACCAGTTTGGCAATCTTACCGGCAATCTCATCAATGCCGTTAACCCTGTTATATACATAATATACCTGTCCGTCCCTGCCTAATTCCCGGTGAATGGCTTCTCTGATAATCTCTTCATTATGTTCCAGCACATAGGTCTGGATGGGCATTCTGTCCACCGGGGGTTCATTTAATACGCTCATATCCCTTATACCGATTAAACTCATATGAAGGGTTCTGGGAATGGGGGTTGCGGTAAGGGTTAATACATCTACATCTCCTTTCATCTGCTTTATCTTCTCCTTATGGGTTACACCAAACCGCTGTTCCTCGTCAACAATTAATAAACCAAGATTCTTAAACTGAATATCCTTTGACAAAACCCTGTGGGTTCCAATCAAAATGTCTAAATTGCCCTTTCTTAACCGGTCTAAAACCACTTTTTGCTGGGCAACCGTCTTGAAACGGGACAACATATCGATACTGATTGGGAAATCCATCATCCGCTGTACAAAGGTATTATAATGCTGTTGGGCTAATATGGTGGTGGGCACTAAAAATACAACCTGTTTGCCGTCAGAAACTGCTTTAAAAGCAGCGCGGATGGCAATCTCTGTTTTGCCGTAACCAACATCCCCGCACACCAGGCGGTCCATAATCCGTTTGCTTTCCATATCCCGTTTGGTTTCTTCAATTGCAAAGAGCTGGTCATCCGTCTCCTCATAAGGAAACATCTCTTCAAATTCTTTCTGCCATACCGTATCGGAACCATACTGATATCCGGTTTTTTCCTGTCTTGTGGCATACAGTTCCACTAATTCTTTTGCAATTTCCTTAACGGCACCCTTAACCCTGGTTTTGGTATTCTTCCATTCCGGTGAATTTAATTTATTAAGCTTTGGTTTTCTGGCATCTGCACCGGCATATTTTTGAATCACATCAAGGCCTGTTGCAAGAATATACAACACGCCGCCACCGCCATATTCGATTTTAATGTAATCTTTGGTTACCTTATCTACTTCAATTTTCTCAATACCCCGGTAAATACCTAAACCATGGTTTTCATGTACGATATAATCACCAACATTTAAATCCGTAAAGCTTTGTATCTTTTTACCGTCATATTCCTTAAGTTTTTTCTTTTTCTTCTTCTCTGAGCCAAAAATATCACTTTCAGATATAATGACAAGATTAATAAGGGGATATTCAAACCCCCGGTGAAGACTGCCGTAGGTTACCATGATCTCACCCTTTTGGATAACCCTGTCCATATCCTCACTATAAAAGGCATTTAATTCATGTTCCCTTAAGTCTTCGCTAAGTCTTTTTGCCCGGGTTCTGGATACGGATAATAAAAGGATACGATAACCGCCTTTTTTCCATTTCTGCAG
Source organism: Anaerocolumna sp. (assembly GCA_049692775.1). Classification (GTDB taxonomy): domain Bacteria; phylum Bacillota; class Clostridia; order Lachnospirales; family Lachnospiraceae; genus Anaerocolumna. The sequence goes on along the minus strand of JBAVPE010000108.1, from coordinate 35,413 downwards.
ATCCTTTACCAAAATATCAAAGTTGTTATTATATGGGTTTACGGAACGGACCGTAAAATCCCATCTTCCTTTCATCGTAAAATAAGGTGCTTTATAATCCATCGTACTGAGTAACAGGGTAGTTTTATGATTTAAATTAACTAAAAGTTCCTTGTAACCGTAAATGACATCACTTTGACCGGGAAGGATATACCCTTTCTCAATTCTGCCTATCATGCCTTCCCTGAACTCTGCTTCCACCGCTTCCCCTTTTTCCTGTATCCGGCTGGGCTCATCTAAATAGATTACGGAATTATCGCCGTCAAAATAATCAAAAAAGGAAACTGTATTGTCATAAAAATACTTGATGTAACTGTCAATACCAACAGAGCCCTGGAAGCTTTCCAGATTATCTTTAAATTCTTCAATAATATCCTGGATGCGGGCAGCTTCCTCCGTCTTTCTTTGTTCCCGAAGTTTTTTCACATAATCTTTTTTCTCATCTTCTATCTTTTTAAGTCCCATCAGCATTCTGCCCTGATCCAGTATCATTTCTGCTGCCGGATAAATGTTCAGGCTTTCGATGCGTTCAATGGATCTTTGGCTGCTGATATCAAAGAAACGTATGGAATCTACTTCATCACCCCATAATTCGATACGGTAAGGGCATTCTTCCGTCGGTGGGAATATATCCAGGATACCGCCCCGGACGGCAAATTCACCAGGTCCTTCCACCTGTCCCAGCCGTTCATATCCAAGATGGGTTAAATCAGCCTGAAGTTTGGTTAAATCAAGGTTTCCCGCTTCATTTATGGTTATAACCCTTTTCTGTATAAAGTCTAAGGGCAGTATTTTATCCATCCCGCCGTCTAAAGTCGTGATTACCGTAACCGGTTCTTTTTCAATTAACCGCTTCAATATCCTTAACCGGTCCCTTACAATTGCATTGCCATGAATATCTGCACTATAAAATATAATATCTTTTGATGGATAGAGACAGACATCTTTATCATATAACTTATAGTCCTCATAGATTTCCTTCGCTTTTATATCATTATAAGTTATAATTAATTTCCACAGGTAGCCTTCACTCAAACCACTGATCAGGTGACATTTCTGTGAATCAATACAACCGGTTACCTGAACCGGTGTGTTTTTCAATTTTAAATTGTCCTTTATGTCATTAAACTCTCTTAATTCCTTTAGGGGGGTAGTAAAGGTCTTCAAGCTGTTGCCTCCTTTTATCTGGTACATAGCAAATCTCCCTTAAACCGAAAGCTTAAGGGCTGTTTTTTTTACTCCATTACTTTCTATTATAGATGTTCATAGCTGATTCCATTCCATCTTTTATTATGGATTTTACCGCTTCCGAGGATTTCTTAACCGCATCCCGGATAACAGGCTGTTCCTCTTCTTTAAATCGGGAGAGTACATAGTCTGCTAAATCCCATCCCGCCGGCTTATCACCGACTCCAACTTTGATCCTTAGAAAATCCTGGGTTCCCAGATGGCTGATGATACTCTTAATACCATTGTGCCCGCCCGCACTTCCCTTTGACCTAAGACGGAGCTGCCCCACTTCCAGACTGATATCATCATAAATTACGATAACTTCCTGCGGGGTAACTTTATAAAAATCCACCAATTCCCTTACACTTTCCCCGCTTAAATTCATATAAGTCTGGGGCTGTACTATGACAACCTTCTCGCCCTCAATAAATCCCCTGCCGCATATTGCTTTATGTTTTTTAATATCCAATGGAATATTATAGTCATCCGAGATACGGGTTATGACATCAAATCCAATGTTATGTCTCGTTGCCTGACATTCCCGGGTTGGATTGCCCAGTCCGATTATAATGTACATTTTATTGCCTTTCTTATCTATGAATTTTGCAGTATCCGATATGATCAAATTATGATCCCGAGGAGGAAGCTGCTGCCGCTGCACTTGCACTGGAGGCTGCGATTATCATGGCCGTCTGCTGTGCTATTACAATGTTTGTTAAACTGTTAGTCATGGTAAATGCCACGGAATCTTTCTGAAAGTCACTAATATGATCTGAGGTCGCCAGGGCTGCCGCATACATCGTTCTCTCATGTTTGGCCATGGACCATTTACCAAATCCTTTTTTCTCTGTTAATGCCTGATATACATCCTTAATTTCTTCTGTTATCTTATCCACATCTTCGGAAATCAATACTAGAATTCCTAAGGAGGCTAATTCTTTATATTTACTTAATTTGCATCCCTTTTGCGTTAATTTCTCATAAATCTTTTTCGCACGGCTGCATTTTTTATCAGCAGTTTCTTCTCCTAAAGTTAAGACATGGGTTAAAGACTGCAAGGCATTACCGGCGCCAAAATCATCCTTTAAATATTCATAACAGGTTTCCATTTCCCTGATTGCCTGATCTACAGATAAACCGGTTAAGGCTAACATCGCCGCATATCCATAGTCATCGGTTGAGGTAAGGAATCTGTGTTTCTTCTTCATGGCATCATAAAATTCTTTTGCCTTATCAACAACAGGCTGGGTATCTGCTGCATCGGATTGCTTTGCTATGGAAAAAGCCGCCAGAGTTAAATACGGAGATCCATAAAAGCCTGCCTTTTTTAAATCTCCATAGATTTTAAAACTACGGCTGAATAAATCTTGCGGGTCCGTATCTAAAGACAGCAATGTTGCAAGTGCAAAAAAAGTTGTCTCTTTGAAGGAAGAAAACAGACCTGTATTATTCTTAATGATTTCTTTGGAATTCTTAATTGCCTCCACATTGACCGGAAGGCCTGCATCCGTATATAATAATGCTCCGAGACAGTGCATCATGGCATAATCCCATCTGAAATTCTTCCGTAAAGCCTGGTGATTTTCTGCAAATAAATCGCATTTTTCTTTTAAACTGTTATTAATCATCTTGGCCACCCCTTTTTATCGATTTGATAGCTAAAAATAGACGCACAATTACGCTGCACATATTATTTTTATATGTGCAGCGTGATTTTCTATTGATTAATATTATAATCTATCGTCAATTTTAAAGCAATAAATTTTTGGCTGTATTACGGAAACAAATTACTCCTTAATTAATTTAGATTTAAGTCATCAACATTGCTTACACCATATTCTTTACCATGTACATTCATTATTGCTGAAACAATAGATAGTCCAAGTCCTTCATACTCTCTTGTACGTGCTTATCAACTTTGTAAAGTTTAGAAAAACTTGATAAGGAGATTGCTGGTTTAAATCTTATTAGCTCTGAGGATCAGAGGTGAAAGAACTCTTTTGAACCTTTTATTTTATACTATTTTTTATTTGTATATTCAGAATATACCATTCCGGTATATTTCTTAAAACATTTTCCAAAGTAATTGGGATCGGGGATACCTACTTCTTTCGCGGTTACGTACATTAATACACCTTTCCTGGCACATGTTATGGCTTTCTCCATCCTGCACTGGGTTAAGTATTCAATTACTCCGATTCCTGTTTTCAGTTTAAATATCCGGCTTAAATAACTGGGATTAAACCCAAATTGCTGGGCTATGGACGTCAGATTAATTTCCGCATCTTCATAATGATTATTTATATATTCTTTTATCTGTATCATCGTCTGATTACTGTCTTCTTGTATAACTTCTTCTTCCTCATCCGGCTGTTCTGCCTTTATTTTAGCAATGACTTTACTTAAGGTTTCCCTGATCTCGTCTTTTGAGACCGGCTTTAAAAGATATTCAAACACACCGATACCAACGCATTTTCTGGCATATTCAAAGTCATTAAATGCAGTTAAAATGATAATCTTAAGTTTTGGATAACGCTTGATTGCCAGTTTACTGAATTCGATGCCGTCCATAAACGGCATACGGATATCCACAAAAGCAATATCCGGTTTATAGTTATCGATTGTATTAATCGCCTCTATCCCGCTGGCTGCCTCGCCCACAATTTCAAGTCCAAAACTTTCTTTCTCCAGTGTGATTCTTAACAGGCTCCTTATAGCCTTTTCATCATCAATTATCATTACCTTGCACATAATATAGCCCCCTACAATGGAATTTTAATATCCACCTGTGTATATAGTCCCTCTTCGCTTTTGATTTCAAAAACATCATTCCTTCCATAATAATACTGAATTCGTTCCATGGTGCCTTTAAAGCCAAAACTTTTGTTATTATCTAACATAATCTGATTCAACTGGTCCCCATTCATACCGACTCCGCTGTCATATACCAGTATGTGCAGCAGATTACCGCTTGAAAATACAGAGATTTTAATAATTCCCTTTTCACCTTTTAAGCGTATTCCATGATATAAACTATTTTCGACAAGTGGTTGCAGAATTAATTTAGGAACCTGAATTTGAAGTAAATCCTCCTGAAGTTCATACTCATCTTCAATGATATCTTCATAACGGAGTTTCTGTAATTTTAAATAATCTTTTACTATATTAATTTCATCCCGAATCGATATCTCTTTGCTTCCCTTACTTAAAAACCTTCTATAAAAATCACCTAAGGTCTCAATGGCATCATATACTTTATCTGAGGATTCTTCCAAGGCCAGATATGCTATGGTATCCAGGGTATTATATAAGAAATGTGGTTTTACCTGTTCCTGCAGTACATCCAGTTCTGCTTTCTGCATGGACTTTTCTTTCTCCAGCAGTTCATTTATCAGACGGTTGATTGCTATCAGCATATTGTTATAACTATTTTTCAAATGCCCTATCTCATCATCCGGCAGCCTAAGACTTACCCGCTTAAGCCATCCCTCCTTAGCAACGTCCATGGACTGTACTAACCGTTCAATGGGAGAGGTAATGGACACAGATATAAAGACGCCTATCAGAATCAGGGAAAATACCGTTATTATGATCAATAAAATAATAATCCAGCCAGCTTCTGCCGGTATTACCCTCATGAACGACATCTTCTCTATCCCGGTAATAATAAAAGGGGTATTGGGTATCCGGTAATAAGAAAATACCTTTTCATAGCCGAAAGTTCCCGTTGTATCTTGATTAAAGGTATCATCTGTTATGGTGATTTTTGATAATTCATTCATATCATCATAGGGCTTCACCGGTTGTAAACCGCTGTCGTAGTAATAAAACTGCTTATCATTGCTTGTAATATCCTTATAAGTATCATCCAAAATATCCTCGGATAAATTAATAACCATCATACCCAGCGGCTGCTGGGTTTCCATATCATTGACGATACGAATGAAAGAAATGATGGTTTGTCCTGACTTTCGCAAAAAGGCACCGCCTCCATTTACCTTAAGGACATAACCGCCATTGGCTTCTAAAACATCCTGTTTCCAGGATTCATCTTCCATAACTGATTTATTCATAATGATAATACCATTTGAGGTATTAATATAATTGTCATCTGTCCGGAATAAATATACAGAATTCACATAATTAAAAGCATTGGTAATATCATAAATGGAGTTTATGGCGTTCTGGGTATATCTTGCACCCTTTTTTGCATCTCCTTTCAGATAGTCAGAAATATTACTGTCAGCCATCATTAACTGGCTCATACTGCTTATGGTATTAAGCTCACTGTTTAGATTGTTGCCTATGGAAACCATGGTATTATAATTACTGTCAAGGGTATAATCCATCATATATTTTTTGATAAAAACCATGAAAATTATGGTGAATAAGATTAGATATCCCCCTATGATCGTTAAAAATAAGTACCTTACCTTTTGTTTTAATTTTCTTGAAGAAAACCATCCCTTTATACTTCTGACAATATGCCTACTCATATGAACAGATACTCCTTGGATAAAATCTGATTCCTGACTCCAGGGCTCATGGCATACCGCCGCTTCTGACAGAAGCGATATTGCCTGACATACTGTTTCATCAGGTTGTAAACAATTTTTACTTCACTTATGCATATTGTAACAAATAATAACTTTATTGAACAGTATGACCCATAAATTTTATTTTTTCTGGACGCGCTTATCCTTTTACAGCACCCATAACTAAACTTTCCTGAATCTTACCGCTCATAAAGCAATAAATAATAAGGGTAGGAAAGGTCGCAATTACCAACGCTGCACCGATTGGACCCCATTGCGTGGTATAGGCACCCGATAACGTCTGGATTCCAACGGATAAAGTACGGAATTTAGAATCACTGATAAAGATAACCGCAAACATTAATTCATTCCAGGCCTGAAGAAAGACAAAGATTGATATGGTAGCTAATGCAGGTTTCATCAGGGGCAGTATAATACGTCCAAATATCCCATATACACTGCAGCCGTCGATACAGGCTGCCTCTTCTAACTCCTTTGGAATTGTTTCTATAAAGCTGCTGCTGATTAATATCGCCATGGCCAAGGCAAATGCCGCATAGGGAATGATTAAGGCCTGATAGGAATTGGTCATTTTCAATCTGCTCAATATAATGAATACCGGTAGTATTGCAGCATGGATCGGAACGGTAAGCCCAAGCATAAAGATATTGTTCATTGCTTTTCTACCCTTCCATATCATTCTCGTCAGGGCATATGTGGCCATTAAGGCAACAATCGTAGTTAAAATAATAGTAGCACCGGTTACCACGATACTATTAAAAAAGTAAAGTGCTACTTTACCTTTTGTTAACGCGGTAGCATAGTTTTCCCACAGCCAGTGATGGGGCAAGCCGATAACATTTTCTCCAAATATTTCGCTGTTTTCCTTTAAGGAGAAGGTTATCATCCAATAAAGGGGGAATAACTGTATTACTGCCCAGATACTAAGAATTATAAATATAATTATACTGCCTGGCTTTAACTGTTTTTTCATCTATTCCGCCTCCTCTGTCTTAAAGAGTTTTCCAATCAGGATTGCAAAGAAGAAACATAAAAATATAATTGCGATAGCGATGGAACTTCCGAAGCCATACCGGTTACGTCCAAATATCATAGAAACCATTAACGTACTTGGCACTTCACTTGCATGGGCCGGACCGCCGTTTGTTAATACATAAATTAAATCAAAAGCCTTTAGGGATCCGGTTACCGCAAATATGACACAAACACGGATAATCGGTTTTAATAACGGAATGGTTACATGTTTTGCAATTCCCCATTCTGTTGCACCATCAATTTCGGCTGCTTCCCTAAGTTCCGGTGAAATGGATTTAATGCCTGCATACATCAGTAACATATGATACCCGACATATTGCCAGAGAATTGGTATAAATACCGCAAAAAGGGCTGTCTTTTGATCGCCTAACCACACTTTGGCAAGGGAATCAAGGCCCATACTTCTAAGGGCTGAATTAATCAGGCCGTAATCCGGATTATATATTTTCGTCCATAATTGTCCGATTACTACAGTAGAGATTAAAACCGGTATAAAAAATACTGCCACGAAGAATTTTTCTCCTTTTACTCCCTTAGCCAGTACAATGGCAAAAAACAGGGAAATCGGCAGCTGGACCGCCGTGGATAATAGGGCCAGCAGCAGTGCATTACCCATAGTTTTGGGGAATCCGGCTGATTTACTTGTAAATAATTCAACATAATTATCAATTCCTGCAAAGATTCCCTTCGTGATCCCATCCCAATCAAGTAAGCTGTAATAGCCTGACATAAAAATCGGCAATATGATAATTAACCCAAATAAAATAACCGCCGGAAGCATAAATAGGACGATTGCTGTCTTGTTATTCCTTACTTTGTTCATGATAATTCCTCCCGGTAAGTATTATTATATACAGAAGGGGGCTGTTGCCAAATAGCAAACTTACTCTTTACTAAAGTTTATTAATGCTATTTTACAATGCCCCCTTCTCATTTTAATTAGAAGCGCTTTCCAGAAACTCCCACAACCTGTTTTTATTGATATTTTAGATGCTGTCAGAAATTCATTTCCATTTTCGCGGTATGTTATATATGTTTCCTGGCAGACCGTCCGAGCATAGCGAGGGAAAGGCAGGTAAAAACATATATATCATACCGCGAAAATGTTTATTAATTATATTTCAGCATTTAAAATATATTCAAAAGCTCATATTAACTATTTACTCTCTAATTGATCAGACATAGCCTTTACGAATTCTTCAGGTGATAAGTTCCCAACATATAATTCCTGTAATAAAGCAAGATATTCTCCGGCATCATTTGCATCCATTAAAGTATCAAACCATAAAGTAAATGAGGTTGCCCCTGATGCATATTCTGCAACTTTTTTGGTGATTGGATTAACAGAACTGTCATCATAGTCTACTTTCCATGCAGCGATACCTGAACCGTCAAGATAAGCATATTTTGATATACTCCTGGTTAATTCAAAAACTGCATTTCCTGCTTCGTCCGGATATTTTGTAGATTGGTTTACCATAATAGTATCTGCTGCACCACCCATAAAATCCGTAATCTTGGCATTGCTGCTGTTTATTACCGGGATAGGTGCTACATCAAAATCTGCGGGATTAGCAGCATCTGTTAAAATAGATCCGCCCATCCAGCTTCCAGTAATATACATAGGAACCGTTCCGTTAAAGAAATCTGCACTTGCTTCATCATTGGATAAACCTGTTGCACCATCAAGGAAAGCTCCCATATCAACTAGTTCTTTGATTTTAGCTGCAGAAGCCAAGAAATCAGGATCTTTATAACTAACTCCGTTTTTCGTAACTGCATCGGCTGTTTTTGTTGGACCTGCCGATTTAAGGGTAAGTGCATCATGGGCCATGGCAAGAACCCAGGTATCTTTTACACTGACACCAAAAGGTGTAATTCCATTGTCTAAAAAGGTCTTGCATACATTTACAAGTTCATCCCAGGTAGCAGGAACCACCAAATTATATTTTTCAAACATTGCCCTATTATAAAATAAAGCGGAAACGGGAGTTGTATAGGTGGAACCATATAATACACCGTCATAAGTTGCATTACTTAAAGCAGCCTGCGGAAGCAGTGCTTTATACTCATCCGTATAATATTTATCCAAAGGCATTACTTTGCCGGAAGCTACAAAGGACTTAGAGAATCCTCCGCCCCAGGTATAAAACAAATCCGGAAGTTCATTCGCTGCAATTGCAGCTTTAATCTTTGTTTTATAGGATTCATTTTCAAAAGTTTCATGAACAATCGTAACTCCGGGATGTGCTGTTTCATAATCTGCAATCGCCTGTGTGTAAGCATGATTAAAGGAATCGCTTTCTGTCGCAATGCTCCAAAGAGTCAGCTTAACATCTCCTTTTGGAGTTTCGCCTGATGTATCTGTACCCTCTGCAGCAACGTCATCTGTACTCTTTCCCCCATTAGAGTTTCCACATGCAGCCAGGGAAACTACCATTATCAGACCCAAAAAAACCGCTGAAAACTTCTTAAAAATCTTTTTCATATATAATCCTCCAATACATTTTTGATATTTTTATTATAATTAATATCCTGTTCCCAGAAAACGTATTTTTTTTACCTCAATCGGTACATTTTTTACTATCTGGACTTTTTTATTGTTTTCTGATTTTACAAAAAAATGATTTGCAGACAGAGAAATTTTATTAAAGTAAACCATCAACTGCTGACTTGATCCCTGACAGTTATCGGTTCACTCCATATAAATTATCTGCTATCTGCAAATCATATTCCCCCGTAAGTACGGGGAATACTATTCTGTACCTTCGAAATCCGAACCGGTATTACTTTTCAAAAGACACCTTACTCATGACATAATTACCATAAAACTCCGGATTATTAAATTCCTCATCCCTGCTATGGCTTTTAAAATCCTCATCCGATTTAAGGAAATAATCATATGTTGATATATTCTTACCGTCTGCGGTTAAAGGATCATCCCAGGTACAGTCTATATTATACCACTTATCATTCAGTTTAACGATATTCCAGCCATGGCTGTCCTTATTACCGGTTCCTGTAATAATACGGCAGGGTATACCTGCTTCGGTAAACATTTTATAAGCAACACTCATATATCCCTGGCAGGTGGAAGTTTTGTTAATTAGATTGTCATAGGCGGAATAATGCTCCGTATTCGTATCATATGAAGCATTTCCAATAATATAATCATGTATTTTCTTGATTTTTTCATAAGCTGAAAGCTTATTAATTTCCCATTCCCCAAACATTTTTTTAATTGTTTCATCGACCCGGTCAGTTTCCTCCGCCGTTTCATTATATTCGAAATCATAGGTTACGGTCAGGACATTGCCAAATCCTATGATATGTGCATAGATACTGTTAGTTTTGTATCTTAAATAATCAAAATCGCTTGCGGTAACCGGGTCATCTATATCATAAACCCTATCAATGACATCTTCTGTAAACCATTCCATATTTTCTACTTTACCGACATACTTCAGTTCAACTTCATTTACACCGTCTAACATGGCTTTTCTTATTTCTTCCACAAAGGTTTTATCATTGACCGTTTGATTGGCATTTCCGTATACTAAGATCCAGTCTGCCAGATTATACCTGTCGTTGACGGCATATAAAATAATGGCTAATAGGAGGATTGAAAACAGAAACCTTAAAAATTTATCCATACACCATCTCCTCTCAAATAATTTTCCGGTGGGTACCCTTTTACATACTATTATACTCTAACCCTGTACCTATCTGCAATCTTTAATTACATTGCCGGTACCGCAAACACATTAAAGAGTAAATATTAAAATTCCTTCAAGTTTGCCATAACATTTAACACAAAAATAAGGAGTATCCCAACCCCTTATTTATCAGTGGTTTAAGATACTCCTTACCGTTTATTGTAACATTTCTTTTTCTTCATATTCCTCAGCTGCAATCTCGTAGCTTTCAAGAATAATTTTTTGAATTTTATCTCTTGTTTCTGAATTGATCGGATGTGCTATGTCGCGATACTCCCCGTCACCTGCTTTACGGCTGGGCATTGCAATGAATAATCCTTTTTCTCCTTCAATTACCTTAATATCATGTACTACGAATTCATTATCCATTGTAATTGATACTACCGCCTTCATCTTTCCTTCTTTACTTACCTTGCGTACACGCACGTCTGTTATCTGCATTGTGTAGATCCCCCTTTAATATTATTTATCTGTTTGTTGTTAATCTAAAGAATATATCTTTCATTTTTTCTATTACTATCTTAACATTGTCCGTTTCACCAATGTGGGTTGTATTAACCCTTATGGTATCCCGGCTTTCTACTATGCAATTCTCTATATAAGTGTTGTCCCCAATATATACATCATTTAAAATGATGGAATTTTTAATGGTACAGTTATTGCCTATATAAACTTTCTTAAACACAATAGAATTTTCAACTACTCCGTTGACAATACAACCGCTGGATATGATGCTGTTTTTCACGGAAGACCCCTGATTATATTTTGCAGGCGGCAAATCGTCTATCTTCGAATAGATATCCGGATATTCTTTAAAGAAATGATCCCTGACCTCTTTTTTTAAGAAGTCCATATTTGTCTTATAATAAGAATCTACGGTAGATATGTTACTCCAATACGTATTCATCCCATATGTATATATCTTCTTCATATTTTTTAACGGATCAGAATATCCTTTACAAAGTCATAGCGGTTTTTCTTCAAATCCTGCTATTCTTCCATCTTCATTCGTATTTATAATTCCAAATCTGCTTGCATCCTCCCCTTCTTTCAATTGTTTACTTACCACCGTGATATCTTGCGGGAGTATGGTATCGCTTTTGGTGTATATTTTCCAGAATTCCTCATATAAATTAAACACAGGTATCAGGTCAATTAATTCCATATTGGATTCCCAATAAGCACCTAAGGTACCAATGTCTTTCCAATATCCGTTATATTCATATGCAAAAACACGGTCACCGCATTCATGGTAGTAATGAATTATGTGTTTACCAAAATCACAACCTTTCTGTTCGGACAAAGTGATTAACAATTGCTAAGGGGGAAATCAATTATCCTGTATTTCCCTCCAAATCCACTGTGGGCTTTGCAACATTAGAAGTAAGTACACCCAATCTGGAACCTTGTCCACCGGCAAGAAGCATAGCAATCATTTCTTTCTTAATCACGCAATCACCTCTTATTGTTTATTTTGACACCATTATACCATTCTTTTACATAAATGTGAATAAAATTTACAAATATTTTAAAATAAATTATTGTTTTTTTAGCATTTTACCTAATTTAACCGTGGTTTTACTTAAAAAATAAAGTTTTTCTTTAAATTACTTAATTTTCCATTCTTAATTATACCCCTAAATTTATATTAATTCAAATTTCTATTACTTTAAATGCTGACAGTCAAGCTACAATAACCAATTTTTATCATATCTTGTTGGTATGCCGAAATTTTTAATTGTATTTTTATAGGAAATGATTATAATAGCTTATATATAACGATAATATAAATAAAACTACTCACCGTAATACAAAATAATCAATTAGGATAGGAAGTGCAATTCTATGTATCATATTAATTTTAGCAATCCCATTAAAGTACATTTTATTGGTATTGGCGGTATCAGCATGAGCGGTCTTGCCGAACTTTTACATACGATTGGTTTTACCGTAGTTGGCTCCGATGTAAAGAAGAGTAAAATCACACAGCATTTAGAGTCTTTAGGTATTACTGTTTATTATGGGCAAAGAGCATCAAACATTACAACAGACCTGGATTTAGTAGTCTATACTACTGCTGTAAAAGAAACAAACCCTGAGTACCAGGCTGTTATCAGTAACAGAATTCCCATTATGGACCGGGCTGAATTATTAGGCCAGGTAATGTTAAATTATACGGATGCTGTCGCAATATCCGGAACCCACGGAAAAACTACAACGACCTCTATGCTTTCCCTTATATTATTGGAAGCAAATTTAGATCCTACCATTTCCGTAGGAGGAATTTTAGATAATATCAATGGCAATATACGCATAGGCCACTCAGAGCATTTTATAACGGAAGCCTGTGAATATACCAATAGTTTTCTAAAATTTAATCCCACCAAAAGTATAATCTTAAACGTGGAGGCAGAACATCTGGATTTCTTTAAGGATTTAGATGATGTACGTCACTCTTTCCGCCTGTTTGCAGAACGGCTGCCAGAAAATGGCCTTCTGGTTATCAATGGGGATATTGATCATGTTTCCTATTTTACAAAAGATCTGCGCTGTTTTTTTATGACTTACAGCATTAATGCTTCTGCCGAACCTGTTCCAGGCACTGCTTCCCACTATACTGCAGCTAATATTGAATATGATTCTCTTGGTCATGGCCATTATGACTTAATGGAAAATGGTGAATTGTTAACTCATATAGAGTTAAATGTAATCGGCATTCATAATGTATCCAATTCTCTTCCTGCCATTGCCTTAGCAAGAAGTTTAAACATCTCCTTAGATATTATTAAAAAGGCTTTACTTACCTTTACCGGAACAGAACGCCGCTTTCAGTATAAGGGTGAAATTGGCGGTGTTACTATTATAGATGATTATGCGCATCATCCAACAGAGGTGATTGCTACCTTAACCGCTGCCAAGAATTATCCCCACAAAACTACCTGGTGTGTCTTTCAGCCACACACCTATACAAGGACAAAAGCTTTCTTAAAAGAATTTGCTTCTGCCCTTTCTCTTGCCGATAAAATCATTTTGGCTGACATTTATGCTGCCCGTGAAACCAATCCGGGCGATATATCTTCCAAAGATTTACAGGCTGAATTAATTAAAATTGGTAAAGATGCATACTATCTTCAAAGTTTTGATGATATTGAAAATTTTTTATTACAAAATTGTAATAACGGTGACCTGTTGATAACTATGGGTGCCGGAGACGTTGTAACCATAGGCGAAGCACTCTTGGGAATATAGTTATCCACATTATCCACAACCTTATCAACAATTTAGCAGTGATAAGGCTGTGGATTTTTTAGTTCACATAATAGTTTTCTACAATGCTAGTAGGAATTCTCATGAAATACTGATTTTTATCGATTTCTACCTGTTTTTACATTATTTTACATATTTTTCGCGGTCTCTTATCCACATTGTCCACACTATCCACATCTGGTTTTATTCGGGCATATCCGGGAAAATAGCCTATTTCCTTATATTCTTTCCTGTGATATAATGGCATGACAAAGGAAATGAGAGGTTAAAACCATGAGTACAATTATATTAAATTCCAACAGTGTTACAGAATCTACGATTATCCCGAATCTATTTATTGACAACTTTATGCCTTCTGCCAATGGTTCTTATGTCAAGGTATATCTGTATCTGCTTCGGTGTATAAACTGTTCCGCTGATACCCAGGTTACAATATCATCCATTGCTGACCGGCTGGATGATACGGAAAAGGATATTATTCGTGCTCTATGTTATTGGGAAAAAGTTAGTTTAATTTCCCTTACAAGGAATACTGATAATGAGATTATTTCAATTACCATAAATGATATGAATCCCCTGAATCAGGGAACGGATAACATCACACAAGAAACCGCCCAGGCAGCCACAACGACAACTGTCCCTGAACCCAAAATACAGAATGAACCGTCAGAATTACCGGAAGGGAAAGAAACAATGGCCGGAAGGTTATTTGAAAAACCTACCTATTCAGAAGCACAGATTAAGCAGCTTACCAATACGGATGAAGTTAAATGGCTGTTAAATATTATTGAGATTTATCTCGACCGGCTTATTAAACCTATGGATCTTCAATTAATCCTGTATCTTTATGAAAGTGTAGGTTTCTCGGCAGAACTAATTATGTATCTGTATGAATATTGTGTTTCTAAGAATAAGAAGAATCCTTCCTATATCGAAGCTGTGGCCATATCCTGGGCAGAAGAAGGTATTGATACGATTGAGAAGGCGGAGGCTGCTACTGCACTTTATAACAGCAACTACAATGCAGTTAACAAAGCCTTCGGGTTAAACCGGGCTCCGGGCCAGATTGAAAAACAGTTTATTAACAAATGGCTTAACAAGTTTGGTTTCTCCATTGAAATTATTGTGGAAGCCTGCAACCGGACAATTCTGCAGACCCAGAAACCCGATTTTAAGTATGCGGATAAAATTCTTGAGAATTGGAATAAGAAGGGTGCTAAAGAACTTACCCTGATTTCACAGCTGGATGAAGAGCATTCAAAAAATGTCGCCATGAAAGCAAATAATAAACCGGCTGTTTCTGCAAAGCCTGCCCCGGGTAACCGCTTTAACGCTTTTCCGCAAAGAACTTATACCGAGGAAGATTATTCTTCTATGGAACAGAGGTTATTACATAAACAGTAGACTTAGTGTTGACTTATAAGATTAGCTGTATTATTGATGATGGGTTAGCATTTTAATTGCGTTGTCAATCGTTTAAAGGAGAGTTCCGTTATGGCTTTAAAGAATTATCAGTATAATAAGATTTTACGGGAGTATGATAACAAGCAGCTTCAGAACAAGCATAACCTGGATATCCGTACGAATGAAGTTTATCGTTTGATTCCGGAATTGAAGGAGATTGATGATGCGGTTGTTACCTGTGCGGTGCAAAGTGCGAAGCTTCTTTTAATGGGGGATGATAAACCTTTGCCGGCTTTAAAGCAGATGACGGAAGATGCTTCTTCCAAGCGGACTGCCTTATTAGTGAAACATGGGTATCCGGGAGATTATCTGCAGCCGACTTATCATTGCACAGACTGTAAGGATACCGGTTATGTCGGTAATGGTAAGTGCCACTGCTTTAAGCAGGCCATTGTAGATATTGTTTATTCCCAATCCAATATTAAAACCGCAATCCAGAGGGAGAATTTTGATTCATTTTCTTACGATTTTTATTCGGATACTTATGTTGACCCGGGTACCAGATTGTCTCCCCGGGATAATATTACAAAGGTTGTTGGGGTTTGCAGGAATTTTATTGATAATTTTGACAAGGAGTATGATAATCTTCTATTATATGGTAATACCGGTGTTGGCAAAACCTTTCTTGCCAATTGTATAGCCAAAGAACTATTAGACCGGGCGCATACGGTTATTTATTTGACTGCCTTTCAGCTTTTTGATATTTTGGAGAAAAATAAGTTTGGTAAAGGGGAAGACAATTTTGAATTTCAGAATCAGTTCGATTATATTCTGGACTGTGATTTACTGATTATTGACGATTTGGGTACGGAATTAAATAATTCCTTCGTAAATGTCCAATTATATCTTTGTATTAATGAGCGTTTCTTAAGACGTAAATCTTCCATTATTTCAACTAATTTGTCTTTGGATAATATTAATACCATATATAGCGAACGTGTTTTCTCAAGGATAGCCAGTAATTATTCCCTGCTTAAGATTGTGGGTGAAGATATCCGGTTAAAAAAGTTATTTTAACCGGCAGCCATAATACAATCCTGAAATTTGAAGAATTTGGAGTTAAGCAGCGTAAAAGATATAATTTCTGCATATTCTGTTATAACTGAACCATTACATTTAATCGGGATTTACAGATTATATTTATTGGCATTAATTGAAGTCTGGTTTACTATTTAGCCTTGACTAAATAAATGGTTAATGGTATAACGTTAGTGGACATTTTACCATACATATAACGACAGCTTCTGCCCATTTCGTTAGCAGTTGTTAAACAAAATTCATTGGAGGTCAATAGAATGCCGCAGCAAGAAAAAATTTTTGAAACGATCCCAGTCGGTACATTAGGTATTATCTCTTTAGAAAGCAGTAAATCCCTGGGACATAAAGTAAATGATTATATTGTAGACTGGCGTAAAGCGAGAGAAAGCGAACACACTTCTACAATCGCATTTGCCGGTTATCAGCGTGATTCCTACCTTATAGATGCAGATTGCCCGAGATTTGGTACCGGAGAAGCAAAAGGTGTAATCAGGGAGTCCGTACGTGGTTCCGATTTGTATCTTCTTTTGGACGTTTGCAATTACAGTTTAACTTACACGGTTTGCGGACAAACCAACCATATGTCCCCGGATGACCACTACCAGGATTTAAAGAGAATTATTGCAGCAGTAGGCGGTAAAGCCCGCAGGATTACTGTAATTATGCCTTTCTTATATGAAAGCCGCCAGCATAGACGCAGTTCCAGGGAATCCTTGGATTGTGCCCTGGCTTTACAGGAATTAACCAATATGGGTGTGGAAAGCATTATTACTTTTGATGCTCATGATCCCCGTGTTCAAAATGCAATTCCCCTTAAGAGTTTTGAAACCGTTCAGCCTACTTATCAGTTTATTAAAGCTTTATTAAAGAAAGTACCGGATCTAAATCTTGATGCGGAACATATGATGGTTATCAGCCCGGATGAAGGCGGCATGAACCGGGCTGTATATTTTGCCAATGTTTTAGGTGTTGACCTGGGTATGTTTTATAAACGCCGTGACTATACAACGGTTATTAACGGCCGCAACCCCATCGTTGCCCATGAATTCTTAGGCTCCGACATTGAAGGTAAGGACATGTTAATAATTGACGATATGATTTCCTCCGGTGAAAGTATGATTGATGTTGCTAAGGAATTAAAGAGACGTAAAGCCGGCAGAATCTTTGTTGCTTCTACTTTTGGTTTATTTACCAATGGTTTGTCTAAATTTGATGAAGCGTATGAACAAGGTTTAATCTACAGGGTTTTAACTACAAATTTAGTTTATCAGACAGAAGAATTATTATCAAAACCTTATTATATTAATGTAGATCTGAGTAAATACATTGCCTTGCTCATCGATACCTTAAACCATGATTCCTCCATCAGCAAATTATTAAGTCCTACAGAACGTATACAGAATATTTTAAATAAATATAAGAAATAAGTTGACGGAATGCCATATCTTTTGAAAAAGATAAAACCGGCAGCCTTGAATAAAGGGTCTCCCAAGGTAAGACACTAATCTTTCGTTCCACAACCTCTTGATTTACAACTTCGGTTTACGTTTACCATTCGGGCTTTGGTTTGTCTTGCAACCTTACCCGCCTAATCGCCTTATCAAGTTTCTGTACGTAGGCTCAAGAACTTTGCTACACCACTTCCTTCATCCATACCGTTACTGATACCAACTTCTGGTTCACTACACTTGGCGGTAAATACCCGTGACTGGACTTGCACCAGTTAGATTAGTGCCATGCTTGGTACCCAAGCAAAAAAAGTACCCTAAGGATGCTTTTAGATTCTTTCTTTAACTTAGATATTTTGTACTTGTTCTCATCCGTTTCTCCCAGTTATAAATTAGGTCTGAGGGGAAGCGAATGCAGCGCTATATCTATAGTTAAGAAAGAACCTACTTTTAATTTGGGACTACAGAAATACACATATTCATTCTACACACGATCTTGGATTTACATCACTCATTCCATAACAATAATCTTTTGTTTAAGTTTAAGGTGTCCCTCCACCCAGACTGTTTTCCTGCGCATCCCAGCTGTTTCCATCACCCCAGGAACCATCTTCAAAAGTGTCTGCAGGGTCATCCATACCGGAAGGAAAACCATCCTGGCCGTCCTCATAAGTGGAATCCTGACCGTCACCATTGTTATCATTCCAGTCTCCATTATCGCCTGTATTATCTTCAGGTAAATCAGAGGTATCCTCAGATACATCCCCTGGATCATCCTGGACATCTCCATCACCGGAATTCTGATCATCAGCTCCCGTATTATCCTCTACGGTTTCTGTTGTTTCCACGGTATCCGTTGTTTCTACGGTTTCTTCCTTCGTATCCTGAGGGGGTCTGTTATCTTCATAAGATGCGAAATCTTTGTTTTCCAACCCTTTATGGATTACATTCATATATTGTTTCCAGATGTGACCCGGGAAAGAGGATCCATATAATTCATTCATAGCTTTCGGGATATCATAACCTACCCATACCCCGGTGGTATAATAGGGGGTATAGCCTACAAACCAGCCGTCCTTTTTTTCATTGGTAGTTCCGGTCTTCCCGGCACTTATCATTCCATCAAGTCCTAATCCTGCTCCGGTTCCCCTTATAATAACTCCGGTTAAGATATCTGTCATCATCCTTGCTGCATTCTCATCATAGATTCTCTTTTTCGCTTTATTTTCACCTACTATGGTATTCCCCTGGGAGTCTAAAATCTTAACGATACAGGTTGGTTCCCTGTAAACACCGTCATTTTCTAAGGCCGCATAACCTGATGTTATCTCTACCGGACTTACGCCTGTGGTAAATCCACCTAAAGCTGCTGCAGGATAGTAATCATTTTTATCTATCTTATTAAAGTTCATATTAAGCAGATAAGATAAACCTACCTTAGGAGTAAGTTCCTCAAATAACTTCCAGGCAATGGTGTTTATGGATTTTTCCACTGCTTTGCGGATTTGTATCATTCCCAAATATTTACCATCTGAATTGGAAGGTCCTCCCTTAAATTTCTCATCCACCACGATGTTATCGGGATAATACCCATTTTCAAAGGAAGGCGTATATACAATTAAAGGTTTAATAGAACTTCCCGGCTGTCGATAACTTTGGTAACCACGGTTAAGGGTATAGCCGGAACTTTCCTGATACCTTCCGCCTACAATGGCAGCTACTCTTCCGGTACTGTTTTCTATCGAGACAGCAGCTCCCTGCAAGGTATAAATACCCTCTTTATTTTTATCCTGGTAATTTTTCAGGTTATCGTCCACTGCCTGCTGAAGTTCCTGTTGTTTCTTTAAATCTATGGAAGTATAGATACGATAGCCTTCCGTATATAAAGATTTCTGATATTGGTTATAAAGTTCCGTATATTTATCATCATAATTCTTCCGGTCTTCGTCACTATCAAATTGATTCCTAAATTCAAAGCCCTCCTGCGCCATTAAGGCTCTGGTAGCACAATAATATACATAAGTTTCTACATAATTATTTTTGCTGGCCTTTTTTTGTACCAGTTTAATTTTCTCATTACAGGCTGCATCATACACTTCCTTCCCGATCCATCCGTCTTCCTCCATCTGAAGCAGAATCCTGTCACGGCGCTTTATGGTATTATCCGGATGATCCTCGGGGTTATAAATGGTAGGGTTATTGGGTATTGCACATAAAAATGCAATCTGGGAAAGATTTAATTTATCCACCGTCTTATTAAAATAACCTCGGCTTGCCGCCTGTATTCCATAAAAACCATTGGCGAAATATATATTGTTCAAATAAAATTCCAGGATTTGTTCTTTTGTATATTTCTTTTCCAATTCAACGGATATAAAGATTTCCTTTAATTTTCTTTCTATACTTACTTCATTGGTTAAAAATATATTTCTTGCAAGCTGCTGGGTAATTGTGCTTGCGCCCTGGGTTACACCGCCTTTATGTTTGATTAAGGCTATAAAAGCACGGACATTGGCTTTTAAATCGATCCCCCCATGCTTCATGAAATTTTTGTCCTCAATTGCTATCATGGCTTCTACGGCATCTTGGGGAATGTCTTCATATTTAAGATAATAAACATCCTTGGCACCCTTTAACACGGAAATCAGTTTTTTATTCGAATCATATACCAGACTGGTTTCGGTCTGCCTGAACGTTTCTAAGTCCGACTGCCCTACTAACTGCTCGGCTTCCTTTTGATAACGGGAAAAATCATCCCCATATTTAAGGTAGAAAATCGATATTCCGATTAACATGGTCATTGAAAATACAAAGCTTGAAATTAAGAGAATCCAGCGAAGTCTTCTCTTAAAACGGGAACGGTGTTTCGACTTTCCTTTTCTATTCGCAGGGCTTCGTTTCACATTTTTGTTTGCCCTGTTACTTTGAGAATTTCCTTTTCTATTGCCTGTATTACTGCCTGTATTTCTGTTTTGATTATTTCTGCTTTGATTGTTTCTGTTTTGATTGTTATTATTTTCCATAATGTCCTCATTATTTCTTTACATGAAACTTCCTTACCTGTTCAAATGCTGATAGCTTAAAGCCCATTCAGGTTAATTTTAATTGCTTTCTGATAAATCTATATAATTATAACTTAAGTTTAATTCATCCAATATAACCTTTTCCCTATTGTGACAGGTAAATAAAAGCACCTGTCCCTGCCTGTGTTTCGATAGGTATTTCAGAACTGCCCGTGTTCTTTTATCATCATATAAAGCAAAGCAGTCATCTAAAAGAATGGGCATCACTCCTTCACCGTATACCAGATCCGAGACAGCAATCCGCAGGGCAAAATATAACTGCTCTATGGTTCCGGCACTTAATTTATCTAACCGTACATAATTATCTTTATAACCAACTTTTATGTTTAATTTCTCATCTATTTTAATATCCGTATATTTATGGCCCGTTAATTCCATGGTTAAATCTGATACCAGGCCATTTAATTTCCTTCCGAAACTGTCATGAATATCAATGGACAAACTGTTAATCGTTTCAATGGATAATTTAATTGCTTCCAATTCCAGGTCGGTTTCACTTTTCTGCTGCACCAGTTCCTTATATAATTCCTGATTCCCAAGTAATTTTTCTTCGTTGCCTTCTAAAGAGCTCAGTTCCCATTTTAGTTTTTCCGTCTGTATCCGTAAGCTTTCCGTCTCTTTAGCAAATTCTTCCTGATTTTTAATAATCGATTGTTTTTGTTGCAGGATATACTGTTCCAGTTCCTCCATCCTTTTATCATCCAAAATAACCGGAAGGGAATCAGTGGAATCTGATCTGGCAGTTGCACGGCTTTCATATTCTAAAATCTCCTGTTCCAATGCACTTATCTTATTATTAAGAAGTTCTGTCTGCTCCATGTAATCTTTTTTTTGTTTCAGCAGGTGGTCGTATGTCATTTCCTGTCTAAGGGCCTCTTCGTATTTCTTCTTTAATATTCTTTCATCTTCTGCCTGGAATTTTATGAGTATCGCTTTTACTTTATCCTTTAATAAAGCAATTGCTTTCTCATACTCAGCAGATTTTAGATCTATTTCCTTCTGTTTTCTTTTAATACAGCCGGTAAATATAAGATATAGTACAATTCCTGATAACAAAATAGCTATACATAATCCGGTTAAGAAGCTGCTTTTACCCATAAAGCTAAGTATACCGGCGATACCAGTTATAATAGGAACGGAAGAAATTACCCGTCTTTTTTTCTCCTGCTTAAGTTCTTCTTCCTTCCCTGTTTTGAAAACTTCCTTTTCTTCTTCTCTGGCAGAGATCTCATATTTTAGGGAATCCAGGTCATTCACCTGCTTTTGGAGTATAGCCGGACAATCTTCTTGATATTCCTGCAGCTGCTCCTGTATTAAAGTTTGTTTATCGCTAAATAAATTCCTCTGTTGTTTTGCCTCTTTATAATTATTATATTTCTCTTTTACAACCGGGAATTGTTCCAGATAGGTCTGATAAGCGTGCAGGGAGGGATATTCACCTCTAAGTACCTGTTTGTTACTGTTATCTCTTTTCTTTTGCAGTATTTTTTCCTGGTCTTCTGTTACTTTTAGCTGAAGGGTTAATTTATCAATAAATGTCTCCTGTTTCAGCCCTTCTTCTATTTCTTTATCCAGGGCAGCCAGTTTAGCGCTTATTTGTCCGGCTTCCAGTATTTTTCTTTTATCCTGTAAGAAGCCCAGTGCATTTGTTACATCAACCTCATTGCTTTTAGAAAGAGATAAGTTCGTAATATAATTACGGACCTCCTCTGCCAATTCCTGGTCCGTCCTTATTTTTAACTGTTCAATACTAATGGTATTACGGTAACCTGCTTCCGTAAGATCCCCATATAGGACTATAAGTTCCTCAGCACCAAATTCCAGTTCTCTTCCTGTTCCTATATCAATTATAGTGAACTTCTTATTATTTTTATCAAAGTTTCGTATAATCCTTAGGTTTTTACCTTCAGATTCTATATCCATGCTGCCGTAATATGATCCCTGATACTCCCAGGGTTTAAACTTTTCATAGGTATCATCTTTAGAAGCCCTGCCCCTAAGTTTCTCGATTCCAAACAGCATACCTCTTATAAATGAATGGATGGTAGATTTTCCTGCTTCGTTATCCCCATAAATCAGATTAATTCCATCCTGAAAAGTAATGGATTTATTATGGAATTTACCGAAATCATTGAGCCTTAATTCTGTTAACCGCAAATTATTCATCTCCATTACTTATAATTTTTAGCCCCAAGAAGAGCTTCGATCCCATAATATAAGGCTTTGCCCGTAATCTTATCCTGTTTGGCGCCTTCTTTGATTCTTTTTATATATAAGCCAATTATATTATCCTGATTTTCCCGGTATAAAGCTTCAAAATCATAATCCGGTACTGTATCATCAATCACTTCAATCACATTCCCCAGTTTATTAAAATCTTCTTTATGAAATAAAATATCCGTATCCCGGATTCCGGTAAATTGAAGTAAATATATATTTTCCCTTCCATACCCTGTCATCTTGTCCCTGGCCAAATCAAGCAGTGCCCCATTGGTCATGCCCTGATGGACTGCAAGCTCCAGTTTTAGATACTGTCTTATAGAATTAGGGATAAATTGTATGGATACGGAAGAAGTTTCCCCTCTCTTTTCTATTTTCCCGGTGATATAGCCCCTCTCTCCGGTCTCTGTCTTATCCAGAGGTTCAAGGCAGCCTGCATAGGCCATTCTTTCACCAAAAAGCTGTGGTTTATGGATATGTCCCAGGGCTATATAGTCAAAACCGCTGCCAAGCAACGCTTTTTTATCAATGGGTATATCCTTTTCATTACCCCCATGGGCCAGAAGAATATTAATTCGTTCCTCACACCCTGGTTGAACAGTATCATAAAGGGGTTCTGTAATAAATCTGGTGTGATAACTCAGCCCATACACTTCGGTATTAATATCCTCCAGGTAAATGCTGTCTAAGGAAGCTTCAAAGAGCATATGTACCCTCTCCCCCCATTCAAATCCGGTATAATTTGACCTGGCGCTGATATAATCGTGGTTTCCGGCTATGATAACCACCTGGGTCTTCCTTAATTTATCAAAGTAATAACTTGTCTCTTTTAATTCACGGATTAAGGGCTGCCTGTGAAATAAATCCCCTGCTATAAGTAACAGGTCAATCTCCTCTTCATTACAGATATCTATTATCTGATGAAAACTGTTAAGAATTTCTTTCTCCCGCTCTGCTCCCCAGGGAAAACCTGCGTCAGGCTTCGCTCCGATATGCAGGTCCGCAATATGAATAAATTTCATTCCGCTACCTCCTACCCAAAGGTTCCTTTTTACTATGTCTACTATATCACAAAAAAGTTTAATATTCTATTAATGTTCTATTAAAAAAACGCCCCAAACCTTAAGATTTCGTGTCTAAAAGGCTTGGGACATTCTATTTTATCAAAAAATCATCTGCGGTTTTGCCCGCTCTTATCACATTAAAACCTTTGTTCAAATATCTGTATATTATTCATATTCACTTCATAGGTACCCGTATCCGTGTATTTTTTTACCGTTTTACCCGCAAATACATCAACTAACAGTTCCAGTGTTACAGAACCCCATACAAATGGCCGCTGCGCTATGGCTGCATGGATATTACCTTTTTTCATATGACCCGCGATATCTTTGGTAAAATCAACGGTTACTACTTTAATATCCGGATGATGTTTATTCATATATCTGGCATACGCCAGGCCCCAGCCTACATTAGTTGCAAATACCAGTTTCGTATTGGGATGTACTTTTAGCATCTTATCAATAATTTTCTCTGCTTCTGCTTCTGTAGGTTCCCCTACCACATCCACTTTATTCACTTTAATGCCGGATCCTTTCGTTACCTCTTTTAAAAAGCCTTCCGCACGTTCTTCGATTGTAGCCATCTTATAATCTGACCACATTCCTATGATTACCTCTCCTTCCTTATTAAGAAGGTGTTTTACTACTTTGCCTGCATTCATACCACACTCTAAGGCATTGGTACCTACTAAGGCTTCGTAAGGGATACCCGCTACGGTTGATAAAATAAATATAATCTTTATGCCAAGGTCAGCAGCCTTTCTTAACCTTTCAGCGATTTTAGGATCTGCTATAGGGGAAATAACAATAGCATCATACCCGTTAGAAAGAATCCTGTCCAGTATCTCTGCCATTTCCTGTGTTCCGTGATTTCCCCTGGTCTTTGGGGCAAATACGGACACGTCAAAATCCAGGATCTTAGCTGTCTTAACAGCTTCTTTTGCCGCCGGCTCCCAGAACGGATCATCCAGATCCCAGATCATGGCTATTTTCTTCTTTTTCTTAAGGCTTACTGCTGTTTGAATCATCTTTGAATTGCTGTTAATTAACTCAACCTTATTATATAGACTTTGTGACATTTTAACCAGTATATCCGCCATACTGTTCTGGTTAATGGTTAAGGAGGCAACCTCTTCTGTCGTTGCTGAAGCTTCTTCCACAACCGATGCGATACTGCCGATAGAATCAATTAACTTTTCTTTAGCCCCGGTGAGTTCTTCTACATCCTGATTAAATTCCTTCTGCCTGATGATAAAATCATCCACCGTGCTGTTAACCTTTTCCGCAGAGGTAATTACTTTGTCTACTGCCTCTGTCTGTGCTGCAAAAATAGTACCCGAAGTATCGATTACTATTTTTAAGTTATCTAATTCCTGCACAACGTCTGTTATGGATTTACTAATATGTTCACTTGCCATCCTGCTTTCTTCGGAGAGTTTTCTTACTTCTTCTGCAACTACCGCAAACCCTTTGCCGGCATCCCCGGCCCTGGCGGCTTCAATGGAGGCATTTAGGGCAAGTAAGTTAGTCTGGGAGGCAATTCCATATAAAACTTTTGTTACTTCCGTTATCTTTTGTGTTTTATCCAGTAACACATAGATATCTCCTGTAATGGATTCGATTACCTGATGATTCTTATCCTCGTTTACAATCAGGTTCTGTATAGCAGCCTTACCACTTATATTTTCATTACTCATATCATAAGCCAATTGAATCAGCTTCTTGGATTTTAAATCCATACTGTTAATTTTTTCAGCCAGCTGATCTGCCACTTCCATACATCTTCCTACATCTTCTGTCTGTGTCTGCGCCCCGCCCGCTATGTATTCCGCGGATAATTTAACACTATTAGAGGCATCCACAATTTCCTCTACCACACCTTCTAATTGTCCTGATATGGATTTTACATTATCAAATTCATCCTTAAACTTGGTAAAATAAGTTTGATAATTACTATAAATCTGACTAAGCTTACCTTCTTCCTTTATTACTTCCCCTTGAAAATCCCAGTTTAAAAGCTTCTCCATAGCGTTGGCATTACTCTGTTTCTTAATCGAATTATTTCCCAATTTCCACATTAAATTACCCTCCAGTACATATATATAATTTCTCAAATTATAGCACAAATTAGTATTATTTGTAAATGCATCAAGTGTATTTATTTCACATTTATTGGAAATATTAGGTTTATTTTCTAAAATAGTGGCTTTGTTTGATGAAACGTAACGTTTCCGTGTCCTGGTAGTACTTAACAAAGCACTATCAAAAGTGACTTACAAAATAATAGTTTTTTTGCTGGTAATAATTGCATGTACCTGCTAAGAATGCTATATTAAATATTATAGTTTTAGTACTCTCTAAAACATCAGTAAAAACAGGTTGTGAAAGTTTCCGGGAGTACTCATTTTAAATAAGGAGGATTTTATTATGGCTTTTGGAATGAAAAATATCTTACAAGGCGGTTTTGGATTTGATGACAGCGAACTGACTTTCACCTACATAAGTTCTCCTGAATTAAAAGGCCATCATGTAGAATATGCTGCCCATAAGCTTGAGTTTCCTAAGAAATTCAATGTTCAGGGTCTCTATAAAATCTTACAGGAACTGTCTTATGAAAACTATTTAAGAATGAATGATATAGCAGAATAAGGCTGTAGGAGTTTCCGAAACTGCTCACTGAAAGAAAGGTGATTTTAATGAACGAGAACATAAAGATAGGTATAATCGGTAATTTTGATGAAAAAAAGCCATCGCACCTGGCAACCAATGAAGCCATATGGCATTGTGCAGATCGTTTATCACTGAAGGCAGAAATCAGGTGGCTGCCAACAAAAGACCTGGAAGGTGCTATAAATGAAGTCCTCCGCTCGGTTGATGCCCTTTGGTGTTCACCCGGAATCCCTTATGTAAGTGTTCCCGGAGCAATTAATGCAATACGATTTGCCAGGGAAAAGGATTAGTATATATCCTATCGGCTGGCTGCCCACATGTTTTAAATGTAGGGCAGCCAATAGTAATTTACATAATACATTCCCTTGAATGGGTATTGGCTTTATACTTCCTTACGAAAGAGCTTCAATCGTCCCCATTCCGGCACTCCTGCCGTCCTTGGCACAGTCCTGGTTCCAACCGCGTATTTCCCAATAGACCAGCACGGCAATTCTGGTCCTGCTGCCGTAAATTCCATCTACGGCCAGTGGAATAAAGCTCTCGCCGGTTAAAACAGTATTGAGTATATTCTGCAGCCATTTAATATCCTCTTTTGAAGAATTTGCAGTTATCGTTTTCGTCGGCACAATGATTTCCTCCACATATTTTTTACCTGTGAACTCACAGATTCCCATACAGATTTCTATGGCAGATTCTTTCCAGAAAGCTTCACTTGCCATTAATTCAGTAGCTTCCTTCAGATTCGTCATAAAAGCAAGTTCAGCTAATATTGCTCCTTTTACCCCGAGGCTGTTGCAGTTGCACATAGCCAGGGATTGTTTCGTTATTCCCCTGTTTTTTTGAGTGGTTCCCTTTATAAGGTATTTTAACACCACATCAGCTAATTCTTCTGAATTATTACTATATTTATCGTGAATATATACACCTACTCCCTCCGCAGAATTAAAGGTTTCACCATTTCCGCTGGCATTAAAATGTATACATACCGAATAATCACATTTTGCTGTTAAAATTGTACTCTGGCGCACTGCTATAGGAGTATCGTCGTCATCATAGGGATTATCGTCGTTAAAACCGGTTTGAACTGTCTCAAAGCCACAGCGTTTTAATTCCTTAATTAAATAACTTGCAACGCCTACATTAGCAGTATGTTCCCTAATGCTTTCTCCTTTTTTAACATCTATTGTTCCATCCTTGTTAAAATCTATATCCTCAGGCACCGGCGGCGTACGTTTACCTGCAGTGTCATTGCCATGACCTGCATCCACAGCTATTTTCATAGTAAACCCTCAACTTTCCACTTTTCTATCAGAATTTTCCTGAATGTAATAATTTACTGAAACAATTCCCACTTGTAAATAGTAATACAAGAATATTCCTAATAGTTATTATATTATAAAATTTTTATCCTGTTCTTTTGTAATATAAATAAGTACGCCTTCTACTTTTTCCAAATCTTTTACGCTGGTGCGTTCCCCATTAATATAAGTATAAGCTTTACGGTAATTTCCATCAATATCCACTGTCATTATTGTTAGCACAAAAAGAAAGCTGCTCCTTTACTATTTCATTTAAAGAGTAGCTTTCTTCTTACATTTTTATTCAATTACAGAATGAATTCTATTTCCAATAATTATTCATAAAGTCATCTTCAGATTTATATACAGTTATTGCACAAGTATTAGATTCATTTTCACATTTTACAGCAAGAGTACAGTCCCTTACCTGACTAGTTGGTACCATCGCTTAACTGGTATACGATTGACTTCCCTGGTACAATTGGTACCCGGATTAAATGGTACCGTCCCAGGTATTTACTTTTGTATTCTTCTTTTCTTCTTCGTCAAACCATCTGGTAGTAACACATTTACTTTCTGTGTAGAATTTAATTCCGTCTTTGCCCAGACAATGAAGATCCCCAAAGAAAGAATCCTTATGTCCCGAGAACGGAAATACACCGACAGGTACAGGAATCCCTACATTAACCCCTACCATGCCGCCGTGGGTTCTTTTTGTAAATTCTCTTGCAAAATAGCCGTTTTGCGTATAGATTACAGAACCATTTGCATATGGATTATTATTCATCACCGCCAAACCCTCTTCAAAACTTTTCACTCTTTTAATACATAGAACCGGTCCAAAAATTTCAGTAGTTCCGACGGACATCTCTTCCGTAACAAAATCAAATATGGTCGGTCCTAAATAATAGCCGTTTTCAAAGTGATCAACCTTTACATTTCTGCCGTCCAGCACCAATTTGGCACCTTCCCCGATTCCCTTCTGTATCCAGTTTAAGATACTTTCTTTATGTTTTAAATTGACCACCGGACCCAGGGTGGAAGCCTTATCATATGCCGGGCCTACTTTTAATTTCTTCGCCAATTCCACTAATTTTGCAACCAGGGTGTCCGCAATATCCTCTTCTGCCACCACAACCGGCAGTGCCATGCAGCGTTCACCCGCGCAGCCAAATGCTGAATTAATGATTCCTGCTGCCGTACGGTCTATGGCTGCATCGCTCATTACCAAAGCATGATTTTTTGCTTCACATAAAGCCTGGACCCTCTTGCCATGTGCGGCTGCCACGGAATATATATGTTTACCAACTGCTGTAGTCCCAACAAAGGATATGCCCTTAATGTCCGGATGGGTTAAAAATATCTCGGCTTCTTTTCTGCTGCAGGTCACAATATTTAAGACACCATCCGGAAGGCCAGCTTCTTTATAAAGCCCTGCAAAACGCAGTGCAGTCCTTGGAGTAGAACTTGACACCTTTAATACTACGGTATTCCCTGCCACGATGCACATCGGTGACATCCATCCCATAGGAATCATGGCCGGGAAATTAAATGGTACGATACCGGCAAATACCCCTAAGGATTCCCTGAATAATACCGTATCAAATCCGGAGGACGCATCCATTAAGGCTTCCCCTAAAATAAGACTTGGTGCGGAACAGGCCAGTTCCGTACCTTCCTTGGCTTTTAGTACATCACCCATGGCTTCTTCCCATACTTTTCCGTGTTCCTGAGCAACTAAGTAGGTTAGTTCGTCCATATGTTCCTCAATTAACTGGCGTAATTTATACAAAACCTGAACACGTTTTACGATAGGAACTTTCGACCAGCTCTCATAAGCTTTCTTAGCTATGTCAATAACCTTTTCCACTTCTTCCGAGGTACAATTAGGCACCAGCGCCATAACCTCTCCCGTACTTGGATTATATACTTCACTAAACTTTTCTGTCTGGGATTCTACATACCGTCCTCCCGCAAAATATTTTATTATTTCCATTCTTACACCATGCCTTTCTTAACTGATATTATTGAATCAAAAGTCCTTATTATACTTCTTCAATGAATGCCGGCGTATCTATATCCGCTTGGATTAATTCAACTACAACCGGCTGGATCACTTTTATATCCCGTCTGGGCCCTGTCTAAAAATCGTGCCCGGTCTTTGATTTTAGGGCTTTTAGAAGCTTGTAAGGGATATGACTTTTGCCGGGCGAATCCTATTATATACCGATCATCTGTCTGATATAATTACGTGCCATCTTTGCGTATTGGAACGGATTCGCTTTCGCCGGATCCTGTTCTGCCTCTACCAGAAGCCACCCTTCATAGCCGGATTTCTCAAGCTCTGCAAATACGGATTTAAAATCTACACAGCCGTCTCCCGGAACAGTAAAGGCACCTTCACGTACCGCTTTTAAGAATGACCATTTCCCCTCCGTTGCTTCTTTAAGAACTTCTTCCCTGACATCTTTTAAATGTACATGGCCGATTCTTTCGGGATATTTCTTTAATATGCATAGCGGATCTTCACCTGAGAATGTAAAGTGTCCTGTATCATAGCATAAGAATACATAATTTTGATCCGTATTTTCCATAAGGCGCTCTGTTTCTGCCATTGTCTGAACCCCGGTACCCATGTGATGATGGAAGCACAACTTAAATCCACGGGTAACCGCAAGTTTTCCCAGTTTATTTAATCCGTTACATAAGTTATCCCATTCCTTATCAGTGAAATATACTTTATTGTCAAATATGGATAAGTCTTCCTTCCCCTGTACGGAATAGCTTTGTTCCGATACATTGATACGGTCAGCACCAAGCGCTTCCAGGTAATCCAGTTCCTTAATAAATTCTTTTTCTGTTTCTTCATAAGGTCCGGTCGCCAAAAAGGAAGAAAACCATTTACTGGCAATCCGCATCTCCCTAAGATCAAGGGCAGTTTTTAATACTTTGGTATCCTTCGGATATTTGTTGCCCACTTCACACCCTGTAAAGCCAGCCAGTGCCATTTCACTGATACACTGTTCGAACGTGTTTTCGCCTCCTAAGGCGGGCATATCGTCATTGGTCCAACCAATGGGTGCAATTCCAAGCCTGATCTTATCTTTGTTAAGCATGTTGATCATCCTCCATCCTTAAATTTTGTTATACCCTAATAATTGGTCTGGGTGCCGGCACCCAGACCATAATTCTAAAATTTAGTTTTACCTAATTCAGCTTATGGACAAAACCGGTCAATACTTCCTTGCATTTTCCAGATGTTCTTTTCTGTCCCCGTAGGCTGCTTTTATATTTGGATTGGTATTGCTGTCACCAATTCCAACATGCCACCAGGAACCATAATCAGCTGTCATGGATTTTGGCAGAACCTTAATATCAATCAGGACTGAATTGTCAATATGTTTTGCTTCTTCTAAGGCAGCCAGCAGTTCTTCGTTGGTTTTAACCGTATAGGTGGTCATTCCGTAACCCCGTCCGATCATGGCAAAATCCGTAACGATTAATCTGCCATCCTGTTTTTTCGTCCTTTCATCCCGATAACGGAACATGGTTGCAAGGCTTCCCATTCCTTTTCCCATCTGAAGATTGTTAATGCATCCGAATCCGCAGTTATCAAAAAGAAGGACTGTTATTTTCTTATCTTCCTGTAAGGCGGTTGCGATTTCGGAATGGAGCATCATAAAAGCCCCATCCCCTACCATGGCATAACAAGCCCTCCCAGGTTCTGCCAGTTTAGCCCCAAGGGTTGCTGCTATTTCATAACCCATGCAGGAATAACCATATTCCATATGATAGGAGTCTACGGCCTCCGTAGTCCACATTCTTTGCAGATCGCCTGGCAGACTTCCCGAGGAACCGACTACTATGGCATCCTTTTCTATATGCTCCCTGATAATATCAATCGCTCCGGTCTGGGTAACCAAACCTCCGGTAGCCTTTATAAACTCTTCTTCAATACCGGCTTCCTTAGGTTTAACAAAGGATTCATAATTTTCGTTAAATACCGCGGTGGTCAGGAAATCCATTTCTTTCTTCCAGCCAAGCTTTGCTTCTTTAATTTCAGTAGTATAAGCACTTTTATAACCTGTGTTCCCAAGTCCTGTAACCAGTGCCTGTATACCTGCTTTTGCATCTGCAGCCACAGGTAATGCATCCAGTTTTTCAGCGTGATAGCGGGACACATTAATCAGGACATATTCAGCCTCTTTATTTCGGAACAGTTCCTTAGAACCTGTTGTGAAATCCGTCAATCTGGTGCCCACACCGATGATTAAGTCGGCTTCAGAGGCAACGGTATTGGCCGCGCTGTTACCAGTTACACCTATCCCGCCCAGATTAAGAAAATGTGACGATGCTATGACACTCTTACCGGATTGGGTCTCCGCAAAGGGTATATTAAATTTTTCACAAAACCCACGTACTTCTTCCCCTGCTTCTGAATATCTGGCCCCGCCGCCTATAATTACCATTGGCTTTTTCTTTTTTAAGAGCAGGCTGATGGCATCCTTCAGTTCATAAGCGTCCGGATTCATTCTTACAATTCTATGGACTCGCTTTTTAAAATAATAATCCGGAAATGCAAAAGTTTCTCCCTGTACATCCTGTGGAAGGCTAATACATACACCTCCGGCTTTCTCAGGATCCGTAAGAATCCGCATGGCATTTAATAGGGCAAGCATTAATTGTTCCGGGCGGCTTATCCGGTCCCAATACCTGGATACGGGCCGGAATGCATCACTGGTGGTAATTGTGGCATCATGAAACTGTTCAATCTGCTGTAATACCGGATCCGGCTGTCTGGTGGAAAAAGTATCCCCTGTAAATACCAACAACGGAACATTATTAGCCGTAGCATCCGCAACGGCAGTAACCATATTGGCAGCTCCCGGACCGATAGAGGACGCACAGGCTATGATCCTCCGTCTGTTGCTTTGTTTAGCAAAACCTGCGGCAGCATGAGCCATGCCCTGCTCATTGCGTCCCTGATAAACCTTTAATCCACCGGGATTTTCATCCAATGCCTGCCCTAACCCGCAAACAATACCGTGCCCAAAAACTGTAAATATACCGTCAACGAATTTTTCTTCCTTCCCGTCAAAACTTACATACTGGTTATCCAGGAATTTCACTAATGCCTGACCAACCGTCATAGTTAAATTACCCATTGTAACTCCTCCTATTTTCAAGTACTCTCTGAAACTCTCACAACCTATTTTTACTGATATTTTAGATGCTGTTAATAAAATTTCTTCTCCATTTTCAGGATATCATAGGTATGTTTTTGCGCAGACCGTCTGAGCCTACTTTTCGTTTCCGAGAGTACTCTTTTCATTCCAATAACCATTCATGCAGCGGGTCATTATCTCTTGTCGTCCAGGGATTATTGTCAAGATGACGTATCATCCAGCAATAATACATATTATATCCCGGTGCCGATGTCTGGGGATGAGTCAGTCCTCCCGGAATGGATGCTGCACTTCCGTCCGCTGCCTTAAATACATTTTCACCGATAAAAGCAGCTCCAAAACCCTGGGGCTTATCGAATTTATAATAATAAACCTCCGGCTGTGGATGGCTGTGTGGAATATAACTGGACCACCTCCCGGCTTTTGTAATTACTTCACCCATTACCATATTAGAATAAGGGGCATTTTTATAATCAAATATCGTGAGTACTTCCCTTTTCGCCGTACCTTCCCATTGGGTTTCACCCATTCGTTCGATTTTACAGTCTTCCGGTTTGTAAAAACGGCTTTCAAATGTTTTCTCATTGATTGTAGACTGAACAATAATTTCACTGTCTCCCTGGGCAGAAATAATAGCTTCTGTATTCTTACTGATATGCAGACAGTAGGGCGGCTCGGAAAACACGTTGGATCTTGCAGAAATCTCAAGCCTTGACTCCCATTGGTAAATAATCTTTCCTTCCATTAATAAAATGGCAGTTTCCTTATCTGCCTCCTGAATATTAAGTACATCACCCTTTTTCATCCGATATACCGTTATATTCATCAGCATATTACTGTTGATTCCATCTATACGGGATACTACCTTTTCCCCGCCCTGCTCAATTTCCAGATAATCAAACATAAATACCTCTCCTTATTCTCTTTCATTAAACCCTTGCAATCACATCACCGTATTTTAATTTACATTCCTTTATAAATTCCTGTATCTTGGGGGCCGGGGGCATATCTTCCGAACAGGCGTGGCTTGCAACCAGAAGGGCTGCCGAAGCACTGCCGAATTCAAGACATTCTATGATGTCCCAGCCTTCGAATAAACCGTGGAGAAATGCAGAAGCATATCCGTCCCCACCGCCGAACGCCTTTAGTAATTTTACCGGGAAAGGTTTTATTCCATAATGGTTTCCATCCCTGGTGTATGCGGTGGAACCTTCCTTACCGTGTTTAATAATTACGATTTTAACCCCGCTCTTATGCCAGAATGCCGCAGTTTCTTCATCACTTTGATCCGGTGCAATCAGTTTCTGGGTTAAATCAAACTCTTCACGGGAGCCAAGGATGATATCACTGTTCATTGCAATGATTGAATAATATATTGCAATTTCATCTGTATTTTCCCAATTATATGGGCGGTAATCGATATCAAAAATGATTGCGGTATTATGCTTTTTAGCAAAGGACATAGCCTTTAATGCCGCTTCCCTGCTGGGACTCCCGGCCAGGGCAGTTCCAGATATTAATATTGCTTTTGACTGTTTTATGTAATCTTCATCAATGTCTTCTACATTAAGCTGTAAATCTGCCGCTTCATTCCGGTACATTAATATGCTGCTTTCCGTTTCACTTAATATTTCCGTAAAGGTAAGCCCAAGCTTTTCCCCGTTAGTACACCGGCTGATATGTCTTGTATCTATTCCTTCCTTTTCAAAATATCTGATAACGAAATCACCAAATTGATCCTCCGATACCTTTGCAAAAAAACCTATCTTTCTCCCAAGTCTTGCCATTCCCACGGCGATATTAGCCGGCGAACCGCCGAGATATTTCTTAAAGGTCATGCTTTCGGAAAGTGGTTTATAGTAATCCACCGGATTAAAATCAATCGCAATCCTCCCAAGCAGGATAAGGTCAAAAGGCCTGTTTCTTTCAAATTGAATATATTCCGTCATTACACCCATTACTCCTTTCTTTGTTAGAGTACTCTCGGAAACTCTCACAGCCTGTATTTGCTGATATTTTAGAGGCTGTCGACAAAATTTCACCTCCATTTTCGTGATGTCATAGGTATGTTTTTACGCAGACCGTCTGAACGTAGTGAAGGA